>NZ_VSMC01000031.1 GCF_008728965.1 Heminiphilus faecis | reverse complement strand
GAACCGAACCATCTCAAACAGTTCATCCATCCCTTCGGGAAGGCACATCCATATTGCATCTGTTGTTTTCATACCCCAAATTTAACACTTTTCAGAAATTCCATGCACCGGAATTTCGGATTGACCCGATAGTTGGTTTTTATGATGATTGAAGTGTTTTTTGATAGATGTTGTTTTAGGTTAATTAAACTTGGTCATTATCCCCAAGAATGAATAGAGGTCACTCGTGAGAGTGGCCTTTGATGTTTATGAAAGGTTTTCATACAATGACAGATAGTGGTTTTGTCTGTCGGTCGATGTGCTGTCTATTATATAGACGGGTTTGTCGACAAGTATCGGGTGTTCTGAATATACTCGGTTTTCAACGACAATATTTAAGGTATCCCACGCGTATAGCAGTGCCTCTATTGTGCGCAAGTTGTGTTTTGTCCTTTTTATTATGGCGTTTGGGTTTTTGTAAAGTGTATCTGGATTTGCTACAGTCATTACTGTGGGTATGTGGAAGCGGGTCAATATTTCTGAAAGCAATGGCAGGTTCAGATAATATTCTTTTATGTTTAATATGTGCACTATGTCGGGAGCTTGTGTGGGTATGCGTGACAGTAGATTGTATGTGGCGCGGGCCGAATGTAAGTGCATGCTGTCGCTTATGCCGGCCAATATTCTGTGAAGCTTGCGGTCGGCGCTGTTGCCTATTTTTATAGCCGGTATGACGGATGTAGGCAGCGCTAATGCAGTTATGCATTCGTGGTTTTGGGCTATCAGCAGGTTTGTTATGTCGCTGCATAAGCGGGAATACTCGAAGTCAATCAGTAATACTTTCATTTTGAAGTTTTGCGTAAAGATAATCAAAATGCGGTCTATTGTCAATGAATAATATGTAGGATTGGGCGTTTTTTTGTTAAATTTGTGTTTGATGAAAATACATCTTTTTAATCCGGAAAATGACGTGTCGCTTGCTTACGGGCGCTGTCGGGTCACAATGTCGCCGCTTGTTCGCAGGCTGCATGACGACGGTGCTTTGTTGCCTATGTGGTATGCTGATGCAGGTGATCTGGTCTATGCACCGCTGGCTGACAAAGGCTGGGTTGACCGGATGCGCCGCCTTTTTGCTTTGGATGTGACTCCGGTTGACAGTTGTTGCGGTGTTGCCGGTGCTCCGTGGGGCTGGTCGCATGATGCTTGTCGTATCCTTCGGTCTGCCGGAGCCTCGGCCATTGATGACGGACGGGTGGAGCGGATGCGGATGCTGAGCCATAGACGGACTTCGGCAGAGATAATGTTAAAGCTTTCGGATATGCTTGATATTAAGCTGCCTCCTGTGCCGAGAGAGGTGGCGTCGGTTTCGGAAGTGGCTGAGTGCATGCGTGAGTGGGGACCTGTATATGTCAAAGCGCCATGGTCAAGTAGCGGTCGCGGTGTATTTGCCGTTGATAGTATGACTTCGTCTGTCGAGCGGCGCATTTCTGGTATTTTACGTCGACAGGGTTCGGTGACGGTTGAGAAGGCTTTGAATAAGAAGCGTGATTTCGCAATGTTGTTCTATTCTGAAAACGGTAGGGTGACAATGTGCGGATATTCTTTGTTTTTCAACTCCTTGGGCGATGCATACGGCGGCAATATAATGGCTTGCAGGTCTGTGCTTGAGGACATGATAGTGGATGCGGGAGCATCGCGTGATGAACTGCATTCTGTGGCTGAAGCACTTGTGCGTTTGCTCGGCACGCTTGTGGCCGATTGTTATGAAGGATATTTTGGTGTGGATATGCTCGTGACAGATGACGGCATGATAGCTCCATGCATTGAACTTAACCTGCGTATGACTATGGGTGTCGTGGCTATGCTTTGGCAAGAAAGGTATCTGCATCAGGCTTCGACGGGTATATTCAGGGTTTCGATGGCAGAGCCGGAGGGGATGCCTCCTGTCGTGGAAGCGGGTCGGTTGAAGTCGGGAGTCTTGGAGCTGACCCCTTCGACCTCGGGCGGATTCTATTTTACGGTAGAGGCCGGTCCGTCGTTGTCAGAACTTCAGTAGTTCTGTGTAAAGTCGATGTACCGGAAGTCCCATGACGTTGTAATAGCTTCCCTCGATGTTTTTTATTCCTATGGCTCCTATCCATTCCTGTATGCCGTAGGCTCCGGCTTTGTCAAGCGGTCTGTAGCGAGTCACATAGAAATCGATCTCATCTGACGTGAGGTCGGCGAACTCAACTTTTGTGCAGGCGCTCAATGTTACATGCTTTTTGATTGTCGATATGGTTACGCCGGTCACTACTTCATGCGTGTGACCTGAAAGCTCCCTTAGCATTTCATGCGCGTTTTCCTCTGAATGTGGTTTGCCTAACACGGTGCCCTTGTTGATAACAACAGTGTCGGCTGTTATTATGAGCTGGTCCGGCAGCATTACGGCCCGATAGGCTTCCGCTTTTTTATCGGAGAGAAAGGGTGCCACGTCATGAGCCGGCATATCATCCGGATAGCTTTCGTCTACGTCGATGGTTGCTGCTATGCTGAAGTCTATGCCGATCATCTGAAGGAGTTCGCGGCGTCGCGGTGAATGGCTTGCAAGCAGAATGTCGTATCGGTTTAGATTGTTTAGAGGGTTTGTTGCCATATGTAAGTCTTTACCATCCGAATGCTTTTGCCGAACTCATCCAGTTGTCTTGGGCTTTCATAATCTCTTCAAGCAGGTCGCGGGCCACTCCGTAACCTCCGTTAACGGGAGAGATATAGGTGGCTATAGCTTTGATTTCAGCAGCCGCGTCTTTGGGCGCTACTGCAAGTCCTACGTGTTTCATAGGCTCGAAGTCAGGTATGTCGTCGCCAACGAATGCTGTCTCTTCTTCTGAGAGTCCGTGGATTTCCATCCATTCTCGCAGAAAGTTTATTTTGATGTCGCATTTCATGAAGATGTCCTTAATGCCGAGAGCGGCAAAACGCACTCTTACCGCGTCGCAGTCGCCACCCGATATTATGGCTATTTTGTAGCCGTGTTTTACTGCGAGCTGAAGGGCATATCCGTCTTTTATGTTTACCATGCGTGACGGCTTTCCCGATATGTCCAGCGGTATTGTGGAGGGCGAAAGCACGCCGTCTACGTCAAAGGCTATGCCTTTTATCTTGGAGAGGTCGTAGTTTATCTTGCTCATTGTGGGTCGGAATATTTGTCAATTATGTATTTTGACAATTGTGCGTATATATCTTTTGCTTCACCGTCAAGCATTGACAGGTGTTTTTCTATGACGGCTCTGTCGTTGCGTCGGGCCGGCCCTGTCTGTCCGTCTTTCGGACCTGCTGTCATGGCCTTTTCGAGAGTGGCTTCTATGAGCGGTTTCATTATATCGAGGCCGAGTCCCGAACGTTTCAGTATGTCCGCGCAATGTCCCCAGAGGTAGTTGGTGAAATTACATGCAAATACCGCAGCCACATGAAGCAGTGCACGCTGCTCGCTCGTAGCCGTGTATACGTTTGGTGATATCAGTGATGCTATGCTGGATATTCTTTGTTGTGTCGCATCGGTGCTGCCTTCGATGAATATAGGTACTTTGCTCATATCTACAGGCACCGATTTTGAAAATGTCTGCATCGGATACAGCACACCGTATGTTTCTGTAATCGGTTGCAGCGCGCTCATCGGCACGGAGCCTGAAGTGTGTACCCAGAGCCCTTTTCGATGACCGAGCGCGGATGCCAGCGGCATTATGGCGTCGTCTTTTACCGATATTATATATATGTCGGCGTCGTCCGTGAGTTTTGACAAGTCATCGGTAGCGCATGCGCCTGTTGCTTCTGCCAGTTCTTTGGCGTGGCCGATATGATGGTTGTATATCTGTGCTACGGTTATATGCCGGCTTAAGGATGTGGCCAGATGTGTGGCTACATTGCCTGCTCCGAGTATTACGGCTCTCGTCGTGTTTCGTTCCGGAGTTTTGCTTAGCGTTCGGTCCATGTGCCGATGTGTACTTTCTCCCATTGTAGTTTTTCGACAGCTTGCGGCTTGCGCTCCTCTGCTTTACGGCCTATCGTTATGATGCATACCGGAACTATCGTATCGGGCATTTCCAGCAGGTTCTGGACATATGTCTCCGACTCGAGGTCGTTGACTGTGTAGCGTCCTCTTACTTGTATCCAGCATGATCCGAGCCCGAGGTCGGCGGCCTGCAGCTGTATGTATGTGGCTGCTATTGACGCGTCCTCTATCCATGGATCTGATTTTTCGACATCGGCCGCTACTATTATGGCAAGGGCGCATCCTGCTATCGGACCGGCTCCGTGCTCCTTGCATTTGCTTAATGCTTCGAGTTTGGCGGAATCCTCAACAAGTACAAACTGCCACGGACGGCTGCTTTTTGATGTCGGAGCCATCAAGGCTGCCTCCATAAGCGTTTTTACGTCTTCGGCTGAAACTTCATCGGCGGTATACTTGCGTATACTGCGGCGATTCACAATAAGATCATGAAAATCGGTCATAGTCTGTAGGATTGTATTAAACCCTTGTCGGGTATTGTGTTATCGAATTAGTCCCGACGGCAAACCCATGCGTCAGGGTAAGTGGCGGCATATTCGGTGCCGGCAATAGGTGCTTGAGCTTCGGCATAGGTGTTTCCGGAGGATATATATATTCTGTAACGTCCTCCTGATTCCAGAATGTCCATGTCGTTGCCGTTTTTGTTCATCGCTATGAATTCGGCCGCTTTCTCTCTTGTCGGCAGTGATGCTATGATAAGGAAGTATATGTCTGAACTGCTGCGGCGCAAGATGGCTTCCTTTTGCGGTTTATCCTCTTTTTTTTCTACAGTGGCGCTTGCTGTTTCCGGGTCGGGAAGCGCAATTGTTAATTGTATGTCTGGATTTATGTCGTTGACAAACAGTGGTTCTGTTTTAGGTGCGGTCCGTGTCGTGGCAATTCCGGCAAAGTCGGGGGCATTCTCTATGACCGGAGTCGATATCGTGATGCCGAGCCCAACAAGCAGTATTATGGATGCCGCTATCTTGAATACGCCTTTGAATGACAGTCGGCTGTTTTCGGCTGAGGCTATCACGTTTTCCGTTGTCAAACTTTCCGGCTTCTCAATGGCGATAGGAGTCGCTTTGACGGGCTTCAGTCCGCATAAGCGTGGCGATATAAGAGTTGATGCAAACGGCTCGAAAATCAGTGTGCCTTCGGTGTTGCGGTGTAATGCGCCGAGTCGGCCTACGGCGTATTCTCCATGTGCCTCAATCTGGTGTCGCATCAGATCAATCTCCTCATTCATGAGCGTCACGGCATTGTCATAAGTCAGACATCCGCGGCGAGCCATGGATGTGGCAAGCAGTCCGTCGTTGTGATTGATGTTGGGATTGAACGTTATGTTCCTCTTGGGAGGGAATATGCATCCAAGTTCCTTGTCGATGTATGCCGGGGCGTGGCAGGCTATTAGAGCGCCAATGCCCGGTATTACCACACAATCGTGACGAAGTATAAGGTATTCTATGTGCTTGTTTACCGAATTCACATTACAAAGTTAAAAACTTATGGTCACATTACAAAAGTTAACGACGTTTTATTTATCAACATCGGTGTTAAAAAAGAATGGGCCGATATCAACATCGGTTGTCAGACAGCGTGCCCATACAGTATTTTAGAAGCAATGTAAAAAGCGGTGCGCGGTAAAACTCAATTTTGACACTGCCACTTTGGGGTGGAAAGATGAAAACGCGTGATTATTTCAGGCATTTAGGGCAGATGCCCTTTATCATATAATTTATAGAAGATGGTGAAAATCCTTCGGGTATCTTTACCAAAGGCACACTTACGCTCTCGAAACAATACGTTTCCTTACACTTCAAACAATAGAAATGGACATGCTGATCTGATATTGTATGGTATCTTCCGCTGTGACACAACTCATATTTTAGAGAGCGACTTCCGTCTTCTATCACGTGAACGACTTCCTTCTCGGAGAATAGTTCAAGTACCCTGAAAATACTTGCTTTGTCCATAGAAAAACCCAACAGAGCCTCAAAATCCGCAAGGCTCACAGGGTGAGTCGCTTTCATCAGTTCTCTTAATATGAGTATGCGGTTAGTCGTGGGTTTTATGCCCTTTCCTTCCAAGATATTTTCTATTTCGTCTGAAGTAATCATATTCTATTTTTTATCTGCAAAGGTACACCTAATTTATGAAGCAATGTAAAAACACGGTTGATCAACGGCGATAAGGTTGGCAGGGATGCTGGTACGACGGCGTCCGGCTGCGATCCGCATGGCCTCTTGTATAGCCGTCCGGATATGCTGGCGCCGTACTGCCGGCGCCCATGTCAATCTGCGGTATATTTAACACTTCAACTGGGTTTTGCAGCTCAAATTTAAGGTTGATGTAAAAGAATACGGTCGCTTATTCGGCGACCGTATTCTTTCTTTATTATTTTATTTATGAAGCAAAAACGTTTTATCTTACTTTCAGTGATTTTCCCACCGACAAAGTCGTATTTCGATTTATGCCGTTTAGTCTGCATAGTTTATCGACGGTAGTACCGTTGGCTTTTGCTATCTTTGACAGGCTGTCGCCTTTTCTTACCTTGACTGTCGCGGCTTTTGACTTTGACGAAGCGAGAGCCTTGCTTGAGGTTTTACGCTTTTTTGCCGGAGAGTAGTCACGGGCATCTTTATAACTACTTTTGTTAAACGTAAATTCGTCAGTGTGGGTCGTTTTGTTCTCGAAGTCAAAGATGGCGGCCGGATTGATGGCGTATCCCATATAGCGGGTTTCGAAATGAAGGTGCGGCCCGGTTGAGCGTCCTGTGTTGCCACCCAAGGCTATGGGGTCGCCGGCTTTTACGTATTGGTCAGGCGATACGAGAAATTTCGACAGGTGTCCGTATACGGTCTCAAGGCCGTTGGAATGACGTACAATCACGTAGAGGCCATAACCTTTTCTGCGTCCTTGATTGCGGGTCAGTCTTACTTTGCCGTCAAATGCTGCGCGTATGGTGTCGCCTATCTGCACCTTGAGGTCTATGCCTTTGTGCATGCGGCGGAAACGGCGACGGTAACCGTAAGGCGATGTGACATAGCCCATGGTAGGCATGCAGAAATTACTTACATCTATGACCTTTGTGTCGGGTACTACGGCGTTAGTATAGCAGTTTACCGCTTGGCTGTCCCAACCTTCTACATATATGTCCTCTTCAGGCTCTTCTTCTTCGCTGAAGATGTTGTCCATATAGTCGAGGGTCTCTTTAAGTTTTATCTGTTCGTTGATGTTTGTCTGGTAAGCAAGCAGGTCCTTGTGTTCTGCGTTATGCTGTGCCGGACGGCGGTCGTAAGTCGTTTGAGCAAATGCTGAAAATGTCGTTACTAAGGTTAATGCGGCTGCAGTAGCTAATTTGGTGATATTAAATCGCATTGGTTTTGTCTTTGTCAGATTAATTAGATTTCGTCGGGAGCGTAATAAAATCTTAAATTCGCGGGGCGATAGGAGAATATTTCTCCCGGCTTGAAGAAACGGGCCAATTCAATACGGCCGTTTTCAACGCTGTCGGAAGCGTGGACTATATTTTCCTGTCCGCTCATGGATAAGTCGCCGCGTATGGTGCCGGGAAGTGCTTTGCGGCCGTTAGTGGCGCCGGTCATCAACCTTACTACTTCTACAGCATCTATTCCTTCGAGGCACATAACTAAGACAGGAGTAGCCATCATCGACTCCAATAAAGAAGGGAAAAACGGCTTTTCTGTAAGGTGCGAGTAGTGCTCACGCAGAATCTCTTCATCAAGCTGCATCATTTTTAGTCCTGTTATTGTAAGACCTTTATTCTGAAAGCGGCTGATGATGTCACCTATGAGACCACGATGTACGGCAGATGGTTTTATTATAACTAAGGTTTGCTCCATTTCGCAATTTTAATGATTTTAACGTTGTTCTCGTCTGTAGCTCAAATATACAAAAACCATTTGGATCATTAATGGAAATTCAAAACAAAAAGTGTGAAAAATAATTTGCAGGAATTAAATGCGCTGCGTAGTTGATTGTTTTATAGGTGTTTGCGCTGTAATATGTTTAACAACATGTTTTGAACAACGTGGGGTTTGACATTGTTGCGCAGAGTAAATATTTGTTAAAATATGTATTTTAAAAGGCAGGTAATTTAACTAAAACTATATCAGCTTATTCTTGACCAATCGACTATTCTGTTATCAAGTAGAGCAAGTTCATTTTTTATTACCGCATTATCGGGGTTGGTCAGCTCGGGGTCTTCATCGAGAATTTCGTTTGCCTTATCGCGAGCAAGACTTACTATTCTGCCGTCGGTCGATAGGTCGGCGATGTGAAGCTCGAAAGGTATTCCGCTCTGCATAGTGCCTTCTATGTCGCCCGGTCCTCTCATTTTAAGGTCGGCCTCTGCCACGACAAAGCCGTCGGTGGTCGAAGTCATTATTTCAAGCCGTCGGCGTGTCTCTTTGGTTATCTTATGGTGCGTCATAAGTATACAGTAGCTTTGGTCGGCGCCTCGGCCGACTCGGCCTCTTAATTGGTGTAACTGCGAAAGGCCGAAGCGTTCTGCGTTTTCAATAAGCATTACCGAGGCGTTCGGCACATTCACTCCAACCTCGATGACAGTTGTGGCTACCATGATGTGTGCCTGTCCGGATGCAAATAATTGCATCTGAAAATCCTTTTCGGCGGGTTTCATCTTGCCGTGCACGTGGCATACTCTATACTGCGGGAAGAGCTCCTGAATATACTCATATCCGTCTTCGAGGCTTTTTAGATCAAGTTTTTCGTTCTCCTTTATCAAAGGATATACGATATATATCTGTCGTCCCTCTTTCAGCTGTCGTCCGATGGCTTGGTATACCGGACGCCGATTGTCGTCGTAGCGCAGAAGTGTCGTTATGGGTTTGCGTCCCGGAGGCAGCTCGTCGATTACCGACACACTCAGATCGCCGTAAACAGTCATTGCCAATGTACGCGGTATCGGGGTCGCAGTCATTACAAGGACGTGTGGCGGAATCGAGTTCTTTTTCCACATGCGTGCCCGTTGGGCTACTCCGAAACGGTGTTGTTCATCAATTACTACAAAACCGAGATTTTTGAATTTAACATTGTCTTCAATCACGGCATGTGTGCCTACGAGTATGTGCAGTGAGCCGTCGGCAAGCTGACGGTGTATTATCTCGCGGTTTTTCTTTGATGTGGAACCGGTAAGGAGTTTTATGTTTATGCCTATAGGTGCGGCAAGTTTGTACAGTGTCTCGAAGTGTTGGGTTGCGAGGATTTCGGTCGGTGCCATCATACATGCCTGTGTGTCGTTGTCGAGAGCTATGAGCATGCACAGTAGTCCTACCAAAGTCTTTCCGCTGCCTACGTCGCCCTGCAACAGCCTGTTCATCTGTCGGCCTGTCGTCATGTCGGCTCTTATCTCTTTGATCACTCTTTTTTGAGCGCCGGTTAACTCGAAGGGCATCTGTTCATGGTAGAAGCGGTTGAAATAATCGCCTATACGCGGAAAGCGGAAGCCGGAAAGCGAAGCGTTGCGTCTGCGCGCGTACCTTAATATATTTAGCTGCAGATACAGCAACTCTTCCAGTTTCAGCCTGAACTTGGCATTGTTGAGAGCTTCCAGCGACTGTGGATTGTGTATGTTGGCGAGGGCCTCACGCAGAGGCATAAGTTTCATGCTCTCTGTGACTTTACGTGGCAGAGTCTCGCTGATGGAAGGCGATGCCGCAAGGGCTGTCTGTATCCATGTGAATATCTGTCGTGATCCGATGCCTTGGTTGCGCAATTTGTCGGTAAGAGGATATACGCCCCGTAGACCCTGCATGGCGCCGGGTGCCGCAGGAGTGTCGATCTCAGGATGTACCATGCTCCAGCGGCCGTTGAATTCTTCCGGTTTACCGAATACGATATACTCGTTGCCGGTGTGGTAGCTGTCGCGCAGTTGCTTTATGCGTCGAAACCATACGACTTCCATTGTGGTGGTGCCGTCGGTGAATACGCCTACAAGCCGTGTCTTTGCGCCTTCTCCCTGTATCGACATGGTTAGAAACCGCCCTTTGACCTGAACCGACGGCATGTCGCCTGTGAATCCCGATATGCTGTAAAATTTGGATCGGTCGACATATCGGGTAGGGAAGTGGTAAAGCAGGTCGCGATAAGAACTTATGCCGAGTTCTTTGTTGAGCAACTCGGCACGCTTGGGCCCTACGCCGTGAAGATATTTTATGTCAAGCGAGCGTAGACGTCTCATGTGCCATGTAGATAGCTGCTATGTCGATATCGGCCGGCATGGTTATCTTTATATTTGATAGGCTGCCGTCGACCAGCGCGATGTCTGTGTAGCCTGCGGCAGCCATTACCGATGCGTCATCGGTGAAGCTGTCCTTGTATGGCAGGCTGTA
The DNA here is from genome assembly GCF_008728965.1 of Heminiphilus faecis. Taxonomy (GTDB): domain Bacteria; phylum Bacteroidota; class Bacteroidia; order Bacteroidales; family Muribaculaceae; genus Muribaculum; species Muribaculum faecis. Next base: position 22,293 of record NZ_VSMC01000031.1, on the reverse strand, counting down.
TGCTTTGATTAGTTTGCGGGCGTCAAACGCCTGCGGTGTCTGTACGGCCCTTATGATGCTTCGGTCTATCGGGTGCGAGGAGCCGTCGTTTTCAAGTATCCTGAGCGAGTCTGTAACCGGTGTGGCCGGTATCGAGCCGGAAGCCAGTTGAAGCCCGTCGATAATTCTGGCTACAAGAGCCGAGTCGATAAGCGGACGTGCGCCGTCGTGTACGGTTATTATGCCTTCCTCTTCCGGTGATAGTTTTATCGTGTCTATAGCATTTTTAACCGATTGCCAGCGTGTGGAGCCGCCTGCGATTATTGTCGGGGAGCAGAACCCGAACTTGTCACACAGCATGTGCCACAGTTTCAGGTGCGGCTCACCAAGCACGAGCAGTATGCTGCTGCCGGGGAGGGCCTGCCGCATTCTGTCGATAGTATGCATGAGTACCGGGCGACCGGCAAGTGGCTGAAATTGTTTGGGACAGCCGGAGCCAAAGCGAGTGCCGCTTCCTGCCGCTACGATGATGTTATGTATATTACGATGCTTCATTTATGCAAAAATAATGATTATGGTTTATTTAATAAAATAAAAAGGAGCTTATCTCTAAGCTCCTTTTTATGGGTTTCCAATAGGTACAATTTCTAAGGTAAAAAAGATTGTTTTAGGTTTGTGCCACAAAGGTCATCCTTTTTTATTGACCAGCCAAAGGAAAAAACATGTTACAAAACATGTTTTATGGATGTAAATGAGACACTTGTGCTGATAAAGTATTGTTATATAATGTTATAACATGTTTCGTTTTGAAATATGTTAATTGTGAAAAATAGTTAAAATGATACTCTGTTGTATTTTTATGATACAAATCTGCCGAGTTTTACGCAGTTGCCGTCATATCGGGCATAAGAAAAATGATGTATCCAGTCGCCGAGAATTACGACGTGGCAGTCGTCCGCGATGTTATAATCGACCAGCACATGCCTGTGTCCGAATATAAAATAATCGATGTCGGGGTGGGTTGTGCGATACTCCTTGGCAAACTCTATGAGCGCTTCATTTTCAGGACCGTTCCACAGTGGTGTCTCTTCGCTGAAATTGCGGCTGTGCGATGACCAGTTGAGGGCAAAGGGTATTGTCCAGCGCGGATGGATTGCCGAATATAGCTTTTGGCATATTTTATTTCGAAAAATGGCACGCATCATTCTGAAAGCCGGTTTGAGCCGACCTACGCCGTCGCCATGTGACAGAAAGAATTTTTTGCCTTCTATAGTGACCTCGCTGTAGCCGTCTATGACCGTGAGTCCTATCTCGTCGCGCAAATAGTCAAACAGCCATATGTCGTGATTGCCGATAAACCAGTATATCTTTACGCCCTCGTCGGCGAGCGTGGCCAGTGCTCCGAAAAATCTTACGTAGCCCCGCGGAACAACAGTGCGATACTCGTACCAATAGTCGAGTATGTCGCCAAGCATGTATATGGCTTTGGCTTCATCCTTGACTGACATCAGCCAGTCAACGACCCGTTTCTCGTATTCGAGCGGATTTTTAAGATATGTGGCACCGAGGTGCATGTCCGATATGAAGTATGTGTATTTTCGGGCCATTGGGAATATCGTTTTACAGGAAGCCGAGATCGAGTTTGGCCTCTTCGCTCATCATGTCTTTATTCCATTCGGGTTCAAAAACGATGTTTATGTTCACGTTTTTTATGCCTTCGATGCTTTCGAGCTTTATGCGCGCGTCTTCAACGAGGAAGTCGGCGGCCGGACAATTAGGGGCTGTCAATGTCATGTCTACATTGAGGTTGGTGTCATCGTCCACTTCGATGCGGTATATCAGGCCGAGATTGTATATGTCGACCGGTATTTCCGGATCAAATACTGTTTTGAGCAGTGTCACAGCCCGCTCTTCTATTTTCAGTTTTTCGTCAGGTGTCATACTATGATTGTTTTTCTATCATTATTAAGAATGTATCTTCGTCAATGACGGGGATGCCGAGCGACTTAGCTTTTTCGAGTTTGGCCGGACCCATGTTCTCTCCGGCGAGTACATAGTCGGTTTTTTTAGATATGGAGCCGCTGTTTTTGCCTCCGTTGTTTTCTATCAGTTCTTTGTACTCGTCACGCGAGTGCTTGCTGAATGTGCCGCTGATGACTATTGTTTTGCCGGCAAGGAGGTCAGACCGGTCTGCATCGACATTTTCCGGTACCGACATGTTAACTCCCGCGTCTTTCAGCCGTCTGACAATATTTCGGTTTTCTTGAACGCTGAAATATGATATTATACTTTCGGCAATGCGCGGTCCTATATCCTCTATGGCTGTAAGTTCATCGACGCTTGCTTCCATTATGCGGTCTATCGACTTCATGGCTCTTGCCAGTTTTTTTGCTCCGGTCTCGCCTACATACGGTATTGACAAGGCATAAAGCACTCGTTCAAAAGGCACCTCCTTTGAGGCCTCTACTCCTTCGAGAATGCGGTTTACGGTGCGTGGACCTATGCCGGGCAGCATTTTCATGGCTTCGGCATGTACTTCGAGTGTATACAGGTCGGCCGGATTTCTGACCCATCCGTTATTGTACAGTTCAACGACCATTTCTTCGCCGATGCCGTCAATATTCATCATGCGGCGTCCTACGTAGTGCTCTATGCGTCCGCATATCTGCGGCGGGCATCCCGATTTATTGGGGCATATCCAAGCCGCCTCGCCTTCGATTCTTATCAGAGGGGTTCCGCATACCGGACAGTTTTTGACAAACTCTACCGGTTCGGAGCCGGGTGCGCGCGAGTTTTTGTCCACGTCTGTTATTTTGGGTATTATCTCGCCTCCTTTTTCAACATAGAGCATGTCATGGTCATGAATGTCGAGAGTGCGTATTATGTCTTCGTTGTGCAGTGACGCACGCTTTACGACAGTGCCTGACAGGAGTACGGGTTCAAGATTGGCCACGGGCGTCACCACGCCTGTGCGTCCTACTTCAAATGATACAAACCGCAATTTTGTCAGCGCGCGCTCTGCCTTGAATTTGTAGGCTATGGCCCACCGGGGCGACTTTGCTGTAAAGCCAAGATTGAGCTGCTGTCTGCGGCTGTTTATCTTGAATACAAGTCCGTCGGTCGCTACGGGGAGTTCCTTGCGGGCTGTGTCCCAGTATTCTATGTAGCGGTCCACCGCTTCCATGTCATCGAGCAGCGTCATTTCTGGCGATACTTTGAAGCCCCATGAAGCGGCGGCTTTCATATTGTCATAGTGGTTGTCATAGGGCAGATTGTCGCCAAGCATAAAATATAGTATGGCGTCGAGTCCGCGTTTTGCCACTTCGGCCGAGTTCTGCATCTTGAGGGTTCCGGATGCTGCATTGCGCGGATTGGCAAACAGAGGCTCCTCGTTAAACTCGCGTTCGGCATTCAGTCGGTCAAATTCTTTCCACGGAAGCAATATCTCGCCGCGTATCTCAAATTCATCGGGCCATCCGCTGCCTTGAAGCTGAAGCGGTATGCTTTTTATGGTTATTACGTTGTCTGTCACTACGTCGCCCTGCTGTCCGTCACCGCGAGTTACAGCTCTTACCAGCCGTCCATGCTCATATGTAAGCGATATTGATGTGCCGTCGTACTTCATTTCGCCCACAATCTTGAAGTCTTCACCCATGAGGCCGTCTTTGGCGCGCCTTACGAAGTCGTTGACCTCTTCGATCGAATAGGTGTTGCCGAGCGAAAGCATGGGGCGTTTGTGGGCAATCTGGGTAAAAGCTTTGTTGATGTCGCTGCCTACTCTGTGTGTCGGCGAATATGGGTCGTCAAACTCGGGATGCTCTTTTTCAAGCTCTTCGAGTTCTTTCATCATGAAGTCGAAGTCCATGTCCGAAATTTCGGGAGCGTTCAGCACATAATAATTATGATTGTGGCGGTTGAGTTCTTCCCGCAGATGCAAAATTCGTTGTCTGGCAGAGTCCATAGGGCTTTATTTTAGATTACAAAGATAATCAATCGGCGTAATATTTATTCCGGTCGCGTAAAGAAAAGTATAAAGAAAAACAGGATGCGACACGAGCCGCATCCTGTATGATATACGATATGAGTTTTTTATTACATCATGCCGCCCATGCCACCCATGCCGCCTGCGGGCATTGCGGGTGCGGGGTTGTCTTCTTTCTTGTCGGCGATGACGCACTCTGTGGTGAGGAACATGCCTGCTATTGAAGCGGCATTTTCGAGTGCCACACGGGTTACCTTGGCCGGGTCGATGACACCTGTTGCAAACAGATGCTCATATTCGCCGGTGCGGGCGTTATAACCGTAGTCGCCTGTGCCTTCCTTGATTTTCTGTATGACAACGGCTCCTTCAAGGCCGGCATTGGCTACAATCTGACGGAGCGGCTCTTCGATGGCGCGCTTGATGATGGCAACGCCGGTGCACTCGTCGTCGTTGTCGCCGCATATGTCATCAAGGCTCTCGATGGCACGGATGTATGCAACGCCTCCACCCGGCACAATGCCTTCGGCGATGGCTGCGCGTGTAGCGCTGAGGGCGTCGTCAACGCGGTCTTTCTTTTCTTTCATCTCCACTTCCGAAGGTGCGCCGATATGGAGTACGGCAACACCGCCTGCGAGTTTTGCGAGACGTTCCTGAAGTTTCTCCTTGTCGTAGTCGCTTGTGGTGGTCTCGATCTGGGCTTTGATCTGGGCCACGCGCTGTGCGATGGCCTCTTTAGCTCCGGCGCCGTTGACGATTGTGGTATTTTCCTTATTGACTGTGATGGTCTCCGCTTGTCCGAGCATGTCTATTGATGCTCCTTCGAGGGTCATGCCCTTTTCCTGCGATATGACTACACCGCCGGTAAGAACGGCGATATCCTCGAGCATCTCTTTGCGGCGGTCGCCGAAACCGGGGGCTTTGACTGCACATATCTTCAACGAGCCGCGCAGACGGTTCACCACAAGGGTGGCGAGAGCTTCCTGATCTACATCTTCCGCTATGATGAGCAGCGGACGGCCGCTCTGTGCGGTGGCTTCGAGGATGGGGAGCATCTCCTTGAGCGAAGATATCTTTTTGTCATAGATGAGTACATAGGGATGGTCCATATCGCACTCCATTTTTTCTGTATTGGTCACGAAGTAAGGCGATATGTAGCCGCGGTCAAACTGCATGCCCTCCACTATGTCGACTGTGGTCTCGGTGCCTTTGGCTTCGTCAACGGTGATGACACCCTCTTTTTTGACTTTACGCATCGCTTCGGCTATGAGTTTGCCTATCTCTGCATCGTTGTTTGCCGATACGCGGGCTACATCTTCGATTTTCTTCAGGTCGTCGCCTACCTCTTCGGCCTGACTCTTGATGTGTGCCACTACAGCAGCTACGGCTTTGTCGATACCGCGCTTGATGTCCATCGGGTTGGCGCCGGCCGCTACATTCTTGAGGCCCACGTTTATTATGGCCTGTGCGAGTACGGTGGCTGTGGTCGTACCGTCGCCGGCGTCATCACCGGTCTTTGATGCGACCTCCTTGACGAGTTGCGCGCCCATGTTCTGGAATGCGTCCTCGAGTTCTACCTCCCGGGCTACCGATACGCCATCTTTGGTGATGTGGGGTGCGCCGAATTTCTTTTCGATAATCACGTTGCGACCTTTGGGGCCGAGTGTCACTTTGACAGCGTCGGCAAGAGCGTCAACGCCTTTTTTAAGCTCTTCGCGGGCTTTGATGTCAAATTTAATTTCTTTTGCCATAGTTTTAATATGAAGCTTTTGTTTTTATTCGTTTACGACAGCCAGAATGTCAGATTGACGCATGATGAGAAGTTTCTCACCGTCAATCTCTATTTCGGTTCCGGCATATTTGCCAAACATCACGATGTCGTTTTCCTTAACAATCATCTCTTCGTCCTTGGTGCCGTTGCCTACGGCGAGCACTGTGCCGCGCAAGGGTTTCTCTTTTGCGGAGTCGGGGATGATGATGCCCGAAAGGGTCTTTTCCTCAGCAGGAGTGGGCTTGATCAACACTCTGTCAGCTAATGGTTTGATTGTCATAGTGATTGTTGTTTAATATTGTTAGTTATATGATTTTGGATTATGTTTGTCATGTCTCCGTGTGTTTAATATAGCATATACTGTGCCAAAACGATTAGATGACATGTCGGTTGACAATTTGTCACTTTGTTTTTGTACACTGTATATAATAACACACGAGGGCGTCATCGGTTTATGACGCCCTCGTTGTATTTAACAAACTTAAATTTCTAAACGCTTATTTTAGAAATTGTAGTAGAAGCCGAATGTTATGTCATTGCCGCTGAGACTGACTCCATATGTCTTGCCGGCTTCTTTAAGATCCTGATAACCCAAGAAACCTACATGAGCCACGAGGCTGAACTTCTCGTTGAGGTTCACTGCGAAACCCGGCTTGAAGCCGATTTCCCAAGTGCATTTAGAGTCGCCTTCATCGGGCTTGAGGTAACCGAGGCCGGCTCCGCCGTCAACGAAGAGGCTTATGAGATTGTTGTCGGTACGGAAGAATGTGTAACGTGCATAGGGGCTGATTGAAAAGCGATTGTATGCGTCCTTTGCCCAAGTGTAGTTGAGGGTGGCGCCGATAGCCCAAGTCTCATTGATGTTGTAGCCCAATTCGGGAGCGATGGTGAATATGTCCGATTTTACTTCTACATTGGTTCCGTCAATGTCGGTTTCTACTGTCTGGTGTGCGTAACCGAAAGCTCCGCCTACATACCAATTCTGTGCAGAAGCACCAAGTGCCATAACTGCGACAACTGCTAAAACAAATAACTTTTTCATATTCTAAATATTACTTAGGTTGGTTAATGTTTGGCAAAATTAAGTAAAATTAAGTAAATAAACGAAGTTTTGGCGTGAAAAATCGGCTACACCACCGAAAAGTGTTGTAAAAAGTTAAATAAGTATCACATGTGGAGGTCGTGTCCCATGCGCTCTTTTTTAGTGCGCATATAACGTAGATTGTATACGTTAGGCTTTACTTCGATGGGCACATTTTCTGTAATCTCGAGTCCGTACGCTTCAAGACCTACACGCTTTACCGGATTATTGGTCATGAGCCGCATTTTCTTTATGCCTATGGCGCGGAGTATCTGTGCGCCAACGCCGTAGTCGCGTTCGTCGGCAAGATGCCCGAGGCATATGTTGGCATCTACGGTGTCCATGCCGCCTTCCTGAAGCTTGTATGCTCTCATTTTTTCCATCAGGCCTATTCCGCGTCCCTCCTGATTCAGATATATGACTGCGCCGCGTCCCTCTTTCTCTATCATTTCGAGCGCTTTGTGGAGCTGGTCGCCGCAGTCGCATCTATGTGACCCGAATATGTCGCCGGTAGCGCATGAAGAGTGTACGCGCACGAGAGCCGGATCGTCGGAGCCCTTTATGTCGCCTTTTATTATGGCTATGTGTTCAAGACCGTTGCTGGTCTGACGAAACGGTATGAGCCGGAAGTGTCCGTATTTTGTCGGCATGTCTACTTCGACACCCTGCTCGACAAGCGACTCCATTGACAGCCGGTAAGAGATAAGGTCCTTTATGGATATGAGTCTTAGACCCCATTCGTCGGCAAGGCGGCGCAATTCGGGCAGGCGCGCCATAGAGCCGTCTTCACTCATGATTTCCATCAGAGCCGATGCCGGCTGAAGGCCTGCAAGACGGGCCAGATCGACGGCCGCTTCTGTGTGGCCTGCACGCTTAAGCACGCCTTTATCCTGTGCGTATAACGGGTTTATATGTCCGGGCCGGCCAAAAGTCTCCGCTACCGATGTCGGGTCGGCGAGGGCTCTTATCGTGGCGGCGCGGTCTTCGATGCTTACGCCGGTGGTGCATCCGTCGAGTTTGTCGACGGTCACCGTAAACGGAGTGCCGAGCATCGAGGTGTTGTTGTCGACCTGATGAGGCAGTTGCAGTTCCTTGCAGCGCGATATGGTGAGAGGCACACACAGCACTCCGCGGGCGTTTTTCAACATGAAGTTGACTTGTTCGGGGGTTATCTTTTCTGCGGCAACAATAAGATCGCCTTCGTTTTCACGGCTCTCATCGTCCACCACAATTACAAATTTCCCTTCTTTGAAGTCGTTTATTGCATCGTTGATTGAATCCAGTTTTATTTCTTCCATAAATCAGGTGTTTTGTCTTATTCGTTTATATCATCAGTGTTAACCTTCAGAAGCGCTATAAGTTCATTGTCGGTAGTGACGATATGCTCGAGTTCTTCTTTGAATTTGCGCTGACATCTGAGGCCTATCAGGTAAAGAGGCAACCCTACGGGGAAAAGTATTATGAATGCCCATGCCACCCAACCTGTGCCTGCCGGATTATATAGCCATAGGTTTCTGAGTACGGGCAATTCCATGAGCTTCAATATTATTATGCGGTTGCGGGAATTGGACATATAGTCGACTGTCTGTTCAAGCCGGCTCATTATGTCTTTTATCTCGGTCTTGTCGTAGCCCTCGGTCCAGTATTTTATATATGACATGGGCGCTTTATACCGCTCTGCGAATGCTGCGCACTTTGCCGACAGTGCGTCGATGCGTTCAAAAGCCACCGGCAGCTCCACCTCGTTCATGACCACTTCTTTGACTTCGAGATGTCGAGTCTCGCTCTTGCCGAATATACGGCGGAAGAAGTTGACGTAGGCGTCTTTGTTGAACACTGCGGAGTCGTTGACGGCCTTGTAGGTGAAGAATATGCCTAACGGCAGCAGGACAAATGTCGACAGCCACATGCCTTCCCATACTTCGATATGACCTTCGCGCGCCATCTTGTAGCCCGAGTTGTCGATTATATAATATATGATAAAAAGAAATACCGATATGACAAGCGGCATGCCGAGGCCTCCTTTGCGTATTATGGCCCCGAGCGGTGCTCCTATGAAGAAAAATACGAGGCACGCCACCGAGAGTGTAAACTTCTTGACAAGCTCGATCGAGTGGCGCCTTATGGTACGGCGGTCGTCGTTCATGGCAAGCGACTTGAACTCGTAGTCCTGATGTATGCGCCGGGCCTTGGTCAGGGCCTGATTCAGATATGACTTTGTAAGCGACGGATTGCTGCCGCGGAATATGGAGTCGACGTTGACCGGGGCGGCAAGCGCTATCTCCGGTTGTTTCATCGTTACGCGGCCGCTGTCGGTATATTCCGAGGTGTAATATTGTATGCCGAAGTAGGGCATCTCTTTTATGGCTTTGCCATATACGTCGCCTATGCTGTCGACGCGTATGTTGACTGAGTCGATAGTTGCCTGAAGTTCGTCGATATTTTTGCCTACATACTGGTTGCGCATGCCGCTTTCGTCCATGCGGTTGAAATTGGCGTCAAATTTTATAAGCACTTCCTTGTCATCAAACGACTCCCGTCTATACGGCACATTGGAGGTGGATATGCCGGTCTGCTCGCGTAAGTTTTCAAACTGTTCACCGTTCCATAGTTTCAGAAACAGATGGCTTTTGTCATCGGTCATGCTCATCTTGCCGGAGTCGGCGTATATGATGGTGGCGTTGTCTGAACCGCGGTTCACATTATATATAAGGAGTTCGCGCAGCACACCTGTTTCCTGATCTTTCTCTTTTACAAAAAGATTGAATCCCGGTATCTGGTCGTAGAACACCCCTTCGGGAATGTCGAGCTCGGGCGACTTCTGACGCATCGAGTAGAGCAGGGTCCACATTTTGGTCTGCGCTATAGGCAGTACGTTGTTCTGGAAGAAAAACGCGCCTATGGCCACAAATACCATAAGCACAATAAGCGGGCGCATGGATTTTATGAGCGATACTCCCGAGGCTTTCATGGCGGTGAGCTCAAACTGCTCGCCGAGATTGCCGAATGTCATGAGCGAGGCCAGCAGCACAGCCAGCGGCAGTGCCATAGGCACCATGGTGAGGGCGGCATAAAAAAACAGCTCACCGATTACGCTCATTTCCAGTCCCTTGCCTACAAGGTCGTCAATGTAGCGCCACAGAAACTGCATCAGGACTATGAAGAGACATATGAAGAATGTCATCAGAAACAGAGGCAGAAAGCTCTGCAGCATAAACAGATATAGCCGCTTTATTTTTAGCATCGCATTTATTGATTTTCAACTCACAAAGTTACAATAATTATATAATTCACGCAAGCGTTCAGGGCTCCAGCGAACTTCGGTAGCGCCGTGGCGATATGCCGGTGATGTGCTTGAAGTATTTGCCGAAAAACGACTGGTTGCTGAAATTAAGTTTGGCGCTTACTTCCTGTATGGTGAGTCCGGTGTTGCGCAGCAGTGTCTTGGCTTCGATTATGACGTAAGAGTCTATCCACTCGCCGGCTGTGCGGCCGCTTGTCTCCTTTATGGTGGCCGACAGGTGCTTGGGCGTCACACATAGCATATCGGCATAAAAAGCTACAGAACGCTCTGTGGCGTAATGCTTTTCTACCGCTTGGATGAAGCGGTATAGGAGTTCGTCGCGGCGTTTCATTGATATCGGGTTGCTGAGCGAGGGGGTGTAGGTAGAGTATAGCCCGAGCGTCTCGTAAAACATGGCTTCAAGAAGTGAACGTACTACGTCGTCGCAATAAGGATGATTCTTGACCGAGGTTTTGTTGCGTAGCAGAGCTCTTAGTCCGGTCTGTCCGGCTACCTCTTCCGGCGTGAGTTTTATGGCCGGATTATCTTTGAACTGCACAAGACACGGTATGACTTTCGATAGCGCCGGTATTGTGTTGCCGAGGAGTTTTGTGCTCACTACTATCATATGCCCCTTAAAATCGGACGATGCCGAGTAGGACTTAAGTGTATGTCCGGGACGCATCACCATCAGTGACCGCTCGGTAAGATGGCATGAAGTGGAGTCGTAGTCAATGGTAAGTGTGCCGTGTTCACATAGTATTGACAATATGAAGTCAACCTTGACCGGTAATGACAACGGTTTGATTTCTTCAAGCCTGTCAAACACCGCTATGTGGTCTATGTAGGCACCGAGCGCGGCCCGGTTTATGGATATGTCTTCGTTAATGTCGGCCATGTCTGTCATTGTTTAGGATGCAAATATAGGAAAATACGACCAAATATTGTGCTGTTTTTGTCGATTATCGCTGTCTGGGTTACATTTGTTTTAAATTAATGATAAATAATGCATAAATTGAGCGCAGATACAGTATTAATTACTATATTTACAAGCCGATAACTTTTCTTGCATGCAAAAAATCATAGGTCTGCTTCTTATTCCGGTCATGGCGCTGGCTATTGTTTCGCCGGCTGCTTGGGGCAATGTGAAAATAGATGCCCGTACCGCATCGGTGATGCTTGACACTCTGGATGTCGAGATGTCGCGGCGAGGTGTGTACCTGTCGCGGCGCGAAGCGTGCATTGACTCGCTCACTTCGATTGTGGGCTCCTGTCGCGACCGGGTCGACCCTATGACTTTGTCATATATAATGGAGCTTGGCGACTTGTACAGCGGTTATCTTACCGACTCGGCGCTTGTCAATTACAGCCGTGGCGAGGCGCTTGCACTTGATTTCGGAGATCGTGACATGGCCATGAAGTTCAAGCTGAAGCGTATCGCCGGATTGCCTTTGGTCGGTTTAGGAACAAAAGCAGTCAACGAATATGAGGAAATACCTGTCGACAGCCTTGAGCCTGCACTCCGCATGGCGGCACTTGAAGCCGGGCGTCAGCTATATAGCTATCAGTCGTCGTTTTTTATAAATTACCCTGATGAATACAAATATTGGCTTGACAAGTCGATAGAGCAACAGCGCATACTGCTGGAGCTCCTTCCTGTGACCTCTGACAGGTATCTTTTGAATCAAGGAGAATACTTTTTTCTTACAGGACACCCTTCCGAGGCTAAAGCTGTATTGCTTGAGTTGCTTGACAGGGTGCCTCATGATACTAATGTGGCGGCGCGGGCATCGAGTATATTGGGCCGTATAGCCGAGTCGAGGGGCAATGCCGACGAGCAGCTGTATTATCTTGCCCGGTCGGCGGTATCCGATATCAAATCGGCTACACGTGAGGTGGTGTCATTGCAGGAACTGGGCATGGCGTTGTATGACCGGCATGAGATAACAAAAGCATATGAGTACTTGGATGTGGCGATGCACTATGCCGTCGACTGCAACGCCTCGATGAGAATGTTGCAGACATCCGAAGCCTTGCCGGTGATAGCTGACGCGCATCGCGAGGTGCTTGCCGAAAACCGGCGATGGCTTTATATTGCAATTGGTTTTATGGCGCTGCTTATGGTGGCTCTTGTCGTGGCGTTGTTTAAGTTGCGTGCTGAAATGAGGATGATGAAAGAACTACAACATGTACTTGCCGGCGCCAATCATATCAAGGAGATGTATATGAGCCAGTTCCTGAACCTGTGTACCATATACATGAACAAGCTCAATCAATTCTGTAAAATAGCCGCGAGAAAGATATCAACCGGACATACCGATGAATTGTATAAGATGACCAAGTCGGGAAAGTTTGTTGAAGAACAGAGTCAGGAGTTCTATGACACCTTTGACCGGGCTTTCCTTCATATATATCCCACATTTGTCGACGAGGTCAACGGCCTTATGCGTTCTGACGCGCAGATAGTGCTTAAGGAGGGCGAGCTCCTCAATACCGATCTGCGCATACTTGCGTTTATGCGGCTCGGAGTTGAGGAGAGCACACGCATAGCGCAGGTGCTTAACTATTCGGTACACACCATCTATGCTTATCGCAACCGTCTTAAGAACAGAGCTGTGGACCGTGACAATTTTGAACGAGATGTAATGATGATCGGGCATATCGCCTGACCCTGACATATAAAAACCTTATCCTGTGAATGTATTATTGAAGATTGGCATATGCCTTTGGTGCATATTGGCCGCTGTGCCTGAAACTCGGGCTTCGGCTGTGAAGTTGCCGCTGGTGGTTGACGATAGCCATATTGACGAGCAGCTTATGCGGCTTGATGCCGAAGTGTTAAATTTTGCCCGTAGTTGCCGTGCAGGTATATCAAGGGTTGACAGTATGCGTCATGTCATGGCGTCGCGGGACTCGGTCATGCGTCGCGATTACGTGGAGATGAGCCGGCTGTGTAGATATCTTTATCCTGATTCGGCCATAATTTATACCCGCAAGGCCATAGGCAAAAGTATAGAACCTGACGATACTGCCGAGTGCCGCCTTCTTTTCGGCTTTCTCACATTATTGCCCTCTCGAGGTTTTATAAAAGAGGCTGTGGACGCGTTGGCTTATTATAATATAGATGCAATACCGGAGGCCATGCGGAGTGAGTACCTTAAAGCAAGCCAGAATATATATGCACAGATTGCCCGGCGCTATTTTGAGGTGCCGGAGATATCTGACAGATATAAGACGCTTGCCGTTGACGCCCGCCGTAAATATATGCTTTATTTTAATGCCGGAGATTGTGAATATGAAGTTGCCGAGGCCATGAATTATTTTGATCTCGGAAATTATGTGGCGGCTTATACCGCCGGAGTGGAGGTATTGGAACGTATAGAAGAGAAAGACCCGGATTTTGCATCGCTTTCAATTGTTATAGCGGAAGCTTATGGTAGAAAAGGACGTAATCGTGAGCAGCTGTACTATCTTGTCAGGGCCGCTATATCGCAGCTTAAATGTGTCATGCCTCAGGGTACGGCTCTTCAGCGTGTAGGCCACTCGCTTTATGAGTCGGGCGATATAGACCGTGCCCACGGTTATATGTCGGCCGCATTGGAAAACGCTACATTGGGTGCCACTCACGCCGATGCCCATGTTATGTTGAAGTCAATGTCGCTGATGGATCGGAGTTACAACGAAAAGATGCGTCATAATGAGCGGCTTGTGTGGATTATCGCGGGCATATCGCTGGCGTTGATGGCTGTGATATGCGTTGAGCTGTTGCGTTATCGCTATGGACTGCGCCGGTTGAAAGCCGAACGCCATAAAGCCGAGGGTGCCGACAGGGCGCGTTTGGCCTATGTTAAAAACTTCCTCGAATTATGTGTGTCCACTTCGCGACGCCTTAACAGTCTTTGCCGCCTTGTAGGACGTAAGATTTCGGCCAATCAGGTGGAACAGCTGTATGACTACACCCGTTCGGGCAGGATTATAGAAGAGCAACGCAGGGAAGTCCTGTCGATATTTGACAAGGCTTTTCTCGGGCTCTATCCTGACTTTATAGAGCGTCTTAACAGCCTGCTTCGCGAGGAGGAGCGCTATCCCGAACCCACTGATTGCAAACTGCCCACCGAACTGCGTATATATGCCTTTTTCAGGCTGGGAATAGATGATTGCAACTATATTGCCGATTTTCTGTGCTATTCAATCAATACTATATATGCATATAAGGCCAAGGTCCGTGCCAAAGCCATATCAAAAGACATGTTCGATAAGGATTTTATGGATACGGTAGTGTGTTGAATGGGAAAAAGCATCTTTCCGGTAAACAAAACCGACCGTTTGAGTGTTTTTATGCCGATACGTTACTTCAAATATGTAAAAGATCACATTATACTATTATGAAAGATGTTAAATCAACATTGCTTGAACGACGCAGTATAAGGCGTTACGAAAGGGAGCCTGTTTCCGAGGAGACAATGGACTTCATATATGAGGCTATCCGTAATACACCGACAAGTTATAACGGTCAGCAGTTTTCTGTAATCGATATTGACGATCAGCCGACAAAGGAAAAGATTTATGAGCTTACCGGACAGAAACAGATCAAGACCTGCCGTAGATTTTTATTGTTCTGCATAGATTATAACAAAATCAAGACCATAGCTGAAGCCAAGTCCATCGATGTGCCGGGCTTTGCTCAGACTGCCGACGGGGTCATCGTGGGAGTGGTCGACGCCACGCTTGCCATGATGAGCGCCCTTACCGCTGCCGAAGCTTCGGGCCTTGGCACGTGTCCCATCGGATATGCACGTACGGCTGCCCCCGAAGCGCTTGCTCGTCTTATGAAGCTGCCTGAACTCGTATTTGTAGTATGCGGTCTTGCTATCGGAGTTCCGCGGGAGATGCCCGACATGAAGCCCAAACAGCCCCGAGAGCTGGTTATATTTAAAAATCATTACCGTGAGGGAAGTCTTGTGAACGACCTGCTTGATTATGACAAGACCATTACCGAGTATAATGCGGTAAGATCAGGCGCAAAATCTGACAATGATTGGGCGTCGCATATAATTGACTATTACCGTGAGGCTATGTCTTACAATACGCTCGACGCATTGCGTCGCAGAGGTTTCGACGTAAGCCGTTAAATTAATATAGCATAAGATTCTAAAGATTGTATGTTCCGCATGAAGATTGTAACTGTTTCTTCATGCGGAAATTTTTTAATGTACCGGATATTATGAGTAACTTTGCTAAGGATATATATGTTGTGTTAAATTGTAGTGCCAGTAACGTAATTTTCAATTCATCACGTGAAGACAGTTGTTAAGATTTGTGCCACGGTTGTGGCTCTGATGACATGTTTTGTGGCTTTCCCGCAGACAGATAGACTGCAGACCGGACGCCATATACTTGTCGTGACATCATACAATCCCGATACTCGTTCGACATCGCAGAATCTCTCTGAATTCATCAGTATGAGCCGTGACCGTGACCCTTCGGCTTACATTGCGGTAGAGAGTATAAACAGCCTGCATCTTAACGAAGCTCCCGAGTGGAAGACGCGTATGAGCGATATTCTTGCAAAGTATTCCGGCGATGATACTCCTGATGTGGTGGTGCTTCTGGGGCAGGAGGCGTGGAGCGCCTTTCTGTCGCAGGACGATGAAAATATAAAGCGCATGCCGGCTATGTGCGGTATGGTGAGCCGCAACATAATAACGTTGCCTTCCGATACCGTGAAGCTTGACAGATGGCTGCCCGAGTCAAAGGACATCATGGCCGACTTTTCTGATTTTAATATTGTGGGAGGATATGCGTATGAGTATGATCTTGACAATAATGTCGGCCTCGTGCGTCGTTACTTCCCTGAAGTGGACTGGATAATGTTTCTTACCGACAACTCGTTCGGTGGTCTTAACATGCTCGCATGGATAAAAGCCAATGCCAGATATTATCCCGATTATAAATTCGAGTATATGGACGGCCGGGTGCAGACATTCTTCGACGCAAACAAGCAGGTAGGCATGCTGTCGCGGCATTCTGCCATATTCTGTGGTACATGGCGAGTCGACAAAACCAATGACTACGCGCTTGGAAGTACGACCTACGTTTTGCGTGAGGCTAATCCCGATATTCCTGTCATATCCTTGTCTACGATCGGTCTGGGGCACTGGGCTTTCGGCGGATATGTGCCCGAATATAAAGTCGTGGGCGGCGATCTTGCCGGTGCATGTTTTGACTATCTTGACTCTGTGGCCGGCTATGAGAAGAAAATAAATATCATACCGTCGCATTATGTATTTGATTATGAGCGCGTGATTGACCGTGGCATCGCTCTCGATGAGCTTCCGGCCGGCTATGAGCTTATCAACCGTCCGTTGTCATTCTGGTCACAATACAAGTATCAGGTTATAGCCTCGGCACTGATATTGCTCGTTATAATACTTGCTTTCGCGCTGACGTTGCGTTATATGTATCGTATAAATAAACTGAAGGACGCATTGCTTGTTCAGCGTGAGAAATTGCAGATTGCCAAAGAGCAGGCGGAGGATGCGAGCCGTATGAAGTCATTGTTTATACAGGACATAAACCACGAAGTGCGTACACCGCTTAACGCTATAGTCGGGTTTGCCCAGATTGTGGCTCGTTCCGAAGACCCGTCTTTTAACAAGTACTCCGAGATAATAACCGCCAATAGCTATGATCTGTTGAAAATAATAGATGACGTGATGCAGCTGGCCAATCATGATACCGGTCTTCAGCTTGAGAAAAAGGAGATTTCGGTCAATGCTCTTTGTGAGCAGGCTTTTCTGCAGAGCGAGTACAAGCGTAATGCCGATGTGGAATACAGGTTTGTTCCGTGGGAAAACGAGCATCTTGTCATGTCGTATAAGAACGTCATACTGGTTGTAGTGTCCAACCTGCTTCATAACGCGTTTAAGTTTACCGACGAGGGAGTGGTGATGCTAAGATGCGGCATGATGCATGACAATCGCACTGTCCGTATTACTGTCAGCGACACAGGCCCCGGTATACCGAATGATAAACACGAGGCCGTATTTGAGCGTTTTACCAAACTTGACGGCTTCAAGCAGGGTGCGGGACTCGGACTTGCCATATGTCGTGAGGCTGCGAGGTTTATCGGCGGTGATGTGACGATAGATCCCGACTATACTTCAGGATGCAGGGTCTATTTTACTTTCCCTGTATGATGCCGGTAATCTGCATTGTTGAAAAATGTAAGTAATTCTCAAAAAAATGTAGCAGCACGATAGCAATTGAAGAAAAAATACTAACTTTGCATGGTTTTCACGATAGAAAGCCTGAGTTTTGTCAATGTTTTTAAAGTATTTATTTCTATCGTATGCGACAAACAAGAAAGGCCGTCCTCGTACTCGAAGACGGAACTGTTTTTGAAGGAAAGTCTTTTGGCTACGAAGAGTCGGTTGCCGGTGAGGTCGTTTTCAATACGGCTATGACCGGATATCCCGAGAGTCTTACCGACCCGTCTTATGAAGGTCAGATATTGGTTACGACCTATCCTATACTCGGTAATTACGGAGTGCCCCCGCGCAGAGAAAAAAATGATGTCAGCGAATACTACGAAAGCGAGCATATACACTGCAAGGCTATCGTGGCACAGGATTATTCGTGGGACCATAGCCACTGGCAGGCTGACAGAAGTCTTGCCGACTGGCTCAAGGAGGAGAAAATACCCGGCATATACGGCGTGGACACGCGCGCGCTTACAAAGCACTTGCGCGAGCACGGTTCGATGCTTGGAAAGATACTTGTCGACGGTGCGTCCGATGTTCCTTACTATGACCCTAATGCCGAGAACCTTGTGGCGAAAGTCAGCTGCCGCAATGTTGAGGTGCACGGCGAGGGGCAAAAAACGGTAGTGCTTGTCGACTGCGGAGTCAAGCATAATATAATAAGGTGTCTGACTCGCAGGGGCGTCAAGGTCATACGTGTGCCGTGGGATTATGACTTTACGTCTATACCTTACGACGGACTGTTTATCTCAAACGGTCCGGGCAATCCGGATATGGTGGTTAAAACCGTCGAAAATATAAAGAAAGCCATTGCTATAGGACGCCCTATATGTGGTATATGCATGGGCAACCAGCTGTTGTCTAAAGCCGCAGGAGCCGGTACTTACAAACTCCGTTACGGACATCGCAGCCATAATCAGCCTGTGCGTCGTGCCGGTACCGATAAATGTTATATAACATCACAGAATCACGGTTTTGCTGTCGACGACACTACTCTGCCTCAGGATTGGGAGCCGTTGTTCATCAATATGAACGATGGTACAAACGAGGGTATCCGGCATAAGACAAAGCCGTTTTTCTCCGCGCAGTTTCATCCCGAGGCATCATCCGGGCCCAAGGATACTGAATTTCTTTTCGATGAATTTATCAACATGCTATAATCAAAGTCAGTTGCTGTTATGATTGAACATAAAATAAAAAAAGTATTGCTCCTCGGAAGCGGGGCTTTGAAAATCGGTGAGGCCGGTGAGTTTGATTATTCCGGTTCGCAGGCGTTGAAGGCCATGAAGGAGGAGGGTATCAATACCGTGTTGATAAATCCTAACATCGCTACGGTGCAGACCTCCGAAGGATTTGCCGACAAAATATATTTCCTTCCGGTCACGCCTTATTTCGTTGAGAAGGTCATAGAGAAAGAACGTCCTGACGGCATTATGCTCGCTTTTGGCGGTCAGACGGCGCTTAACTGCGGTGTGGCGCTATATGAAAGCGGCGTGCTTGAAAAGTACGGTGTCGAGGTTATGGGTACTCCCGTACGGGCCATAATGGATACTGAAGACCGTGAACTGTTTATAAAAAAACTTGATGAAATCAACGTAAAGACCATAAAGAGCGAGGCTGTCAATACCATAGCCGATGCCATAAGTGCGGCCGATCAGCTTGGCTATCCGGTCATTGTGCGTGCCGCTTATGCGCTTGGAGGTCTGGGCAGCGGGTTTTGTGATGACGAGCAGCAGCTGGTGGCGCTTGTTGAGAAAGCATTGGCGTTTTCTCCGCAAGTACTCGTGGAGAAGTCGCTTAAAGGGTGGAAAGAAGTCGAATATGAAGTGGTGCGTGACCGTTATGACAACTGCATTACCGTATGCAATATGGAAAACTTCGACCCGTTGGGCATACATACGGGCGAGTCGATTGTAGTGGCTCCCTCGCAGACTCTTTCCAACGAAGACTATCACTATCTGCGCAAGCTGGCCATTAAGATAATACGTCACATCGGCATTGTCGGCGAGTGCAATGTGCAGTATGCATTTGACCCCGCATCAATGGATTACAGGGTTATAGAGGTTAACGCACGCTTGTCGCGTTCGTCGGCGCTTGCTTCCAAGGCTACCGGATATCCATTGGCTTTTGTAGCAGCGAAACTCGGACTCGGTTACGGACTTTTCGAGTTGAAAAATTCGGTTACTAAAGTGACTTCGGCATTTTTTGAACCGGCTCTTGACTATATTGTGGTGAAGATACCGCGTTGGGATCTCGGTAAGTTCCACGGCGTTAAACGTGAAATCGGTTCCTCGATGAAGTCTGTGGGCGAGGTTATGGCTATCGGACGCACTTTTGAAGAGGCTATTCAGAAAGGTCTGCGTATGATAGGGCAGGGAATGCACGGTTTTGTCGAAAACAAGGAGATAAAGATTTCCGACATAGACCATGCGCTTAAGGAGCCTACCGATAAACGTGTGTTTGTCATTTCTAAGGCCATGCGGCAAGGCTATAGCATAGAGCGCATACATGAGCTCACGAAGATAGACCGTTGGTTTCTGCACAAGTTGTACAATATCGTCACGACAGCCGATGAACTGGAGGCTTATGACGATATTCAATCCATACCTGAAGCACTTTTGCGTCAGGCCAAGGAGCAGGGTTTCAGCGATTTCCAGATAGCGCGTGCGGTATTTAAATCTGCACCTTACGATGTGGATGCCGAAGTGTCGGCTGTGAGGGCTATGCGCAAGTCGCTCGGCATAGTGCCTGTGGTAAAACAGATTGACACTTTGGGTGCCGAGTATCCTGCAATGACCAACTATCTGTATCTGACATACAACGGCTCTGAGAACGATGTCGATTATATGCATGACCATCGGTCGATTGTCGTGCTCGGATCAGGAGCTTACCGTATAGGAAGCTCGGTTGAGTTTGACTGGTGTTCGGTAAACGCGCTTATGACAGTAAAGCGCGAAGGATGGCGCTCGGTGATGATCAACTACAATCCCGAGACTGTGTCTACCGACTATGATATGTGTGACCGTTTGTATTTTGACGAACTCACCTACGAGCGAGTCATGGACATACTTGATCTTGAGCAGCCCCACGGTGTCATACTGTCGGTAGGCGGCCAGATACCCAACAATCTCGCCACACGTCTTGATGCCGCCGATGTGCCTATTCTCGGTACTTCGGCCTCTTCTATCGACAATGCCGAGGACCGGCATAAATTTTCGGCGATGCTTGACCGTATAGGAGTGGACCAGCCGCGCTGGCGTGAGCTGACTTCGTTTGATGACATACACCGGTTCATTGATGAGGTGGGTTTTCCGGTGCTTGTGCGTCCGAGCTACGTATTGTCGGGTGCAGCCATGAATGTGTGCAGCAACAATGAGGAGCTTGAGCGTTTCCTGCGTCTTGCTGCCAACGTCTCAAAACAGCATCCGGTTGTCGTGACCGAGTTTATTCAGGATGCCAAGGAGATTGAGATGGATGCGGTGGCGCAGAACGGAGAGATAAAGGTCTATGCCATATCGGAGCACATTGAGTTTGCCGGCGTACACTCAGGCGATGCCACAATCCAGTTCCCTCCGCAGAAACTGTATGTGGAGACCATCCGACGCATCAAGAAAGTAAGTCAGAAGATAGCCAAGGCGCTCGATATTTCCGGTCCTTTCAACATTCAGTTTCTTGCCAAGAACAATGACATAAAAGTGATTGAGTGCAACCTGCGTGCTTCGAGATCATTCCCGTTTGTCAGCAAGGTCCTGAAACTGAATTTTATCGATATCGCTACACGTGTCATGCTCGGGCTTGAGGTGGAAAAACCGCATAAAAACGCCTTTGATCTCGACTACGTGGGCATAAAGGCTTCGCAATTCTCATTTTCGCGCCTTCAGGGTGCTGACCCGGTACTCGGTGTTGACATGTCTTCTACCGGTGAGGTAGGGTGCATAGGTGCCGACACTGACGAAGCTATATTGAAGTCCATGCTGTCGGTCGGAGTGCGTGTTCCCTCCAAAGGCAAGGGTGTGCTGTTGTCGACAGGTACGGCCAAGCAGAAAGCGGCCATGCTTGATGCGGCCCACGCTCTGCACAATAACGGATACAGCCTCTATGCTACCGGTGGAACTCATCAGTTCCTTACCGACAACGGCATCCCCGCCATAAAAGTGTATTGGCCCAGCCAGCCCGATATGCAGCCTCAGGCTTTGTCGCTGCTTCACGACAAGGAGGTCGATTTAGTGGTGAACATACCCAAGAACCTGTCGGAAACAGAGCTTACCAACGGATACCGTATACGGCGTGCGGCGATAGACCTGAATATACCGCTTCTTACCAATGCCCGCCTCGCTTCGACATTCATCCACGCTTTCACCAATATGTCGATTGACGATATAGATATAAAACCTTGGGATGAATATTGACAATTATATGTTGCGCATGTAAAATATAATTGTTAACTTTGCATTCGCTTAACGGCAATCGGGGCGTAGCGCAGTCCGGTTAGCGCACCTGCTTTGGGAGCAGGGGGTCGCGAGTTCGAATCCCGCCACCCCGACAATTTATAAGGCGTTGAAACATAGTGATTAACAGCTTGTTTCAACGCCTTATTTTTATGTGCGGCTACATTATTTATGCCTTGTTTGAGTGGTAAATTATGGTAAAAAATACGTATCTTTGGCAAAAATGCGGCGCATGGTAATAAACCTGTGTTTGTAGAATTAAAATCTTACCTTTGCCTTCAAAATAGAATTGGGATGGAAAAGAATCCGTATATCGAGTTGGCGGAATGTCTTCTGCCGGAAGAAATGATTGAATATTTTGAAGTCGTCAAGGTGGATAAAACCAAAGAAACCCTTGATGTCACTTTGGAGGAAAGAGATAATGGAGTTGACGGTTACACTGCCGGGCAACTTCGCCCGAATGGCTTCTATGAGGAAAGCATCGTGCGTG
>NZ_VSMC01000030.1 GCF_008728965.1 Heminiphilus faecis | reverse complement strand
GACTTCAAAATTATCTATGAGTACCTCCGGCAGGATGGCTCGAAGCAGTTTTTCCGATTTCATGATGCAAAGGTAATACTATACCACGATACATCCACGTCGCCCACCGGGAAAATCCGCTGACCCGACTTTTGCGGTGACCTAAGTCCAAAATCTCTTCGGGTCATCACGCTCAACCATTAAAATCTCATAAAATTTTCGTAACTTTGTGGTCGGGTTGGCATTAGCCAGCCTACGACATTTTGAAAATAAGAAGCGGTATGCTCTCTTGTAATTGGAAACGTAGGAACTTTTCAGGATACAAAGATGGCATAGCGGTTCTCACGCATATGGCGTGGGCTGCTATCTCTACATCTGTATCCAAGGTTTCCTACGACCTCCAATTAAGACGTGGCGTTGCAGTCCACGCTTCTGTATTATTGTAGCCTGCATCATCGGACTGTGGTGCATTTGATATATGAAGAATATAGAAGCAAACAAAGAACTCATAGCGGCGTGCGGCCTTTACTGCGGCGCGTGCCGAAAGTATCTGTCGGACAAATGTCTCGGTTGTCATGAGAATGTGAAGGCAACATGGTGTAAGATAAGGTCTTGCGTCGAGGGTAGGGGGTACCACACTTGCGCTGAATGCTCCAAGAATGTGAATGAGTGTAAGATATATTCTAATTTCATAGGGAAGATATTCGCCTTTCTTTTCAAATCAGACTGTCCGGCTTGCATCCGCTATATCCGCGACCATGGCGAACATGCTTTCGCCGAAGAAATGACGAAACGTAAATGTCAGACGATAAAAAGGAAATAAAAGTCTACAGAAATAATGGATAAGATAGAAATTAAGAATATACTGTTTACGTTGGGTGCAGATTTGTGTGGCGTGGCCTCTATTGACCGGTTCGATGGTGCACCAAAAGGATTCCATCCCTTAGATGTGATGCCCTCGTGCCAATCAGTCATATCTTTTGCGTGCCGGTTTCCAGTCGGGACACTTAGGTGCAAATCAGCCGTACCTTACACTCATGTCAGAAATTCCATGACACCCAAACTGGATGCTATTGCCATGGATTTCTGTATTGAGATGGAGAAACATGAAATAGTCTGCGTCCCGATACCAACCAATGAGAGTCTTTGGGACTCTTCAACCAATAGATTCCGTTCAATAGTATCTCAGAAACATGCCGCACAGGCAGCAGGAATAGGGACAATAGGCAGACATTCCTTGCTGATTACACCTGAATATGGCAGTATGGTATGGCTGGGAGCTGTGTTATCTGAGCATGAATTTGAACCAGACCCGCTTCTCGCTCCAATATGCAACAACTGCAATTTATGTGCCGATGTCTGTCCGATTAACGCTCTGTCTGAATCAGAACTAAAGCAACTTGATTGCTGGAACCATGCATTTGGCGATGACGAGGAACAAAAAACATGGAAAATATCTTGCCATAAATGTAGAGACATCTGTCCTTATAACCTCGGGAGCAAAAACAAACTCTAATAATTCTTACGATGCCATACATATCAATCGAAAGCGGACGGTTGACTGCTGAACAGAAGAAAGAGCTGATTGAACGGCTGACAGAAACAGCCTCCGAGATAACACATATCCCGGAGCAGTTCTTTACGGTTACAATTAAGGAGTTGCCAGATGAAAACTTCGGTATCGTCGGCAAGTCAATCGATGAGATAAAACGCAAATACAACAGATGAAAGTAATCGGAACTAACGGAAGCTCACGCAAGGACGGCAACACGGTCATCTATGCTCAATAAAGAGATGGTTGTCGTTGGCTCGGCCTATTGGAATATAGTTTACGGTAAGAATATCGGCGATGTGCTCAGCGATGACGAAGGCATGGCAAATATGCGCAACCTCGGCGAAAATATGGCATGGCTTATCAAACAGTTAAAGGATTAAACTATGGACAAGAATAAAATTTATCCACGTTCCAATGATAATCAGACAGTGTATCTGAAATCAGTTGTCACACGCCCTACAATCGAGGTCGGAGACTTCACCATCTACAATGATTTTGTGAATGACCCGCGAGACTTCGAGAAGAACAACGTGCTCTATCATTATCCGATAAATAATGACAGGCTTATTATCGGTAAGTTCTGTTCGATAGCCTGCGGTGCAAAGTTTATTTTCAACTGCGCCAATCATACGCTTAAATCGTTGTCTACCTATACATTCCCTTTGTTCTTTGAGGAGTGGGATTTGCCGAAATCGGATGTTGCCACAGCTTGGGACAGCAAAGACGATATTGTGATTGGTAATGATGTATGGATTGGTTACGATGCGGTAATTATGGCGGGAGTGACTATCGGCGACGGTGCAATTATCGGGACAAGAGCTGTCGTCACCAAAGATGTTGAGCCATATTCAATAGTGGGCGGTGTACCGTCAAAAGAGATTCGTAAAAGATTCGTACCGGAAGTTATAAAGAAACTTATGGAGATACAATGGTGGAACTGGCCCATTGAGAAAATCCGAAGTTCTATTCCAGATATACAATCCGGGAATATAGATGCTTTATAAGAATAAAGCCACCGGGAGTTTTCTCTCGGTGGCAATTGTTTTAGTGGAGTTTGGGACCCTTGCGTAGCTGCTTTGCTTTCTGCTCGTCCTTGAAGCGGCGTTTGGCTTCCTCGAAGCTCATGCTGGTGTACATCTGGTTCAGCGCAAAATTTCGCAGTGGCGCCACGTTTAATTGTTAAAATCTCATAATAAATTCGTAACTTTGCATTAAACAATGAACCATAAAACTCATTTAGTGACATGATAGAATTTTTGAATTCAAATTTCTTTCAGACAATAATATTAGTGATTACAGTACTGGTCACACTCTTTATATACCTTAATAAGGAACATAAAAGCCTAAAATCGGCAACAACAATACTTATTCTTCAAATAAAGAACATTGAGAAGAACATTGAGTATTTAAAAGTTGAGGGAATTTCTGGTGAAGCAATTAACGAGCAACAACTACATTACTCTATCCCAATTTTTGAAGAAAATGCTTGGGATAAGTACAAACATATTTATGCTTCACGTTTGAGCCCCTCTGATTTCGCTAAAATAGAACAATTTTATGAGGTCGCTCAAGCTGTTAGAATACAGCAACTACAAATTAAGCAAAAAATTCAAGAAAATATATTTGCTAAAACTGCCCATTATTATCAGCAACAATTCAATCGATTAAATGCTTGTGTGATGGATGGGCGTTCAGATAGGGAGACATTATGTCAGACGGACATGAATTATGCCTTAACGCTATATAAAAGTCCTATGTTTAGTGTAATGACTTTTATACATAAAGAGTTTGGGAGTGGGCTAATTAAGGGACTTAATCGGTATCAACGACTTACCGGCACAACCATATTTGAAAGATTGAGCAAAATTGGGAAAATAAAAGATAAATAAATCTAATTATTTATGGAATACATCGAAATTAACGGAGCGATTAATCTGACGGATGTTGCGAACCAGCTCAATGCAATATCCTTTATACAGATTCTTATGAATTCCTTTTGGCTAAAGATATGGTTATTTATGGATACTTCAAAGATTCTTCTACAGAATATGGATTAGGAAATCTTTTTGTGTTTGGAAAGACAATTAAGCCAAATGAAATTGTGCCCTCTCCGTCAAATTCAATATTTGCCAAACTCATATGGATCAAGTAGTAAATATAAGGGCTTATTGAATTATAAAGGTGAAATTATACTACCCAATATATATGATGGGATTTATCTGTTTGCTTATAATCGACTATTGATTGAGAAGAATGGTAAATTCGGTGTCATTGATACAGATGGAAAAGTTTTGGCAGAGCCTAAATATGACCAAATAGTTGATGCTTGGGAATATACGATAGGGGTTGTAAATATAGAAAACATAACTCCAGAGGCAGATTATGAGTCACCATATGAGGACCATATAAATAATAATGAGTATACTGACCCATTGGATGCCTATGATGGAGATTCAGATGCTCGTTGGAAACGGACTAATTTGTATTCACTCAACCACTATCTCATATAATTAATAAGAGTCGCTGAAATGGACTGCATTCAGCGACTCTTATTTGCTTAATGTAAACGTATACCTTTGCGGCGTAGGTTGTCTTTCTGCTCGTCTCGGAAACGGTGCAGGGCTTCTTCGAAGCTCATGCCGGGGTGCATTTCAAGGAAGTGCTTGAAGTCGTCCGGAACTCCGTCACCGTGGGCGAAGCCTTGTTCTTCGGGAATATTTCCACCGAGAGAAGGAGATGAGAACCGGATTCCGGCACCTTGCGATGACGATGCGGGGGATTGCTTTGCCGCCAACTGTCGCTGGAACGCTTCGGGGATTTTGTGGTAGGATGGATATGCCCGGCTTATTACAGGTTCTCGTTTG
This sequence comes from Heminiphilus faecis, assembly GCF_008728965.1. Taxonomy (GTDB): domain Bacteria; phylum Bacteroidota; class Bacteroidia; order Bacteroidales; family Muribaculaceae; genus Muribaculum; species Muribaculum faecis. Next base: position 29,196 of record NZ_VSMC01000030.1, on the reverse strand, counting down.
TCGAAATCATACCATATCCAATGGGTAAGAGGCACAACGCCGCCGGGGTCGCAAATTCCTATGCTTATGAACTTGCCCTCCTGATAGGCTTGTTGCCGCAGACGGTCAATTTTTACACCGCATACAACATCCGGCAATGGTGGTATGACTATCGGGTCAGGCTGCTTTGGCTTGGGCTGTGCCTTGGACTGCGGCTTGGGTCGTGTTTGAGGCTGTGACTGCCGTTGTGGTTGTTGCGATGTCCGGGGTTGCGCCTTTTCCGCTTGCTGTTTTTCCCTGCGCTCCTTGAATTTCTGTTCAAGATTCTCGCGGGTGAGAAATGGATCAAGTTTCTTGTACCAGAACTCGTGCTTGCCAACTCCGTAATAAAGATTGACGCGCCCTGACTTCCCAATTTTCTCACGCACTGTTATGCCATTCCTACGCAACAGGTCAACATATGAATTCCAGTCGGTAACAGATGGAGTGATATAGACGCTTGCAATGTCGCGGACAAGCTGATAGCGGACTTTTTCCTTTCCTCGGAGTTTGGAAACATCGGTATTGAGTTTGCTCTTTCCCTGCATCAGACTATGCTTCAGATTAAAATCCTTGCAGACACGCTCGTTCTTCTTGAAGTTGGTGGTCTGTGTAAGAATCTTTCCGGCATTGTCAACACGGCTGAACACGATGTGGCATTGAGGATGCGCCTTGTCATAATGGCGCACAACAATATATGGTGTGTTGACAAGAAGCAGAAAAGGCTTATCGCAACCAGAAGATGGCGAATGAACAGGGCTGGATGCAGCCCTTGGATCTTTACAGATGACGTATGCTGTTACGATAGGCTTTCAGTTCCATTTCCGGAAACTGCGCTATTGATTTGTCAAACTCACGGAGTATTGCAGTTTTGTCATCCGGCAATGCTCCGGTTATTGGTACCGTATTGGAAATATGGTGACCGAGCAGGTTGACTTTTATGTTCAGCCGGTCAATAAGTGTCCGCATCTCTATCAGGCGCTCTATCTCCGGTTCTTCGACATATGTGCCGTCTAAAACTTCCTTGTATAGCTTTGATTCCGGGAAGATGGTCAGTGACACTATGTTAATGATGCATGGATGGAGCAGGTTGAGTACTTCGGCAGTGGCTATCGCACTGGCCTCGCCGTTGTTTTTACCCCCGAGTCCGTTTAGGTAAAAAACATTATAGCGTATTCCGGCTTCGTCAAGTTTTGACAGTTGTTCAAGAATGTCGGAGGCGTGGTAGCCTTTGTCCATTCTCTCCAAAGTAGGGTCGTGAGCCGTTTCGATACCGATGTTGATGCTGTCGAGTTTCAGATGGTGGAGATTCTTCAGTTCATCTACTGATTTTGGAGTGATATCGGTGACTCGGGCGAACATACCGAACGAAACCATATGGGGAAGATATTTTCTCAACAGCAGTGCCACATCCATAAGTTTGTTGTAACTCAATGCGAATGGGTTTGCACCCGTGAGATAAACTCGCCGGACTCGTGGTTGCCACTGACGGATAACTTTCAAGTCTTCCTCCACTTCCGATAACGGTGACATACGGAACGGAGTGCCGTGATAAAGGCTGCAGAACTTGCATCTGTGCCAAGTGCAGCCGGAAGTAAGTTGCAGCAACTGCGAGTTTGCCTCGTAAGGCGGTCGCCATACCTGTCCTGTGAAATGTAACTCTGGAAATATCATATCTCGATGAAAATTGTTAATTTTGTTGTGAGCCAGAGTGCTTTGTGCTGTGTTTCGGATTTGTCGGCATGTGCTCTCGCCCACTGATGTTTATATTTGTATTGCAAAATTAGAAGGATATAATAGCTGAAACAATAACTTACCAATTGGTTTGACCCTTACCTGAAAGTTAGTTTCGCTCATTGTCAGTTTCTTTTGGATGACCTGATATGGCAAAAAAGTTGGATTACAAATACTGCAAGGCGGCTCCGATGCTCGAATGGCTTGGCAATAAGTGGGCGCTGGTTGTTCTCGTGAAGATTTCAGAGAACGGTAGGGTGCGCTTCAACGAGTTGTACCGCAATATACCGTCAGTATCGGAGAAGGTGCTGTCGCAGGTGCTCAGGCAGCTTACCGCCGACGGCATAATCAGTCGGGAGCTGTTTCCCGACGTGCCGCCACGCACGGAATACTCGGTGACGGATTTCGGCAGAACTCTTTTGCCTCATATCGAGGCCCTCATAAACTGGGGTCGTGATAACTTCGACACCATAATGTCGAATCGTCAGAAACATATGAACGCCAATGGCACATAATGTAACCTTGATACTATCGACATTAAGCCGTCGGGAAAACAATGTGAGATGTCATTGACATTATAAGAATGATTGACAAGTTAGATAAAATGAGACCAAAAGAAGTTTTAAAAAAGTGGATTGGTTGCTTCAATGCATCAGATGTGGCGGGAATTGCCGCATTATATGCAGATGATGCTGTAAACCATCAGGTTGCTAATGATCCTGTAGTAGGGAAAGAAGCTATACGCCAGATGTTTGCTGACGAGTTTGCAAAGACTAAAATGGTTTGTATCGTTGAAAACATTTTTGAAGATGGGGAATGGGCGATAATGGAGTGGAAAGATCCGCTTGGGCTTCGGGGCTGCGGATTCTTCCATTTCAAGGATGACCTTATCGTATACCAGAGAGGATATTGGGATAAACTTAGTTTTTTGAAACAGCATAACCTTCCAATTGAATAGATATTCTTAAACAACAAAAATACAGGATTGCATTATTGACGGTAGTTAGATGCATATTGTGGGCTGTCATAGCTTTATCCGGGAAGTCAATGATAGTTGTTTGACAAAATATGAATCGTGGCTGACCACGAGCAGTGCTCCATTATAGCGGTCTATAAAATCATAAAGAACTGCGCGCGCTTCCTCGTCAAGATGATTGGTCGGTTCATCCATAAGGATGATACGCGGATTATGCAGGGATATGCCTGCAAGAAAAGCTTTTGTCTTTTCGCCGCCACTCAGGTTGCTAAAAACAGTATTATGATGCACATGCCCCAAGCCCCATGAGTCAAGAGTATTGCGTGCATCGTCCTCTATTGTCCAGCAGTCTCCAAGAATTTCAAAAGCCTCGTTGGATGAGTCGCCCGACAGTATCGATTTTAATGCGGTCAGTTTATCCTGTATGCCAAGAGCCTCTCCTACTGTATAATCATTGTATTGGCCATAATGCTGTGGTACAAGATAAGGAGTGTCACTTAACGATATATCGCCCTCGGTTGGAGCCAGAATTCCATGTAGTATATTTATTAAAGTGGATTTTCCACAACCGTTGGCGCCTATGAGAGCACATTTTGTCTTGGAACTTATTGAGAAACTTATATGGTTTAAGATTGTGGTGCCATCCTGAAGCACGTACGACAGATTGTTTACAATAATACCCATTATGTAAATACCGATTTGTTATAAAATGAATCTTACTCACACACTCGTAAGTGAGATGTGTAGTCATGTTTGTAAGAGATTGTTTAATCTTCGTCTTATCGACGATATAATAAAATCGGTTAATTACATTTGCGTGGTATATATGCTATATGTAAGACAAAATTAGTAAAAGCTTGAATTCATTAAATTATTCCTCCCCGTAATCCGGAATCTGAATTTCGGCAGGAGATGAAAAAAGCCTCCGAAAATGGAGGCTTGAGTGGGCGCTGAGGGATTCGAACCCCCGACCCTCTGCTTGTAAGGCAGATGCTCTGAACCAGCTGAGCTAAGCGCCCGATCTTTATCGGGGAATGCTTTATGCGGAGACGCGGATTATTGTCTGTTGAGTGGGCGCTGAGGGATTCGAACCCCCGACCCTCTGCTTGTAAGGCAGATGCTCTGAACCAGCTGAGCTAAGCGCCCGTGTTCTCCGTTAAAGCGATGCAAAGTTACAACGCTTTTTTGTAACGACAAAATAAATTTCAATAAAAATCGCATATTTTTCATTTTCCCTTGATTTTCCGTAACTTTGCGACCTAAATTCATTATCGCATAAATTTATGGTATTGACACAGCTTACGGCTATTTCGCCGATTGACGGACGCTATCGCGGAAAATGCGAGCGACTTGACGAGTATTTTTCGGAATTTGCCCTTATACGTTATCGCGTAAGAGTGGAAATTGAGTATTTCATTGCGTTGTGCGAGTTGCCGCTTCCACAACTTGCCGATGTGAATCCTCAGATATTTGACAACCTGAGGGCTATTTACCGTGAATTCTCCATAGAAGACGCCATGCGCATAAAGGAGATTGAAGCGGTAACGAACCATGATGTAAAAGCTGTGGAATATTTCCTTAAAGAGGAGTTTGACCTGCTTGGCCTTGATGCTCATAAAGAGTTTATACATTTTGGCTTGACATCGCAGGATATTAATAATACTTCAGTGCCTTTGTCGCTTAAAGAGGCTCTTGCCGATGTATATCGTCCGGCTTTGAATGAGCTTATCGAACATCTTGAGAAATTGGCCGAAGAGTGGTATGACATACCCATGCTTGCCAAGACCCACGGACAGCCGGCTTCTCCGACAAGACTCGGCAAGGAGATAAAAGTCTTTACGTATCGTCTGCGCAAGCAGCTGACCTTACTTGATGCCACCCCCATAAGCGGTAAATTCGGCGGAGCCACAGGTAATTTTAATGCTCACCTGACGGCTTATCCCGATACTGACTGGCGTGAATTCGGCGCTAAATTCCTTAGCGACCGTCTTGGCATAGAGCGCGAGGAGTATACTACGCAGATATCCAATTATGACAACTTTGCCGCCATATTTGACGCATTGCGCCGTATCAACACTATAATACTTGATCTTGACAAAGATATGTGGCAATACATATCAATGGAATACTTCAAGCAGAAGATTAAAGCAGGCGAAGTGGGTTCGTCGGCAATGCCCCACAAGGTCAATCCGATTGATTTCGAGAATTCTGAAGGCAACCTTGGTATAGCCAACGCTATTCTCGAGCATCTTGCCTCCAAGTTGCCCGTATCGCGTCTGCAGCGCGACCTCACTGACTCAACCGTGCTCCGCAATATAGGAGTTCCGTTGGCTCACATGCTTATAGCCATCGCATCAACGCTTAAGGGCCTCAATAAACTGCTGCTTAATGTCGATGCTATCAACAGCGACCTTGACAATATGTGGAATGTCGTTGCCGAGGGCATTCAGACTATACTGCGCCGTGAAGGTTACCCCAAGCCTTACGAGACACTCAAAGAGCTCACTCGCGTAAACACTACGGTGACAGTTGAAAGCATAGCATCGTTTATCGATACACTTAATGTCAGTGAGCAGGTCAAGGAAGAACTTAAGAAACTTAGCCCTCATACTTATACCGGTTATTGATTGCGGTTGACGCATATATTAAAAAACTCTAAAACGCCCCGGTGTTGAAAAAATCGGGGCGTTTTCTATATAAATATACTTATGAAAATATTGTTTCAATCAAATAAAAAACTTAATTTTGCATCGTTTCGCTTAAAAGGCAGTACTAATGTACTTTAGGTGCAACACCGATGTATTTTTCTTGTCAACTTTTAAATTTACATTACGTTCTATTAATTTAACTATTAAACGTTTAATTTCTAATCAAGGCAAAGCCTGAATCGCCGAGAGGCAGAAACTTAAATTTATTTTTAACGTACCGAAGTTATGGATAACAACGAAGAAAAGAAACCAAAACGGCCAAGAATTGGGGAAAACCGTATCGCAGCGTCATCAGACGGCGAAAACAACTTCAGCAGTAAAGTGGATCACGGTCAGCAGGGCGACTACCATTCTCCCGAAAACGGGCACCGCGAATACAATAGCTATGACCGTCCTTACCAGCCCAGACCTTATAATAACCGTCAGCAGGGCGGCTATAATAACCGCTATAACAATCAAGGCGGTTATAACAACAATCGTCAGCAGGGCGGCTACAACAACCGCTACAACAATCAAGGCGGTTATCAGCCTCGTCAATATCAGCCTCAGCAGGGTGTAGAGGGTGCTGAAAATACGGCTGACCAGTCGGCGGAAGGCTATGCTCCGTCCTCACAGCCTGAAGGCTACAATGCATATCGTCCCTCCGGCTATAATAACAATCGTCAAGGCGGTTACAACAACCGTCAGCAGGGCGGCTACAACAACAATCGTCAGGGTGGTTACAACAACCGTCAGCAGGGCGGCTATAACAACAATCGTCAGGGCGGTTACAACAACCGTCAGCAGGGCGGCTATAACAACAATCGTCAGGGCGGTTACAACAACCGTCAGCAGGGCGGCTACAACAATAATCGTCAGGGCGGCTACAACAATCGTCAGCAGGGCGGCTACAACAACAATCGTCAAGGCGGTTACAACAATAACCGTCAGCAGGGCGGCTATAACAACAATCGTCCTCAAGGCGGCAACCGCGGCTTCAATGCTCCGCGTCAGGGCAAGAGTTTCGTTCCGCGTCCTAAACGCATCGAGTATGAAATGCCTATACCCGATCCTAACGAGCAGATACGTCTGAACAAGTTTATGGCCAATGCCGGTATATGCTCGCGTCGCGAGGCTGATGAATTCATCCAGCAGGGTCTTGTAAAGGTCAACGGTGAGGTCGTTACCGAGCTCGGTACCAAGATTTCGCACAACGACGTGGTCGAATATGACGAAAAGGTAGTTACTCTTGAGAGCAAGTGCTATATACTTCTCAACAAGCCTAAAGATTGTGTGACTACCAGCGATGACCCCAACGGCCGTACTACTGTCATGGATCTTGTAAAGGGCGCCTGTGACGAGCGTATATATCCTGTGGGACGTCTTGACCGCAACACCACAGGAGTGCTTCTTCTCACAAATGACGGTGACTTGGCATCTAAGCTGACTCATCCTAAATACGTGAAGAAAAAGATATATCATGTATGGACTGACAAAGATATATCGGAAGATGACATGCAGGCTATCGCCGACGGTATAGAGCTTGAGGACGGACCGATACATGCCGATGCTATCAGCTACGCTACCGACACCGACCGCAATCAGGCCGGTATCGAGATCCACTCCGGACGCAACCGCATCGTACGCCGTATATTTGAGAGCCTCGGCTATCATGTCACTAAACTTGACCGTGTATACTTTGCCGGCCTTACAAAAAAGAATCTTCCGCGCGGTCGCTGGCGCTATCTGACTCAGGAGGAGGTCAACTTCCTGAAGATGGGGTCTTTTGAATAAAATAACTGACTATACAATCATTTTTCAATGAAACGTACAAAAATAATCGACCTTTTCCGCCCCGAACTTTTAGGCAAAGAGGTGTGTGTCATGGGATGGGTGCGTACCCGTCGCGGCAACAAGCATGTGCAGTTTGTCGCTCTTAACGACGGCTCTACCGTAAAAAACGTGCAGATCGTTTTTGATATGGCGCAGTTTACCGACGAGCAGCTAAAGCCCATCACCACAGGTGCCGCCATAAAAGTCGACGGAACTCTTGTCGAGTCAATGGGCAAGGGACAGTCTGTCGAGATACAGGCCGGTGCGCTTGAAATATTCGGTACCGCCGATCCGGAGACTTATCCTTTGCAGAAAAAAGGGCACACACTGGAATTTCTGCGTGAAAAAGCTCATCTGCGCCCGCGCACCAATACGTTCGGAGCAATACTCCGCGTGCGTAGTGCGTTGGCCTTTGCTATACATAAGTTCTTTCAGGAACGAGGCTTTTTCTATCTGAATACTCCCCTTATCACGGCAAGCGATTGTGAGGGTGCGGGAGCTATGTTTCAGGTGACCACGCTTGACCTCAACAATCTGCCCAAGAATGAAGATGGCAAAGTTGACTACTCGGCCGACTTCTTCGGCAAGTCTACCGCCCTCACCGTGTCGGGCCAGCTTGAAGGCGAACTCGGAGCTACTGCTCTCGGCGCCATATATACTTTCGGTCCTACATTCCGTGCCGAGAACTCAAATACTCCTCGTCATTTGTCGGAATTCTGGATGATTGAGCCGGAAGTGGCGTTTTTCGACATCACCGACAACATGGACCTTGCCGAGGACTTTATAAAATATTGTATTAGGTATGCTCTTGACAATTGCCGCGATGATATCGACTTCCTTGCCGAGCACTATGACAATGAACTTGTTGACCGACTTAAGTTTGTCCTTGACAATGAGTTCGTGAGGCTGTCCTATACCGACGGAGTCAGAATACTCGAGGAGTCTAAGCATAAGTTTGAATTCCCGGTTTACTGGGGAGCCGACCTGCAGAGCGAACACGAGCGTTATCTTGTAGAGGAACACTTTAAGAAACCGGTTATTCTTACCGATTATCCTAAGGAAATAAAGGCTTTCTATATGAAGCTCAACGACGATAATAAGACCGTCAGGGCTATGGATGTGCTTTTCCCGAAGATAGGTGAGATTATCGGAGGTTCGGAGCGTGAGGAGAACTATGACAAGCTGAGCGCGCGTATTGAAGAACTTGACATACCGATGAAGGACATGTGGTGGTATCTTGACACCCGTCGTTTCGGTACTGTGCCTCACGCGGGCTTCGGTCTCGGGTTTGAACGACTCGTATTGTTTGTTACCGGTATGACCAACATACGTGATGTCATCCCATTCCCGCGTACACCTAACAATGCAGAATTCTGATGAACTGAACTGCAGGATTTAATTGACATTCATAAACTAATCAAGGCCGGGTCAGAACAGAGACTCGGCCTTGGTATTTTATGATGCTGTTTTTATTGGCAGCAGGGGTGCGGTCAGTCGGCGGCTTCTGCATTTATGCGGAAGATTGAAAAGTTGACAGAGCCGTATACACGGTGTTCCGTGAAGTGGGGGAGTGCCGAGAAGTCATAAGCCTTTGAATGCTCAATTATGACAATGCTGCCGGGGCGCAGCATGGAGGAGCCGAGTATCATTTCGGGCACCTTTGAAAAGTCGGGCAGGTCATAGGGGGGATCGGCAAATATAATGTCAAACTGCTTGTCGCACGTGTCGATAAACTTAAACACATCGCCCTTGATGACCGATATGTTTTTTATGTCGAGCTGTTGTGCCACCTGTTTTATGAATTTGTATTGGGTTGCCGCTTTCTCCACGCAGGTGACCCATTCGCACTCTCTCGAAAGAAGCTCGAATGTTATGGCTCCTGTGCAGGCAAATAGGTCGAGAGCGGTCAGGCCTTCAAAATCGACCATATTTTCAAGCACATTGAATATATTTTCGCGGGCAAAGTCTGTAGTAGGGCGTGCCGATATGTTGGTGGGCACGTTGAAGCGGCGTCGGCCGTATTTTCCTCTTATTATTCGCATAGTGGCAGTACTATTAAATCAAATGGTGCCGTCAAGGCCTCCTTGCCGGCTTTAAACATTGTTGACGGGAATATGGCCGGCATGACGTAGCCGATATATTCGCGCAGTATCGGTGTCAGTTCTTCGCGGACTTCGGCGTTTCCGGCAAGTAGCACCTCATTATTGCGGTCAGAGCATCCGAGAGTCTCCCGGCACGCCATTATATAGTACACGGCATCGGCTATGTTGTCAAACTCAAACGTGTTGGCGAGCAGCAGACAGTCATTGCCGAAAGCGAGTATGTCAAGCGATTTTTGTCGTAGATTCACATAGACTCTTCCTGTATGACCGAGTTTGCTGTTGTTGAAAAAATAGCGGCACAGGGGAGTGAGGTGGTGTGTGATGGCAGGGTTGTTGAATGTGCGCCGCAGAAATGTCGCGGTTTCTTCAGGTATTTTCATCATCATAGCTACCGACAGCGAGGGTATGCGGCTTATTATCAGCTCTTCGGCTGTGTCGTCATCGGGCAGAAGCATATCGGCTACAGTTTCCTGCATATCGGTGTCGGCCGAAATTTCGTCCGGTACGGCGGCCACGCGGGTGGTGTCGATGATTATATGCGAGCTGTTGAAGTCACCGAGGAGGAGCGGATTGTCATATACTGTCTCTTCGAGGGCCTTTATCCATGTTAGCGAGGAAGTATCGAGAGGTATGCGCCGGTATAACAGCGAGTCGGGTCGCGAGCCGTTGTATAGCATCACGTCCAGTGCCGCGGAGTTGAGGCGCATGGCCAGATTCCACATTCGTGGCTCGCTGATTATGTCTTTGCCGAGAACTGTACCGCTCATATGATTCAGAACCTGTTGTTGCGTAAATTGCCGAAGCCGTTGTTCATGCCGTTGCCTAAGTTTCGTGTTCCGTTGGAGTTGCTCGGTCCGAAGAAGTTGCCGTCATCGTATCCGTCATCCTCTTCGTCGTCATATCTCGTACGGCCGTCTTCGTCTATGTACGATCCGTCTTTATTGCGGCGTTTCTTTTCTTTAGGCTTGTTCTTTACAATCTCTTTAGGCTTCTGGAGGTCTATTGCCGTCTCGTATATATCCCATGACTGTTCTACGTCCCAGTTCTTTTTCAGGACTAATTTCTTGGGGAAATAATAAACTTCCTCGGGCTGTATGCTGTCATGAAGGTTGCCGGTGTCGTACTCTCCGTTGCCGTTGCGGTCTATATATAGCCGGGCGTAAAAAGTGCCGGATTGCAGATGAGGAAACGATGCCACACCGTCAATCAATGGGGCTGTCGCTACCGGCTTGTCGCTCTTGTCGAGAATCTCGACTACGGCGGAGTCTCTTACTCCGGTTATGTTGAAGAACAGTGATGAATAGTCTTCGAGTTTCCTTACGGTAAACTCGTGTTTGAACGGGGAGTTCCATTGGTTGTATATGCTGATTACGGATGCCGAGTCAACCGAGTATCGGTATTTTACTCCCGGTTCCCACTTCATATTTAGCTTATAGCGCATGAGGTTGAAAGAATCGACCCGTTCGAGTGGAGGAGCCGCTATGGTGTCCCATATCGTGTCGCGCATTATCTCCATATGGAGGCCGTTCTGCAATATGGTTTCGACCGGCTGGTCCGTCTCAAACAATAAAGGCGCATATACTTCCTGAGTGTTGCCGCTTCTGGCATTTATATTTAGAAATGTGAGCTTTGCCGCCTCTGCCGCTTCTATGGAGTCTATGTTTTCACCGTTTTTCTCTGCTTTTTTACGGCGTTTTTCCGCTTTTTTAGCCGCTTCCTCTTTCTGTCGGGCCTCCTCCTTTGCTCCTTTGAAAAGTACTCTGAGGGTGTCGGTGGTCCATGTCAGCATATCCAGTGTGTCGGTACGTAGATATTTTACCTCCAGCATCATGGTGTCCTGTGCCATGAGTGCGGTATCGGTAATGAAGTATTCGAGCGTATCGAGTGTGGCCACTGTATTCAGGCGAGTCCATGAATCGATGGGGCGTCCGGAGTCAACACCGTTTATTATAGTGATCTCGGGCAGAGTGTCTGATGCAGTCGAGAAGTTGAATAGCAGCCTCTTGCGGTCGGGACGGGAGTAGTCTTTCAGATACTGTGGCTGGTATCCCTCGTTAAACCATGTGAGAAGTATGTCATTTGGATAGAATGACGTTACTTCATGGTCGACTATGGTGTCGATGCCTTCGGTTGTATATATGGTGTCGCGGTGCGATGACCGTTCTGCATAGGGCGATATGGTCACGTCGTAAAAGGCTATGTCCTCGGAGCGGTCCCAGTGATAGTCGCGGTTTATGTCGTTGATGGCAAATATGCGGTAGTCTCCGGGCTTGAGGCCTCTGATAGTGAATTGCCCGAGTTGGTTGGTCTTGGCTATTCGTTCCATGGGCAGTGTTGTTATGGCGGTGTCCGACGGGTTGCTGTATACGCCTACGAGCATGCCTTGCGCCGGTTCCAGAGTGCGGGCTTCGAAAACCATTCCCGATATGCGTAGTGAGTCTATCGAGTCGCCTGTGGCGAAGTCTATCGCGAAGCCGTCGAGTATATTGCCTTCGTTGAGGTCTTTTATAGCGTCGGAGAAGTCGATGGTATACGTGGTGTTGGGCAGCATGGTGTCACGCAATTCCACGGTAAGACGTTTGCCGTTGGCTGTTATTGACGGTATGCTCTTCTGAGCCGGCGACACAACCACTTTCGTCATTACATCCTCGACCTGAATGTTTTCGTTGAAGTCTACGGTTATTTTGTTGGTTTTAACACCCTTCGAGCCTATTGCCGGATTGCTCTGCACGTAGTAGGGCGGTTCTATGTCGTAGTCACCTCCGGTGGGCCGGCCCATAGATGCGCATGCCGCGAGAAACAGCAGCGCCGCCACAACAGGCAGTGACCTCATATGTCTTGCTTCGTTTCTTTTCATAATTACAAAGATACGGTTTTTCCCATAATTGGTAAAGTTTGGTGTGGTTTTTAAACGTCCTGTCGGGATATATGCGAATTTGATGTAGTATATTAGTACTGTGGCTTTTTTGTATTGCAGAATGAAGTCTGTGAAAGTTACCATAGGTTATGTTTGTGCACATCGGATACTTGTTTAGTCTCATTTCGATGCTATACTTTGTCGCAAGGGAAAGTGAATAGAATTATCGTTTTGCCTCTTATTGGAAGATTTCGAATATAGATTCAGATAAATTTATTGTGAATCTGATTGCCGATTGACAAAAAAGTCTTATCTTTGCGGTCGAATTATCGGCCTCGGGGTGTAGCACAGTTGGCAGCGCGCCACGTTCGGGACGTGGAGGTCGGAAGTTCGAGTCTTCTCACCCCGACATAAAAGACAGGTATGGCTTTTTGCCATGCCTGTCTTTTATATATATCATCCGCAAAATCTGTGGAACAGTGGGGCCGGCAGATTGGAGTCAGCTGCAAACTACGTTTGAACTATTAAAATGCAACAGATTGGTAGGGGCGCCAGTAGCACGGCGCCCGCATATCCGGACGGCCATACAAGAGGCCATGCGGGTCGCAGCCGGATGCCGTGGTACCGGTGTTCCTGCCAACATTGGCGCTGGTTGACAAGCGTTTTTTACATTGCGTTTCGTGGTATTAAGTGTTTTATTGTTTTTTAACTTCGGTGGGCTGCGCTTCGGCACGGCATAGGCGTTATCTTTGCATTAGAAAAATATTAATATAGACAAACGTTTATTTATCATGGACAAAACTAAAAAGACTACGATAAAGAAAGGCGCTGATACGGCTAATCCTGCTGCGGCGAAGTTAAGTGCTCTGACTCAGGCTATGGAGCGCATCGAGAAAAATTTTGGACGCGGTTCGATAATGAAACTCGGCGATGACCGTGTAGAGGATATCGAAGTGATACCTACAGGTTCGATAGGACTTAATTTTGCTCTTGGGGTAGGAGGATTTCCTCGCGGACGTATCACCGAAATTTACGGACCGGAGTCTTCCGGTAAAACCACGTTGGCCATCCATGCCATAGCCGAAGCGCAGAAAAAGGGCGGGATAGCGGCTATAATCGATGCCGAGCATGCTTTTGACCGTTTTTATGCCGAGAAACTTGGGGTGGATGTCGATAATCTGCTTATCGCGCAGCCCGATAACGGAGAACAGGCTCTTGAGATAACCGAGCAGCTGATAAGATCGTCGGCTATTGACATAATCGTAATTGACTCTGTGGCCGCACTTACTCCAAAGAGTGAGATCGACGGTGATATGGGAGAGCGCAGTGTGGGACTTCAGGCCCGTCTTATGTCGCAGGCCATGCGCAAACTGACCGGTACCATATCTCGTACCAACACATGCTGTATATTTATCAACCAGTTGCGTGACAAGATCGGAGTTATGTTTGGCCCATCCGAGACCACAACAGGCGGTAATGCGTTGAAATTTTATTCGTCGGTACGTGTTGACATACGTTCGGCCACCACTATCAAGGACGGCGAGGATGTGCTTGGTCGCCGTACCAAGGTCAAGGTGGTTAAAAATAAAGTGGCACCTCCATTCAAGCGTGCCGAGTTCGACATAATGTTCGGTGAAGGCATCTCTCGCTCGGGTGAGATACTTGACCTCGGTGTGGAATTGGGCATCATATCCAAGAGCGGTTCTTGGTTCAGTTATGATGGTTCTAAGTTGGCTCAGGGCAGTGTGGCCGCCAAACGCATGATAGCCGATAATCCTGAACTTGCCGATGAACTCGAAGCTAAGATTATGGAGGCTCTGAAAGGCGGCGACAGCGAGGCCAAGACTGCCAAGCCGAAAGTTAAGTTGAAAAGTGCCGCTTCCGATGACAAGAAAGCGAGCGAGCCGTCGGCCGACAGCTTGTTTGAAGATGATGAGGAGTTTCCCGATGATTTCTCAATCGACGAGGATGCTCTTGACGATTGAAATATGAACGACTTATATTGATGATTTTACGGCCCACCGTCAAGTGGGCCGTAAAAGTTTAGTTTACACCCAATAGTTCAATATCGAATATGAGTGTCGAGCCGCCCGGTATGCCGGGTTGCGATAGTTTTCCATAGCCCATCTCCGCCGGTATGTAGACTTCCCACCGGTCGCCGACATGCATCTGCTGAAGAGCGATTATCCATCCTTGTATAAGATCGCGCAGACGCATTGCCAATGGCGTGCCACCACGGCTGCTGTCAAATTTTTTACCGTTTATTGTCCGTCCGGTATAGTGTACCGTGACAACGCTGTTGCTGTTGGGGCTCGGTGCGCCGGGTTTCGCATGTGCTATGGGTTTATAAAATATGCCTTTGTCTATAGGCTTTACACCCGGTTCTTGCGATTTTGCAGCAAGCCATTCACGGTTGTGTTGTATATATTCGGCTTTTGCCATTGTATTATTATTTATAATGTGGTTTCCGGCACTTCGTGTCGCAGGTCGTAGTGGTTGCGCAATGCTTCAAAGCTGTCGGGCGAGGTTTTCAGTGCTTTTGTATCTGTTGCAGGGGAGTAGCTTGCGGCAATTGATGCGAGGGTCACATTGGCGGCTGCTCCTGCCGGCACTGCTTCTTCGGGCGCTATGTCGGGCAGGTTGAAGAAGCCGGTGACTGCTTTGAGCGCCATTGCCGTAGCTCTTACCTTGCCTTCTCGCGAGTAGCCCGCTATATGTGGGGTGGCTATGGCGGCCTTGTCGAGAAGACGGCGGTTTATTTGCGGTTCTCCTTCCCAGCAGTCTATTGCTGCATTGGATACTTGTCCGTTGTCTATGGCATCGATAAGAGCTTCGTTGTCGATTACGGGGCCGCGTGCGCTATTGATGACAAGTGGGCGCTTGGCGAGTTTGTCGAAAAAATTTTTATCGGCCATGTGAAATGTCGCATGATTGCCCTTGCGTGTCAACGGTGTATGAAAGGTGATTACGTCACATTGTCGGGCTATAGTGTCCAAGTCAGTGAAGCCTTCGCCTCCCTCTGCTTCGGCACGCGGGGGATCGCAACATAATACATTCATGCCGAGGGCTCGGCCCCAACGTGCTATGACGCTGCCGACATTGCCCACACCCACTACGCCCAGAGTTATGGCTTCGGGTGGGCGTACATCATTTTGCCGGTTCATGACTTCTGCAATGGAAGCGAAGACATATTGGGCTACGGCCGGCGCGTTGCATCCGGGTGCATTGGCCACCGTTATGCCCGCTTCCTTGCAGTAATCAAGGTCTATATGGTCGGTGCCTATGGTAGCTGTGGCTATCAGACGGCAGCGGCTTCCTTCAAGAAGTCCCTTGTCGCAACGTGTGCGTGTACGGGTTATGAGCGCGTCGGCGTCAAGCATTTTTTCGCGGTTTATCTCCTCTGGAGCAAGATAGTTAATCTCGGCCCAAGGCTCAAGTAGCCCCTTTATGAAGGGTATGTTTTTTTCTACGATTATTTTCATATGGCTATGTTCCAGATATAAAGCATTACATATATAGCTATAACGCTTAGGATGCCGATATAGCTGCGCAACATATTGTTTATAGTGAAAAAATGTCCTATCTGAATAGCTGTGCAGCAATTTAGCATGGGCAGATAGATGACCAGATGGGAATAATCGGCTATCACAAGCAGTACGGTGACCAGTGAGAGCACTATCCAGAAGCCGTTGTAAGCACGGGTGCGTGAGTTGTATCCGTAGATCTTGATGACATTGAATATGCCGAAGCCCATACCTAAAAACAGATTGACCCCCGTATATACCAGTATCAGTGCTATCTCGCGGGTGTCAAGCGCTTTGAATATGCTGACAAACTCCGGCATGGCGAAGCTGTCGGGTGAGATGATGCCGAACCCCCACATGATCCAATAGGGCACGATTATGCCTATGAGCGATGCCAGAAGGCCGCGGAAAGTAAAACACTGCATCTGAAAGGTGCCTATCAGAAACGCCAGTATATAGGCGGCATAAGCGTAGTCGGTAAGAGACCCGAAGCTAAGCAGGCAGAATGAGAGAAATATGCGTCGGGTGCGCTCTGTCCGCTGGAATGTGGTGAAAAACGGTATGACGGCGAGCATTACCACAAAGCATATGAGAGTGCCGTCATAAAGTTGTCCCATCAGTGACGGGAGCGCGCCCTGCATGATAAGAAACATGCCGGCAAGCAGCATCGATACCGAACGTATGATGTTGAAGCGGCGATTCATGTACAGCATCGTGCCGGCTATGCCCAGATTGAGCGCGAGATTTATGCCCAACGACAGCCCGCGGCCGGTGATCCATTCGTTGGCCGACGGCAATCCGAAGCCGGTATTACCTGTCAGTGGCGATATGTCGCCGGCAAAATAAGCCGTCACGGTTCCCGCCATTGATGCTGCAAGCATCAGGAGGAAACCGTAACGGGAGTGTAAAAATGCGGTTAGTTCCTGTTCTTTCACTTACGAAGTAATACAAGTGTCGAACCCTGTTATTTTTTTTGCTGCAGGGCTATAAGGTCCTGTCCTATGTCGCGACGCACGTATTTACCGTCGAAGTTTATGACAGATACATTTTCGTAGCTCTTTTTAAGCGCTGAGGCAATATCCTTGCCATAGGCGCTGACGGCAATTACACGGCCGCCGGTCGTGACAAGCTCGCCCGATGCGTTGCGGCCGGTACCGGCTTGAAATACAAAGCATTCGTGAGCGTTGTCAATACCGCTTATGGGTTTGCCTTTTTCGTAATCGCCCGGATATCCGCCCGATACCATCATTACGGTTACGGCTGTTCTGGGGTCTATGACCATGGGCTTGTCGCCGAGTTGGCCGAGAGCGGCATCGTGCATGAGTTCGAGAAGGTCGCTTTCTATACGGAGCATAACTGCTTCGGTCTCGGGGTCGCCCATGCGTACATTGTATTCGATTACTTTCGGCTCGCCCTCGACATTTATGAGCCCGAGAAATATGAAGCCGCGGTATTCGATGCCCTCTTCAGCAAGACCTTTGACCGTCGGCTCGATGATACGTGTGCGTACTTTCTCCATGAAAGTGTCATCGGCAAACGGTACCGGGCTCACTGCTCCCATGCCTCCGGTGTTCAGTCCGGTATCGCCTTCGCCGATGCGTTTATAGTCTTTGGCTACGGGTAATATGCGATATTCTTTTCCGTCGGTGAGCACAAATACCGAGCACTCGATGCCGGAGAGAAATTCCTCTATGACAACCGTGGCCGACGATGACCCGAACATGCCTGAAAGCATTTCTTTAAGTGATTTTTTCGCTTCGTCGAGAGAGTCAAGTATGAGCACGCCCTTGCCGGCCGCGAGGCCGTCGGCTTTCAGTACGTAGGGCGCTTTCAGTCCTTCGAGAAACCGGTATCCTTCTTCAAGAGTATCGGCTGTGAAGCTCTGGTAGCGGGCTGTGGGTATGTCGTGGCGCTGCATGAAGCGCTTGGCGAAGTCCTTGCTGCCTTCAAGACGCGCGCCCTCTTTGCTCGGACCGACCACAGGCACGTTTTTCTCTTTGAAGTAGTCGTATATGCCCTTCACCAACGGATCTTCGTTGCCCACGACTATCAGGTCGATATGATGGTCGGATACATATTGTTCTATGGCTTCGAAGTCGGTCGGCGATATATTGACGTTGGTACCGTATTCTGTTGTACCGCCGTTGCCGGGTGCTATATATAACTTGCGCAGTAGGGGACTTTGGCTCATTTTCCATGCCAGTGCCGATTCGCGGCCTCCCGAGCCGAGAAGTAGTACTTTGTATCCGTTCATGATTTATACTGTATGGTTTATTTTAATTTTTTTCTTTGTTGTTGTCGCCCGTGCGCCAGCCTTTACGGGAGCGCATTGTGGGTATTGACGGTTTTTTGCCTGTTATCATCTTCAGTGCTTTTTCATTGCGTCTTACGGCAAGCGGATTCTCTGCGATTGTTGTCTCCGGTTTGGGCATCCGGGCTTCCTCTTTTTTTTGCCGTCCGAGTTTTTTTGCTTTGTATTTGTCTTCGAGCGGGCTCGGTTTTCCGGCGGGACGCCGGTTGCCTCTGCGTCGGTCATCTTTGTTGCCGTCCTTTCCTCCGAACCCTTTTTTGCGGGCCGCTATGCGCCACTCGCTGTCGGTAAGCCGTCGTGGTGCTTTGCCTTTCCCCTTTGAATCCGTTGATTCTTTACGCAGCGAATTTCCGCTCTTGCGGAAGCTCTTGTAGTCGCCTTCAAATATGATATATTCGCGTAGCTCGCATTCGAGCGAGCCGTTAAGCATCGGCATCTTTACCGAAGGAGCGAGACCTATGCGCTTGAAGTAGTCGTCCTGATAGCCTATTATCCATGCGTGATATCCTTTGAACACGTTTTTGAGCTTGTTGCCTATCATTTCATACAGCCCGTCCATATCGGCCACCGATATGCGCTCGCCGTATGGCGGATTGGTGACAAGCACTCCGCCGGCAGGAGCTTCGGTCCATTGTGAAAGCGGTTTGATGCTTAGGTCGATATAGCGGCCCACACCTGCCTGCTTGATGTTTTTCTCCGCTATGGCTATGGCTTTGGGCGATATGTCGCTTCCGTATATTTTGTAGTCAAACTCGCGCTCTCCGGAGTCATCGTTATACAGACGCTCAAAGAGTTCTTCGTCAAAATCGTTCCATTGCTCGAATGCGAAGTTTTTACGGTATACGCCGGGATTTATGTTTGCGGCTATGAGTGCGGCCTCAATGAGGAATGTGCCGGAGCCGCACATCGGATCCACCAGCGGGCACTCGCCGTGCCAGCCGCTTTTCAGTAGTATGCCGGCGGCAAGCACTTCATTGATTGGTGCATCGGTCTGTGCCACACGGTAGCCGCGCTTGTGGAGCGACTCGCCCGATGAATCGAGCGACAGGGTCACGCGATTTCCGTCGATGTGCGCGTTTATTATGACGTCAGCGTCCTGAAGCCTGACGCCGGGGCGTTTGTCTGCTCCGAAGCGGTCTTTGAAAAAGTCCACTATGCCGTCTTTGACGCGGTAGGTCACATAGCGCGAGTGGGTGAATGTATCGGAGTTGACCACGGAGTCTATCGAAAAGGTCTTGTCGACAGACATTATGCTTGTCCAGTCGAAGTCCTTCGTCATCTCATACAGAGTGTCGGGGTCATCGGCTGTGAACTTGACAATGGGTTTAAGTATGCGCAGTGCCGTGCGGCAGCAAAGATTGGCTTTGTACATCAGCTCTTTGTCGCCTTCAAATGCTACCATGCGTCGGCCTGCTGTCACGTTTTGTGCTCCGAGGTCGGTTAGCTCTTTGGCCAGTATCTCTTCCAATCCCTGAAAGGTCTTGGCTACCATTTCGTAAGTTTCGGTTTTCATCAATGCTTCAGTCTTAATACGTTATTGGCTTTGGCTTGTATAAGTTTTTCTCCCGGAGCGACATTTTCGGTCACCCATATATTGCCTCCTATCACTGCGTTGTCGCCTATGGTTATGCGTCCGAGTATGGTGGCGTTGGAGTATATTATCACGTTGTTGCCTATGATCGGGTGACGAGGCTCGCCTTTGACAGGATTGCCGTTTTTGTCGAGATCAAAGCTTTTGGCTCCTAATGTTACGCCTTGATATATCTTCACGTTGTGCCCCACTATGGCTGTTGCCCCGATTACAATGCCTGTACCGTGGTCAATGGTAAAGGCTTCGCCTATGGATGCTGCGGGGTGTATGTCTATACCGGTCTCGCTATGGGCCATCTCGCTTATCATTCGCGGAAGTATGGGCACATCAAGAAGTACCAGCTCATGGGCTATGCGATAGTTGCTTATCGCTTTTATGCCGGGATAGCAGTATATCACCTCTCTGACTGATACCGCCGCCGGATCACCGTGATAAGTGGCTACGACATCGGTGTTTAGAAGCCTGCGCAATTCGGGCAGACGCCTTATGAACATGCATGCTTTGTCCGAGGCTTCGAGTTCGGCTTTTTCAAAATGTTGCGCTCTGTCCTTATGAAGTTCCATCGACATTCCCGCATGGATTTGTTCTGTAAGCAGTTTATAGAGCTTCTCTATCCAAAGTCCCGTGAAGTAGGGCAGATTGTTGCGTGTCACGTCGCTGTCTCCGAAAAAACCGGGGAATATGATAGCCCGCGCAAGTGCAATAATCTCTTTTACCGCACTTTGTGCAGGGAGCGGCTCTCCCCTCCAGTGCGATGGGCATATATTGGTAAGATCGTCGCCGCCTGACAGTGCAGTGGCGGTCTCACGCATAAGCAACTCATGTTGTGAATTAAGTCCTGTCATTTAACTGCAAATGTAGGCAAAAATCCAATATTATACAATTTTAAAATAATAGATGAGTATGGCTGTTTTGAAAACAAATGCCGTATTTCCCTTTAAAAAGCCTTTTCAATATTGTTTTTTTCTCAAAAAAAGCCTTTTCAATATTGTTTTTTTCTCAAAAAAAAGCCTTTTCAATATTGTTTTTTTTGTATCTTTGCAAATGAAAACGATTAATTGTATTGATTATGGAAAGTCTTTTTAATACCTATACACGGCGGATAAAATCGGTCAGGCTGAATTTTTACCGTTATCTATACTCCCGTATTGATTGGAATGACCGCCTTATAGCCATAAAGGGTGCTCGGGGCGTCGGGAAGACTACGCTTATATTGCAGCACATTAAAAATGACTTTCCCGATTTGCGCAAGGCCTTGTATGTGTCGCTTGACAATCTGTGGTTTTCCACCAATTCGCTTGCCCGGCTTGCCGATTATCACTATACCCACGGAGGTACACACTTGTTTCTTGACGAGGTACATCGTTATCCCGACTGGCAGACAGCCATTAAGAATCTGTATGACGATTATCCTGACCTGCACATAGTCTATACCGGATCGTCGATGCTTGAGATTGACCACAAGCAGGGCGACCTCTCGAGAAGGCAGATTGTTTATACTCTCGCCGGTATGTCGTTTAGGGAATATCTTAAGTTTGAGGGAATTGCCGATATTCCGCGGGTCGATATAAAGACGCTTCTGCAGAAGCACATGTCAATAGCCTCGTCGGTCACGGAGAGTGTCAGAATACTTCCTCTGTTTGAGAAGTATCTGCGGCAGGGTTACTATCCTTTCTATAAAGATACTTTCCAAGGCTATGGGATGAGGCTTCAGGATGTGGCGCGTCAGGTGATAGAGGCCGATATGCCGGCGGTGGACGACATACAGTTCTCCACCATAAGAAAGGTGAGAAAGATGCTCATGATTCTTGCCGGGAGAGTGCCCCACACTCCCAAGATGGCCGAGCTTTACCGTGAACTGGAGACCACCCGCGAGCAGGGACTCAAGATGCTCTACTCGCTTGAGCGTGGTGGACTGTTGTCGTTGCTTTCATATGAGCCGAAAAACTACCGCAATCTTTCGCGGCCCGACAAGATATATCTTGAGAATCCCAACCTCATGTATGCCCTCAGCGAGCGTGTCGATAAGGGTACGTTGCGCGAGACCTTTTTCTATAATCAGGTGAGTGCGGTCGAAGAAGTCCTTCTTGCTACTAAAGGCGATTTTCTTGTAGGACGTAATATGCTCTTTGAAGTAGGCGGCAGGAACAAGAGCTTCGATCAGATAAAGGACGAGCCCGACAGCTATCTGGCTATAGATGACGTCGAGGTCGGCTACGGCAACAAAATACCTTTGTGGATGTTCGGACTTCTGTATTAACCGCTTACCGGACGATGGCCGCGTGAAGTCTATGCGCTGTCGTTCGGTGGAAGCGGTTTTTATTTGCTTTTGCTCTTGACTTCTTTGTATATTTGTGTATAGATAATGTATTCTATCATTTGCAATGCGAAAGAGATTATCACCAATCATGCTGGCCGGTACGGGCAGTGATGTCGGCAAGAGTGTTATTGCCGCCGGATTGTGCCGTATATTCAGGCAGGACGGTTATGCGCCCGCCCCGTTCAAGGCCCAGAATATGGCTCTGAACTCCTATGCCACGCCCGACGGTCTGGAGATAGGCCGTGCTCAGGCGGTTCAGGCCGAGGCGGCCGGAGTGGAGTGCTGTACCGATATGAATCCGCTGCTGCTTAAGCCATCGGGCGAGCGAACGTCGCAGGTAGTCCTTAACGGACGTCCTGTCGGCAACCGTGACGCATATGAGTACTTCCGCCGCGAGGGTCGCGAAGAGCTGCGCTCCCAAGTACATGCCGCTTATGACCGTTTGGCTGAGCGTTATAATCCTGTTGTTATGGAAGGAGCCGGAAGTATCGCGGAGCTTAATCTTCGCGACAGCGACCTTGTCAACATGTCGATGGCCCGATATGCCGGCGCTGCCGTGATACTTGTGGCCGACATAGACCGTGGCGGGGTGTTTGCGAGCGTCTACGGCTCCGTGATGCTTCAGCGTCCCGATGACCGCAAGCGCATCAAAGGTATTATAATCAATAAATTTCGCGGCGATATGCGTCTTTTTGACGAAGGACGCGCTATTATCGAACGCATCTGCGGTGTGCCTGTGCTCGGTGTGGTGCCGTATCTTAAAAACATGGACATCGAGGCCGAGGACTCTGTGGCGCTTGAAAGAAAGTCTTGTCATGCAGTCGCCGGCAAAGTAAATGTGGCGGTCATAAGATTGGCCCACATATCCAACTTTACCGATTTTGATGCTCTTGATGCTCATGAG
Source organism: Heminiphilus faecis (assembly GCF_008728965.1). Taxonomy (GTDB): domain Bacteria; phylum Bacteroidota; class Bacteroidia; order Bacteroidales; family Muribaculaceae; genus Muribaculum; species Muribaculum faecis. The sequence continues at coordinate 6,339 of NZ_VSMC01000030.1, read as the reverse complement.
CGCATTCATCTGTATTATGCCCGGACTCCGGGCGATATAACCGACGCCGATATTGTCATTCTGCCCGGTAGTAAATCCACGATAGCCGACTTGCGTAAGCTCTTTGACAGCGGCATGGCCGAGGCGGTCCGAGCCGCGGCACGTTCGGGAAAGACCGTGGTAGGCATATGTGGCGGATACCAGATGATGGGTATTGAGATCGCCGACCCCGACGGCGTGGAGGGGAGTCCCGATACGGTGGCGGGACTCGGGCTGCTGCCGGTAAAGACGATAATAAAGGCCGAAAAAGTCACCCGTCGGGTCCGGTTTCGTTTCTTGGATGACGGGCGCGAGTGTATTGGTTACGAGATACATATGGGGGCCACTGCTGTTGAAGACGGTGCCGAGGCTCTCAATATGATTGACGGTGCGGTCCCCGACGGCTGCCGCTCAGGTAATTGCATGGGCAGTTATATACATGGACTCCTCGACAACGCTGCCGTGCTCGAATACATATTCGCATCGTTTCCGGAGGTCGCCATGTCGTTTGTCGACCGCACGGCATACAAGGAGAGCCGCTATAATGCGTTGGCCGACTTTCTGCGCGAATATATAGACATGGACCGTCTTTATAAAATAATGGAGTGTTATGACTGAAGGACATGGCGATGACATATACCGCTACGGCGCTGCGGTGCGCTATAATTTCAGCTCCAACATATTGTGCGGAGTTGATCATACCGCACTCATGGCGCATCTGGCATCGTGTATGGCTGCTGTAAGCAATTACCCTGAGCCGGTGCCTGTTACACTTGAGCGGCGTCTTGCTGATGAGGAGGGCGTGGAGCCTGACTGTATTGCGGTCACTAACGGTGCTACGGAGGCTATATATCTTATTGCGGGAGCCATGACGGATATGACATCGGCTGTTTTGCAGCCTGCGTTTAGCGAGTATGCCGATGCTTGCCGACTGTTTAACCATCGTGTATTGAACTGTATGTCGATGGACGATATTCCGCGCGATGCTGCTGTCGTGTGGTTGTGCAATCCCGGAAATCCCGCCGGACATGTTATCGGCAAGTCGCTTCTGACTGAACTGGTAACAAGCCGTCGTGACACTCTTTTCGTGATTGATCAGGCTTATGCCGACTACACGCTTAAGCCGGTCATGACCGGAGCCGAGGCTGTCGCATGCGGTAATGTCATACTGCTTAATTCGCTTACAAAGCGGTTTTCGGTTCCCGGGCTGCGCATAGGTTATGCCATAGGTCAGGCCCGTTTGCTTGACAGGTTGCGCCAACGGCGTATGCCGTGGTCGGTCAACGGTCCGGCTATTGAAGCCGCCTGTTTTCTTCTCGACCATAAACATGAATATGTCATAGATGCCCGGGCCATGCATGAGGAGGCGCGGCGGCTTTCCTGCGGTTTGCGTAAGCTCGGTGTGGCAGTGGAGCCTACTGACTGTAACTTTATATTGTGCCGTCTGCCTCACGGACGGTCGGGCGCACTTAAGGACTGGCTGATGGAGCGATACGGCATACTTATACGTGATGCATCCAACTTTTACGGACTCACGCCTGCGCATTTCCGTGTGGCCGTACAGGGCCGGCATGCCGACGATATATTGATCAATGCTATAGGACAATGGATGTCATTGTTGCAATAATGCCTTTGGTCGCAGGCTATTGCCTCGACTTGTCGCTTGGCGATCCGCTGTGGTTGCCTCACCCCGTGGTTGGCTTCGGACACATGATTTCGGCATGTGAGCGTCGTCTTAATAGAGGTGGCCACAGGGTTGCCAAAGGTGCGTTTACCGTCATCGGGCTTGTGCTGTCGGTGTACATGGCTGCATATTTTGGGTTGCGGCTTGTAGCTCCTGTATTATGGCTCGCGATGGCTGTGGAAGCGATATTTGTATTTTACTGCCTTGCCGGAACTACCCTTGCCGATGAGGTCCGTGGGGTGTTTCGTGCCGTGGACCTTTCGGTAGACAGCGGGCGGCGTCAGGTAGCGAGGATTGTGGGCCGTGACACCTCGTCTTTGTCGCCGCAGGAGGTAAGGATTGCCGCGCTCGAGACTCTTGCCGAGAACCTTAGCGACGGAGTTATAGCGCCTCTGTTCTGGTATCTGGTGCTTGGAGTGCCGGGCATGCTTGCCTATAAGATGGTCAATACTCTCGATTCGATGATAGGTTACCGTACGGCGCGGTACCGTGACTTCGGACGATTTGCCGCGCGCTTGGATGATGTGGCCAATTACATTCCGGCGCGTATGACCTCGGTTCTGATGATCGTGTGTGCCGCACGCCCGGGCCTTATATCTTTTGTAAGGCGTTACGGACGTGCCCACGCCAGCCCTAATTCGGGCTATCCCGAGGCGGCGATGGCCGGAATACTCCGATGTCGTTTCGGCGGGGCGCACGACTATTTCGGCGAGCGCGTCGAGAAGCCTTATATCGGCACTTGCGACCGTGAAATCAACACTCGCGACATGACCCTCGCCGTTAGAGTGTGCCGCCTTACGGAGGTTGTCGCGGTCATCTTGGTTGTGGCTGCCAAAATCATGTTGATGATGCTGGCTTAAAAATAATAAAGTGGTGAAAAACGCCAGTGTTGATTATTAAAATGTATTTTATGATAAACAGGAAGAGCATGGGCCGTATGAGGCTGATTTTATTGCCGGTGGTAATAATGATGTGTGCATTTTGCTCCGTTGCGCAGGTGCGGTTGAGCGAAGTCGGTCCCGGATATTGCCGTACGTCGGTAAATACCGCGGTGTTTCGTGCCGGTTCGCTGGTTACGCACGGCGAAGAGCAGTATGTGTCCTATTACGACGCCGATGGCTATGTCACACTCGGCAAGCGTCATATCGACAGTGACGGGTGGACCGTAAGACGCACTCAGTATAAAGGCAATGTGGCCGATGCCCACAATGTCATCAGCATCGGTGTCGATGGCGACGGTTATATTCATGTGGCTTTTGACCATCACGGCCATCCGTTGCGTTACTGCCGCTCGGTGCGGCCCGGATCGCTCGAACTTGGACAGCTTGAGCCTATGACCGGAGTCGATGAGAATGATGTCACGTATCCCGAATTTTACCGTTTGGCCGATGGCGACATGCTGTTTGCCTACCGTTCGGGAGCCTCGGGGCGCGGCAATCTTGTGCTTAACCGTTACTCGACGGTCGACCGCCGCTGGTCGAGGGTGCAGGATATACTCATAGACGGTCAAAACGAGCGCAACGCTTATTGGCAGATGCATGTCGATGCTTCCGGCACTATACACCTGTCGTGGGTGTGGCGTGAGACATGGCTCGTGGAGACCAACCATGACCTGTGTTATGCGCGTTCGTCCGATAACGGACTTACATGGCAGCGTTCCGACGGCACACCGTACTCTCTGCCCATAACTTTGTCTACAGCCGAAGTGGCATGGCCGGTACCGCAAAATTCTGAACTTATCAACCAGACCGGTATGACGGCCGATGTCGACGGACATCCTTATATAGCCACATACTGGCGCGATGCCGGCAGTGCGGTGCCCCAGTATCGTCTTGTTTGGCATGACGGTACGTCTTGGCATATGAATCAGGTGGGCGAGCGCAAGACCCCGTTCTCGCTTTCGGGCGGCGGAACGAAGATGATACCCGTATCGCGTCCGCGAATTGTGAGCGACGGTACCTCGGCTTGGTACATATTCCGCGACACGGAGCGCGGCAGCAGGGTGACGGTGGCGCGTACACGGCGCCTCGGCGAGGAGCCATGGACTTTTACCGACATGACTTCCTTCTCGGTAGATGCGTGGGAGCCTGTCGTTGACGTATCATTATGGAACTCCGCACGGCGGCTTGACATATTCGTACAGACTACCGCTCAGGGCGACGGTGAACGGGTGGCCGGCGATGCCGCCGAATCCACTCCGGTCTACGTACTTACCTGCCCTTAGTCGTCGACATCGCGTACGCAGCGCACGGGGCCTCCTACGGCCCGTCGCGAGTATCCGTAGCTTGTCTCGAACGGGTCTACCTCGCCCGGTGTGTGCAGGTGAAATATGTTCACACGTCCGCCTTCAGACGCCGATGAGGTGTGGTAGTTGCCGCACATGCCGTTGCGCCATGGGCGTCCTCCCATTGTGCGTAGCCCTTGACTCGGGAAGTATACCCACTTGCCAGTCTTCCACTCCTGAACATACATGCGGAAGCCTCGGTATGAAGCATTATCCGATGTGTGAACTGAGTTTATATTTCCATATTTGCCTCCGGTTGCATTTTTGCCGTCTATTGTGAAGCCGAGCCACATGTCGCCCGGAGGAACCATCCATCCGGCAGGGCATGGGTCGAAAATCGATTTTTCGGTAGCGCCGTTGTCCGAGAGCACACATCCCTCCGACACTGTATATTTCTTTGCGGTGGCATAAGGTTTGCCTCCCCAGAGGCTGTCGTTATGTTCCCAATACCAGTCGCCGTTGTTGACACAGTCGGCGTCGTTGCCGGTATTGGATTCCTTGCCTGATTTTACCGGGCTGATGAAGTGGGTGGGATGTTCTATTGTGTAGGGTATGTTGCCTGTCGATGCACTGGCGGCTTCCGTGCTGAACAATTCAGTGGTATGTACAGCTCCGGTAGTGTTCATGGCGATTGCTTTGTTTTCGTTATCGCGCAGATCACCGACATTTCCCCTGCTGTATTGATAGTAGTCGACATGATAGTCTATGTCGCCTATGGGAAATGGGTCTTTGCGCCCCCATTGGTATACACAACCGTAAGTGAGGCGACCGTAAGCGTTGGGGTCGGCTGATTTCGCACCGAGGTTGCATTTCATCAGCGACCGTCCTTTGACACTGCGTATATTGCCGGTCGTTATGATGCCGCTCTCGTTCCATCCGAATGTATTGTAAGGTATTGCCTCATCAAGATTGGCCGGGCTATCGTTGTTGACCCAGATGTGCCATGACCACAGTATATTGTTGGCGCTGTTGTAGGCCGCTATTACTGCATTGCCTACCGCGCTGCCCGCTTTGACATGGATGCGGTCGTAACTGTCGAGCCATACTTTGTCGCCTTTTGTGTTATCGCCTATGACGTTGACAAACTGCCACAGTATTTTTACATGGTCTATTTTCTTGGCGGGGTCTTTCTTGTTCACATAGTCGGAGTATTTCCATCCGCCGCCGGTTTCGGTACGGGTATACGGGTCAAACATGATCTCGTTGCTTGTATTCAGCACGAAGCAGTTGGCGGGGGCTGCGAGCACACGGTCGTCGCGGTTCTCCGATTTTATATTTAGCGTTATGTTGTAGTTGTGGTTGCGGCGTACGTTGAAGTCGTTATAGTCGTTCTCGCCGAGGTAAATCGTGTAGAGGAAGTTGGAGCCGTTGGTCCTTGAAGTCACGAATAGCTGTATGTAGAGCGCTTTGTCGGGGGCGTCGTTGTTTTTCAGTTTCGGATCGGTGTTCGTGGTCTTTCCTCGTCGGTTGGCCGGCATGTAGAAGGTGTATACCTCGCCCGACTTCAGCTGCTTGTCGATGGTTACGGAGCGTGTGGGGAAGTCGCCTACGGGGTAGTCTTCCTCCTTTGGCGTCTCCTCCATGCGCATGTCCTCGGGCATGTTGTTGATTATGACGCGGTTCACGATCAGTCCTTTTGCTGCTTCGGCCGTCACGTACTTGAAGCTTATCTTTGCCATCATTCGCGTCAGGTGTATGTCTATCGGGTCGAGGTCAGTCTCTTTGCGTATAGTGTCTTTTACGGAGCCTTCCATGAGCAGATACTCGTCTTCTCCCATCTCTACATTATCCTCTGTGAAGGGGTACTTGTAGTCTATGAATTTTTCCTGAGTGGACAGGTCCTTGTCCTTGGCCCATTCGGGGTCGCATGTGTTGGCGAGGACAAATACGCGGCTGTCGTTTCCTTCTGCCAGACGTATGTTCAGTTTTCTGATCTCTGTCGATGTCACTTCATAATATCGTGGCGCTATGAGCTGCTTTCCGTTGTTGTCGTACTGGAACACCCATATGTCGTGGAGCGCTTCCTCGGCCGCTTTTTCGGGGTCATCGGCAGTGTCATCGCCTTCGGCGCGCGACGGTATGTCGTTGACGAGGGGCTTGCCTATGAGGGTGGGCTTGTCGGTGTGTAGCCGCAGAGGCACCTCGAAAGTCTCGGCCCGGTCGCCGGGGAGTGCGTCGGGGTCGATTATCGTGTCGTTGAAGCGTTCGTCACTGCACGAAGCTGTTATAAGCAACAGCGCCGTAGCCGATATGTTGATAAGTTTTGCAAAAACTGCCATTGCGGATAAAGTCAATAAAAATTAAGTTATGAATATTTTACTCGTCAACGTCGCGTACACAGCGTATAGGACCG
>NZ_VSMC01000002.1 GCF_008728965.1 Heminiphilus faecis | reverse complement strand
CTGATTGCGCTCCAGCCCCCGGTTTGTGGCATAGTCAATCTGTTCGAGATAAGCCTTGTATCGGAACGCCGCATTCTTGGTAAGCCGCGCTATGGCAGCCTGGGCACGGTAATCCCATTCTCGTGCAAGGAGCATAGAAAGGAAGGTGTCCGCAGTCATGGACTGCGGGGTGGTGCCGGCAAGGCTTTCTCTGAAAGCCTCCGCCATGCCGTGTAATTTCATGCGGCCCATTAAATCCAGTGATATGGTGTTTTGGTCCTGTTGTCCCGTTACGGGAGCTGTCTTATTATTTGTTTCCATAAATTTAGCTTTATTGTTCCTGTTTGTCTTTTCTGTAATATTCACGCCCACGTATATTTTTGTGGGTCAGTGGCATCGGGGGAGCCATGTCAGGCTGTATCCTCCCGTCCTCATCTGGAAGGAAATCCGCGTCTTCTCCCAGTTCAAGCACCTCTCGTAAGGCCTGATACCCGTATTGTAGCCTCTGGTCTGCGCAGGCGCAGGCAGCGACCAGACGGTCACGGCCATATTTTTTCTCCAGCGTCAGTATGCCCCGACAGGATCTGAATGCTTTTGGAGGATATTGCATGACATGCTCCACTTCCCGAAGATAATTCAATACGATATTGTCTATTTCCGAGGCGCGCCGGAAGAGTTCCTCCAGATCCTTGTCATAAGGGCCATAGTGTCCCGGCAGGTTGTGCTCTTTTTTCCAGGAATAGGTGTAGGGGATGTCACAGCGGTCGTGAGTGGCGACAAGGCTCATGCCACAGTAGATTTCCACCGTATCGGCATCATAGAGAATCGTCACACGCCTTCCTACATATTCCTTGGGGACACTGTAATGGTGTCTGAACAACGAAACATAAGAGTTCTTACCCACGGTCATGAGTTTTCTTTCTTTCATTACGTAACGTTTCTGGGGAAGCGGACGGAGATAGTCCTTCTCGCCACTCAGGAACATCTCCTTACGTGACATCTCCCGACCGGCCATCACCTTTTCATTGAAATCAAGCAGGGAAATGCGGATGGCGGCATTGAGTCCGTCCAGGCTGGAGAATGTCATCCCCTCTATATCAAGGTAAACGGAACGGTAGAGAAGTTTCACGGTATTCTCAACCAGGGCCTTGTCCTTGGGGTGGCGTACACGGGCAGGATAGACCGCACAGCCGTAATGCTCGGCAAAGGCGGCGAAATCATCGTTGATGACCGGCTCGTTACGGTCGCTCCGTATGACAGCCGCTTTCAGATTGTCGGGAACGATGGCCGCCGGGACGCCCTCAAAATATTGCATGGCGTTCTCACATCCCCTTATCAGGTCTTCCTTGCGCTGTGACCATACGGCTTCACAATAGGTATAATGACTGAACGGCAGGACAGCGACAAAGACCTCGGCCTTCTTCGTCTCGCCTGTCATCTCATCGACAACTTCAAGCCTGTCACCGGCAAAATCAACATACATCTGGTCTGCGGCATAGTGCTCGACATGGCCGACGACCTTGATGTGGAACTTGTACTGGCGGACAGCCCGCTTGAAGGAAGACAGTTGAAGACCGTCAGGATATTCAGCATGATACTCTTTAAACAACTTTCTGACACTCATTCCTTTGCGCGTCAGGCGGGATACATATCCGGGAAGCAAAGCCTCCAATTCAATCCTTTTGGAAGAAGGCTCCCGATGTCGGGATTCCGTACCGCCAAACATCTCATGCAACTGCTCCTCGGAGAGGGAGAGAAGCTGTTCGATGCTTTTCCCACTTGAAAGGAACAGACGTACATACTTGCGGACTGTGTTACGGGAAGTATGGAACGTGGCTGCCGTTTCCTTGATACCCATCCCAACCGCATAACATCTTAAAATGTTCTTGATTCTTTTATTCATTTGTATAGATTTTATTATTACCCCTTACACCAGGACTCGGGTTCTTAAATCTACACAAAAAATCTCTAATAACTCTTGTGTTAAGCGGTTAATGTTATTTGGGCCAAAAGGGTCAATCATATTATGGCCAAAGGGGTGAATTCTGTTTGGCCAAAAGGGTCAAAGTAGAGTGGCTTTTCCAAACGGCGCCTATTACTATAATTGTAATATCGTCGCCAAGACCGAGACCGACGAAGAAGGCCAGGAGCGCAAGAGTTACGACTTTAACTGCGTCAAGTTTTGGGGCAAGCCGACCCGCGCCACCATTGTTAAAGCAGTGATCCGGAGCGAGCTCGACGAAACCGCCGAATTTGACCTGGTTAACGGCTATAACGCCGCCGTCGAAGGGCTGCTCGAAGGCGCCGAGGCCGAAAAAGCGAAGGCCGACTATATAGGCTACCTTCGCCGCGTCCAGGAGATCAAGACAACCGTAAAAGCCGACCTCGCAGCCGCCGGCTACGACACCAACTAACAACAGCATGGAAAATTTACCCGCTATTATTAGCGCCCTCGGCACCATTATAGCGGCCTACTTTGCCTATAACCAGTATGCCAAAAATAAACTCACCGACCTAAAGGTTAAGCGGCTGGAGGAAGAGCAGGCCGAAAAGCAGCGGCGCCGAAGCGACAACTCCGCGATCGTCCACGGCGAGCTGTGGGAAGTGCTTCACGAATTGAAGGCCGACCGCGTTTATATTGTTCAGCCACACCCGCTGGGCAACGAAAGCCTGGTAAGCATTTATTTCGAGAGCAAGCGCAAAGGCGTAGAGAGCATGAAGCCCAAGATCCAGAAACTTAAAATGAGCGATATCGCCCGCTTTTGCCAGCTCATGGCCAGCCAGCTATTTACAGTAATAACCGACATCGACGGCCAGGTAACAGACCGTTACGCCCGGAGCCTTCTGGGCGCCTGCGGTACCGCGCAAGTCTTAATTAAGAGACTTAGCGACAACCAACACGACTGGGTAGGCAGCATCTTCTGCGAGTTTACCCACGGCCGCGAGATTGACCCCGAGAGCGCCCGCGCGTGCCTCCACCAGGCCGCGCAAAATATTCAGTACATTTTACCCCCTTACATTGACTAACAGCATGGCAAAAATCGACATCCTCGCCCCCTTTATTCTTAGCTTCGAGGGGGGCTATGTAAACGACCCCCACGACCCCGGCGGCGCCACCAACCGCGGCGTAACAATCGCCACCTGGCGCCAAGTAGGCTATGACAAAGACGGCGACGGCGACATCGACGTAGCCGACCTCAAGCTGATAACACCGGCCGACGCCGTTAACCGAGTAATGAAACCGCACTACTGGGACAGATGGCAGGCCGACCGGATAAAGAGCCAGAGCGTAGCTAACCTCGTCGTCGACTGGGTATGGGCTTCGGGCAAATACGGCATTACCGGCGTGCAGAAACTTCTCGGCGTCAAGGAAGACGGCATAGTAGGCGAAAAGACCTTAGCCGCCCTTAACGCCCAGGATCCCCGCGCGCTCTTCGACCATATCCACCGCGCCCGCGCCCGCTTCATTGAGGACGTGATCGCGCGCCGCCCGACGTCGGCCAAATACCGCGCCGGCTGGCTTCGCCGTTTAGATTATATCCGCTTCGGCTCGTTAGTCTACAACACCCAGCCGCCCAAAGTAGTATCCTTTAACGACCTTCAGCCATGAGACAAGCCCTCGCCCTAATTATTGCCCTTCTTATGTGCTTCGCCCTTCCAGGGTGCAGCACAACCAAGAAGGCCACCACGAAGCAGGAGACCCACGAGCAGCTCGCCGCGACCTTCGACCAGACAGCGAAGGCTACCGAGACCGGCGCCGCCTTCTTCGACCAGGCCACCCTGGAGCAGTTGATCCAGCGCTATAACATTGTCGTAGACTTCGAGCGCTGGGACTTCGAGACACCCGGCCAGGAGGGGACACCGACCGACAGCACCAACCAGCCGGCTGCCTTCATGCCCAAAGACCGAGAGAGCGACAAGCCTCCCAACGTCGGCCGGCCGAAGTCTATAACCAAAGGCACCGTTACAATTAACGCCGAGGGGAGCCAGAACCGAGCAACCCAGACGGCCGCCGGCGCCCTGGTAGAGAAGACCGACAGCACCACGACCGCCGCCAACGTCGAAAAGAAAGACGACCAGAAGACCGAGACCCAGGAACAGAAGAAGGCCAGCAGCATGCCGACCATCTACGTTATAATTCTGATAGCCCTCGGCGCCGTCCTAATTTTCGGCCGAAGACGGTAAAAAATACCCGCAAAAGCGCCTAAATGGGTACTTTTGCGGGTACTTATTTGTTAGAACACTGATAATCAGTGTTAAATGCGGAAAGACAGGGATTCGAACCCTGGGTACCCGTAAGGGTACAACGGTTTTCGAGACCGTCCCGATCGACCACTCCGGCATCTTTCCTCGGGTTTGCGGGGCAAAATTAGTAATAGTTTCCGACGTGGTCAAATAATTTGATGAAAATATTTTGATACTATTGTTTTATCGTTAGTTTCGTTAGTTTTCGGAGGCTATGGCTGATAGAAGATCTGATAATGCCGAGGTGGTTTTCTTCTATGCAATGTTTGCGTTATGATGACGTTGTTGGCAGGCTCCATTGTAAGGAGCGGATAAGGCTGTGATGTTTCTGGCAACATATCAGTATTGTGCGTCATCGCAGTATTTTAAGTACGTGTTTATGTCTTTGTCGCCGCGTCCTGAGAGGTTGATTACGACTACTTCGTCAGGGGCGAATTTACGGCGGTCGAGCACGCCGAGGGCATGGGCCGATTCAAGTGCGGGTATTATGCCTTCTACGCGGGTAAGCCTCATTGCCGCATCAAGAGCCTCCCGGTCGGTGACTGCTATCGTCTCTGTGCGTCCTGTTGATGCAAGGTGGGCATGCAGGGGCCCTATGCCGGGATAGTCGAGACCTGCCGATATCGAATATGGTTCGGCTATCTGTCCGTCGGCAGTATGCATGACCATAGTGCGTGAGCCGTGTATTATGCCTTCGCTGCCAGTATGTATTGTAGCGGCGGTCATGCCGGAGTCGATTCCGAGACCGGCGGCTTCGGCCGCTATGAGTTTTACTTCCGGGTTGTCAATGAAGTGATAAAAGGCTCCGGCAGCATTACTTCCGCCACCTATACATGCTATAACATAGTCGGGATTTTCGCGACCGATGTGTTCGTACAGTTGTTTTTTTATCTCTTCACTTATTACGGATTGGAAGCGTGCCACCATCTCAGGATATGGATGAGGCCCTACGGTACTCCCGATGACATAAAAGCTATCGGGATGGCGGCACCAATGGTTTATGGCTTCATTTGTGGCATCTTTCAGTGTGCCGTTGCCGGATGTAACCTGTCTTACCTCTGCACCGAGCATCTTCATGCGTTCTACATTAGGTTGCTGGCGCGCTATGTCCGTGGCTCCCATGTAGACTATGCAGTTCATGTCCATCAGGGAGCATATGGTGGCGGTGGCCACTCCGTGCTGTCCGGCTCCGGTCTCGGCGATAATACTGCTTTTGCCCATACGCTTTGCCAGCAATACCGAGCCTATGGCGTTGTTGATCTTGTGTGCTCCCGTATGGTTCAGGTCCTCACGTTTCAGATATATGTTTGTGCGGTAGTATTCGCTCAGTTTACGGGCCTTGTAGAGTGGTGACGGCCGTCCTACGTAGTCGTGAAGCAACAGGTTGAACTGCCCGATAAATCGGGGGTCGTCAATAGCAGAGTAATATGCTTCCTTAAGCAGTTCTACATTGCGATGAAGTATTTCGGGAATATAGGCTCCGCCGAAACGTCCGTAATAGCCCCGGTCGTCGACCGGAAGGTCATGATGATATATATGTTGCATGATGAAATTAAAAAAAGTTGATATGAAAAAGCAGCCACCGAATTATTATTCGATGGCTGCATAAATGCGTATTGTTTAGTCTGGAATGCTCCTTATTCTACCCACGGTTGATGCATGTCAAGGTCGCCATCGATAATTATTACCGATGCGCCACCAATATGCATTGTATGTCATGTGAGCTAACATTATTGTATGATGGATGATGTGGCAAATTTACAAAATATATAATGAAATGCAAATATTATGACGCTAAAAATTTGCTAAAAATTAAAATTTGACATTAATCCGGCGGATATACATATATAATATAAGCATATATGACGTCGGATGTAAGTCGGGTGCTATTTTCTTTAGGAATTTTTTTGGATGATTAGCAATCGGAGTCGTGAACATTACGATGCGGTACGATGTTAAAAGAGTATAATTTAAAAATCGGAGATATTATCATGGATAAAAAAAGCATCAAGGGGACTGAGACGGAGAAAAATCTTCTAAAGTCTTTCGCAGGTGAGTCACAGGCTCGCGGACGTTATACGATTTTTGCCGAAGTCGCTAAGAATGAGGGCTATGAGCAGATAGCTGCCATATTTCTTGAAACGGCAGAACAGGAATATGCTCATGCCAAGAGTTTTTTCAGCTTCCTTGACGAAGGAATGCTTGAGATAACCGCATCATATCCGGCCGGTCCGGTGGGCAATACGGCGCGTAATCTACGTGAAGCGGCGGCCGGAGAGCACGAGGAATGGGCTGATATGTATCTCGGGTTTGCCAATGTGGCGCAGGAAGAGGGATTTGCCCGTATTGCCTCTCACTTCAGGCTCGTGGCTTCTGTTGAGCAGCAGCATGAAGCACGTTATCTTAAACTTCTCGAACGAGTGGAAAGCGAAAGCGTATTTGCGGATGAGGAGGAAGAAGAGTGGCAGTGCCGTTATTGTGGATATGTGCATAGGGGCAAGTCAGCTCCCGGCAAATGTCCTGTATGCGGTAAAGAGCAAGGATACTTTGAACGAAAGAAAACTAATTATTGATAGTTAATCTGTTTTGTTGGAATATTATAATGGTGGCCGGGCCGTCGAATGAGACTCCCCGGCCATAACTGCATATATGCCGTACCGACATGTTTATGCCTGTCGGAAAAACGCAGGTTTATTTATGTTTTAGTGTCATTATCTTTAACGGACACGCAGTAACGCATCGGCCACACTTGATACAGTCGGCGTGAAGATATCCGGATTCATTTCCGCGACAGTCATAAGGTGTAAGCTGCATAGGACATACCCTTGCGCAACTCTTGCATTTCATACGGCAAGTATGATCTACATGAATGTTTGTAAAGTTATGAGGCAGGGGAGCGTTTTTGGGCGATATCCATGATGACAATGTGCCCATAGGGCAGAATGAACACCATGTGCGCGGTGCATAAATGAATGAAAGTATGACGCCGATCACAGTTGTTACTAATATTATGTTCCAGAATACACGGCCTATGGCGTTCAAGTCGCTTCCTGCAAAATACATCTGCACCCCGAATACAGTGAAGATGAACAGTACCATAAACAGCCGGAAGCCGAATGTTCTTACGAATCCGGGTATAGGCCGATGAGGAGAGTATTTAGACAGCAATCGGTCATAGAGGTTGCCGCGCGGACAGGCGTTTCCACACCACCAACGTCCTCGCTTTACGGCAAAAGCAACAGGCGCAATCATACAGATCAATGCTATAATGCCGATAGCGGGATAGAAATATCCTATAGCAAGATAAGCAATGAGTATCCAATATAAGTAAGGCCCTTTTGCGGGCATGTGTCTGTGAAAACGTTTAAGAGTCATATATGTGATATTTTATTTATGGCAAAATTATATATTGTATGATTTATGAACAACAGATTTTAGCTATATTTGCATAGAAATAATCTATTGTAGGCCGATGACTCTCCAGCAACTCAGATATATAGTGTCAATTGACCGTTACCGCAACTTTGCAAAAGCGGCCGAGGCTCTTGACATTACGCAGCCGACACTAAGTTCGTTGCTTCAAAAACTTGAACAGGAGCTTGATGTGCGTATATTTGAGCGGACCAACAAACATGTAGTCCCGACCGTTATAGGGGAGAAGATAATACGGCAAGCGGTAAATGTCATAAGTGAGTCAGACCGAATAACGGAGCTGGTGAATGAAGAAAAGAGTAAGGTGGCCGGTAAGCTTGATATAGCTATAGGGCCGACAATAGCTCCTTACTTACTGCCGCGATTCATTAAAATATACACCGGTCTATATCCGCAGGTGGAATTAAGCATGTCGGAAATGAAGTATGATGCAATGCTGGACAGTCTATTACAGGGTAGAATCGATGTCGGCATTTCCATAAGCGGGCATTTCCGTGAGGGCATCATGGAGATACCGTTGTATATGGAGCCGTTTTGGGTATATATAGCTGAAAGCTGCTGGCGTAAGTTGCCTGTATTCAGGCCGGAACATCTTGAGCATGAACAGATGTGGATAATGAAGGAGTCGCAGTGCCTGCGTGAAAGCGCGTTCAGTTTTTGTAAGACCCGTAATTTAGGTAAGCGCATATATGAGGCCGGCAGTATAGACACATTAGTGCGTATAGTGGATGAAAACGGCGGTTTTACGATTATACCGGAAATGCACATACCTATGCTCAGTGAAAAACAGCGTGACAACGTGCGCCGTATCGACGGTGACTATCTGTCGCAACGCAGAGTATCGCTTTATCTGCGTCATGATTTTATCAGAGAGAAAATACTCAACAGTATAATACAGTCGTTGGCTGTATTCATACCCGGCGATATGCTTGATGCCGGATTGCGCAATAAGGCTTTGCGGCTGTAGAATAATCTTCCCCCTCTACTATAAATATTAAGCGAAAGTGGACCGCTTGTCGGTCGTGTCCAACGGGTTGGTATGCAATGTGATGACTCGGCAAGTGTTACGTATGCAGACGGGTTTGTAACTGTTTGAATCGAGGATGTGTCGGTGGCAGAGGTGTGTGTTACGTGCCTTTTGCTGATTAAGGTCAAGGTATGGATACTTTTGTGAAGTATTCTTAACCAAGAATCCTAATAGATGGAAATAGTAGCAAATTCAGTAATACGTCGGGTGCTTTGGGTCGTTGTGTTTGCGATGACTCTACCGGCGTCAGCATGGGACGGTATGTCTATGCCGGAGCTGTGTGTTGACGGACGCTATCTTGTAGATGCGGACGGCAACAAGGTGAATTTGCACGGTTTTGCCCAGACTTACAGCCCGTGGTTCAATGAGCGGGGTACCAAGTGGAGCAATTATGATGTAAATGCATGTCTGCGTTACAACATGCAGAAAATAGACGAGATACTGGCTGCCGGATGGAAAATGAATTTTCTTAGGCTGCATATGGACCCGTACTGGTCAAACAGGCCCGGGGCTTCGGTATCGGGCGAAAACGATATTTCGGCCTTTGACTTTGACCGTTTCTGCAAATATCTTGATGCGGTTTTTGTGCCGATGGCGGAGTATGCCATATCTAAAGGGCTTTATGTAGTGATGCGTCCGCCGGGAGTTTGTCCGCAGACTATAGCCGTCGGTGACAGCTATCATAAATATCTGAAAAAGGTATGGAGTCATGTCGCCGGCCATGAAAGGCTGAAAAACAATCATCATGTGATGTTTGAGCTGGCCAATGAACCGATAAATATAAAAGGTACTGATGGTACGGTCGGAAGTTCTACGCAGCCACAGTTTGACAGCCTGAAGACGTTTTTTCAGGAAATCGTTGATGCCATGAGGGCAAAGGGCTGCAATAATATATTGTGGATTCCCGGGCTGGCTTATCAGTCCAACTACAACGGTTATGCCGTAAACCCGATTGAGGGCGACAACATCGGTTATGCGGCGCATGCTTATCCCGGATGGTTCGGCAGTGACGCCGAGGAGCCGAGTCAGGAACTCGGAGGAGTGATGGGTGGCGGTTACGAAGGTTTTCGTGACGGCTGGCAGAAGCAGATATCCCCGGTAGCGGATTTTGCGCCGTTAATGATTACGGAAATGGACTGGGCTCCGGCGAAATACGACTCTTCATGGGGCAAAAGCATAACAGGAGAGGCTTACGGTACCGGTTTCGGCGCCAACTTCAAATGTATAGCCGACCGTTCGGGCAATGTCAGCTGGCTACTGTTTACCGGCGCGGAGCTGCTCGCTAAATTCAAGGATATACCCGGTACTCCCGGCGCCTATACGTTTCTCAACGATCCCGAGGCTTGTCCTTGGCCGGTCTATCATTGGTATCAGGACTATGCCGCCGGGGCCGGGCAGGAAGGGGTAGTGGATCACATAGAGTGTCGCGACGGCAACGAGCTGACGATACTTACAGGCGGCCGTTTCCCCGTGACAATCAATGCCGTTTATACTGACGGAAGCACACGTGACATAACCATGTCGGCCGGTTACAGGTCATCATCGCACGATGCTGTCGATGTCAGCAATCCCGGAACTCTGTATGCACGTAGCGACGGCAATGCGCTTGTGACGGTCACCTATACCGATACCCACTCGATAAGCCATACAACCGAACTTCTTGTGACAGCATCGACATTTCCTCTGACAAAGGGGTTGTTTGACCAATCAATATGGGAAAAAGGCACTTTCGACGAGGCGTCAGGCGAGGTTACTACCGGCAAGTACGGTTTTGCCGGATGGAAGTATAACGGCGGCGCCGATATGTCGGCATATAAATATTGTGTGGTAAAACTCGGCGGTACATACGGCGCCGGCCTGTCATTCCGCATTTTCAATGTCGACAATTACTGGAGCGATCCGTTCATAACCGACGCCACCGGCAAGCGAACGGTAGTAGTGAAGTTGCGCGAGATGTATTCTGACAGAGACAGGCGCAAGCTTGATCCGTCGCATATATACATAGCCGGATTCTGGAGTACGGGCGGCACACGTTTCCGTATCGAGAAAGTGTATCTGACCAACAATGACGATTATTCCGAGATGACGGCCATTGAGTTACCTGAAGCCGACGGTGACGAGCCGGTGGACGTGTATACACTCGGAGGTGTCAGAGTACGCTCGGGAGTGAAGCGTAGCAGTGCGGTAAAAGGGCTTCCGCCCGGTTTATACGTAGTGGGCCGTGAAAAAGTGATAATACGATAATGTTTTTGGCAATAAATACAATTATATAATGAGAAGACTTTTGATAAGTATCATGGTGATGGTAATGGCTGTGAGTCCGGCAATGGTAACTGCTGAGAATCTTGATGACAGCCGTATGGTCAATCCCATGCTGTGGGCCGATGTGCCCGACCCCGATGTTATAAGAGTGGGTGAGTACTTTTATATGGTGACCACAACCATGCATCTTATGCCGGGATGTCCTGTGATGCGCTCGCGCGACCTCGTCAACTGGGAGGTGATCAGTTATGTGTTCGATACACTCGATGACTCTCCGTATTATCGTCTGGAAGGCGGCACCGTATATGGCAAGGGCCAGTGGGCAACGTCGCTGCGTTACCACGACGGTATGTTTTATGTGCTGTTCTCGCCTAATGATCATCCTTATCGTTCTTATATATATAAGACAGCCGATCCTGCCGGAGAGTGGACGCAGGTGTCACGCACCGACCACTTCCACGACTCGTCGCTCTTGTTTGATGATGACGGACGCGTGTATGTCTATTCCGGATCAGGAGCCATAACGCTCACCGAACTGCAACCTGATCTCAGCGGAGTAAAACCCGACGGTGTAAAGAAGTGTGTGATTGATAGTGACGCCTTTGAGCCCGGGTTGCATGAGGGGAGCCGTGCCATCAAGTACAACGGCAAGTATTATCTGCTCATCATAGCATGGCCGCAGGGCGGCCCGCGTCGTCAGCTGTGCTATCGTGCAGACAGTGTGACAGGACCTTATGAGCAGATGGTGATACTTCAGGATGCATTTGCCGGATTTCCTTACGTGGGGCAGGGGTGCATAGTCGATGACGCCGCCGGCAACTGGTGGGGAGTAATATTTCAAGACCGCGGCGGAGTGGGGCGTGTGCTCACGCTTGTGCCTTGTCGCTGGACCGACGGGTGGCCCATACTCGGTGACGAAAACGGACGTGTGCCCCTTGTGGTGGATAAGCCCGTGACGGGTGAGTATTCGTCGGGCATCGTTACCTCCGACGATTTTACTTCGTCGAGGCTGAACAAAAACTGGCAGTGGAACCATTGTCCTGTCAACGAGGCTTGGTCGCTTGACGAGGCGCCCGGCCGATTGCGCCTGAAGACCTCGCGCGTCGTGTCGAACATATATGAAGCTCCCAACACGGTGAGCCAGCGTATGGAGGGGCCCGAGTGTGAGGGTGTGGTCAAAGTCGATATATCGCACATGCGCACCGGCGACGTAGCCGGCTTCGGAGCCTTCAACGGACACTCCGGACTGCTGTCTGTGACAAAGAAGGCCGACGGTCATTACCTGACTGTGACTTCGACAACCGTCAATTTCAAAAACGACAGCAAGATAATAGACAGCGTTGACGAGGAAGTCATGCGCAGCATCAAGCTCCCTGCCGACGTGAACAGCATATATCTGCGTATCAATGCAGACTTCCGCGTGGGCCGCGACATAGCGCGGTTTGCCTATAGCACCGACGGCATTGACTGGACCGATACCGGCGATGAGTTCAAGATGCGTTTTGACTACCGTCGTCTTTTTATGGGCACACGCTTCGCTATATATAACTACGCCACCGAAGCTCCCGGCGGATATATTGATGTCGACCGGTTCGATTATCGCAGGGTGCCCAATACAGTTTCGGACATGGCCGGAGAGTTAACAAACATGAATCATACAGGTATTTTTAGGTAATCAAGGGTTAATGTTGTTTTAGGAATCTATGAATAGACGCACTGTTTCGATCTATTATGAAAGGGCGGAAGTCCTGCTTTCGCCCTATTTGTAATGGCTTATTGGTTAAATATTTGCGAAAGCAGTGTTACGTGTTCAGAGATTTTTGTTACAGCATCTCGCCGTCGGGTTACTACATAAAAGAGGCGTGTTACGTATTAATTAAACCGTCTCGCCTGTTTAACATATCTTTGAAACCGGATTTGGATTTTAAGTCGTATTAACAAACTTAATAATGGAAATCAAATTAAAGTCAATCGTTATCGGCCGGCACTTCACCTTGTGCCGATTCTGCTGTGCCGCCGCCACCATGACGTGCGGACCGGGCGATGGCTTTATTTGTCGTCAGCCAATTAATTAACCTAAATATCAACCTTAAACAAACTGCTTATAGAAAGAAGAATCAATTAAACTAACCTTAACCGGAGCCATACATGAGAGCATGGTTCCCATCTTAAAAAACCAATTAAAAAATTATTCGCTTTAAACAAACTACAATGGAAAATGTAAAGAAAGTTTTTCGATGCATTTCGTTACTCCTGCTTTTCGTAGTCCTCGGGGCTATGTCGGCATATGCCGAAACTATCAGGGGTACGGTAGTCGACGATACCGGCGAGCCGCTCATCGGGGCCACAGTGACCCTGAAAGGCGGTAACGGAGTCGCCACTGCCACTGACATAGACGGTAACTATGTGTTACAAGTAGCAAATCCTAAAACAGCCGTGCTGGTCTTCTCTTATATCGGCATGCTTCCCAAGGAGGTCAAGGTAGAGGGCCGTTCCAAAGTGGACGTGACTCTTGTCACCAATACCCAGCAGCTTGAGGAGGTAGTCGTGGTCGGTTACGGTCAGCAGAAAAAAGCCTCGGTCGTGGGTGCCATCACCCAAGCAACAGGTGAGGCTCTCGAACGAGCAGCCGGTGTGCATGACATCAGTGCCGCCCTTACCGGTAATCTTCCCGGTGTCGTTACGGTGCAGTCTTCAGGTATGCCCGGTGACGAAAGCGCCAAGATCACTATCCGCGGTGCCAGCTCTTGGAACAACAGCGACCCGCTCGTCCTTGTCGACGGTATCGAGCGCGACATGAGCAGTGTCGACGTAAGTTCTGTAAAATCGATTTCCGTACTTAAGGACGCATCCGCTACTGCCGTATACGGTGTGAAGGGTGCCAACGGTGTCGTTCTTATCACAACCAAGCGAGGCGAAGAAGGCCGCGCCAAGATTGATGTAGGCTTTACCGCCACGTTGAAGGGCGTGTCAAAACTTCCCAACAAGGCTGACTCATACGATGCGCTTGCCGCGCTTAACAAGGCGGTGGTTCATGAACTTGCCGTGCTTCCGACTTCTTGGACGCATATGACTCCCCATGCCGTGCTTTACAAATATCGCAATCCGGCCAATCTTGAAGAGTTTGAGCGTTATCCCAACGTAGACTGGCAGGACGAGCTGTTCAAAAAACACGCCATGGCCTATAACGGTAACGTGTCTATCAGCGGCGGTACAAAGTTTGTACGCTATTTTGCCGTGATTGACTTCGTGCACGAAGGCGACTTGTTCCGTAAGATAGATTCAGGACGCGGATATACGGCCAATTTCGATTACAACCGTATCAACGCCCGTTCTAACCTTGATTTTACAATCACTCCCACCACGGTATTCAAAGTGAATATTGCCGGATCAAGCGGACAGCGCAATTCAAGTACTCCCGATAGCGGCGGTACCTCTTTCGACCAGAGCAACTGGCAGAACCAGCAGATATGGGCCGGTGTATATAATGTGGCTCCCGATGCTTTCCGTCCGGTTTATTCCGACGGCACCTACGGTTATGACCCCGTGCATATGAATATTTCCAACTCAGTAGAGAAGCTTGCTACCGGTGGTGCGTTCAAGAGCACCACTACCCGTGTAAACACTGACTTCGTGCTTGAGCAGGATCTCGCATTCATCACAAAGGGCCTTAACTTCCGCGGTATGATTTCGTGGGACAACCGTTTCGTAGAATCGCAGCGCGGTGTAAATGACCTCTGGAACGGTCCTATCCATAAATGGATCGATCCCAAGACCGGTATAGCGCAGATCAAGGAGCCGAAAGATAATGTCACCGGCTTTGAGTATTCTCCCGGTAACTGGTCGCTTCTTAACGGTCAGGTACAGGACCACATGACTATACGTAACCTCAACTATCAGCTGCAATTGAACTGGAACCGTGAGTTCGGACGTCATAATGTCGGTCTTACCGGTGTATGGACCCGTCAGGAAACTGCTGTCGGTAACATGATACCCATCCATCGTGAGGACTGGGTGTTCCGTGCCACATACAATTTCGCCGACCGCTACTTCGTCGAGTACAACGGTGCTTACAACGGTTCCGAAAAGTTCGGCAAGGGCTATCGTTTCGGTTTCTTCAACTCGGGCGCTATCGGATGGCGTCCCTCGCAGGAAAAATTCTGGTCCAATCTCGGACTTAACAACTGGTGGGAAGAGCTGAAGATACGTGCTTCTTACGGTGAAATCGGTGATGACTCCGGCGACCGCTTCCTTTACATGGACCAGTGGGCTTACGGAGGCAACACCAATATGTCTGTATCAGGTTTCTCTGATCCTCAGGGCAGTACTTATCCCAACGGTTCTATCTACCAATACTATCGTCTTACCGTGCTCGGTAACCCCGATGCACATTGGGAGAAGGTGAAGAAGATGAATCTCGGTATCGACTTCTCGTTCCTGAACAATACGATCGCCGGTACTGTCGAGATATTCAAGGATAAGCGTAACGACATTCTTATCAGAGGTGGCGACCGTTCTATCCCGACTTATTTCGGACAGACACCTCCTACCGCCAACCTCGGAAAGGCTGAAGCCAAAGGTTATGAGTTTGAACTTCGCTTCAACAAGAACATAACCCGCGATATCCGCATATGGGCCAATGCCAGCATGACACATGCCGCCAATAAGATTATCTTCCGCGAAGACCCCGAACTTAAACCTGCTTATCAGAAACAGGCCGGTTATGGTATCGGACAGACCCATGCATATATCAACGGCGGTTTCTTGAACTCGTTTGACGAACTCATCGGTGCTCCTTCACATGACGTAAACAACGAAACCCGTCTTCCCGGCGACTATTATATCGTCGACTTCAACGGTGACGGTATTGTGGATGTGCAGGATAACGCACCTTACGGTTATACCGGTACTCCCGAGAATACATACAATGCTACGATCGGATTTGACTATAAGGGCTTCAGCTGCTTCGTACAGTTCTATGGCGTTACGGGCGTGACCCGCGATGTAGGTCTTGTCAGCTTCTCAGGCAATTCTCATAACGTTTATAACCTTGGTGACTGGTGGAACGGCACTGACCTTTCCGGCGATGTCATCATACCCCGTTACTACTCGCAGGTCAGCAGCTACAGCAATGGCACCCAGTATCTTTACGACGGTTCTTACGTACGTCTGAAAAATGCCGAAATCGCATATACTTGGACCGGCGGCTGGGTTAAGAAACTTGGTATCGACTTCCTGAAGGTTTACCTCAACGGTAACAACCTCTGGCTCTGGACCCGAATGCCTGACGACCGTGAGTCCAACTTCGCAGGCGGAGCCGGCTCGGGAGCTTATCCTACCATGCGCCGTTTCAACCTCGGTATTAAGTTTAATCTTTAAGATTCAAGATGACAATTATGAACAGAATATTTAAATCGTTTGCGGTAATCGCTTTGGGATTAGCCGGGGCAGCTACGTTTACTTCTTGCGAGGATTATCTCGACAAGGAGCCCAGTTCCGACATTTCCGACGAAACTCCGTTTAAGGATTTCACAAATATGCAGGGATACATAGAGGAAATCTATAACTGTATACCCGACAAAGTAAAGTGCTACTGGACCACCTCATGGAATCTTGGCGATGACGAGATATCCACACCGCAGGCCGAGGCCGAACGCACAATGCAGACACAGGTCGACATAGGCAACTTCTACGCTTGGCAGAACAATGCCCAGTTCTGGTTTGCGGCAGATAGAAAAAATCCTACTTCGCTTAACCTCCATGACCGTCGTTTTTACGGCAACGCATGGTATTGTATAGCCAAGACCAATCTCGCTATCGACAAGATTGACGAGTATTTTGTAGGAACAAAGGAAGAAAAGGACATATTGCTCGGTCAGCTTTATTTCTTCCGCGGATGGTGGCATTTCGAGATGATGCAGTTCCTTGGCGGTCTTCCGTATGTAAACAAAACGCTCTCTTCCGGAGAGTCGCCCCGTCTGCCTCGTCTGAGCTATCTTGAGTGTGCCGATTCTGTCGCTCTCGACCTGAAGCGTGCCGCCGAATTGCTCCCCATGAACTGGGACGAGACGACCCCGGGTAAGAAAACTTTCGGTAAAAACGAGCTGCGTCTTACCAAGATCACCGCTCTCGCTTATCTCGGCAAGAACTATCTGTGGGCTGCGAGTCCTCTTATGCAGCATGGCGCGCAGACAGGTGGTGCACATACCTATGACTACGATCAGGAATTGGCCAGACTCGCCGCCGATGCTTTCGGAGAGGTCATTGATTTTGTAGAAAAAGGTAAAACCCAGTATGAGCTTGCCAAGTTTGATTATACTAACGTGTATGACCATCAGAAGAGCTCGGGTGTGGAATACAGCTATAGCGAACTGTTCTATACATCGCGTCGCAACTGGTTGCAGCCCGGCGGTAAAGAAGCCATACTCCGTGGTCCTACAGTGGCGTGGAACTTCACCCGCTGGAACTATAGCCGCACATTCGGTCCTTACGAAATATGCGAGCGTGACCCGCACTTCCATCTTCCCACTGCCAACTACGTAGCCAACTACGGTATGGCCAACGGATTGCCTCTTGACGATCCTGATTCGGGATTTGACAAAAAGCATCCGTTCAAGAACCGTGACCCCCGCTTCTACCATGATATAATATTTGACGGTGTCAAGTATATCAATGGCGAGGCAAAAGGTAATGATGCCAAATTCAAGTATGCCGGTCTTGCCACCGGCGGAAGCGGACGTGACATAGCCAACGGTTCGCGTACAGGTTACTGGATGCAGAAGCTTGTTCCTCATACCGCCAACAAGATCGACGGTGAAGATGAATATGACAAGAACCCCAATGCTTATGTACCTTACATGCGTCTCGCCGATGTATATCTGATGTATGCCGAGGCATGTGCTGTGCTCAACGGTCCTTCCGGAAAGTCGTCCAAGTGCGACCTTACCTCCATTGAAGCCATCAACCGTCTGCGTGACCGTGTAGGCTGCGGCCATGTGTCGACCAAGTTCTCCGGCAACAGCTATATGGATGAGGTACGTCGCGAGCGCGCAGTAGAACTAGCATTCGAGGGCTTCCGTTTCCATGACCTTCAGCGCTGGCTGCTTCTTACCGAGCCCAAGTACACCCGCAAGACTTCGCAGGAGTTTTTACGTGTGTCGGGTGCCGACGAAAGCTTCTTTGCAGAAAATGATCCTGCCGAGGCTGAAGTTGCCGAGTTCCGTGAAGAAGAAATTCTGACCCGTAACTTTGACTCTAAGCATTACTGGTTCCCGTTACTTCGTGACGATACCTATATTTATGCTGAGTTTGAGCAGAATCCGGGATGGTAATAAGCTGATTAATCTTAACCATTACACAGTAAAAATATGATATCAAAATATAAAATAATTCTTCTTGCGGCATTAGGGTCGTCGGTGTGTGCCGGTGATGCTTATGCGGCCTCGGAAGAATCTGCCGATAGCTTGAATGCGGAAAACCAGATTCAGCTGGCTTATCGCACTATCGACAAAAATGATGTGCTTGGCGGAGTTGAGGTGCTTGATGTAGAGGCGCTCATGCAGAAAAACTATATCAACGAAATCAGCAACTCTACTATATCAGGCTATGTGTCGGGCTTTAACGGCAATTCGCTGTGGGGCATGGACGCAGACAACGATGCCGGTTTTCTTGTGCTCATCGACGGTGTGGCTCGTGACATGAACAATGTGAGCTCTACCGAAGTACAGTCAATAACTTTCATGAAAGGTGCGCAGGCCACTGTGCTTTACGGTAGCCGTGCAGCAAAGGGTGTGATCTACATCACCACCAAGCGCGGTCATGAAGGTCCGCTGCGCATCAATGTTCGTGCCAATACAGGATGGCATGTGGCCAAGTCTATGCCCGAGTATCTCGGATCGGCTGAATACATGACTCTTTACAACGAGGCACGTGCCAACGACGACTTGGGACCGGCTTACACCGCCGATCAGATCTATAACACCGCCACCGGCACCAATCCTTACCGTTATCCCGACGTGAACATGTATTCGTCGGAATACCTGAAGAAGGTATATAACCGCTCCGATGCCACCGTCGAGATTTCCGGCGGAAATCAGCGTGCGCGCTTTTATACCAACATCAACTATTATCGTCTGGGCGACTATCTGAACTTCGGTGAAGCCAAGAACAACTACACCGACCGCTTCAGCGTAAGAGGTAATATCGATGTCAACATTGCGGAATGGGTGAAGGCTTATGTCAATGCCGACGCTACGTTCTATGGTGCGCGTTCGGCCCACGGCAACTATTGGGAGTCAGCTTCCACGTTCCGACCCAACCGTATCACGCCGCTTATACCTATAAGCATGGTCAATCCTGATGCTGTTGAATCATTGGGTCTGATAAACGGTTCTAACAATATCCGTGACGGTTATTTCCTCGCCGGTACGCAGATTGATCCCACCAATATTTTTGCCGACTATCTTGCCAAGGGTTATACCAAGTTCACAAGCCGTCAGTTCCAGTTTGACGCAGGTGTGAATCTTGACTTGGGCATGTTGGCCAAAGGATTGACTTTCGGTACACGTTTCTCTGTAGATTATGCTACATCCTACAACACCAGTTACACTGATTCTTACGCGACTTTCATCCCCGTATGGAGCAATTTCAACGGCAAGGACGAGATCACGTCGGTAAATAAGGAGGGTAAGGACGAGCACTCGGGTGTGCAGAATGTAACCGGTTCGGCAAGCCGTCAGACTCTTTCTTGGTCAGGTCAGTTTGACTACAACCGCACATTCGCTGATGTGCATAATTTCCACGCTCTTGCTCTTGCAGCAGGATGGCAGCGCACGGTTGCCGGCGAATACCACCGCGTAAGCAGTGCCAATATCGGATTTGAGGTGGATTATAACTATGACCACCGTTACTATGCTGACTTGTCGCTGGTAGGCCTTCATTCGGCCAAGTTGGCCCCCGGTCACCGTCAGGGCTGGTCGCCTTCGGCCACTTTGGGTTGGCGTATATCGCAGGAGGACTTCCTCATTGACAATCCTGTCGTGAACAACCTTATGCTGTCGGTATCGGCTTCCGATGTCAAGTCTGATATGGACATCCCCGGCTTCTACCTTTATTCCACCCACTTCACTACAGGCGGCTGGTATTCATGGGGTGGTTCCGGCGGTCAGGCTGCGGCTTATCCCGCCCGAGGCGGCAACCCCGGTCTGGGCTACATATCGCGCAAGGAGTTCACCGCTTCAGTACGCGGTACGTTCTTCAACAATCTTATGGACGTGAACGCGCAGTTCTTCACCTATAAGATGGACGGACTCGTTATCAACAACTCCTCTAAGTTCCCGACATTCTTCTCTACTTACTATCCGGCTTCTTCTCTTGCCACTTATCTTAACAACGATGCCAATACCCGCACCGGTTTTGATTTCGGCGTGAACCTGAAGAAGACAGTAGGTGAGGTGGATCTGCAGATGGGTGTCACCGGTACTTACTATAAGACCAAGGCTTCAAAGCGTGATGAGATACGCGAGTATGCTTACCAGTATCGTGAAGGCAAAGCCATCGACGGCATATGGGGCTACAAGTGTCTTGGTTTCTTCGCCACCGATGAAGAGGCCGCAGCCGTTGACCAGTCGGCTCTCGGAAGCTCTAACCTCAAGGCCGGTGACCTCAAATATGCCGACATAAACAATGACGGTAAGATTAATCAGGACGATCAGGTCATGCTTGCCAAAGGCGGATGGTATGGCGCTCCATTCTTTATGGGCGTCAATCTTTCAGCCAAATGGAAAGGCTTCACGATCTTCGTACACGGACTTGGCAGCTACGGCGGACACGGTATGCTCAACGACAATCTTTATTACAAGATGGTGGGCGACAACAAGTATTCGGCTATGGCACGTGAACGCTGGACTCCCGCTACGGCGGCTACGGCTACCATGCCTCGTCTGACTACCACCAACGGAGCCAACAACTATGTGGCCTCTGACTTCTGGCTCTACAGCACTGACCGTTTCGACATTGACAAAATACAGCTTACTTATGACTTCCCCTCGTCGATTATACACGGCATAGTCAAGGGGCTGCAGGTATATGTCAGCGGCGATGATCTTCTTACCATCGGTAAAAACCGTAAAATTATGGAAATGAATGTCGGAAGTGCTCCGCAGTCACGTTTCTATAACATCGGTGCTAAAGTAACATTCTAAATTCTAAAAGATGAAAAATATAGCAAAATATATTGTCATTGCCTCACTCGTATCCTCTGCTTGGGCATGTGATGACCTCTTTGAACCCGCCATCGAGAACATCATGGATGAGAACAAGATGGATACCGATCCGCGATATGTCGATCAGATCCTCGGCAGTGCGTATATACTGATGCCTTATCCCGGAGTGACCGGCGAAAATAACTCCGATAACCGTAACGATGTGGCTACGGACGATGCCGTGTCAAACAATATCGACAACGCATATCTGACAATGGCTACCGGCGGCTGGACATCAAGAACCGGCAAGTCGGTTGACAACTGGCGCGACCGCAATGCCTCCATCCAGTTTGTAAACTTGGTACTGAAGCATGTCGACAATACGGTATTTGCCAATGACGAAGCTACCAACGCCATGTTTCGCGACCGTCTTAAGGGTGAAGCTTACGGACTTCGTGCCCTCAACATGTACTTCCTTCTCCAGAACTACGCCGGCTTAGACGCTTCCGGCGAGCTTCTGGGCGTTCAGATATGGACTGAGCCTTATACGGCCGAGACTGACATGAACGTGCCGCGCAGCACGTTTGCACAGTGCATGGAGCGTCTGCTCGAAGACGTTAGAAACGCTTCCGAGCTGCTGCCCTATGAGTATTCCGATGCCGCTTCAGCCAATGATGTTCCTGAAAAGTATAAGGCGATAGGTGCTACACTTGACGGATACAACCGTGTGTTCGGTGCGTCTACGTTCCTCCGTATGTCGGGCCGTATAGCACAGGCTGTGGGCTCACAGGCCGCTCTTCTTGCTGCAAGTCCCGCTTTCAGCAACGGTTCAGGCGTGACATGGGAGACTGCCGCCAATCAGGCTGCTGCCGTACTTGATCATATAGGAGGTCCGGCCGGACTTGCTAAGAATGGTCATATCTGGTACTCTGACTCGGAGGTCGGCAATGCTCCTACCGAAACTGTAAGCCATGCTGAGGTTATATGGCGAAGCAGACATGACGAGAATTCCGATATCGAGAAAGAGTGTTTCCCGCCGTCGCTTTACGGTAAGGGACGCATCAATCCTACACAGAATCTTGTCGATGCATTCCCTATGGCCAACGGTTATCCTATCACCGAAAGTGAAGGCAATTATGACAGCTCCAATCCTTATGCCAACCGTGACCCCCGTCTGGCTCTTTATATTGTCACCAACGGATCCCAGCTCGGTATCAACAACTCGGTCATCAACACCGGAGTCGATGCAGGCAATAACGACGGTATAAACAAGGAGTCGGGACACTCGACCCGCACAGGTTACTACATGCGTAAGCTTCTGCGTAACGACGCGAGTCCTAACCCCACCAGCACGGTCAACAAGAACCACGCTACCACCTACATCCGCTATACCGAGATATTCCTGAACTATGCCGAGGCTGCCAACGAGGTATGGGGACCCACCGGCACCGGAGGTCACTCATATTCGGCCTACGACGTGATCAAGGCTATCCGCAAGCGTGCTCTCGGTGAAGGAGTAGAGGGCGGTGACCGCTATCTTGAATCGATAAAGGGCAACAAGGAGAAGATGCGCGAGCTCATACGCAACGAGCGCAGACTTGAACTCTGTTTCGAAGGCGCCCGCTTCTGGGATCTCCGCCGTTGGAACAGCGACCTCAATACACTCAACTCGACCGCCCGTGGCGTATCGATCAATGGTAGCTCTTACAACTATATTGATGTTGAAACCCGTGACTATAAGGACTACATGATTTACGGTCCGCTTCCTTATGACGATGTGCTTAAATTCAGCAATATCGAGCAGAATAAGGGATGGTAATTTTTAACTCTCAAATGGAAAAAATAAATATGAAATACATTAAACACGGTATCGTTTTAGGCTTGGGAGCGCTCCTTGCCGTGGGAGTTTCCTCCTGTAAGAATCCCGATAAGGATTGGCCTGATTATGAGGGTGGTGTTACTGCCTATTTTGCCAATCAGTATCCTGTGAAGTGCATTACTTTGGGTGAGGACGGCGAGCAGGACAACTCTCTTGATAATGAACACAAATACATGATCTATGCCACTCAGGGAGGCGCTTATAAGTCGCGCGACCTTAGAATAGAAGTGGTTGTCGACAATTCATTGACCAACAAGCTGAAGTTCTCCGACGGTTCTCCCGTAAAGGTCATGCCTGAGACTTACTACTCTCTGGAGTCAAATGTGCTTACAAAGAAGAAAGACTTCCTCTTTGGCACGACAGTGACATTGTCTGACGCTTTTTTTGCTGACCCCGATGCCATTAAGCAGACTTATGTGATACCTTTGCGTATGGTCAATGCCATAGGCGCCGACAGAATACTCTCGGGCACTCCTATTGAAGGAGTGGAGAACCCCGACCGTTGCGACCCCTCGGCATGGGACGTCAAGCCCAAGGACTACATCCTGTATTGTGTACGCTACATCAATCCGTGGCACTCAAGCTATCTGCGTCGTGGTATCGACCTGATAACTGAAGACGGTAAAACCGAATCCAATATTCGCCATAAAGAGTATGTGGAATACGATGAAGTGGTATACCTTACCACTAAGTCGCTCAATCAGGCCGTTTTCCCCGTATCGACAGTGGTTCCTGACGGTGAGTCGGTCAAGACACTGACTTGCAACATGGTGCTTACTTTCAACGGCGATGAGTGTACCATAAGCTCCGACACACCCGGCATTACCGCTTCGGGTACCGGTAAATTTGTCAAAGATGGTGAAGAGAAAAGCTGGGATAACGAGGACCGTGACGCTTTATACCTTGATTACCAGATTAATTTCGGCATCCGTCAGTTTGCGACCAAGGACACTCTTGTAGTGCGTGCCCGCGAAGTGAAAGCCGAATTGAACTTCAATCCCACGTATAATAAATAAGAAGTGTTATGAACGATTATAAAAAACTGATATGGGCGCTCCCGCTTGTGTCTGCATTGGCCGGATGTACCGATTTTATCGATAATACCGACTATACTGTCGATAAGCCTGAGAATATAGCCCAGTACGAATATCTCAATTCTTACGGCACGCTTAAGTCGTATCTCGACGCTAACCGTCATAAGTCAGATGTCGCCATTAACCCCGGTTTCCTTTTGGGAACCGGAGTGAATGCCGATGACTATCTGAAGAAGACAGATGTATATTTGCTCACAAACTCCAATTTCGATCAGGTGACTACAGGCAATGCCATGAAGTACAGCTCGATTGTAAACGACAAAGGCGAGATGGACTTCGGCAAAGTGCGCGATTTCGTATCGGCAGCAACCGAAGCCGGTCTGGAAGTCTATGGCCACACTCTATGCTGGCATGAACAGCAGACCGTGAAGTGGCTGAACTCTCTGATCAAGGATAAGGAGCTTGAGGTGGATCCTAACGAGAAGGTGGAAAAAGAGGATTATGTTATGGATTATTCTACTGTTTCATCTTACAATTTCTGGGCTCCCGATGAAGTTAAGCCAAACATTACGATAAATGAGGGTTGCTTTGAACTTGTAAACGCAGCTGCTACTGACAATTGGAAGATCCAATATCATGTTGCCGACGGACTTCCGATTGAAAAAGGAAAATCGTACAGGCTTAAAGTGATGGCCCGTGGTACCGGTGAAGGTACGATGGAAGGTAAAGTCGGTGATTGGGGAGGCGGATCAAATGTCCGTGTTTCATTCGGTACTGAATGGGAAGAACAAGTAATCGACTTTACATCGGCTACCGACGGTGGCTTTGTATTATTGCAGTCCGGTCAATTTGTAGGTACTATTCAAATCAAGTATGTGAAAATCACACATCTTGAGACTCCTGCAATATCAATTCCCGTGCCTATGTGGGAGCCTGATTTCGCTACAGTAGAGGATAAGGATAACGCTATCATGGGCTGGGGTAATAACTCCACCCGTAAAATTGTCAATGATATTCTTGAACTCACTAACCCGTCAGCAGCTAATCCTTGGGATGCTCAGGCAGGAAAAGATTTTGACAAGCCATTAGAGGTAGGTACCAAATATTTCTTGAAAGTCAAGATCAAGGGTAGTGTGGCCGGTAGCATATCTGCCGGATTGCAGAACCCTGACGGATATAAGGGTTGCGGTGACTTCTCCGCCATACCGCTTACTACCGATTGGGAAGAGGTTGTTGTCTCGACTACATGTACCGGTGAGAATGCCTTGCGTTTCCTCTTCAGTTACGGTGCTTATGTAGGAACGATATACATTCAGGAATTAAGTTTCTACTATGAGAAATCGGCAAACTCCATACCGTTGACTCCCGAGGAGAAAGCCGAGGTTCTTACTAACGAGATGGAACGTTGGGTCAAAGGCATGATGGAAGCTACTAAGGGTAGTGTTAAAGCTTGGGATGTCGTAAACGAACCGCTCTCGGGTGGTGGTGGATGGCCTTATCCGATGCAGTCGGCGGCTACTGCTTCCGATGACACTTCCAACCGTTTCTACTGGCAGGATTATCTCGGTGACAACTATGTGCGTGTGCCCATCAAGTTTGCCCGTAAGTATTTTGCTGAAAACGGAGGAAACCCCGCTGACCTTAAGCTCTTTATCAACGACTATAATCTTGAGTCGGACTATGATGACAACGGTAAGGCAAAGAGCCTCGTGGAGTGGATAACCCGTTGGGAAAGCGACGGCGAGACTGTCATCGACGGTATCGGCACTCAGATGCACGTGTCGTACTATATGAACCCCGAGACACAGGCAAGCAAGGAGGAGCATATAGTCAAGATGTTTGAAATACTCGCCGCTTCAGGCAAGCTGATACGCATCACCGAACTTGATATGGGTATCTGCGATGCCGAAGGCCAGAAAATACTGACCAAGGACGTTACTTTTGAGCAGCATAAGGCTATGGCCGACTTCTATAAGTTTATCGTCGAGAAGTATTTTGAAATCATTCCTGTCGATCAGCAGTACGGTATATGCGCATGGGCGCAGACCGACAGCCCCGAGGGCAGCGGATGGCGTCCCGGCGAGCCTATCGGCCTTTGGGACCAGAACTTCAACCGCAAGCCGGCTTACGGAGGTTTCTGTGACGGTCTTGCCGGTAAATAAGTATGATATACCATATTTGAATTAGAAAAGAAGTATCATCTTAACGATTGATATTAATTTGTGTATTTCATGAAAATATGGACGCCGGGAGGCGTCCATATTTGTTTAAAAACCCAAGAAAAATAGTATACTTATGAGATTATTCAAAATTTTGATATTGCTGCTGGCGGCTGTTATGCCGGCTGCGGCGCAAAATCCCGATTTTCATATATATCTGTGTCTCGGACAGTCCAATATGGAGGGCAATGCGGCTGTGGAGCCTGTCGATACGGCCGATGTGCCCGGGCGGTTTAAGATGATGGCAGCAGTGGACTTCCCCGACAAGGGCCGTGTTAAAGGCTCGTGGTATGCTGCTGTGCCGCCGCTTGTACGGCACTACACCGGTCTGACCCCGATGGACTACTTCGGGCGTACTATGGTCGGCAATCTGCCCGACAATGTCACGGTAGGTGTTGTGGCCGTAGCCATAGGCGGATGCCGCATAGAGCACCTTTCAAAGGATTTTGACCCCGCATCGCTGAAAGATGAGCCCGAGTGGCTTCGCAATTTCATGAAGGAGTACGACAATCATCCTTATACACGGCTTGTGGAGTGTGCCAAGGCCGCTTGTCGCGACGGTGTCATAAAGGGCATACTTCTGCATCAGGGCGAGTCAAACAGCGGCGACCCCTCATGGCCGTCAAAGGTGAAGAAGCTGTATGACGACCTTGTGGGTGATCTCGGGCTCGACCCGGCGCAGGTGCCGTTGCTTGCCGGTGAGCTGGTGGCCACGGAGCAGGGCGGAAAGTGCGGCGGCATGAACGATATTATAGCTACTCTTCCCGAGGTCATACCGGGTGCAAAGGTCATTTCGTCGGAGGGACTCGGTCAGCGTGGCGACGGATTGCACTTCACGGCTGAGGCATACCGCGAGCTCGGACGCCGCTATGCCCGTGAGGTTCTTGCCACGCGAACCCGATAGCGGACCGATGCGGAACACGGGGCCAATTTAAAAACACAGTTGTTAAACTGCCAATGTCGGTAGGGATGCCGGTACCACGGCGTCCGGCCGCGACCCGTATGGCCTTTTACAACCGCTCTGCCGTATGTCCATCCGGATTCGCGGGCGCCGTACTACCGGCGCCCCTGCGTATATGTGCGCAATCTGCCATGTGATTTAAGCCGGGGTTACATGTCAAGACCCTTATGTTACATAACATATTTACGGTGCGCGTGTTTTTGGTTATCTTTGTTTGACCTTAACTTGAATAACCAAAATAAATTATAGTAATTATGAAACTCAATCTTATTTCATGTGCATTGACGGCATTGGCGCTGGCTTCATCGGGCGCAGTGTCGGCGCAGGACCGGCTGTATGACAACAGTTTCCCGCTGTCCGACGTCACCTTGCTTGATAGTCCGTTCCGCCATGCTATGGATCTTAATGTCGACGTGCTGCTTCAGTACGATACCGACCGGTTGCTGGCTCCCTATCTCAAAGCGGCGGGGCTGACTCCGAAAGGGGAGAGCTTCAGCTGCTGGGACGGTCTTGACGGTCATATAGGTGGACATTATCTGTCGGCTCTCGCCATCCACTATGCCGCTACCGGCAACGAGGCCCTCAAGGAGCGCATGGACTACATGCTCGGCCAACTCGCCATGTGTGCCGTGGCCCGTGGCGACGGCTATGTGGGCGGTGTGCCCGGAGGCGATGACCTGTGGACGGCGTTGCGCGGCGGCGACGAGAGCAAGATATGGAACTACTGGGTGCCGTGGTACAACGTGCACAAGATGTATGCCGGACTGCGTGACAGCTGGGTTTATGCCGGCTCAAAGGTGGGCCGAAACCTGTTTCTCGGCATGTGCGACTGGGGTATTGATGTTATATCCAATCTCTCCGACGAGCGCATGGAGGCCATGCTCGGCAACGAGTTTGGCGGCATGAACGAGGTGTATGCCGACGCTTACGCCATGACCGGCGACCAAAAGTATCTTGACGCGGCACGCCGCTTCACCCATCACTGGCTTTACGACAGCATGCTTGCCGGAGTCGACAATCTTGACAACAAGCATGCCAATACTCAGGTGCCAAAAGTGGTCGGTTTCCAGCGTGTGGCCGAGATTGCCGATGACGCCGATTATGCCAAGGCTTCCGAGTTTTTCTGGAATACAGTGGTATACAACCGTTCGCTTTCGATAGGCGGCAACAGCCGCCGCGAGCACTTTGCCTCGGCAAGCGATGCCAAGAGCTATGTCGATGACCGCGAAGGTCCGGAGTCTTGCAACACCAACAATATGCTCAAGCTTACCGAGGGCCTGTTTCGCATGTCGCCCGAAGCCCGCTATGCCGACTTCTATGAGCGAGCCTTGTACAACCACATATTGTCGACCCAGCATCCTCACCACGGCGGCTACGTATATTTCACTTCGGCGCGTCCGGGTCATTACCGTGTGTATTCACAGCCCAACAGCGCCATGTGGTGTTGTGTAGGCACGGGCATGGAGAACCACGGCAAGTACGGCCAGTTCATCTATACCCATAACGGTGATTCGCTGCGGGTGAACCTTTTCATACCTTCGGTACTTGACTGGAAGGAAAAAGGCATAAAGCTGACGCAGCGCAACAACTATCCCGTCGAGGGTGTGTCGGAGTTTACCATCAATACTCCCGAGGCCAAGCATTTCAGCCTTCTGCTCCGTCATCCCGGATGGTGCGACGCTGTTACGGTCAAGGTCAACGGCAAGCCGGTGAAGACCTTCTCGAAGCCGTCGTCATACATAGCTCTCGACCGCGAGTGGCGCGACGGCGATGTGGTGACTCTCGATATGCCGATGAAAGTCACTGTCGAGGAGCTGCCCAATCTGCCGAGCTATGTGTCTATACTCCGCGGACCTGTTGTACTTGGCGCTCGTCTCGAAGGCATAGCTCCCACTCCGCGTATTGTGGCCGATGACAGCCGCTGGGCCCACATTGCCGGCGGTGAGCTCGTATCGGTTTTCGATACACCGCTGCTTATCGGCGACCGTGGCAAGCTGCTCAAGAAGCTGCGTGCCATGCAGCCCGTAGGCAACGGAGAGTTCGCGTTCAAGGTGCCGGGTCTGTTCTCCGACAAGTGGGCCGACATTGTGCTTGAACCGTTCTACAACATTCACGATACGCGCTATATGATATATTGGCTCTCAATGACCCCCGGTCAGTACAAGAACTATATGGCAAAGGCCCGCAAGGACGAGGAGATGCGTCTCGCTCTCGACCGCCGTACGGTCGATGCCGTGAACACCGGCGAGCAGCAGCCCGAGGCTGACCACTTTATGGAGCACAAGTCGTCATCGTCGGGCAACTACAACGGTGAACCGTGGCGCGACGCCTCAAACGGCGGATACTTCTCTTATAAGATGAAGACATCTGGTGCCGATAATCTGCTGTTGCGCGTACGCTATTGGGGCAACGAGTCCGGCAACCGCGACTTTGACATCTGCATCGATGACAAAGTGCTCGCTTCCGAGAATACCTCGGGTAAATGGAAGAAAGATGAATTTGTCGATCAGGAGTACGCTATACCGTCAGAGTTTATATCGGGCAAGGATTTTGTGACCGTTAAATTCCAAAGTAAGAAGAATAATGTGGCCGGAGGCATATTCCATGTGCGTCTTATCCGTCCTGAAAAGTAATCAATAACATTAAATAATCATGAATCTGAAAAAAAATGTCGCAGTAGTGGCCGTGCTTGGTGTGATGTTGCCGGCCGGCGCCCAAGACCCAATAATTCAGACCCGTTATACGGCCGATCCCGCGCCGATGGTCTACAATGACACTATATTCCTTTATACTACCCATGACGAAGATGACGCCGACGGCTTCAAGATGCTGGACTGGTTGCTTTATACTTCTACCGATATGGTCAACTGGACCGACCACGGCCCCGTGGCTTCGCTTCAGGACTTTTCATGGCGTAGCCGTGATAACGGTGCATGGGCTGAACACGTTATAGAACGCAACGGCAAGTTCTACATGTACTGCCCGCTTCATGGCCACGGCATAGGAGTGCTTGTGTCCGACACTCCTTACGGACCGTTCAAAGACCCGTTGGGCAAGCCATTGGTCTGGAATAAGGAAAACTGGTATGACATCGACCCGGCTGTATATATAGATGACGACGGTCAGGCATACATGTATTGGGGCAATCCGAAGACATTCTGCGTAAGGCTCAACGAGGATATGATATCTACCAAGGGTGACATAATGGAAATGGATCATATAAACGACTATCAGGAGGGCCCGTGGCTCTGGGCGAGAAAGAACGCGTACGGCGAAAAGAACTATTATCTTGCTTTCGCCTCTACGTGCTGTCCTGAGGGTATAGGCTATGCGATGAGTAAGTCGCCGACAGGACCGTGGGAACACAAAGGGCACATCATGGACCACACACCGCGCACTCGCGGTAACCACCCCGGTATAATAGAATATAAAGGCAAGTCCTATGTGTTCGGATTGAATTATGACCTTTTGCGTCTTATTACCGACGAACATCATGAACGTCGTTCTGTAAGTGCTGCGGAGATGAAATATAATCCTGACGGAACGATAATCGAAGTCCCTTATTGGAAAGATACCGTACTCGAACAGATAGAACCGTTTGATCCTTATCGTAAAGTGCAGGCCGAGACTATGGCGTGGGGATACGGCCTTAAAACTGATAAACTCGGTGAGCGCAACATGTATGTGCACGACATAGACAACGGTGAGTATATCATGCTCCGTGGCGTGGATTTCGGTAAAAAAGGCGCAAAAACGTTCAGCGTCGATGCTTCATGTGTAAAACCGGGTGGTATGATCGAGCTGCGGCTTGATAAAGCCGACGGACCCGTGATAGGGCGTGTGATGATTAAGCCTACCGGCTCTATTGACAATTACAGCCGGTTTACTTGCAAGGTCAAGGGAGCAAAAGGCGTTCATGACCTTTATCTGTGCTTCTCCGGAAATGGCGATGACCTGTTTAATCTTGACAGCTGGAACTTTAAGAAATAATTATGGTTAAAAGATTGATAAACTCAACTGTGTTTTGTTGGATTGTCGTTTCTGCAGCTATGGCTGCAGGGCAGTCCGATAAGACTCTGACAAGTCCTGACGGACGTCTGACGGTAAGTGTTGGTTGCGAAGACGGAAAACCTGTGTATGGCATAGAATATGACGGTATTACTTTTATGAAGCCGTCTCCGCTGGGTCTGAAAACCAATGTCGGTGACTTCACATCGGGCATGGTGATGAGTCGGCCGGAAAATTTGTCGTCAGAGAAAATCACCGCCGATTATTCGTTGCCCAATATTAAGAAAAGTCACGTGGATCAGGACTACACAGTAGGTGTGTACAGGTTTGCGAAAGATGACAAGACCGCTTTTGATGTGGAGTTTCGAGTAAGTGACAATGACGTGGCTTTCCGCTACATACTGCATCCGCAGGGCGATGCTCTGTGCGCCGTAGTATTTGAAGAGGCCACGGGGTTCGAGATGCCTGATGGCACGACTACTTTCCTCTGCCCGCAGAGCAAGCCCATGACCGGCTTCGCACGTACTGCGCCGAGCTATGAGACTTCCTATACGGTTGATGACGCTACCGGCAAGAACGGCTGGGGAGCGGGTTATACATTCCCCTGTCTGTTCCGTAACGGTGAGAACGGATGGCTGCTCTTGTCGGAGACTGGTGTCGACGGCTACTACTGTGCTTCGCGTCTGCTGTCCTCGGGAGCTTCCGGTTATAGAATAGGGTATCCTCAGGAGGGTGAGATAAACGGTTACGGTTCGGTAAGTCCTGCCGTGGCGCTTCCCGCAGAGATGCCGTGGCGTACGGTGACTCTGGGGCGCGATTTGGCGCCTGTAGTGGAGACTACGGTGCCGTTTGACGTTGTAGTTCCGCGATACACCGCTTCGAAAGATTACAGCAAAGTCTATGGCAAGGGCTCTTGGAGCTGGATCATAGGTATGGATGACAGCTGTAACTATGACGAGCAGAAACGCTATATCGATTTTTCGGCTGCTATGGGGTACGGCTCGGTGCTTGTCGATGCTTTATGGGATACGCGTATAGGTTATGACCGCATGGAGGAACTTGCCTCATACGGAAAGACGAAAGGTGTCGATTTGTATCTGTGGTATAACTCCAACGGTTTCTGGAACGATGCACCTCAAAGTCCTCGGGGCATAATGCACGATAGCATGAAGCGACGCAAAGAGATGGCATGGATGCAGAAGGCCGGCATCCGTGGCATTAAGGTGGACTTCTTCGGCAGTGACAAGCAGGATATGATGAAGCTGTATCAGGATATACTTACCGATGCCAACGACTATGGGCTTCTTGTCATATTTCACGGATGTACGTTGCCGCGCGGCTGGGAGGCTATGTTCCCAAACTATGCCGCGAGCGAGGCGGTGCTGGCGAGCGAGAACCTGCATTTCTCACAAGGCAGCTGCGATGCCGAGGCATTCAATGCCACACTGCATCCGTTTATCAGAAATACTGTGGGCAGCATGGACTTCGGCGGTAGTGCGTTGAACCGTTACTACAACAGTGCCAATGAGCCGAGGGGAAGCAAGAGGGTGACCTCCGATGTATTCGCACTTGCTACGGCTGTGCTGTTTCAAAGTCCCGTCCAGCATTTTGCACTTGCTCCCAATAATCTTGACGACGCTCCGTCTTGGGCAATGGACTTCATGAAAAACGTACCCACTACTTGGGATGATATAAAGTATATAGACGGCTATCCCGGAAAGTACGTGGTGATTGCGCGCCGCCATGGCGATAAATGGTATGTGGCCGGTGTGAACGCTATGAAAGAGCCTGTAAAACTTGAGGTCAGACTGCCTATGATGTCAGCTGGCGACAAACTTACACTGTATACTGACAATGCTTCGTTGGAAGGCTCTGTGAAAGATGTGAAATTAAATAAAAAACAGACTGTTTCGGTGACTATACCTTGTAACGGAGGCTTCGTGGCCGTAAACTGATAGTAAAATATGATTATGAAACTGTTAAATATCTTATTGTCGGCGTTGCTCTTTTCGGGCAGTGCCCTGACCGCTTCGGCTGCTGATAATATAGCCGTAAAGCCGGCTGAAACCAATGTTCCCGGAAACGAGTATCCGAAAGTCGACACTTCCGGCAGGGTTCATTTCCGTGTGCATGCACCGGAAAGCAAGTCGATTGGCGTGGATATATGCGGCAAAAAGTATGATATGTCCAAGGACGATGCCGGATTCTGGTCTGTTGTCACCGACAGTCTCGCTCCGGGCTTCCACTATTACTTCCTGATAGCTGACAACGTGCGCGTCAATGATCCGGCGTCGTATACTTATTTCGGTTGCTGCCGCATGGCAAGCGGTATAGAGGTGCCCGAAGGACCGGAAGGCGATTATTATCGTCCGCAGCAGGTGCCTCACGGACAGGTGCGCTCGTGCACTTACTACTCGGAGTCGACCGGTAAGTACCGTCGTTGTATGGTATACACTCCTGCCGAATATGAGACTTCCGGCGACAAGCGTTATCCGGTGCTGTATCTTCAGCACGGCATGGGTGAGGACGAGACGGGCTGGAGCACTCAGGGCTACATGCAGCATATAATGGACAATCTTATTGCCGACGGCCGGTGTGTGCCTATGCTGGTTGTGATGGACAGCGGCGACGTTCAGGCTCCGTTTATTCCCCGTAAGGGAAAGGATGTCAATGAAGAGCGTGCCTTGTACGGCTCATCGTTCTATGACGTGATAATGAAAGACCTCATACCCATGGTCGACTCGACTTTCCGTACTGTCGATGACCGCCAGTCGCGTGCTATGGCCGGATTGTCTTGGGGTGGTTTTCAGACATTCAACACCACACTTAATAACCTTGACAAGTTTTCATACATAGGCGGATTCAGCGGGGCCATATTCGGCCTTGACGTAAAAACGTGCTACAACGGTGTATTTGCAGATGCAAGCAAGTTTAACAAAGATGTCAATTATATGTTCTTGGGATGCGGAACCGAAGAAAATATGGGTACCGAAGCTTTGGTCAATTCCCTGCGCGGACTCGGTATTGAGGTGGATTACTACGTGTCGCAGGGCACAGCTCATGAGTGGCTTACATGGCGCCGTTGTCTGAAAGAGTTTGTGCCGCATCTTTTTAAATCCGACAAATAAACCAATATAATCATAATTATGAGACTTATAACAGCAGTAGCTTCAATAGCGGCGGGTGTCGGCATCTTGTCGGCACAGAACCCTATTGTACAGACAAAGTATACAACCGATCCGGCTCCGATGGTACATAACGACACATTGTATGTATATACGGGCCATGACGAGAAGGGCGCCGATTTCTTCTGGATGCAGGAGTGGCGTATATATTCGACTACCGATATGGTCAATTGGACCGACCACGGGTCGCCTTTGGCCATTGAGGATTTTTCATGGGGCGATGACCGGGCGTGGGCTCCGCAGTGTATAGAACGCAACGGTAAGTTTTATTTTTATGTGCCGTTGCACTCCAAACTGTCGGGTACGATGGCCATAGGTGTTGCCGTCGGCGACTCTCCTACAGGTCCGTTTAAGGACGCGCTTGGCAAGCCTTTGGCTGACGGGAGCTGGGACTATATAGATCCTACTGTCTTTATCGACGATGACGGACAGGCTTATCTGTTCTGGGGCAATCCACGTATATATTATGTGAAACTGAACGAAGACATGATATCGTTCGACGGTGAGATAAAGTGTGTGGAACAGACGGTGGAAGGCTTCGGCGCACCT
Source organism: Heminiphilus faecis (assembly GCF_008728965.1). Lineage (GTDB taxonomy): Bacteria > Bacteroidota > Bacteroidia > Bacteroidales > Muribaculaceae > Muribaculum > Muribaculum faecis. The sequence continues at coordinate 118,806 of NZ_VSMC01000002.1, read as the reverse complement.
GATATGAAAAATAGGGAAAAGGGTGTCAAATACAAGGACTGCTACACGGAGGGACCGTGGTTCTTCAAGCGCGACGGCAAATATTATCTTATGTACGCGGCCGGCGGAGTTCCCGAACATATAGCTTACTCGATGAGCGACAATCCCGAAGGCCCGTGGAAGTATATGGGGGAGATTATGCCGCTGCAGGATACCGGTTCGTTCACAAACCATGCGGGTGTGGTGAACTACAAGGGCAATGACTATTTCTTCTACCATACCGGAAAGTTACCCGGTGGAGGCGGCTTCGGCCGCAGTGTTGCCGTGGAACAGTTTAAATACAATACCGACGGTACTTTCCCTATTATCAATGCCACCGACGAGGGTGTGAAGCCGATAGCCACCTTCAATCCGTATCGTCGTGTCGAGGCAGAGACTATAGCTTTCTCTTCAGGAGTGGACACGGAGTCCAATGACAAGACGGGCGTATATGTGTCGGATATTCACAACGGCGACTGGATAAAGGTTCGCAATGTCGACCTCGGAAAGAACGGTCCGCGTAAAGTTAGCGCTTCGCTTGCAAGTGCTCTCCGTGGCGGTGCTGTCGATGTGTGTCTTGACAGTGTCGGAGGTCCGGTCATAGCTACTTTGGACGTAACCCACACTGGTGGCTGGGAAGAATGGAAACTATTCGAGGCGCCGGTAAAGGAAGCCGCTACCGGCATTCATGACATATATTTTGTATTCAAAGGACGCAAGGGTCCCAAACTTTTCAATTTTGACTACTGGGCGTTTGATTGATCCTTTGTCAGCAAGATACATTTAGATTGGTGAAAGGATGCGCCTGAATACATACGGGCTCATCCTTTTACTGTGCAATATGCGGCTTAATATTTTGAATGATTAAAAAATAGATGTCATAAAGATTTGTTTTAAAGTATAAATTATGCGGTATGTTAATATTACGGTGCTAAATTTGTACAGATAAAAATAGATTAACCATGTAAACATTGCTAAAGATGAAAAAGAGTTTTATCACGTTTTTTGCATTTCTATTGATTTTGGCTCATACGGCTTCGGGTGCCGATAATTCAACGACACTTCGTTACAGTCGTCCGGCTGAGGCTTGGGTTGAGGCGTTGCCGGTAGGCAACTCTTCTATGGGGGCTATGATATACGGAGGTGTAGACCGTGAAGTATTACAATTAAACGAAGAGACTTTCTGGAGCGGCGGTCCGTATGAAAACAATAATCCTGACGGTTTGTCACGGTTGGCGGAGATACGACGGCTGATTTTTGAAAACAAGGCCAAGGAAGCGGAGGATTTGATACAAAGCAGCTATATGACTCCGCAGCACGGCATGAAGTACCTTACGCTCGGCTCTTTGTGGATTGACTTCGGCCATAGCGGAAATGTAAGTGAATATGTACGCAGACTTGATATAGCTGATGCGTGTGCTACGGTTGATTATACCTCCGACGGAGTGAAATACAGCCGTGAGACATTTGCCTCTATACCTGACGGCATTATTATTATGAAACTCACTGCCGGCAAGGCCGGTGCATTGAATTTCAGGCTCGGTTATGATGCTCCCAAAGGCTCGACGGTGAAGGTTCATGACGGTGTATTGGCTGTGACAGTGCCCGGAGTAGGACACGAAGGTGTCGCCGCGGCTCTTACGGCCGAGGAGCGTATTAAGGTTATCACTGATGGTAAAACCGTCGGAGATGACGGATATATACAGGTCACCGGAGCCAAGGAGGCTGTGATACAGATATCGGCCGCTACCAATTTTGTGGCATACGATGATGTGAGCGGAGATGCCGCGGCAAAGGCTGACAGGTTGCTTGCCGATGTTGACGGACATGACTACGGGAAGTTGAAAGCCGCCCATGTGAAGGCCTATAAAGAACAGTTTGACCGTGTTAAGCTTGAATTGCCTGACGTAGAGTCATCGTCGGCTGACACCGATGTTCGTGTAGCCGGTTTCCGTGACGTTTATGATCCCTCGCTTATGGCACTGTTGTTTAACTACGGGCGTTATCTGCTTATATGCTCGTCGCAGCCGGGAGGTCAGCCCGCCAATCTGCAGGGTATATGGAACGACAGCATGGATGCACCGTGGGACAGCAAGTACACCATCAACATAAATACAGAGATGAACTACTGGCCGGCCGAGGTGACCAATCTCGCCGAGACCCACCAGCCGTTGTTTGACATGGTGGAGGAGCTGGCTGTGACAGGTGCGCGTACGGCCCGGGTGCTCTATGACGCAAAGGGCTGGGTGGTTCATCACAATACCGATCTATGGCGTGCGTGCGGTCCTGTGGACTATGCCACTTTCGGCATGTGGCCCAACGGCGGAGCTTGGCTCGCCACACATCTCTGGCAGCACTATCTTTTCTCCGGCGACAAGGAATTTCTGAGAAAGTACTATCAGGTCATGCGCGGTACTGCCGACTTCTATATAAGTCATCTTATCGCAGAGCCTGAAAACGGCTATCTGGTGACATCGCCCTCTATGTCGCCAGAACACGGCTATAACAACACGTCCATAACGGCCGGTTGCGAGATGGACAACCAGATTGCCTACGATGCACTTGAAAATACACGTCTTGCGGCAGAGGCTCTCGGTGTAGACAAGGCTTACCGCGATACGTTGATGTCAGCCATAAAACGGATATCGCCTATGCGAGTGGGGCGTCATGGCCAGCTTCAGGAATGGAGCGTGGATGCTGACGATCCGAAGGACGAGCATCGCCACATATCGCATCTTTACGGGCTTTATCCCTCCAACCACATATCGCCATTCCGCACCCCCGATGCTTTTGCCGGAGCGCGTAACACGCTCATGCAGCGCGGCGACATGGCCACTGGCTGGAGTATAGGATGGAAGATAAACATGTGGGCGCGTATGCTTGACGGTAATCATGCCGACAAGATTGTGAGAAACATGATAACGTTGCTGCCGGCGAACCACGGTAATGAAGAGGGACGCCTTTATCCCAATCTGTTTGATGCCCATCCGCCGTTTCAGATCGACGGAAACTTCGGTTACACCGCCGGCATTGCAGAGATGCTTCTCCAGAGTCATGACGGAGCCGTGCACTTGCTTCCTGCGCTTCCCGACGCACTTCCCTCGGGTAGTGTAAGCGGACTTAAGGCCCGCGGTAACTTTGATGTGGCGATGGAGTGGGGTGACGGCCGACTCAAATCGGCATCCATAAAGTCCAATATAGGCGGCCCGTTGCGCATAAGATCGGCAATGCCTTTAAAGGGCAAAGGACTTCGACCCGCTAAAGGAGAGTGCCCCAATCCTTTGCTCTCGGCCGGTTCACCGAGGCCGGTTGAAGTGTCGTCGGAATGTAAAGCAGTTGACCGCCGCGATATAGAAGTATATGAATACGATGTAATGACCCGCCCGGGCGAAACTGTCAAGCTTTCGCCTGCCGCAAAGTAGCTTTAAACGGTAAATGATGAGGGGGCGTGCCGCTGTGGCGCGTCCCCTTTCTTCATTCTTTAGGTTTTACGGAATTGGCTGCGTATTCGGTAGGTGACACACCATACAGTTCCTTGAAGGCGGTTGAGAAGTTGTTGGGGTTCTTAAATCCTGTAGTGTACGAAATTTCCGATATGCAAAGACGTTTTTCTGCCAAAAGTCTGGCCGCCATCTGAAGACGTGTGTTGCGTATGAAGTCGCGGGGCGACTGGTTGGTGAGCTCTTTCAGTTTACGGTGCAGATGGACTCGGCTCAGACCCACATTGGATGCCAGCATCTCTACCGTCAGATTGGGGTCGCCGATGTTGGCGTTCATCACCTTCATCACGCGTTCCATCAGTCGTTCGTCGTCAGAGCTGATTTCTATGCCGTCGAGTTTGTCCTCATGTGATTGCTTGCCGCTGAATACATTGCGAAGACGGCTGTGACTGCGCAACAGATTTTCAACCGTAGTCTGCAATATCCTTATGTTGAACGGCTTCGTTATATAAGCGTCGGCGCCGTTTTCAAGACCCTCTATGTTGTCCTGCTCGGTCGTCTTGGCAGTCAGCAATATTACGGGTATGTCATTAAGGTTTATGTTTTGTTTTATCTTGCGCGTCAATGTGAGGCCATCGGTTTCGGGCATCATGACGTCTGACACGACAAGGTCGGGCTTGTTCTTGAATATCGTTTCAAGTGCCTCACGTCCGTTGTTGCACCCTGTGACGCTGTAGTATTTTGACAATTCGGCTATGATGTATTCTCTGATCTCCTCATCGTCCTCCACTACAAGCACTTTCTGCCCTTTCTGCCGTTTGCGTTCTTCCGGAGTATAGCTGTCGGAGAGATCGGCTACAGTCTTGTGATCTGCCGGCTTTTCTGTTTCGGCCGGCACTTCGTTATGGTCGGTTACGAGGTCTTCTTCTTTCAGATGTCTGTTGCCGAGCGGAACGGTGACCGTAAATATACTGCCCCTTCCGGCTGCGGTGTTGTCGTCAACGGTGATAGTGCCGTGATGTAGCTTGACAAGTGAGTTGGTAAGATGGAGTCCTACGCCCGTGCCGCCCGTATTTGTGCCTCCCGCTTGATAGAAACGTTCAAATATCTGGCGGCGTTCCTGCTCTGAAATGCCGATACCGGTATCGGCTACGGTTATAATTAGATTTCCGGGCATGTCGCTGTCGGTGTCGCCTGACGTGTCGACCGAAATGTCGATGCTGCCGCCGTCAGGTGTGTATTTGACCGCGTTTGACAGCAGGTTCATTATGATTTTGTCAAAGTTGGCTTTATCTACCCATACTTTTAGTCCTTCATGCCGGTTGGTATGGAAGTTCAGCGTTATATTTTTAGATCGCGTGGCCGGATAGAATGTCTCGCAAAGGTCGTTGATAAACGGCACTATCTCGATTTCGGTAAACCGGAGCTTCATCTGGTTTTTGTCAATCTTTCTTATGTCCATCAACTCATTTATCAGGCGCAGTATGCGGTTGGCATTGCGTTGTATGAGTCTGTACTCTTTCTGACGGGTCATGTCGTCATCGGTTTCCATCAGTTTTTTCAACGGACTTATTACGAGCGACATCGGTGTTCTGATTTCATGCGATATGTTGGTGAAGAAGCGCAGTTTCGCCTCATATATCTCTTCGGCGTGTTTCTGCTCCATCTTTTCGTGCTTCTCCTTTATGCGTCTGCGTGCCATACGCCAAGCGACCAATGCTATGCCTGCCAATACTATTATGTATATGAGCTTCATCCACCATGCCGTCCACCACGGGTGTGCCACATCTATTATTATTGTGGTTTCATCTGACTCTATGCCGTTGTCGGTGGCTTTTACCCTTAGCAGGTGCTCGCCCGGATTAAGTTCGCTGAAGTTGATTATATTGGTGTTGTGGGGCAGTAGCTCCCATTTTGAGTCGTCGAGCGAATATACAAACTGCATAGACCCGGTGCGGTTGAGCTCATGGGTCGACAGTTCGATCGAGAACGAATTGTCGTAGTGCGACAGATTTATACGCTTCGAGTTGTATGCCGGTCCGTCAATGACTTTTCGTCGCCCCGACATTGTTTCGGATGTCACCGGCCGGCCGTGCAGATATATGTCTATCATCCTTACATTCCACTTTCGCCCCGGCACGGTTATTTCCTCGGGATTGAAGTATGTTATGCCGTTTATTCCGCCGAAGTAGAGATTGCCGTTATTGTCTTTTAACGACGAACCTTTGTAGAACTCGTTGCCTTGCAGACCGTCATCCACGTAATAGTTGCAGAACGAGTCTTCGTTCATGTCGTATCGGCTTAATCCCATGTTTGTGCTTATCCACAGATAATGGCCGTGTTTTTCGATTGCATATACGGTGCCGTTTGGCAGTCCGTCCTGAATGGAGTAGTTTCTGCGGCTGCCGTCAGCGGGGTTGTAGCGTATAAGCCCGTTTGACGTACCTATCCATAATATGCTTTCTTTTGTTCCGGTTATGCAGTTTATGATTTCGTTTTGAAAGGGGATTTCTATCTTGTTGCCTCTGCCGGGAGAGTGTATTGCGTTAAGGCCGTCGTATGTGCCCATATACAGTACGTCGGTTGCGGGCGAATAGTAGAGTGAAGTTATCCATTGACACAGGGTGTCGGACCACTCCGAGCAGTGTACAGCTTTTCTTTCGTCCTGATCGTAGCGGAACAGACCGGAGCCCATGGTGCCTATCCATATGTTGTGGCGCATATCTTCTACAAACGAGTATATATGCTTGGCCTCGAAGCGAGATTCATTTTTTTCGGTAAGAGTGACTTTACGGAAAGTGCCTGTCTTACGGTCAAATATTCCGGTTCCGTGGCCGTATGATCCGATCCACATATTGCCGGCGGAGTCCTCGAAAAGCGTCATTGCCACAGGCGGAACCTGCGATCCGTAGTGCCTGATGAGATTGTTGTCTTTGTCAAGATTGTATATGCCGTCGCCGTCTGTGCCTATCCAGAAACTGCCGTTACTGTCCATGAGCATGGAGAGCACGCACTTGCTTCCGATATTGTTGTATAGCAATGAGCGGTTGCCTATGTAGTGGAAGTTGTTGGTGACCGGAGGTATAAGCATGACGCCTTTTTGGAAAAGGGCCAGCCACATATTGCCTGTGGAGTCATATAGCACACAGTGCACTTTCTGGGTGCGATAATCAAATTTGTCGCTGCCAAACGGTATGTCGGTCAGTCTATATGTGTGTGGGTCAAGGCGCTTCAGACCGGCGCCGTCGGTGGCGAGGAGTATGTCGCCGTTGTCGTCGCGGGTCATCCCCACCACTGTTAAGTGGTTGAGGGGGGGGGTAGTTACAATGCTTCGTATACGGTCGCTTGCGCGATCGTATGTATACAGGCCGGCATTTTGACCAGCGAAAAATATGTGACCGTCATTGTCAATCATTGCATTGGTTATGTGCGGACGGTCATTGTCGATATAGTCTATGGCATTATAATCACGGTCTATGCGGGTCACTCCGTATTTGCCTCGGGTTATCCACATGTTGCCTTCGAAGTCTTCGATACCGTCGCTGATAAGCCGCAGCGGAGCACTGCCGGTGACGGTTACCGGCTCGAGTGTCAGTGTGTTGTTATTATTACGCAGCAGCATTATGTCGTTGCCAAGACACCATATGTCACCATTGCGCCGCTGCACAAAGCCTGATACGGCGCCATTGTACGGTGATCCGTCGGCTGACTGCAGCAGAGGTCCAAACGAGTTTGATGCCGGATAATAGAGCTGAACGCCGCTGTTTGTGCCGACAAAACGCCGCCCATACGAGTCCTCGAAGACCGTATTGACAAAGTTGCTTGCTATCGAAGTGCTGTCGCCCGGTATATTTTTGTAAATGGTGAATTTTACCCCGTCATAGCGGTTGAGGCCGTCCTCGGTGCTTATCCACAGCATGCCGTCGCTGTCCTGAAACATATGCTTTATAAGGCTGCTTGACAGATAATGGTCCGATGAAAAGAGCTTATAGCTCTGTGCTTTTCCGCATAGCACACCTGTTATTATTGCAAGTATAAGGTATAATGATCTGTGCATCGTATCAATATTAAGGTATCATCTTAAAATCTACGTAAAGGTAGTAATATTTTTTCAATTAGCGGTTATCGCGTTGTAAATTTCGTTTTGCGCAGTCAATTATGCCATATTGCTCGTGATGGTAAGCCGCTGTTGTCTATTTATTGATTGTATTTGTGCGGTTTAACGTTTTGTCGCTTCTGTTAACTTTATTTTTTAACGAAATTTATTTTGTTTTTAATTTATAAATATATACTTTTGTTGCGTCATGAAACCTAACGAGTTTCGTTTTGATAAATGTGATACTTAAAACAATTAGTAATCCGTTAAAGAAGACTTTATGCAATGACCTGATATAGACCATGATAATACGTGCAACATTGTGCTTTGGCAACCTTAAACCATTAGTGAGGCTCGAGATTTTCTCCGGTCTTATGTGCGTTTTTAAAGCATACAGCTACGCATGATCGATATTAGCGTCCTGTTAAGCTATATAAACTTAAATAATGAATCAATTATATCATATATGAGAAACTTAGCGAAGTATTTTTTTAGGATGGCTTTTGTCGCCATGCTGTCAGTCGTTACGTACAGCTGTAGCGATGATGACAATAATGCTGTTGCCGACGACTTCAAAGTCCAGTTTACGGTTCCGCAGTCTGCCGATCTGTTCCGTGGGGGCGACCTGTACTTCTCGGTTGTTGACGGAGAGGCTCCGCTTGTCTCCGACGTCATTATGCTGGAGTCTTCGGGCGGCGTGTTTTACAACTGTACCATTTCCGGTGTGAGCGAGTCAAGTTTTGCCGTGAGTGTTCCCGCCGACATTGAGTCGGGTACATATCGGGCATATCTCAAGCGCGGCGACCGACGCAAGCTTTACGGCACTGTAGCTATCAAGGTTATTGAAGGCGCCGTCATCACTCCCGATGAAGGCACCACGGTATACGGTCAGGTCATCTGCGCCGGCGCCGGAGTCAAGGACGTTGTCGTTTCCGACGGTGTCGAGGTCACGGTGACCGATGCCGACGGTATTTATCAGCTTGAATCGGCCAAGCGTACCGGTTATGTATTCATATCCGTGCCCGGAGGCTATGAAGTGCCGTCCGATGGTGTACTTCCGCGTTTTGCCATGCACCTGCGTGCCGCCGCTGATACTCCGGAACGTGTCGACTTTACACTCAACGAGGCATTCGGTCAGGATACATATAAAGTATTCTTCCTTGGCGACATGCACCTTGCCAACCGCACCAAAGACCTTGAGCAGTTTAAGGATTTTACCGATGACCTCAATAAGTACATGGCCGCTCACTCGGGCGAGAAGATGTATGCCGTAACTCTCGGTGACATGACTTGGGATCTTTACTGGTATAGCAACAAATATGAGCTTGCCGACTATCTGAAGACTGTAAACGAGGCATTCAAGGACCTGCAGATATTTCATACTATGGGCAATCATGACAACGACATGAACGCCACTTCCGACTTCGATGCCGAGATACGTTACCGTACAGTCATCGCTCCTACTTACTATTCGTTCAATATCGGTAAGGTGCACTATGTGGTGCTTGATGATATTGACTGCAGCAGCTATGACGGTACCGACAGCCGCAACTATTCCAAGAAAATCTCCGACGAGCAGTTTGCTTGGCTTGAAAAGGACCTCTCTCATGTGGCCAAGACAACTCCGCTTGTGGTGACCATGCACGCTCAGGTATTCAAGCCCGGCGGTGCCACGTCATATGTCATAGATCATGACGTTACCAACACCAACCGTCTGTTTGACATTCTCGCCGGCTATAAAGTGCATTTTGTCACCGGACATACTCATCAGATATATAATGTGACTCCCGAAAATTCCAATTCAGGCACGAGTCTCGACTTCTTCGAACATAATGCCGGCGCCATATGTGCCTCATGGTGGTGGTCGGGCAACCTTACACCCGGCATGCATATAGCTACCGACGGTGCTCCGGGCGGATACGCTGTATGGGATGTCAACGGTACGGATATGAAGTATATATATAAAGGTACCGGATACGGCGAGAACGTGCAGTTCCGCTCGTTTGACCTGAATAAGGTGTATTTTAATGACGAGAGTGTCAAAGGCATATCGACCGACAGCAAGGTTCAGGCCGCGTGGAAAAAGTATGCCGACGCTTATCCTGCCAGCAGTAAAAACGAGGTGCTTGTCAACGTATGGAACTGGAATCCCTCGTGGACCATTACCGTTACCACAGAGAATGGCAAGGCGCTTGACGCCGTTCCCGTTCAGGCCTACGATCCTCTCCACATAGCTGCTTATACGGCTCCGCGGTTTGCCAAGGGCAGCAACAGTGTGCCGGGATTCATTACCGAGATGCATCCTCACTTCTTCAAGATTGCGGCTCCTGACGCCGATACCGATTTGAAGATTACCGTAAAGGATGAGTTCGGCAATACATGGACCGAAAACATGGCCCGTCCAAAGGACTTCTCAATCGAAGCCTATATGCCCAAGTGATTATTAACAGAAACCATAAATACACATGCATAATTTTATGAAAGTAATCAGATCCTTAATTCTATTGCTGTTGCTCGTGGCGCAAGGCACTTTGTCTCTTGCGGCGCAGAACAGGGAGGTTACGGGCACGGTACTCGATACCATGGACGAGCCTCTGGCCGGTGTTACCGTCATGGAAGCCGGTACGACCAACGGTTGCATGACCGACCTCGACGGTAAGTTCTCCATAAAGGTGGCCGCTGACGCTACGGTCACTCTCAACTTCTCATACGTGGGCTTCACACCGCAGTCGGTCAAGGTGGCTCCCGGCGACAACGCCCTCCACATAGTCATGAAAGAAGACGCTGTGATGCTTGAGGAGACTGTCGTGATCGGCTACGGTACACAGAAGAAGGTCAACCTCACCGGTGCTGTGGCATCGGTAAGCAGCAAAGACCTTGAAAACCGTGTGGCCCACTCGGTCACCGACATGCTTCAGGGTTCGGTGGCAGGTCTTAACATAACCACCTCGTCGGGTGTTCCCGGACAGGAAGCCGCTATCAACGTGCGTGGTACCACTTCTATCAATCAGACCAATCCGCTCGTGCTTATCGACGGTGTCGAGGGTAGCCTTGACCGTGTCAATCCAAGTGACGTAGAGTCGATATCGGTAATCAAGGATGCTTCAGCCGCCGCTGTTTATGGTGCGCGTGCCGCATTCGGTGTGATTCTGGTCACTACCAAGGCCGGAAGCGAGAAGGATGGAAAAGCCACTGTGCGCTACAGCGGACGTTACGGCTGGGAAGAGCCCACCACTTCCACCGACTACGAGACCCGCGGCTACTGGTCGATTTATACTGTCAATCTGTTTCAGCGCACTACCAGCGGCAGTAACCTCGTGAATTATACCGACTACGACATGCAGCAGCTCCTTGCGCGTGTCAACGACAAGACCGAGCATCCCGACCGTCCGTGGGTTGTCGAGGATACCCGTGGCGGACGCCGTCAGTGGGTTTACTATGGCAACTATGACTGGTGGCACACTCTATATAAGGACAAGCACCCGACCACGCAGCACAATGTGTCGTTCTCGGGCGGTACGAAGGATATCAAGTACTACCTTTCGGGTGGTATCGACTACCGCAAGGGCATATTACGCGCCAATCCTGACGTGTTCCGCCGCTATAACCTCCGTTCCAAGATCGACTTCCGCATAAGCAAGCATGCCACGATGTCCAACAATACTTCGTTTTTCTCCTCGCAGTATGACTTCCAAGGCGACGGCTCCATAGAGAATACGCTCCAATATTCGGCCCGTCACGCTTATCCTATATTCCCGACAAAGAACCCTGACGGTTCATGGCTGTATTCGACCCCGTACATGTCTTATAAAGTAGGCAACGGACGTCACATATTTACAGAAGCCGGTACTCACCGTAACAAAAACCGCCGTACCGAGTTTGTCAACACCACCCGTTTGGTCATCACTCCTATCAAGCAGTTGAGCATAACCGGCGACTTTACCTACCGCTTCTATCAGTCGCGCAATACGAGCCGTTCGCAGCCTTTCCAGTACCGCGAATATCCCGACGGTCCGATAGGTGAATACAACACAGGTGCAGGCGAGAACCGTCTCGACGAGACTGCCAATACCCGCAACTACTTCTCTTACAATGTCTATGCCACTTATACCGACTCTTTCAACGAGTCGCACAACGTCACCGCTACAGTCGGTTACAACTACGAGACTCTGAAAATAAAGAACCTCGGTGTGGCTGCAGGCAATCTGTCATCAAGTAGCCTCGATGACCTCGACCTTGCCACAGGACCCGCCAGCAGCGGCAACTACAAAGGCGGTCAGAACGAGTATTCGCTTTCAGGTATATTCGGACGTGTCAACTATGACTATCAGGGGCGTTACCTCGCCGAGATAAGCGGCCGCTATGACGGCACATCGCGCTTCGCCAGCGGTAACCGCTGGGGCTTCTTCCCCTCGGGTTCTGTAGGATGGCGCATCTCGGAGGAGCAGTTCTTCTCGCCTTTGCGCAACGTGGTCGATAATCTGAAACTCCGTCTGTCTTACGGTAGCCTCGGTAACCAGAATGTGGATTCTTATTATACATTCCTCCGCCTTGTGTCTATCAAAGACTTCGCCGGCTTCTCGTTTGGCGGCGACCTTCCGTCCAAGTACTCTTCGCTCGGAGCCCCCATCGCGTCTGACCTTACTTGGGAGAAGGCCAACCAGTGGAACCTCGGTATTGACTACTCGATGTTTAACAACCGCTTCACTCTTACCGCCGATGTATATGTACGTGACACCAAGGACATGTTGACCGCCGGTATCGCTCTTCCGTCAGTTTACGGCGCCGACGTGCCGAAGATGAATACCGCCGACCTCCGCACCAAGGGGTATGAACTCGCAGTGCAGTGGCGCGATAACTTCCAGCTTTTCGGCAAACGCTTGGACTATAATGTAGGTTTCAACATCAGCGACTACCGTGCCGAAATCACCCGTTACGACAATCCCGAAAAATCGTTTGCCAAGGATTACTACAAGGGCATGCGCCTCGGTGAGATATGGGGATATGTGACCGACGGTCTTTATGCTACCGACGAGGAGGCCGCCGAGTACACCAAGAATCTTACTTTCGACAGCAACTTTACAGGCAATCTGCCTACCGGATGGAAAGCCGGCGACGTGAAGTTTGTGGACCTCGACGGTGACGGACACATAGGTAAGGGTGGCGACACCGCCAACGATCCCGGCGACCGCAAGGTTCTCGGCAATTCGCTCCCGAGTCTGTCATACGGTATCACTGCCGGCATACGCTACTGCGGTTTTGATGTATCGGCATTCTTCCAAGGCACAGGCAATCACTACTGGTATCCCGGCGGTTGGGTGATGTCGTTCTGGGGCTCTTACGGCCAGCCTTATTCTTCGTTCCTGCCCAAGGACTTCCTTCAGAACTGCTGGAGCGAGGATAACCCCGACGCATACTTCCCCCGTCCGCGTTCCAACATATCCACCGGCGGTTATCTGCGTCAGGCATGTGCCAACGACCGTTATCTGCAGAATATACGCTATCTCCGTTTCAAGAACCTGACAGTAGGCTATACTCTTCCCGAAAACTGGACCAAGAAGATATGTCTTGACAATGTACGTGTATACTTCTCGGGTGAAAACCTCTGCTACTGGTCGCCTCTCAAGAAGAACACCAAGTATCTTGATCCGGAACGTGCGTTTACCCGTGCCGAGAATACTGATGACTCCGCGCTTGACAACTGCTACTATCCTTGGCAGAAGACATTCATGTTTGGTCTCGATATTACTTTCTGATGCCCGATTATAAACTTGAATTACGAAAACGAATATAGTTATGAAAAAATATATACTGCCGGTCGCGCTCTGCATGCTTTTGGGCTTCTCGTCGTGCGATGACTCGCTTGACCTCAATCCCAAAGACAAAGTGTCGGAGGCCGACTACTTCAAGACAGCTGAGGATCTGGAGCTGTTTTCCAATCCGTATTACAACAATATGCTTGACAAATCGCCCTATGACGAGGATAATGACTACTATGTGCAGAAGTCGCTCAGCGCCGAGCAGCGCGGCGGCAACTACCGCACTATACCCAACAGCGGAAGCGGCTGGTCGTGGGGTGACCTTCGACGCATCAACTCGCTTCTCGCACGTGTTGACCGTTGTCCCGACGAGGCTGCCGTTATAAAGTATACGGCTTTGAGCCGCATGTTCCGCGCTTTCTTCTATTTCGAGAAAGTAAAGCGTTTCGGCAATGTGCCTTGGTATGACAAGGAACTCGGTTCGTCAGACCCCGATCTGTACAAGACTCAGGACTCTCGCGAACTGGTGATGTCAAACATGATTGACGACATCGACTATGCCATCGAGTTTCTTCCTGACAGGAAGGATGAGCCCGACGCTCCATACCGTGCTACAAAATGGGCCGCTCTCGCGCTGAAAGCGCAGTTCTGTCTCTTCGAGGGTACCTATCGCAAGTATCATGGCATCAGTCTTGAAGGCCGTAGCGCCGATGAATATCTGCAGCTTGCCGCCGATGCAGCCAAGGAGTTGATTGAAGAAGGCCCCTACAAGCTATACAGTACCAATAAGCCTGATGAGGATTATCTGAACGTGTTTGCCGCTGAGGATGCCAACAAGGACGAGTATATTCTGGCCATACGCTTCAGTTTTGCTACCAAACTTTACCACAATGCTACAGCCGCTTCGCTTGTAGCTTCGCAGGGACGTCCCGGTTTCACGCGTAAGGCTGTCAACATGTATCTTATGAAGGACGGTACCCGATTCACCGACAAGGCCGGATGGCAGGAGATGCAGTTCGGCGAGGAAATGGCTGGTCGCGACCCGCGTTTGGCGCAGACCGTGCGTTGCCCCGGTTATCACCGCATAGGCGAGACCAAAGTGCTTTCTCCCGACTTCGGCGTATGTACTACCGGCTATTCGCCGGTGAAGTTTGTCCAGAATCCGAAGGATGCCAACGGAGGTGTGGACCGCGTCGAGACTTCTACCGCCGACCTGCCCGTATACCGTCTTGCCGAGGTTATGCTCAACTATGCCGAAGCAAAGGCCGAACTCGGTACACTTACACAGGATGACCTTGACATGTCGGTCAACCTTATACGCAAGCGCGCCGGCATGCCTGACCTCAATATGGCGGCAGCCAACGCCAACCCCGACTGGTATCTGTCGTCGCCGGAGTACGGCTATACCAATGTCACCGGAGCCAACAAGGGTGTTATCCTTGAGATACGCCGCGAACGCTCTGTCGAGCTGATGGAAGAAGGCTTCCGCTGGTCCGACGTGCGCCGCTGGAAAGCCGGTTACTGCTACAATCAGTCTATTCAGGGCATGTATTTCCCCGGCCCCGGCGAGTATGACCTGTCAGGAAACGGAAAGACTGACCTTATCCTCTATGCATCAGGTTCTGCAAAGCCTGCCGGCGGCGATGGCGTTCAGGTGTACGAGATAGGCAAGGGCGACGGTAAAATGCCGTTGTCTGACGGCAATCGCGGATATGTGGACTTCCATTATGATCAGGTTCGCCCCGGTTTTAACGAGCAACGCGATTATCTTTATCCAGTGCCCAGCAACGAGATAGCCCTTAATCCTAACCTCATACAGAATCCCGGATGGGGAAAATAATTGCTGTTTATTACAATTGAAAAACTTTAAAGTATAGATTATGAAACTGATAAACTATATATTGGCATCGATGCTGTTGCTTACAGCCGGATTATTTTCCGGTTGTAGCGATGACGATGATTCAAGAGCCGGTGCGGTACTGTCGAGTGCTACCTCGCTTAATTTCAGTTCTACCGATGCCGGTACCAAGACAATCATGATATATGCCGACGGCGACTGGACCGTCGAGGCGCCCGAGTGGGTTGTCGTGACTCCCGACCACGGATCGATGACTATGGAGGTCACTGTGTCGGCCGCCGACAATATGCGCGACGGCGCAGTAGACAATCCGAGAAAGGAGAATGTTATTTTTAAAGGCCGTGATCTTAGAAGTATTGCCGAACTGTTGGTAGTACAGGCCGGCGACAAGTTCCGCGATTGTCCTACGGTTGAGATTGCCGATGTCGACGGTCTTGATAATGAAGCTGTGTTTGAGATCAAGAATGCTCAGGTTGCGGCTCTTACCGCTTCGGGCTTCATGATTTCCGACGGATCGGTCAATGTATTTGTCAAGTCGGCCGATGCCGTTGAAGTAGGCGACATGGTTGACGTGCGTGGCGAAAAAGCTGCCGACAACCAGAAGCTCGCTTACGTCGTAAGCAACAAAGTCACTGTCGTTTCTTCAGGCAGCGAGGTATCTTACCCCAATCCCGAGGACATTACCGACAAACTCGCCACTTATACAGCCACCACCCGTAAGTTTATAAAAGTCGAGGGCGTGATGTATGAAGGCGTAGTGCGTATTGAAGGTGTGGAAATGGGTGTGCAGCTCGTTGATGCTCCCGCATCGTTTGACTTGGCTGAACTCCACGGCCATGCGGTAGTCGTTACCGGCTACTTCGGCGGTGTAGCCACTCCGGTTATCCGCCTGACGCCTGTGAATATCGTCGACAATGGCGAGGCCAACATACCTGAGGCAACAATCGAAGAGATTGCTTCGCTCGTTGACGCATCGGTTATCCGCATCAAGGAAGCTACAGTGGCCCTCATAACTCCCAACGGCTTCATCGTTTCCGACGGAAGTGTTGGTGCCCTTGTTGTAACTAAAAACGCTGATGTTCAGGTGGGCGATAAGGTTACCGTTAAAGCCAAGAAGGTGACCGACGGCTATGGTATGCCTAAACTCGAACCTGAGAAGATATCGGTAGTGTCGTCAGGCAATGAGGTGACTTGGACTCCCGACGATATAACCTCTTCACTTGCCACTTACACAACCAATGCCCGTCAGTGTGTGAAAGTTTCGGGTACGATGAACGGAAACATCATACGTCTTGCCGGATCTTCGGCTTCAGTGATAATGCGTAACATACCTGCCGGTGTCGATGTATCGACTTACGGTCATGCCGTTACTGTGACAGGTTTTGTAAGCAGTGTTGATGCGCCTGTGGTGTCTATGACCCCGGCTTCAATAATTGACAATGGCGCTTCGTCTGTAGTCTATTTCGCCGAGGACTTTGAATGGCTTGACCCGTGGGCGGCTATAGTTCCTGCCGGAAAGACCGTTGAAGAAGACAACCTCGATGCTACCGCTCCGCAGATTTCCGATAAGAAAAAAGCAGGATTAAAAGGCGAAACCGTCGAAGATATGATGAAAGAGCGTGGCTATGACTTCTTGCGCGTTACTACTAAGACAGCCGGTGAGTGTATATACTTGCAGCGCAACTACCTCAAGTTCGGTAAGACAAGCTATCAGGCCGGTATCGTACTTCCGAAGCTGACATCTATTTCCGGTTCGGCCAATGTCAAACTGAAATTTGAATGGTGTCCTATGCGTCAGGGTTCTGGAAAGATTGACCCGGTCAATCTGATTGTACTCGTCGATGACAAGGAATATGAAGTGCCGACTCACGGCTGGAATAATGGACATACTCTTGAGTGGATACCCGCCGAGGTGGCACTGACCGGTGTGACCAAAGACTCCAAGATTGTCATCCGTCAGACCCAGTGGCCCGCATCAACCGCTAACCGCTGGTTCCTTGACAACATCAGCATCACAGCTCAATAAACAAGAGTGTAATCTAATGCCTCTATAGCCGACGAGGGCCTGCCGCAACCGCGACAGGCCCTTGCCACATCTACACCCCGCCGTCAACCACGCCCCTACCAATCCCACTTGTATTTTAACGGTTTAGCAATAACACGGCATAACACAACGCAACAAAAGCGTTGATGCAATAAGAGCCTGCAAAGGCTCATGCCAATTGTTAGCCGGGGACAAGGCATCCGAAGGATGACGCAGTCTCCGGTATGTAGTGTTACCCCATCATTGATGAGTCTGCAAAGACTCATGCCTGCATCATGCAGCCTATAGCAATAAGCACGAGTCTTGTCAGACTCGACATGGGTTGATGTAATTTCCCGACCGGGCACTTCGTACCCGGCTTACGTTTGGCGAGAGCCTTAACAGGCTCCCAAATCGTCATATCGCTATGGCAGGTCGGTAGGGGCGCCGGTACCACGGCGTCCGGTCGCATCCCCGCAGGCCACCGGCCCCGCACCCGCACGTCCATTAACCTTCGGTATTCGCAATCCGCATCCCGTATGGCCATCCGGTTCTGCGGGCGCCGTACTACCGGCGCCCCTACATCCCCTGTTGCTTAGCCGTTTACGATTGCACATTATAAATTGATGCAAATGATGGATAGTATAACCGAGAACGGTGTCCGGTGATTGGTAGGGACGCCAGTACCACGGCGTCCGGTCGCTCCCGGCATGCCGCTAACCCCGCACCCGAGTGTCCATCCGGTTTTGCGGGCGCCGTGGTACTGGCGCCCCTACAAGCCTTGTCGCTGACCCATGTGCGGCGAATTGCCACAGCTCGCGATACCCGAGTGTCCATCCGGTTTTGCGGGCGCCGTGGTACTGGCGCCCCTACAAGCCTTGTCGCTGACCCATGTGCGGCGAATTGCCACAGCCGCGGTACCCCGCATGGCTTTATTTACATTGGATGTAATAACAATCTTTATTCCAATTCATGGGATTGGTTATTACATAATTGGCAATATTTTCGTATTCTTCAATATTTCTGATGATATGGTCGTGATATCGTGTCTGCCAATTAAATTGCGGATTAACTTTGTGTGCGTTACGTGTTACATAAATTTTGTATGCGGTTATCGCCCGTGATAGGGCGGTTGTATGTCGCTGTTTTGTCATCGCTTTCGCGGCATTATATGTATTTCGGGGGAAATTTTGTGGCAATAATATTGGATTGCCTATCTTTATAATAATATGAATATGATTGGGCATTACCATATATTGTTGTATGGTCACATCGCGATAATGCGTCGGCATCATTTTTATTCCGTAATCGGCAATTTCCCCGATTGTTGATAAATGCATTATCCCATTATATATTTTCCCGAAATGATGTGATTTATCTTTGGTGCAGATTGTAATGAAATAAAAACCTTCGTCATATTCATGCCATAACACCCGAATATGCTTGCGTGTTGGATTAGATTCTGTCGTTCCCATAATCAAATATAATCAAATATTTGATTCATATCAAAATAATAACATATTTTTTGCACAATACAATAAATTTCGCTACCTGCTCACCGACATATCTCCCAATCGTGAACTTTAGATAGTGGATGTTGGTTGGTAGGGACGCCAGTACCACGGCGTCCGGCTTAGCCCCGTATGGTCATCCACAACCGCCTTGCCCGAGTGTCCATCCGGTTCTGCGGGCGCCGTGGTACTGGCGCCCCTACAGGCCTTGTCGCTGACCCATGCGCGGTGAATTGCCACAGCCGCGGTACCCGAGTGACCATCCGGTTCTGCGGGCGCTGTGGTACTGGCGCCCCTACAACATTTGTCGCTGAACCGTAAAAAAGCGGAGCAGGGCATCACTGCCTTACTCCGCTACATATTGATTGGGAAATTTGGATTTTACAGAATACCTTGGGCCATCATAGCACGGGCTACTTTCATGAAGCCGGCTACGTTAGCGCCCTTCACGTAGTTGATGTAGTCGCCGTCTTTGCCGTATTTTACGCACTGGCTGTGGATATTGGCCATGATGCCTTTAAGTTTGTTGTCGACCTCTTCGGCGCTCCAAGAGAGCTTCTGTGAATTCTGTGCCATTTCAAGACCGGATACCGATACACCGCCTGCGTTGGCAGCCTTTCCGGGTGCATAAAGTATCTTGGCGTTAAGGAATTCCTTGATAGCCTCGGGAGTTGATGGCATGTTGGCTCCTTCGCTGACTGCTATACAGCCGTTGGCAAGCAGTGTGCGGGCATCGTCGCCGTCAAGCTCGTTCTGGGTGGCCGAGGGCATGGCTATGTCGCACTTGTATACCCACGGACGTCCGCCTTCGACATATTCGCAGCCATACTCTTCGGCAAATTCGCGGATGCGGCCGCGATATTCGTTCTTTAGCTTGAATATGTAGTCGAGCTGCTCTTTGGTAAGCCCTTCGGGCACGTAGATGCAACCGTCGGAGTCACTCATGGTTATGACTTTGGCGCCGAGTTCAAGGAGCTTTTTGGCGGTGTAGGTGGCCACATTGCCCGAGCCGGATATAGCCACTACCTTGTCTTTTATGTCGATGCCGCGGGTGGCGAGCATGTTGAGCAGGAAGTATACGTTGCCATAGCCGGTAGCTTCAGGACGTATGAGCGAGCCGCCGAACTCAAGTCCCTTGCCGGTGAAGGTACCGGTAAATTCGCGGGCCATTTTTTTGTACATACCGTACATGTATCCGACTTCGCGTCCGCCCACACCTATGTCGCCGGCGGGTACGTCTGTGTCGGGGCCTATGTGACGCCAGAGTTCTGCTATGAATGCCTGACAGAAGCGCATGACTTCCATGTCGCTCTTACCGCGGGGAGAGAAGTCGGAGCCTCCTTTGCCGCCGCCCATGGGAAGTGTGGTAAGCGAGTTTTTGAAAGTCTGCTCGAAGGCGAGAAATTTAAGAATCGACTGGTTTACCGACGAGTGGAAACGGATGCCACCCTTGTACGGGCCTATGGCGTTGTTGTGCTGGATACGGTAGCCCATGTTGTTCTGTACTTTGCCTTTGTCGTCAACCCATGATACACGGAAAGAGAAGATGCGGTCAGGCAGACACAGACGCTCGATAAGGTTGTATCGTTCAAATTCGGGATGCTTGTTGTACTCGTCCTCGATTGTTGTTATAACTTCTTCTACTGCCTGAAGATATTCCGGTTCATTGGGGAAACGGCGACGCAGGTCGTCCAAAACTTCGGTTGCTTTCATTGTAACTTTCTTAAAATTGATAATATTCTGTTGTTTTGCGGCAAAGTTACAATAAAAAGTTTAAATTCCTAACATTTTTCAATAAAAATGTGTGTTTTGCTCTCATTTAGTCATTTCATGGCTTCGTAAAGCACCGACATTATGGCCGGTCTTATATTAAGGGTGGTAAAAGCGCGGTTGTCGCGCGACGGGTTGACACGGTTGCTGAGAAATATGTATATCAGTCCGTTGGCAGGGTCGACCCAGAAACCCGTACCGGTAAAGCCGATGTGTCCGAATGTAGAGGCGTCGGCCTGTGGTGCAGTAGGCGACTTATCCGGGTCGGCCATGTCGGGCTTGTCAAAGCCGAGTCCGCGGCGCGACCGAGGGCTCTTGGCGGTGGTAAACAACTTGACGGTCTTTGCCGACAATATTTTTTTGCCGCCGTAGTTGCCTCCGTTTAGCCACATCTGACATAATTTGGCAAGGTCTCCGGCAGTAGAAAAGAGTCCTGCATTGCCTTGTACTCCGCCGGAGAAAGCGGCGAGTTCGTCGTGTACGTAACCGTGTATAAGCTGTCGGCGCATGAATCGGTCGCTTTCTGTGGGCGCTATCTCCTTGGCTGAATGGCGCGACAAAGGCAGGTAGCCTGTGCGACAGGCCCCGAGCGGTGCGTAAATGCCCTTGTGCACATACTCGTCATGGCTTATGCCCGTAAGATTTTGTTCCATTTCCATCAGCAGTGCGAAGTTCAGGTCGGAGTAACGGTACGATTTTGAGGCGCGCAGGTCCATAGCATGTATACGCGCCATGATGGTGTCGTAGGCCGCTTTGCCCACATACAGCCCTTTTGCGGCAGGACGGTCGCAGTTCTCGCCGGGAGTATGAGAGGTCAGATCGGTACGTAGACGGGCTTGATTATTGCCGTATAATCCGCGGGCTATTTTTATAGTATTGGCCCCTCTCATGCGGTTGGAAGTCAGCCGTCCCGTATAGGTGGCGGTGTCCATAAAGAGTTTCATGACGTTCATTGCTGCCGGATAGCCGCTCTCATGATATAAAAGCTCCTTTACCGTAATGTCGTTTTTGCCACACTCTTTAAGCCCGGGTATGTAGCGGCTTGCAGGAGAGTCGAGTTCGAATAACGAACGGTCGTAAGCGAGCATGAGCCCGGGCAGAGTGCCGGCCACTTTGCTTACGGAGGCAAGATCATAAATGGTTGAGTCGTTTACGCGGTGTGTCTTGGTGTTGTCGGTGTAGCCGTAGCTTTTGTCGATGACTACGTTGCCGTTTCGGGCTACCAGTACCTGACATCCGGGAAAGGCTCCCGTGCGCAGACCCACGCTTACAAGCGAGTCTATTCTCTTTTCTACCGAGGGATTGAAGCCGGCTTCAGCAGGCGATTCGTAGCCTAAACGTGTCTTGAGAAGCCCGACGCAGGCTCCGGCAGGAGCTACTCCTTTGATGTCTACCGGCAGGGTGCCGTTGACTCTTATGCCGCCGAATATGGCTTGTGCGCCGTATTCCTGTGTCAGTTTGTTATTCTCATATGCTATGATGATAGACTTGGCCCCGACCGGTGCGAAACGGGCCACTTTATAGGGGTTGATGAAGAAGACCGTGATGAGATTTTTGCAGTCTTCGAGCTTTTTCAGTTCGGCTATGGTGGAGGCTTTGTCATTGTATACGGCCGCCACGACTGTATTATGCCGTTTTATGGCTTCGACCGTTGAGGGCGATAGGGCGGGTGAAGCGCTGTAAGTGTCGACTTGCGCGTACTTTCCACAGAAGCGTGTGAATGTATTCTGACGTCCTTCTCCGAGATTTACTACAGCTATGCTGTTTGTGTCGAGATTGTGCAGCGGAAGCAGGTCGGACGAGTTTTGGACACAGGTCATCATTGCAGCTGTGAGACGTCGGTTTACCGCCTCGGCTTCGGGCGATACGAGGTCTTTCTTCAGAGACGGGCTGACAGCCTTTGGCTGTTTTTCTGACAGACCGAACATATATTTATATGCAAGCACCTTCTTGCAGCGGTTTTCTATTATACTGTCGGGTATATCTCCCGATTTTACTGCATTGTATACGGCATCGATGTCGGTTGCGAGTGCCGTTGGCTCGAGAAGTATGTCGACGCCGGCTTTCAGTGCGGCCACACAGTTGTTTACTCCCGGTATGTTGGCTCCTTTCATGGCAAGTCCGTCGGTCCATACGAGTCCTTCGAAACCCAATCGGTCTTTCAGCACTCCGGTTATTATTTTTTGTGACAATGATGACGGTATGCCCGAAGGGTCGAGAGCCGGTACATTTAGATGGCCTACCATTATGCCCGACAATCCGGCATTTATGAACTCCTTGAACGGATACAGATCCACACTGTCGAGTTTGGCGGCATCGTGGTTGATGGCCGGAAGTGTCTTGTGGGAGTCGTTGTCGGTATCGCCGTGTCCGGGAAAGTGCTTGCCGACAGCCATGACTCCGCCGCTTTCAATGCCGCGCGAGTAGGCGAGACCGAGTTCCGCAACACGCTTGGGATTCTCGCCGAACGAGCGGAAGCCTATGACCGGATTCTGCGGATTGGAGTTGACGTCGAGAACCGGTGCGAAGTTGACCTGAATGCCGAGTAACCGGCACTGGCGTGCTGTCTCGCGTCCGTAGTCGTAAAGCAGTTGCGGGTCTTCGATGGCTCCGAGGCTCATGTTGTAAGGATAGCGCACGGTGCCGGTGACGCGCATCGACGGGCCCCATTCGCCATCAAGGGTCATGAGCAGCGGTACGTCGGCTATGGAGCGCGCGTAGTCCGTGAGTGCGGCATGTTGTTCTATCGTGCCTTTGCTGAATAGCAGTCCGCCTACACCTCGAGTCTTGACATAAGAGGCTATGGTGGAGCGGGCGGCTGTCATGTTGGCCGGACTTACTTTGGGTACGAATAGCTGTCCTATGCGTTGACGGAGTGTCAGTGACCGGTATACCGAGTCGACCCATCGGTCACAAGACTTTCTGTCTATTCCCGACATCATGTCGGGGACAGATGCGTAAAGTGTCATGGCACTTGCGGTAAATGCCAGAACCATAAGTGTGTATATGCGTCGCAATTGAAAAGATGTTTTATTGTGTTAGAAAAATCGTGTTGTTTTATGATGCCGGACTTACATGCGTGGACGGTCGTCGCGATATGTAATTTTACGGTTGTGTTGTCCCTCGATATAATCTATCATGGTCTCGTCAAGGCGTTTTTCGCTTCGTGTCATGATTTTACCCCGGGTCAGAGGCTTCATGTAATCGCCTCCTTGAGCGAGATAGTCGATAGTCACCACCGTATACGTTTTGTCCGGGTCTATGGATGATATGTCAACGCCGCCGCTTATGCCGTCGCCTCCGCGTCCTTTCATGACATCGATCGACGCCATAAGGTCGCGCCCTGTCAGTTGCATCACCACAAGTTTGTTGTCAAATGGCAGCATGGTCATTATCATTTCTTTGGTTATGTGTCCTGCGGGAAGTCCCCGGCGTATGCCGCCTTTGTTGACTATGGCGACGTCCACTGTGCGGTCGGTAAGCCGGCTGCCCATATCGCGCATGGCGTCGGCCACCCAGTTGAGCAGAAGCTGGCTGCCTACGGTAAATTCCTGAGCGAGTCGGCCTATTTTCATCGTCTTGAGCGAGTCCACACCTTGTCGGTAGGGATATAGTATGGCGGCGGTTTCGGAGTCTATGCGGTTGTCGAGTCTTTTGTCAACACTTATGAGCCTATAACCGGCGCGAGGTGAGTCCTTGTCGACAGTTATCTCTCCGAGATAGTGTCCGCGGCTGCCGGCCTGTGCCACAAGTACAGTATCGCCTGCGGCGTTTGGTACTTTCCATGCCGGTCTTGACTTTGACGGGTTCACTGCAGTATGGGAGTGTCCTCCTATTATTATGTCGATGCCTTCAGTGGATGATGCCAGTTCAATATCGCTCGGTGTGGGCGGATTTTGTGTGTCGTAGCCCACATGGGTAAGTGCTATGACCTTATCCGTGTGCTCAACATTGCGCAGGTACCAAGCCATGGCGTTGGCCGCTTTTATACCATCGGTATATTTTACTTTTCCCGCATTGCTGTCGGCTATCATGCCTTTCGGATCAAGGTTTATTGCCAAAAAGCCTATTTTGCAGTCTCCGATTGTTTTTATCGTATATGGCGTGAACAGGCTGTCGAGCGGAGTTTCACTCAGGTCGTAGTTTGTTGTGATAAGATCTGCGTCCAACTGCGATAGCTCGTTGGCAAGAACTTCGAGTCCGTTGTCAAACTCGTGGTTGCCGAGTATGGCTATGTCATAGCCAAGGGCATTCATCATCTTGCGCTCCACCTCACCCTTATAAAGTGTGTAATATAGGGTGCCTTGTACGGCATCTCCGCAGTCGACGAGCAGCACGCGTCCGGGCTTTTCTTGGCGT
Source organism: Heminiphilus faecis (assembly GCF_008728965.1). Taxonomy (GTDB): domain Bacteria; phylum Bacteroidota; class Bacteroidia; order Bacteroidales; family Muribaculaceae; genus Muribaculum; species Muribaculum faecis. The sequence goes on along the minus strand of NZ_VSMC01000002.1, from coordinate 93,972 downwards.
ATGCTGTCAATAAGTACTTTGCGCCTCAGGACTCCTCCGAGGTTTTTGTCATCAGGGTCGAGGGCGCTGTGGGTGTCGTTGGTGTGAAGTATGATAATCTCTTCTGCCGGTGCTGCCATCGCAATAATGGCTAACGCGCACCCTGTAAGTATATTTCGCAGGTTCATTGTGCAGGTGTTTAAGTAATCGATAATTTGATACAGGAGATTAAATACAAATTTAATGATATTACCTAACATACACAAATGTCAAATGGGGACACCGATGGCGGTGCCACCGGTGTCCGTCAGCATATACGCGAGTTTTTATTAGTTTTTATAATCGGGCTCCAATGCGTATCTGAGTGCGTCGTATTTGGGACGGTCTGCATGATTGTTTTCAAACTGCACGTTGCCGCCGAATTTGGCATTTATTATAGCTTCTTTGTTATTATTGTAATACTCGGCTTCGGCAAGAGCTTTTTTTCTGTCGACTTTCTGGTATTCGTCGTGTGAATACATTGGAGTCATCGTCTTGTCGGTCTTTTCTATGCCTGTCGCTGTAAACTCGAAGCCTGATTCTGCTTCAGCTTTCAGTATAAGACCGGGCAGACCGTGGAACTTCCATGGTCCGTAGGGCAACGGTAGTTCCGGAGCAAACCATGCAGTCCATGCCCGGCCGTGGTAATCGGTCCGGGCGGCTACACATTCATAGCCTATTATGTTGGCGGTGGAGTCGCATATCTCCCATTGCATGTCATCCATAGGCTCGTCATAGTAGCACAACTCGCCGGCAAATTTGTCATAGAGCCTTAGGCTGTTGTCGTTTTTATTGCAGAACACATATGTATAGACATTCTTTACCGGCCCTTTGCGCAAGTCTATGGATATACTTCCTTCGGGACTCTGCGTCATACAGGCAGCCATGATTATCTGCTGTAGTTCTTTCTTGCCTTCTGGAGTAGACGACATCGAGTCAGACCATAAACTTAGGTCGTTGAAATATTTTGACTCCTCTGGTCCGGCAAGGAGTGTCATGCGGCATCCGGTCACAGTGTCGGTTTCCCAGTTTAGGGCCTTGACATCATAACTGACCATAATATGGGCCTTTTGTTGTGCGCCGGCAGTCATTGCTATGACACACATAAGGATAGCGGTTATTGTCTGGTTCATAAATTGATAGATGGATTATGTTTTTATCTGTAATCTGTTTCAATCAAGTCGACGATGGAAGATGGCGCGAATATGGAGCCGCCATGAACGTGATTGCCGTTCTCGTCTTTTATGGTGACACCCTCATTGCCTAATTTAGCATTGATTTGACCAAGAGGATTGTCGAGGAAGTTACGTTTTGCTTTGAGATATGATATGCGGTCGGTTTTCTCGTATTCGTCTGCAAGATAGACCGGAAGTATAGGCTTGTCGGTCTGTTGTAATCCGGTGGTTTCAAAGCGGTATTGGCCACCTTCGGCAGTTGCTTCCATAATAAGGCCGGGCAGTCCTTCCAGTTTCCATGGTCCGGCGTCAAGTGGAATTTCGGGAGTGAACCATGCGGTCCATTTGCGACCGTTGAACATAGTCGTTGCCTCGATGCACTCGTACCCGAGGATTGTTTTGGTCGAGTCGCTTATCTCCCAGTCCCATTCATGTAGAGGCTCTTCATAAAAGTATTTTTCAAGTCCGGCGTTGTCGTAATACAGACTTTTGTTTGCGGGGCGTGATTTTACAACATAATATGATCCGTCGGGCCGTGGTATATCATCCATTTTTCCTCCGAGGTAAGCGTTGCGGGTTATTTCCTGATATTTTGCTTTTCCGTCGGTAGTCGAGTTTAACGAGTCGATGTATTCTGTCATCGGCGAGAAGAATTTTGACTCATTGGCATTGGCAATCAATATGTACTGGTTTGTCAGGTCGTCTTTGCCGTTGCGCATATTTGGATGGTGAGCTGTATAGCTGACTTCTATGTCGGCTTTCTGTTGTGCTATCGCGGCAATCGACACAATACACATAAATAAAGATGTAATTGTCTGTTTCATATAAGCTATTTTCTTAGTGTTATCGAGAATAGGAGCTGACGGCCACGGAGCTGCCGCTGGCTCTCGAATGATGAGAGTTGCGAGTAAGTGGTGTAGTTGTAGCTTCGCTTGTTAAGTATATTGGTAAGCGACGTGGCAAACTCTATCCTCTTGTTGAGCTGAAAGGTCAGTTTGGTGTCAAGCATCACTATGTTTTTATAATTATGTTCGGTCAGTTCGTTGCGGTAATGCTCTCCGCTGAGAGTCCATTGCCATTTACGGTGAGGAATGAATGTGAGGCTCAGCTCGTTTTCCATCGTCGAGAGCCATGACTGGCTCTGTCTGTTTATTGTCAGACGGCTGTCAGACCAGTCTATACGATAGTCGAAGCTGAACCACCGGCATGGATTGCCGTTGATTTTGCCTCCGATGCTCCAGCCGGTGCTGACCGAGTTGACCGATTGCTCCTGCGAGAGCAACTGCGACTCGTTGCGGCTGAACGAACCGTTTACATTGCAGCTCCCGCGCATGAAGTCGAGGGTTTTGCCGAGACTTCCCATAGCCATGAACATTCTGCTGTCGTTTTTAGCATCGGCATAGCTGTAGATCACATAGTCGCCGTAAAGCTGCTGTGCCATGGTATAAGGGAGGCGGGTCCATGTCTGCATCGCCATGCCGTTGGCAAACAGACCATAGCGGGTGTGCTTGTAGTTGACGCTTGCCGACACATTCTGCGATGATGAGTTATAAAAATTATCCACACCCGACTTCAGTGTGCGATAGTTTGTCATTATCAGGCCGGGATGTATAAGATTGAGATCCATGGGTGACCGGCCAAGTCCGCCGCGAAGAGTGCCGGAAAAGCGGTTGTTAGGTTTCCAGTTGAAACTGAGTGACGGAGAGAAATATACCTCGTCGCGGTTTGCGATGGTCTTGTCAAAATTATAATGGGCATAACTTACGGGCAGGTTGAGCGACAGGTTTACCCGGCGCACCCAGTATTCAAACTTAGGAATAGCATAAACAGTGAGATAGTTTGTGTTGACTATGTTTTCAGTCAGCCCGGGAAGTTCCTCCGGCAATTCGGGCAAACGCGAGTCCATAGAGCGGAGATAACCTTTTATACCACCCTCAAGGCTTAGTGTCACACCTTTTATTATGAAAGCGTATGCCGCGCTTTCTTGAGTATAGAAAGCATGGTCGGAGATGTGTTGTCTGAAAGTATCTCCGCCGGTGTTTAAACTCAGCGTCTGTGGCAACGACTCCCATTCGTTTACGCTTTGGAAGGTAATAAGATGCTGTCCGTTGAAACGCTTAATCATCTTGAACTTGTTGGTGACATAATAATCAGGCAGTCTTGCTGATTGTGTGTTAGGTATAGAGCCTGTCGTTGTGAGGTCCATATCATCCCAGTCGATATTGGTCCGGAGGGTATTGTTGATGAACGCCGTCTTTTGGTTCAGCTCGTATATGAACTTGCCGCTGAGTGAGTGGCTATGTTCCGTGCCGTTGCGGTTTTCGGTGATTATGCGGTTTCCTTCATCAAGAAAGTACGTCGTGATGTTTGACGCATCGGCCATCACGCGGTTGAAAGAATAGTCGATATTGGCCTTGAACTCACCTCTGCCGAATTTCCACAGGCTGTTAGTCGACACAATAAATGAGCGGTTAAACAGTGTACGCTTGTCGCTGAGTGAAGGCACTCCGGGCATGGCTACGCCTATATAGCGGCTCAGTCCTGTCTGGCGCCGGCCGGCGAAGAAGTCAGTGCCCGATGACGATAGGTTCTCTCCGGTATTGTTGGTGCGCAAGGTGGTTATGTTCTGAAACGAAGGCATTACGGCCATAGCGAACAGCTCACCGTCCCATATCGCACCTTCGGGCTGCCACGACCAGCCTCCTCCGGCGTCGCCGTGAAAAGTCCATGTGGCCTTCGCCTTGTTTTTCAATTTGAGGTTTATAGCTGCTTTGTCGGAGAAGGATATGCCCGACAGCACCTGCATGGGCTGATGGTTCTCCATTACCTCCACGGCTCCCACATCGTCGTGGCTTATGCCGTTGGTGGCTATGCCGTATTTCCCGCCGAGCAGGTCGGAGCCTTCGATATAGAACTTGTTTATATCCTCGCCCTGATACTGTATTTTGCCGTTGTTTGCCACATCTATTCCCGGCATACGCTTCAGCACGTCGCCTATCGAGCGGTCCTGCTGCTGGGCGAAACCACCGACATTATAGGTTATTGTATCGCCCTGCTCGCGTATGCGGTCTGCTTTTACAGCCACTTCTTTGAGCTGTATGCTTCCCGGCTCCATATAGACTGTCAGCGGGAGGCCAATACTGTCAAGAGCAACTGACTGCTTGGCGAAACTCATCATCGATACCTCTAACCGGCAACCGGTTACCGATGGCATAGTGATAGCGAAGTCTCCATCAGATTTTGACGAGGTGAATTTCTTTATCTTGCCGTCAGCTCCCTTGACGATGACCGATGCTCCGACAAGAGGCTCATTGTTCTCCTTGTCGAGGATCCTGCCGGTCACATTGACTTGCGCCATTGTATTAATAATGACGTATAAACATGTCAGATATGCAATGAGTCGTTTCATAAATCGTGTGGATAGTTAGTCTCTTCCAAGTCATATTTGGGAGCCGAATCTTTCTTTTCAGGCATTTTCCCATTTCCGTACAGAGCATTCATTTTGGCAGCGAAGTTCGAGTTCTTGTACTTCCACCAGTCATTGAAATACTTATCCCGAAGCTGTTTCGTTACGCCTCGTTTGTCATCATAAGCCATGTACCCGACATCCGGAATACCGTTTTGTCGCAGTCCGGTTGCCGTAAAGCTGTACTCATGACGAGTATCGTATGCTTCAAGGATAAGCCCCGGCAATCCGCAGAGTTTCCACGGACCATCCTGAACGGGTATTTCAGGAGCGAACCATGCCGTCCATCTTCGGCCACGATAAGATGCAATCGCTTTAAAACACTCATATCCAAGTATAATTTTCACAGAGTCGGACACTTCCCATTGCGGCTTCTTCCACTCTTCTTCATAAACGCGTCGCTCTCCATCAAAATAATTTTTTTCCGTCAGACAACCATTCGGATAATTTTTGTAAATGTAGCTCCAATAATACCCCTCCGGAAGATTCTGAGTTCCGTTTTTCCTATTCTCTTCCATTGTGGCTATATACACTTTGAATTCGAGACTCGGATTTACAGCTGCAAGAGAATCTTTCCATAATCTGTTCACTCCGCAGAACAGCGACTTAGTAGCTCCGACGCGTAGCATAACCGGATCTTTAAAGAAGTGTTTGTCACGTTGCGTGGTGTCTGTAATTTGAATACGAGTATAATGCACTTCAAGAATTGACGGTTCGGCATCCTTTACATAGTCATCGGCATTTGCCGCGACTGCCATGAGCATAAAAAGATATGTAAAAAAACTTCTCATAATCTATAGTCTGTTTCAAGAAAATCGTATTCAGTTTGCACAGGGGCATCGGGACCGAGGTCAAGCATACCGCCGGTTGAGGCTTTTGCTATCGAATTGCTGTTGTCCCTGTAGTTTCTTAAGCTTTTCAGCATATCGAGCCGGTTGATACTTTCGTATCTGTCCTTGTCATATATGGGATACATAATCTGATTGGATTTTACCATGCCATCCGCTATAAAACTATGATGACCTTTCTCCTCCACGGCTTCGAGAATAAGCCCGGGCAGTCCGCATAGTTTCCACGGTCCGTCCTGTAGCGGAATTTCAGGAGCGAACCATGCAGTCCATTTCCGTCCGTGATAATGGGCCGTCGCCATGACGCATTCATATCCGAGTATTGTCTTTGTCGAGTCGCCTATATCCCATCTAAGTTCTGAAAACGGCTCGGCATATACGCCCATTTCCGTAATACCGGCTTTGTCATAGACAGTTGTCTGCTCCAGAGTATAATCCTTAAAAATGTACATGAAAGTCTTATAGACGATTGAGTTCATCGCACTTTCGTCCTTCGATTCGATGTATTTTCTCACGGCGATATCCATCATCTGCTTTGCTTTGGCACGTCCCGAAGGAGTTGACTTGAGAGAGTCTTTGTATTCTGTGCCTTGACAATAGAACTTTGACTGTTTTGAGTTGACAAGCAATAACATCGGAATATCTCGTTCGGTATATTGTGTATTACCTCGCAAAAACTTTTCGTGATATCTGTAGCTTACCTTGATTTCGGCACGCGTATACTCAGGTTGCTTTTCTGCATAAATACCGGCAGGCATGCCGACAGACATAAATATAATTATTATGCTCTTTAGTCGGGCGAGGCATTTTATTGTGATTCCGTGCATGTGATAAAATTAGGATTAAAACTAAAATTATAGTTTGTGACTGCAAAATTAGTTGAATTTTTGGTTTTACCTAAAAAATATCAGGAAAAGTAAAGTGCAAGGTATAATTTTTTGCGTTTTTGTGGTTAGTTGACATAATGCTTCATTGTTTGAAGTTTAATTTGTAATTTTGCGCCTAATAAATTGGTATGAAATGAAACTTATTGCCGACAGTGGAAGCACCAAAGTAGAATGGTGTCTTCTTGATCATGATAAACCGGTGAGACAGATATTTACTTCAGGATTTAACGCCTTGATGCTCACTGAAGAGGAGATAGCACAATATCTTGACGATGAACTTATGTCTCAGTTGGGCGAACAAGCCCGGTCAGTAACCGAAGTGCATTTTTACGGTGCCGGATGTATAGACGAAGAAGTATGCCGCAATGTGCGGCGAGCTATTCGCCAGAATATCGACGTGCCGACAATAGAGGCTCATAGCGACCTGCTTGGTGCGGCCCGTGCTTTGTTTGGAGAGCGTGAGGGTATAGCCTGCATACTCGGTACCGGGTCAAATTCATGCTATTACAACGGCCGTGAGATAAAGGATCATGTAAGCCCTCTCGGCTATATACTCGGCGACGAAGGCAGCGGAGCGGTACTCGGCCGCCATCTTATAGGCGATGTCCTTAAACATCAGTTGCCCAGAGAGCTATGTGACCGTTTTCTTGATGAATACAATCTTACGTCCAATGCTATAATACGCCGGGTGTATAAGGAGCCGTCTCCCAATCGTTTTCTTGCGTCAGTAACACCGTTTTTGCTGAAAAATATCGAAGAACCGGCTATACACCGTCTGGTGCTCAATGAGTTTAAATCCTTTTTTGTACGCAATGTGGCCCAATATGATCGTTATAGGGTATTGCCGGTAAGTTTTGTCGGCTCCATAGCCTATCTGTACCGGTCTGTGCTTGACGAAGCCGCCGCTGCGCTCGATGCCACGGTCGATACCGTGATAAAGACTCCCATGGAAGGTTTGGTAAAATACCATGCCAATTTATAGTATTACGGATTCGTAAGACATGAATACATCCGCTACCGAACTCATACTTGTCAATATATCGGGTTATGACCGTCCCGGTGTGACATCGGCGCTTACCGAGATACTTGCCCAATATGACGCCTCTATTCTTGATATAGGTCAGGCCGACATCCATCATACACTATCGCTCGGTATACTGTTCAAGACCGACGGCTCGTTATCGGGCAATATAATGAAAGACCTACTCTTTAAAGCGTCGGAACTTAATGTACACATTCGTTTCACTCCTGTATCGGTAAAAGAATATGAGGAGTGGGTGGGACTGCAAGGCAAGAACCGCTGGATCGTGACTCTTCTCGGACGCCGGCTGACGGCTCGTCAGATAGCTGCTGTGACCAAGATTATCGCCGGGCAGAATCTTAATATTGATAGTATACAGCGCCTTACCGGACGAGTGCCCCTTGAGGAGAGCGAGGAAGCGCGAGCCAAGGCTTGTGTGGAATTTTCAGTTCGCGGAAATCCGCGTGACGCTGCTGATATGCAGCTGCAGTTCATGCACTTGTCGGCTACGGAAAATTTTGACATATCGCTTCAGCAAGACACGATGTACCGTCGTTGTCGCCGTCTCGTGTGCTTTGACATGGACTCGACGCTTATCGAGACCGAGGTCATCGACGAACTTGCCGAGCGTGCCGGCGTGGGCGAACAGGTGAAAGCTATAACAGAGCGTGCCATGAGAGGCGAGATCGATTTTGACGAGAGTTTCATGGAGCGAGTGGCTTTGCTTAAAGGGCTTGATGAAAGTGTCATGCGTGAAATTGCTGAAAACTTGCCTGTTACCGAAGGGGTGGGGCGTATGATGGAGGTGCTCAAGCGGGCAGGTTTTAAAACGGCGATCCTTTCCGGCGGGTTCACGTATTTCGGCAACTATCTTAAGCAGAAATTCGGTATAGACTATGTGTATGCCAACGAACTCGAGATTATCGACGGAAAACTTACCGGACGATATGTAGGAGAGATTGTCAACGGACGACGCAAGGCCGAGTTGCTTAGGCTGCTGGCACAGGTGGAGCATATAGACATAGCACAGACTATAGCTGTGGGTGACGGCGCAAATGACTTGCCTATGCTGGCCACAGCCGGACTTGGAATTGCATTTCATGCCAAACCCAAAGTTAAAGCAACCGCAGGACAAAGTATATCAACAATCGGGCTTGATGGAGTGTTGTACTTTATAGGATTTAAAGACTCATTCATTTCAGATGGCTCGAATGTACCCAACTATTGAGGAGATTGTGAAAAAGGCTGCGATATATATTGCAATCGTGGCTATGTCAATGACTTTCTGCGCGAGTGCGCAGCAGTCGGTTGGACTGGTATTGAGTGGTGGCGGTGCCAAAGGCATCGCTCACATAGGTGTCATTCAGGCTCTTGAGGACAATGACATACCTATCGATTATATCGCCGGCACTTCGATGGGAGCAATTGTGGGCGGGTTATATGCTGCCGGATATACACCGGCGGAAATGATGGACCTGATCGAGTCAAAAGGCTTTTCTTATTGGTCGACAGGGGTTATAGATCCTTCATGGGAGTATTACTATGCTAAGGATGACCCGACACCAAAGCTGGCATCGATAAATCTTAATCTGCGCGACTCGACAGCCAACAATAACATACTTCCTACAAGCCTTATAAATCCGCTTCCGATGAATTATGCGTTCATGGAGCTGTTTGCAAAGTATACCGCACAGTGCAACGGCGACTTCGACCGGCTGTTTGTGCCGTTTCGCTGTGTCACTTCCGATGTATACAGTAAGCATAAGATAGTATGCCGTTCTGGTTCGTTGGGCAATGCCGTCAGGGCCTCAATGTCATTTCCTATTGTGTTTGAGCCTATCGAAATGGATGGGGTTCTTGTCTATGACGGAGGTATATACGATAACTTTCCGGTAGATGTCATGCGCGAGGATTTCGCTCCCGATATAATGATAGGAGTCGATGTGAGTTCTCCCGATAAAAAGCCCAATCCTAACAATCTGATGCAGCAGGTTGAGGATATGATTATCCAGAAAAACGATTATTCGCTTCCTGATGATGAGGGCATAAAACTGCATGTGCCTGTACAGAATTTCGGCCTGCTCGATTTTCCGGCATGCCGGCAGATCTACAAGATAGGTTACGACTGTGCCATGGCTATGATGGACTCGATAAAGGGGCGCGTCAACGTGCGCATTCCGGGTGAAGCGCGTAGTCTGCGCCGAGCGGTTTTTAAGTCGCAGACTCCTTATGTGGAATTTGACTCCGTTAAAGTCAGCGGGGGCAGCCCTCACCAGAATGCATACATAAAGTATCTTTTTACAAAGGGCAGTGACGAGTCATTCGGCCTTGCACAGGCGCGTGATGCATATTATCGCGCGATAACGCCGGGCAAGCTCCGCAATCTGGTGCCTAATGCTTTGTGGAATCCTTCTACCGGACGCTTTACGCTCGATCTTAAAGCCGATGTGAAAAATAATTTTGCCATAGGTCTTGGCGGTTATATCAGTTCATCGACCAACTCGATGTTGTTTATGTCGACCGGTTATAATACATTGAGCTTCAATTCGCTTAATACATCTCTTAATGTATGGATAGGGCAGAGCTATATGGCTGCGAAAGTCGGGGCCAAGATAAATATGCGCAGCACCATACCGTCGTATATGATGATATATGGAGTAATATCGCGTCAAAAGATGTATGACTCCGACCGTATATTTTATAATGACGGCACTACATTGGTGACCGACATGCAGCTGTTCGGGCGTATGAGCTATGGTATGGCTATGGGGCGCAACGGCAAACTGGCGTTTGAACTCGGGTACGGACGTCTTACCAATCGTTTTTTTGACGGAATGGTTATCGGCAAGGACTCGCGTGACCGTCTGGTGCGTGACCTTGCGCAAGTACGTCTGCATTACGAAAACAATACGCTTAACGATGTGCTTTATCCTACGCAGGGCCATATGATTAAGGCTACTGCCATAGGCGTGTACGGCGACCGTAGTTTTTACCCTCATAACAATGACGAGATCAAGACGCGAACTTCCGGGGTAAAGTGGATGCAGCTTAGTGCTGAACTCGAAAAGTACTGGTCTGTAAATCGAAACTTCGGTATCGGTATTGAGAGTAATGCGGTAATAAGTACCCAGAAACCGCTTGACAGCTATGCCGCCACGATGGTGACACTGCCGTCTTTTCACCCTACGGCGTCGACATACAATTCGTTTAATTCCGCCCTAAGAGCTTCCAAATTTGTGACTTTAGGCATCCAGCCGATATGGAAAGTGTCAAATATGCTTCAGATACGCGGTGAGTTCCACTGTTTCATGCCGTGGCGTAAGCTGGAGGCGGAGAAGGATGAAAACACCGGTATATATATGTCGCATTACGGGCACCGGCTTTCCAATCCTGAGTTTTTCGGCGAGATGTCGGCTGTCTATGCTTTGCCTTTTGCCCATTTTACTGCTTATGCCAATTATTGTACATCGCCTGATGCGCGATGGAATTTCGGTATATCGTTCGGGCTGTTTTTCCTCGCTCCGCAGTTTATGAAATAAGAAATTAACCGATTACATAAAACTTAAAGGAAAAGATTGTTTTAGAATTATGATTTTGCAATGTGCAGTGTTGTTTGCCTTTCTTGCGATAGGTGAACTTATTGTATGGCTTACCGGCATACCGGTGCCTTCAAGTATAATAGGCATGCTTGCGTTGACAGCCGCTTTGAAATTACGGATTGTCAGGCTCATGTGGGTTGACAAAGTGTCGGATTTTCTTGTTAAGAATCTGGGCTTTTTCTTTGTTCCCGCGGGTGTGGGACTAATGAATTGCCTCGGACTTATAAAGGCCGAATGGATACCTGTCGTTCTTGCCTCGACTATAAGTACATTTGTCATAATAGCTGTGACCGGCTGGGTGCATCAGTCGGTACGTCGCATATTATCTTCACATCATGATTTATCTCGAAAATAAATTCTTTCTCATAGGGTTTACATTTATTGTATATGTGGCCTCACAACTGCTTCAGCGACGTACTGGTGTGTCATATCTCAATCCCATACTTGTATCTATAGCGGTTCTTGTAGGTTTTATGCTTTGTTGTGGCATTGAGTATGAAACCTATGCCGAAGGAGGTGATTATATTGACTTCTGGCTCAAACCGGCTGTCGTGGCCCTCGGGGTGCCTCTGTACAGACAGCTCGAAGCCATTAAAAAGCAGCTTTTGCCGATAATGCTTGCCGAGCTTGCGGGTTGTATTGCCGGTATTGTTTCGGTAGTCTTGTTGGCTGAACTGTTCGGCGCATCGCGTGAGGTAGTCTTGTCATTAGCCTCAAAGTCCGTGACCACACCTATCGCTATTGAGGTGACGCAGGCTATAGGAGGCATTCCCGCTCTTACAGCCGCCGTGGTTGTATGTACAGGTATATTTGGCGGTATGACAGGCTTCAAGCTTATGAAGTATTCGAGAGTGAAGAGCCCTATAGCGCAGGGCCTTTCGATAGGTACCGCAGCTCATGCCGTGGGCACGTCGGCAGCTATGGACGTTGGTTATCGTTATGGTGCCTTTTCGTCATTGGGCCTTACCATAAACGGCCTTTTTACAGCGCTGCTTACTCCATTTATTCTATCTCTGCTCGGTTATACGGTATAAACCACCGGTCTACTGGAGGAAGATTGCGGCCTACGGAAGCAGTGTAGTCATTTCAACCGGGTTTTGCCGCTGACCACTATGAATTTAAGTCTGTTATTAAGCGAAAGGGTGAACCGTCGCGGCTCACCCTTCTCTGTTTTTGAAGTTATTGAATTGTATGTGATGATTAATTTTAGGAAATGCGTTTATTTAGGAATATCGGCGTCATGTATCGCTTTAAGTGTTTCGGCGTCAATGTCGCCCGTTATGTAGATTACTTGCATGGCATCATTTTTTGTGGTGACAAGCAGTAACATACGTTTTATGCGCCCGTGTTGTTTTTCGCCGTGCAGATCCACCGATACGTGCATCTCCTTGGCTTTGGTCATCAGCGGTAGTTCGTTTATTAGCGGATCTAACAGCTCCAGTACCCTTTCGGACTGTGAGTTGTCGTCGCAGTTGATGATTTCCACCGAACTGATGGTATTGTCATCGCTCATATCGAGGCCCGGTACTCCGCCGGCAGGCAGTGTAGCTCCGTCAATATACATATATTGTACTCCGGGCAAGTCAGAAACGCGTTTCATGTATTTGTTCTGGGCAGTCACGCATGTTGCCGTGAATGCACAGATTGCGATTAGGCACAGCGTGCGTGCCGATTTAGATAGTTTCATCATCTTCCGTGTGTATTGTATTGTTGGAGATTGAATCATAAGGTACGAAAAGCGACAGAGCGCGTCCGGCTTCTATTATAGAGCCGTCGGCATTGTCGAGAGCTTCCGATACCAGAAGCAGCGCTTTATGGGCTTCTGTTTCTGCAAGCTGTGGGTCGGTTATCTCGTACGGATCAGTCGATGAGCTTCTTGCTATAAACACTATGACCGATACGATAATGGCTATGCTGGCTGCCACAGATGTGGCGGCTACCCAGCGGTGTCCGCGACGGCTTATGCGTTCCTGCCGGTCAAGCCGTTCGGCAAGAGCCGAGAGTTCATCGGCCATACCGTCGGGTATTCTGACTTCTCCGAGACGTGCCAATGACAGCACTACGTCGCGGTCGTCCTGAAGCTCGCATGGTATGTCGGTCTCTGTCGTAAAGAACTCAACCAGCCGGCGTTCGTCATCGGTAGATGCCAGACCTCCGTAATAGAGGTTGAGCAATTGTTTTACGGTATGTATCTGCAATGTCATTTCTTCCGATTATATAGTTCTTTTAATTTCTGTCGGGCCCGTGATAGTACTTTGCGGGCATTGTCGCAGGAAAGGCCTGTAATTTCAGCAATTTCTTGAACGGAGCACCCTCCCCACGAACGCAGACGCAACACTTCGCGTTGCTGCTCCGGCAAGGCATCCATCAGTTCGTTGACACGCGCAAGAGTGTCACGTGACTCTATGGCTTGTGCAGTGTCTGTACCGTCTTCAAGATGCTCCAATGAGGTCGGCATCTCTTCCATGGTCCGCTGCCGTTGACGCAACATGTCTATGCAACGACGTTTGACCGCAGTGATGCAGAATGCCTCATGGTCAGATATGTCCGTCAACTCGTGTCGCTTTTCCCACAGACGGGTGACGGCGTCCTGCACCGCATCCTGCGAGTCATCGCTATCACGGAGTATCGCATATGCCACCCGATACATGGACCGGTAGTGGGCAAGTACAAGTCGTTTGAAACTGCTTAAATCCATGGCCCTACACTATGCAGACGGTGCAGAAGAAAAAATGTGACAGCAAAAACTGAAAAAATCAATATTTTTTATCCCAACGTGCTTCCTGAATGCTTTTGAGCTTGTCCTCCGACTGATTGGAGCATGGATGCCAGAATGTGGCCGTGGATGCTTCATCGGGCAAAAATTGCTGTTTTACGAAATTACCCGGGTAGTTGTGCGCGTACATGTAGTTCTTGCCATAATCGAGTTCTTTCATGAGTTTTGTGGGAGCATTGCGCAGATGTAGCGGTACCGGCAGATTGCCGGTGCTTTCCACATATTGCAGAGCCGAGTCAATGGACATGTAGGCAGAATTGCTTTTGGGCGATGTAGCGAGGTATATCGTGCACTCTGCGAGAGGGATACGCCCTTCCGGCCATCCTATCTTGTGTATGGTGTCAAAGGTGGCGTTGGCGAGAAGCAGTGCGTTTGGATTTGCGAGACCGATGTCTTCCGAAGCAAGTATTACAAGACGTCGTGCAATGAATTCGGGGTCTTCACCGCCGGCTATCATACGTGCCAGCCAATATATGGCTGCGTCTGGATCGCTACCCCTCACGCTTTTTATGAATGCCGATATTATATCGTAGTGCATCTCGCCGTCTTTATCGTAGGCCATCGGATTTTTCTGTAGCCGGTCTGTTACGAGCCGGTCATTGATCACGATTGTGTCGCCTGTCGGAGACGATTGTTCAAGGAGGTCGAGGATGTTGAGAAGTTTGCGGGCGTCGCCTCCGGCAAAACGAAACAGAGCCTTGGTGCTTTCAACCTCCACTGTGCGGGTGGAAAGTACCGGGTCGACCGTTAGTGCCCTTTCAAGCAGTTGATTAAGTTCAGGCTCTTCAAGCGGTCGAAGCACATAGACCTGCGTTCTCGACAGCAGAGGTCTTATGACTTCAAACGATGGATTCTCCGTGGTAGCGCCTATAAGGGTGACCAGCCCGCTTTCAACGGCGCCGAGCAGACTGTCCTGCTGCGACTTGTTAAAACGGTGTATTTCGTCAATAAACAGTATGGGACGTCCTTTTGAAAACATACTTCTTGCATCGGTTTTGCACCGGTCAAGAACTTCGCGGACCTCTTTTACACCGGAGTGCACTGCGCTGAGAGTGTAGAAAGGAGCTTCAGTTGTCTTTGCTATTATTTTTGCGAGTGTGGTTTTGCCTACCCCGGGAGGCCCCCAGAGTATAAATGATGCTACATGACCCGACTCGATCATGCCGCGAAGTACCGAGCCTTTTCCCACAAGGTGAGTCTGGCCTATGTATTCGTCTATATTTTGTGGTCTTAACCTTTCAGCGAGTGGTGCCTGCATGTTGTGTATTGCGTTTATTTGATACAAAATTAGCAATAATGATGCCAAAGAATGATTATTAGCTGTTAATTGTCATTAATATGAATGAAGTTGTTTTATCAAATTGAGAAATTTTATATAACTTTACCATGTTAATTGACCGTGTACCCTATAGTTGGGTTTTCGGTATGTATTTTACGAACTATTAACGGAGCGATGTGTTAATTTTATAAGATTGTATCCCTCCTTTGTCAGGGATGTATTATGTCATTAACACTAAAAATAAATATTATGAGCAACGAAGGTAATGAAAACAAGGGCGCACGTACTGCACGCACCATCTTTGGTATCTTTATGATTATCATTTATGTCGGCATGGGTGTACTGTTACTTATCAACTTTTTCAAGTGGGAGAGCGGACCTTGGGAATGGTTGCGTTGGGCCGGCGGCATTCTGTTCATCGTTTATGGTTTTTGGCGTGCCTACAGGCAGTTTAAAGGTATTGACCGTAATATAGGCGACTAGATATGGTTGCGTTGCGAGTTATCGATAATATTGTAGAATAAAAATATGAAAAAGTCTCTTTTTACGATAGCCTTGGTTTCGGCTGTGGTGGCTGTTTCAAGTGTTACCGGATGCCGGAAGGCTCCGACAAATACCAGTTCGTCGGGTCTCGCCACGATTGTGTGCGACGAGAGCTTTGAAAACATAATGGATCAGGAGATCGATGTGTTTGAATACAACACCAAAGGCAAGGCCAATATCATACCTTACTACGTGTCAGAGAAGGCCTGCGTCGATTCGTTGCTTGACCTCAAGACCAAAACCATTGTCATAACGAGAGAGCTTACCGAGAAAGAGACCGAATATTTGAAAGGGCTTAAAAAAAATGTACGTTCTATACCTATTGCCGTAGACGCGATAGCTCTTATCGTTAATCCCGCCAATCCTATAGGGCAGCTTTCTATGAGCGAGATAGCGGACATACTTACCGGCCGCACTACTAAATGGAATGAACTTGAACCAAGCCCGCTCGGGGATATACAGGTAGTATTTGACAACGAAGGGTCGAGCACGGTCCAGTATATGCGTGATTCGCTTATGAAAGGCGATAAATTTGCTGAAAACGTATTTGCGCAGAACTCCAACAGAGAGGTGTTTAATCAGGTGAAGGCACGTAAAAATGCATTGGGCATTATTGGCGTAAGCTGGATAAGCGCCGATATGCGTACCCGTGACCTTCCACGTGAAGAGCGTATCAAATCGCTTTCTCAGCAGGATACTACAGTGGCTGATTTTGATGTGGACATCAAGGTGTTGCGTGTGCGCCGCGATGACAGTTTGCGGGCTTACCAGCCATATCAGGGCTATATATATGACGGCAGCTACCCGTTGTATCGTACGGTTTATATGATAAGTACCGGTGTCAATGGCAGTCTGTCGCACGGCTTCTACTCTTTTGTTACCGGCACAATAGGTCAGAAGATCATACAGCGCACAGGTATATTGCCGGCCCGCGTACAGCCCCGTATGGTGAACATGTATTGACAAGTCGTTGAAACAAAATAAATTAATAAATATAGTAAAACAAAACAGATTTAAAACATGAAATTTAAATTTTTGTTGTCTCTCTGCCTCGCAGGAGCTCTGAGCGTTTCGGCGCAAGGCTACAAAGACGGAGTGGAATACTTCAAGGCCGATCAGTTTGAAAATGCCAAAACACTCCTTGAACGTAACCTTAACGATCCTTCGACCGATAAGGCTGTCGCTTATTATTATCTCGGTGCTATCGCCGTTCATCAGAAAGACTTTGCCACGGCAAAGGCTGATTTTGAGAAGGGTCTTGCCGCAGATGCCGCCAATCCTTATAACAAGATCGGTCTCGGCGAGCTGGCTCTTATGAATGGTGACGAAAAAGCTGCACAGAAATATTTTGATGAAGTAAGAAAATCAAACAAGAAGAACGCTGCCGTGCTTACCGCTATCGGTCGTGCTTACTTCAACTCCGATCCCGTTAAATACGCTAAAGAGATTGAGAAGTTTGACGAGCAGGCATTCAAGGCTAACTCAAAGGAACCGTCAATCTTTGTGCTCCGCGGCGACCGTAAGGCTGCTGAAAAAGAGTGGGGTGACGCTGCCGGCAACTACGAGAACGCCATCCTTTATTCTAAAGGTCTTCCCGAGGCTTATGTGAAGTATGCCAACGCTTATTTCAATGTGAACCCCGAATATGCTATCGCAAAGCTTCAGGAGCTTCTTCAGGAAAGCCCCAATTCCGCTCTCGGACAGCGCGAACTCGCTGAAAAGTATTATCAGAACGATCAGTGGGCCAAGGCTGCAGCCGCATATGGCGATTATATCAATAATCCCAACCACTTCGTTGAGGATGAAGTGCGTTATTGCGTGCTTCTGTACTATGGTCAGCACTATGACGAAAGTCTTGCCATAGCCAATAAGCTTCTTGCCGGTGACCCCAATAACTTCCAGCTTCAGCGCATAGCCTTCCTTGACAAGGCTGCGATGAAGGACTATTCCGAAGCCGAGGCTCTGGCACAGCGTTTCTTCGCTTTGAAAGATGCTAAGAATAAATACACTTCCAATGACTACTCTACCTATGCCGAAGTTCTTCAGGAACTCGGCAAGGACTCACTTGCCATATTTGAGTATGAGAAGGCTATCGAGGCCAATCCTGAAAAGGGCGACCTCTACAAGGCGTTGAGTTCTGCCTACAGCGGTGCGAAGAATTACAAAAAAGCCCTCGAGGTATTCAAGAACTTCATTGACAAGGGCGATTATGTGACCAACGACCTTGTTACTCTTGCCAACCGCTATCAGAATGTAGCCGCTACTTCCGAGCCCGGTTCTCCGGAGAAACTTGATGCTATCTCTAACGCTATAGCCACTATAGACAAGGTTATCGAGAAGGTTCCCGGTAATCCTATTCCTGTGCGAAACAAAGCCCGTATGATGCTTGTAAAGAATGATAACCAGCCTTCGGCAGAGATGGCCAAGACTTATCAGGAAGTGGTGGCCCTTCTTGATGCCGATCCTGAAAACAAGACCAAGCGTTCTGACATGTACAATGAGGCTTACAGCCAGATTGCATCATTCTACATCTCGGAGAAGGATATACCTATGGCTAAAGAATATTATGAAAAGGTATATGAACTTGATCCGTCCAATCAGGCTCTCCGCGATTATATCGACAAGATGAAAGTGGACTAATCGATTTAAACATATATAATGTGCATGAGGGCCGACGGTAAATGCCGTCGGCTCTTGTTTTTTATATTGCCTAAGATTAAGAAATAAGCTATATTTGTAAAAAATAAATCTTGACTATGATTGATTACGTAAAGGGCTTGCTTGCTGAACTGACCCCGACTTATGCGGTGGTCGAAGCCGCCGGTGTTGGATATGAACTTAATATATCGCTTCCTACATACTCATCACTTGAAGGCAAAGAAAATGTGAAACTTCTCGTGCATGAGGTTATACGTGAGGATGCCCACGTATTGTTTGGTTTTTTGGAAGAGCGTGAGCGTGCCATGTTCAGGCTGCTCATCGGCGTATCAGGTGTAGGAGCCAATACGGCGCGTGTCATATTGTCCTCGATTCCGGTTGCGGAACTTGAACTTGTTATAATGAGCGGTGATCACTCCCGACTGAAAAATGTAAAAGGAATCGGCATAAAAACAGCTCAGCGCGTCATTGTAGACCTTAAAGATAAAATAAAACCCGGCGGAGACACGTTAATGATTCAGCCGTCGGTCAATTCCGAAGCCTACGAAGAGGCTCTTGCCGCCCTGCTTATGCTTGGTTTTGCAAAGCCGCAGTCGCAGAAAGTATTGAAAAAACTTTTTGACTCAGAGCCGTCGTTACGAGTGGAAGCCGCTATAAAAGGGGCTCTTGCCATGCTATAGGCATCGATATTGACTTCCCGGCTGTTGGGTGGAAAAAATTCTCCACTGCGATGGAACGAGGAAGAAATCAGTCATTAAGGATATTGCTATGCGCTTTATTGGTGGGGCTATTGTCAGGAGCCGCCAACAGTTTCCTCGCGCGCGCGCAATATAATAATGAATCCACTCCTGCATCAGTATCTTCGTCGGTTATAGCCGATACATCGTCGATAGTTCTTCCGTTTTCCGTCAACCCGTTGTATCCGATAGACTATGAGCAGCTTGTCGAGGCGGAAATGGCCTCCGATCTTGATACCCCGTCCAATATAAAGACTGAAGCCGAATATGATTTTGAGTCAGGATGTTACGTCATACGTACCAAAGTCGGCGATTATGAGATTGCAACCCCTTTTGTATTGACTCCCGGACAATATGCCGACTTGACAATGCGACGTTCGATGCAACGTTATTTCAATCGGCGCAATTCAGAGCTTGCGGTAGGTAAAAAGGAGAAGGAGCCGTTTGATATTCTGGATCTTAATTTTGCTCTTGGCCCGCTGGAAAAAATATTCGGCCCCGGAGGAGTGCAACTGCGCACTCAGGGTTCGGTCCAGATTTCAGCGGGAATAAAAAGCAATAAGTCCGATAATCCGGCGTTGTCGCTTGCGGCACGTCGCAAGACATACTTTGACTTCAGTCAGAAGATACAAGCGTCGGTCAACGCTTCGGTAGGAGATCGTATGAAGTTCAACATGAATTACAATACCGATGCTACATTTGATTTTGATTCGAAAAATATAAAACTGCAGTACGAAGGTCAGGAGGACGACATTATAAAAAGTATAGAAGCCGGTAATGTGAGCATGACTACCGGCTCGTCGCTTATCAGAGGCAGTACTGCGCTTTTCGGTATAAAGACCCAGATGCAGTTTGGTAGGCTTACGGCAACTGCGTTGGTATCGCAGCAGAACAGCGAGTCGCGGTCGGTTAATACTAAAGGAGGTGTCCAGACAACTGAATTCAGTGTCGGAGCCGATGATTATGATCGCAACAGACACTATTTTCTCGCTCATTTCTTTCGCGACAATTATGACCGCTTCACGTCTAAGTTACCTTACATAGCTTCAGGCATAGAGATTACACGTATAGAAGTATGGGTCACTAATAAAAGTGGCAATTACAGTCAGTCGCGCAACATTGTTAGCTTCATGGACCTTGGCGAAAACAGTGCGCTTGCCTGTGATTACTGGCGGCCCGATGCATCTGACGCCAATCCGTCCAATTCGTCCAATAATCTGCTTGCCACGATAAAAACCGATTATCCGGGTGCAAGAAACATAAATACCGTGACGCAGGCTTTGGCGCCATTGGCTTCTTATGGCATCGAAGGTGGCCGTGATTATGAAAAGGTGGAAAGTGCCCGGCTTCTGCAACCGTCGGAGTATACGCTCAATTCCACGCTTGGATACATATCTTTAAAAACCGCTTTGATTGATGACGAGGTTCTTGGTGTGGCTTATGAGTATACATACCGGGGACAGGTATATCAGGTAGGGGAGTTTTCGGCCGATATAACCGTGTCAGATCAGTCGCTTTATGTCAAGATGCTTAAAAATGCCGCCGTGTCTACAAGTTTACCTGCATGGGACCTTATGATGAAAAACGTGTATTCGCTCGGTGCATACGGCATACAGAAAGCCGGTTTCAGGCTGAATGTAAAATATCTTAGTGACACTACTGGTACAGAAATCGTTTATCTGCCGGTACCGGGCCTTACTGACAAACCGTTGTTGCAGATTATGAATCTTGACCGTCTTGACTCAAACGAGGCTTCGGTTCCAGATGGATTTTTTGACTACATCGAGGGATATACCATACTTTCCGAAACAGGACGAATTATATTTCCGGTAGTAGAGCCGTTTGGCTCTCATCTTGCCTCGGCTATAAACAATCCTGCAGTTGCGGAGAAGTATGTCTATCAGGAACTGTATGACTCAACCCTTGTGGTGGCTCGACAGTTTGCCGATAAAAATAAGTTTGTCATTACAGGCGAATATATGGCGGCGAGCGGCTCTCAGATAAAGCTTAATGCCATGAATGTGCCTCGTGGTTCGGTGGTAGTTATGGCCGGCGGAGTGCGGCTTGTGGAGAACAGCGACTATACAGTCGATTATGCTATGGGTGTCGTCACTATAGCCAATCAGTCGATAATAGACTCAGGACAAAGCATAAGTGTCACTCTTGAAAATCAGTCTTTATTCAGTACTCAGCGAAAGACTCTTCTCGGGCTCGACTTGAATTATCGGTTCAGCGATAATTTCAATCTTGGCGCTACAATAATGCATTTTTCCGAAAAAGCGCTTACCGAGAAAGTAAATATCGGCAGCGAGTCGGTCAATAACACTATGTGGGGGGTGAATCTTTCTTATAAGACCAAGTTCATGTGGCTTACCGATCTTGTAAACATGATACCTACGGTCAATGCCGTACAACCTTCGACGCTGAATGTACAGGCCGAGTTTGCTCAACTGGTTCCTCACCGGCAGAAGTCCGGCTCTACTCGCGGCAGCTCTTATATCGATGACTTCGAGTCGACTCAGACCGGTATCGATTTGCGTTCGCCTTATGCTTGGACACTCGCATCTACACCCTACGAACAGGGGCCTGACGCTCTGTTTCCTGAGGCCGGATTGTCAGGCAATGTCAGTTATGGCAAGAACCGTGCGCTACTGTCTTGGTACTATATCGACCGTATGTTTACACAACGACATTCGTCATTGGTGCCGGGGTATATTTCCGCAGACCTTAAGCAACTTTCCAATCCTTATGTGCGTGAAGTGACATCTACCGAGATATTTCCCGACCGGGAGCTTGGCTATGGAGAGTCAAACATAATACAGACGCTTAACTTGTCGTTTTATCCGTCAGAGCGCGGACCTTACAATCTTGATGCCGAAAATATCGACGACAACGGCTCTCTTCTTAATCCGGAGAAAAGATGGGGCGGCATAATGCGGAAAATGGATAATACGAATTTCGAGCAGGCTAATATCGAGTATGTGCAGTTTTGGCTGATGAGTCCGTTTCTTGATCCTGATAATACTAATGTCGACGGTGGTGATCTGTATCTTAATTTCGGCGATATAAGTGAGGATATTCTTAAGGACGGACTTAAGTCGTATGAAAACGGCATTCCGCTTGACGGTGATGACAAGTTCCTTGCCGAGACCGTATGGGGACGCGTATCGAAACAAAATTCACTCACTTATGCATTTGACAACAATGCTGGTGCGCGTCTTGTACAGGATGTGGGGCTTGACGGGCTCAAAAATGACGAAGAGTTTTATTTTTCGTCTTATTCGGAGTATCTTGATAAATTGCGGACCCGATTGCCCTCCTCTACAATAGAGCGCATGAAGCGTGACCAATTCTCTCCGTTTAATGACCCGGCAGGCGATAATTATCACTTCTATCGCGGATATGATTATGATGAGGAACGGTTGTCTATACTTGAGCGCTATAAGCATTATAACGGAGTCGAAGGCAACTCTCTGTCACCTGCCGACGCCACGGAGCCGCTTTATCAGTCGGCTCGTACTTCGCCTGACGTGGAGGATATAAATCAGGACAATACGCTGAACGAGTATGAGCGATATTTCCAATATAAAATCTCGCTCCGGCCCGGTGATCTTGAGGTAGGACGTAACTATGTGACCGACAAGCAGGTGTCGCTTGTCCGCACGCGTGATGGTGAGAACCGGCGTGTTGAGTGGTACCAGTTCAAGATACCGTTGAGCGACTATGAGCGCAAAGTAGGGGCCATAGCCGACTTTTCGTCAATACGTTTTGCACGCATATTTCTAACAGGGTTCAAGCAGGTGACTCATTTGCGTTTTGCCACATTGGAGCTGGTGCGCGGCGAGTGGCGTCCATATGATTTCAACCTGAATAACCGGGGTGATGCTCCTGCTGACGGGCATCTTGATGTGTCGGTTGTAAATATAGAAGAAAATTCGGCCCGAGAACCTGTGAATTATGTCCTGCCGCCCGGTGTGTCACGTATTACCGACCCGGGACAGTCACAGATAACACAACTCAACGAGCAGTCCATGTCGCTTACGGTCACAGGTCTTCATGCCGGTGACGCACGTGCCGTATACCGTAATACGTCTCATGACCTGCGCAATTACCGGCGGCTTCAGATGTGGGTTCATGCCGAGAGTCTTATTGATAATCCTACAGCTTTGAAGTCAGGGGAGTTGTCGCTGTTCATACGCATAGGCACGGATATCAAGAACAATTATTATGAGTATGAAGTGCCGTTGTCGCTTACTCCTCATCTGTCAGGCGGCAACAAGTATCTTGACACTCCCGCCGACCGCGAGAAAGTATGGCCTCTCGACAACAGACTTGACTTTGCACTCCAGAGTCTTGTCAATCTAAAAAAAGAACGTAATCTTGCAAAGGCACAGGAGGATGGTACGGTGAGTTTTACAACTTTGTTTACAGGACGTGATCCTGAAAATGAACGCAATCGCATAGCCGTGCTCGGCAATCCGTCGTTAAGCGATGTAAGGGTATTGCTGATAGGTGTGCGCAATAACTCCAATGCGGTTAAGGACGGCACTATATGGGTAAATGAACTGAAAGTGACCGATTTCGACGAGAGCGGAGGTTGGGCAGCCAAAGCCAATGTGAATCTGGGGGTGTCTGATATAGCCACGTTCAATATTGGCGCTCACATGGAGACTGCCGGTTTTGGTGGTGTCGACCAGCCGCTCAATGCGCGTCGTCTTGATGACTACAGGCAGTACAATTTTGCATTTCAGGCCGATTTGGGACGTTTTTTGCCGGAAAAGACGAAACTTAAAGCACCGATCTACTACTCTGTCGCTAAAGAGCTCTCTTCGCCCAAGTATAATCCTCTTGATCAGGATGTATTGCTTAAAGATGCTCTCGATGCCGCTGCTACCAAAGAGGAGCGCGACTCTATAAAGAATTATGCTTTGGAACGTTCTACAGTAGAGAGCTTCAGCATATCCGGATTGCGATTCGACATACAGAGCGCTGACCCCAAGCCGTGGGATCCGGCCAATTTTGTATTTAATTTTTCGTTCAACAAACGACGCGACCGTAATCCTGTCACCGAGTATGAGAATACCGATGACTACCGGGGTTCACTGCAATATTCATGGACACCATATGTGAAGGGCTTCCGCCCTTTCGGGTGGATAAAGTCAAAGTCACCGCATCTTAAGTTTCTCAGAGAGTGGCAACTTAATTATATGCCCGTGAATTTGTCGTTTCTGACCACAATGTCACGTTACTATTATGAGCAGCAAGTAAGAAGCGAGGTCGATCAGGCAGTTAAACTTCCTGTATCGGTAGCAAAGAATTTTCTTTGGGACCGGCAGTTGAATCTGTCATGGAATCTTACTAAGTCGATAAACTTGTCGTTTATATCCAATACTTCGGCCCGTATAGAAGAACCGGTAGGCGCGGTCAACCGGCGTCTTTTTCCTGACCGGTATAAGGAGTGGCGCGATACAGTCATACGCAGTATCCTGCATATGGGTACTCCATGGGCCTACAATCAGAATTTTGTAGCATCATACCGTGCTCCGTTCAATCTTATACCAGTATTGGACTTTCTTAACGGTACAATAAGCTATAACGCCACTTACCGTTGGGACCGCGGAGCGGAGGTCGAGGGACTGAACACCGGTAATTCGATAGGCAATATGGCATCTTTCAATATTGACGGACGCATAAATTTGGAGGGTTTGTACAACAAGTCTGATTATTTGAAAAAGGTAAACAGACGGTTTTCATCAGGAACACGTTCCGTCGGTCATCCCAAAGCCAAGCGTTTTGAACGTACTTACACGCTGCGCGGCGACACATCATTGGTTATTCGTCATAACTTGCGCAACCGCGATGTGCGTGTTACGGCTTCGACTCTTGACGGCAAGCGTTATCCCGTTAAAGTGACAGTACGTGACGCAAATACAGTAGAAGTGCATGACCGAGGAGAAGCAGCTCTTAAATTTACGGTTATTGAGCGTCTTAAACGCACTTCATCAGCATGGGATGAGATAGGAGAGCATGCCGCCCGTTTTGCAATGATGGTAAGAGGTCTCAGTCTGCGTATGCGTTCGTCCAAGTCACTTTCGATACCGCTCTTCAGCCCTGAGATCGGAAATGTGTTCGGTCAGACACGCAGTTACGGACCTATGGCTCCGGGACTTGATTTTGCATTTGGATTCGTTGATGAGAATTATGTCACGCAAGCCAAGGAGCGTGGGTGGCTTATATGTGACGAAGACCGTATATCGCCTGCTATGTGGTCGCGTACAAGTGAATTTAATCTTGAGATAGACCTTGAGCCAATCAGGGGGTTGAAAATAAGACTGACCAATAACCGTACCGACAGCCATACCGACCGCATACAGTTTATGTATGATGACATGCCGGTTGCCCGTGGCGGCAGCTATACAAAGACCCACTGCGCCATCGCTACTTCGTTGCGTACCTCAAAGGCCGTTGACGGATATCGCAGTGATGCTTTTCAACGGTTTTTATCCAATATACCTATTGTGGCCGACCGTATAGAGAGGCGTTATGACGGATTGCGCTATCCTATGGGAGGTTTCATGAAAGACAATCCTAATGCCGGAAGGCTTTTTGATCCTAAGGTAGGTGGTGTCAATCGCGCCGGTAGCGACGTGCTGATACCTGCATTTCTCGCCGCTTACACAGGTGTTGATGCATCCGATATATACTTGACTCCGTTTCCTTCGCTTGCCCATATATTGCCTAACTGGCGTGTAACCTACGACGGTCTTATACGTATTGGGCGTATGTCCGATATCTTCAAGTCATTTACTCTTACTCATGCTTATCAGTGCACCTATACGGTGGGGGCGTTCTCCTCTTTCCTGAACTGGATATCGGTTGACGGTGACATGGGTTTTGCCATGGATGAGCTTACAGGACAACCTGTACCTTCATCACCTTACAACATTTCGTCAGTATCGATAACAGAGCGCTTCGCTCCGTTGCTCGGAGTACAGGTGACATTGAAAAATGACCTGAGACTTAGTGCCGAATATCGTGACGGACGTGCTCTGACCCTTAATTCCGACGCCGGACAGCTTGTCGAGGCGCAGAGCAAGAATGTCACAATGGGGGTGGGCTACAAGATCGTCGGTTTTAATACGGTATTGAAGCTGCGGGGCTCGGGTCGCGGTATAAGCAACGATCTTACGGTAAACGCAGAGTTTTCAATGCAGCAGAGCCATGCCTTGATACGGCGTATCGAGACTGACTACACGCAGGCTACATCAGGTACTCGGTCAGTAAGTTTTAATCTTGCCGCGAATTATGTTTTGAACCGGCGTATCACGGTAGGGGCTTTTATCGACCATCGTATCAACACTCCTATTGTGTCGTCGAGCGCTTTCCCGACTACTGACAGCAATTACGGGCTTACCTTGAATCTTAACCTTGCCCGATGATGTGTCTGCAATATTATAATTTGAAGTTGTCGGGATTGAAACCGCGCAGAAAGTCTGCTGTGTCAAGGCGTTTTTTCCCTTGAAGTTGCAGCGAGAGTATCTCAAGAAGCCGGTCGTTGCATGCTATATACATGCGGTCTTTGTCAATGACTATCGAGCCCGGCGCAAGCGTGGTCTGTCCTGAAACGGATGTCTTGAATATCTTCAGTTGCAGTTCATCGCCTGATGCAGTAGTAAGTGTGGTCCATGCTGCCGGATAAGGTGATAGTCCGCGCACAAGGTTGTGTACTTTTTCGGCATTATTATTCCAGTCGATGAGACATGTCTCTTTAAATATCTTTGGAGCGGGAGTGGGGTCGACGCCTCCTGTGAGTTTGTCTTGTTCTATAGTCTTTAGATTGCCGTCGATGATATGCCTGACTGTCTCCAGCGTCAGATCTGCGCCGAGCATCATAAGCCGGTCGTGGATATCGCCTACGTTATCGTCCGGATTTATAGCCACACGTTTCTGATCTATTATATCGCCTGTGTCTATCTCATGTTTAAGGAAAAAGGTTGTCACTCCGGTTTCCTTGTCACCGTTTATTACAGCCCAGTTGAGCGGCGCGGCTCCTCGGTATTTGGGCAGTAGCGACGCGTGCAGGTTGAATGTGCCGAGTCGTGGCATTGTCCATACCGCCTCCGGGAGCATACGGAATGCAATGACTATGAACAGGTCTGCATCCAGCGACCGCAGTTCTTCGATAAATTCAGGCGCTTTTAGATTCGTAGGTTGCATTAGTTTCAGACCATGTTCTACCGCAAACTGTTTTACGGGCGACTGGAGCATTTTGTGCCCGCGTCCTGCCGGTTTGTCAGGCATGGTTATCACCCCTGCTATATTGTAGCCTTCGTTATAAAGTCGCGACAGGCTTTCTACGGCAAATTCCGGTGTGCCGAGAAATACTATTTTAAGATCTTCCTTCTTCATTGATGTGCAATTATATGCAAATTTACTCATTTTTCCATTTACTGACATTTTTATTGCATCTTATAACAGCTTTTTTGAAAAAACTTATTCTTGCTTGGCAATGGAGACTGCTTATCTTTGATTAAAAGAAAAGACCTTTTCGCTTATTATAGAAATCTGGTAAATTTCTATATACGCCCATAACAATCCTGATTATCAGCAATATCTACAGATTACAGCGTACTAATAGTGTACTTTTTGGGAAGATGGCGACAAGCCGAAGCAAATGAATTTGAAATATTTGTCATCCGTTCAAGATTTTTAACTCTGTTGATTTGCGCCTCTTCACTGGGTATATATTCCATCGACATCATTTGAAGTCCTCTCAAATAAATATCATTGAAGTACCCAACAAGCCATTTGATGTGTGCTATTTAGGAGGCATACTAAAATTTGTATCAACAGAGAGACTCAAAGTTTTTATGACAGGGCAACCGCATCGGATGCCGGAAATCTCGAAAAAAATTGTTAACTTTGCAATCTAATCTGCGCTTGCGCTGACGAAGACCATCCATGTAAGAAACATTTCTTATGCCACATATTACGGAACTTCTTTGTAGCCGCATAAAGGTCTGGTCGCCTGTCAGCCTACTTGGAAGTCCCGATTGTATTGATATACGACGAATGAAAAGCCTATTTGATGATGAAGAACCTCAAGGGATGGACATAATCCAGATATGTCAATCCTTAGGATGCGAGTGCAATACTCCGGGGTGGCCTGACTCATTTGGTAAGGCTTTATCAACTTATCTAACGACAAACAATATCAAACCAATTCGAACTCTTAGCCTGTTCTCCGGAGCGGGGGGCTTAGATATCGGATTCCATGATCTTGGATTTGATATAATTGAATCTGTTGAAATTGAATCAAAATTTGCAGAAACCTTAAGAATCAATTCCGGAGAAGGACAAAAATTCGAGAACAGCAAAGTGAACTGTATTGACATTAGGGAATACACTGCTGATGATATCGGTAAAATTGATTTTATTATTGGCGGTCCTCCATGTCAAACTTTCAGTGCTGCAGGACGTCGAGCCTCTGGTGTATTGGGTACCTCTGATGCTCGTGGTGTCCTATTCCGTGAGTACGTTCGACTTCTTGTTAAGCTACAGCCAAGAGGCTTCCTGTTTGAAAATGTTTATGGTATCGTAGGAGCTCAAAATGGAATGGCATGGGAAGAAATTAAGCAAAGTTTTCGAGAAGTAGGATATACGTTGCATTATATGATTTTAGATGCTGCGGACTACGGCGTTCCACAACATAGAGAAAGATTAATTATAGTGGGTCTTAAAGAAGGTTCTTTTAGATTTCCTCGCCCCACACATGGACCTGACTCTCGTAATATTCCATTTTATAGTGCTGGTTGTGCAGTTACAAATGTTGTTTTATCTGACGAAGAAAAGAAAACCGGAATAAATGGTCGTTTCGGCCATCTAATTAATGATATTCCACCGGGACTAAATTATAGTTTCTATACTTCTGAAATGGGGCACCCGAATCCGATTTTCGCATGGAGATCTAAGTTTTCTGATTTTATGTATAAGGCGGATCCCGAAGAACCCGTGCGCACCATTAAAGCACAGGGGGGTCAGTATACAGGTCCCCTACATTGGGATAGCAGATATTTCTCTTGTGCTGAATATAAGCGTTTACAGACGTTCCCGGATGACTATGTTATTAATGGCTCGAGATTAGTTACTATTCACCAAATCGGTAATTCCGTTCCACCACAACTTGCTCGTATGCTTGCATTAGCGATTCGCATACAAGTTTTTGACACTCATTTTCCATTTGAACTTGAGTTGCTTCAATCAGGTGCGACACTATCTTTCAGAAAAAGAAAAAGAGATTTAACTGCCGCATACCGTATGAAAGCGGCCAAAGCAATTAAACAGCTATCCATTTCATCAGTTCGCAAATGCGCTGATCGGTCTTTCAGGGCTTCCCTGTCAAATCGGTTTAAGTACATAGAAAATGATGAAAACGGAAAATTCGACATTAATGTAACATGGTCTGGTATTCTTGTAATTAGTGTTGAGGAAGTTTCCGATTCCTCTCTTTTCGACACTACTATTAAGATTACGCCCAAAACCACCTGGGATGTTCCTGCTTCTCAGATTATGCTGATTATATCTTCTTCTGACTGGAAGGGTGTTACGATGGCATGGAAAGTTTTAGACCGAGAACTCATAACTAATGCGATAAAAGCCGACCTTGTACAATTGAATGGATACTATCAGTATCCATCTAACATAATTTGCGAGATTTTAGATACGACACTTCCCAATCGTAATATTTTTGAACCTATAATTTCAGGAATGTGCGTTGGGAGAAACTTGTCTACACAAACGCTCGCTTCTATTTGGAGAATTAGCGAAAACAGCGTTCTTAATACGGCTCAACTTCTTCGTTCTCTTGCTTTTGAGATTCGCAATAATGTCACCAATCCTCAAATGAAAGAAGATGAATGGTTATTACCGTATAAATTTCCTACACTTTTACCTGAAAGTGTCCAACTCAACAAGACTTTGGTTTAATGAAAAAGAAACACGAAATACATTTAGATGTTTATAAAAATCGCAGTGAGCTTCACTACGATAATAATGCCGTTGTTTTCTATGAAGGTCAAACAAACGAGGATGCCAATAATAGATACTCATTCATAAGACAGCAGTTGGATAATGGATTTCTTGAAAAATTGTATAGTAACATCACTACTTATGATTTTTCAAAGGTCTCTCCAGAAACCAAAATATTGCTCGATAAACTTGTCAATGGAATAACGAGCGAAACAGGTCGCGCATTAGTAGGATTAGCTTTTCTGCAAATCACTATAAAAAGTTTGACTCCTTCGCAATCAATTCGTCTACATAAAGGTTCAAATCGTCGTAACGGATTTTCATGGGTCGATGGTATTCCAATGCGAGTTTTAGACAATACCTATAATACTCCTTTTTTGCGAGAGAAAGGACTGCTTAATATTAACAAGGATGGTGTGATGATGACTCGTTCATTAGCTGAAAATTATCCCTACTCGCAACTCTATAAAGCAGATATGAGGGGCCCTTTTGCTGAATGGATTTCAGTAGTGGATGCACTTGAAGATGGTAGTATTGAGCCATTGCCGGCTTTACATTACTTCTTATCCTTACTTATAAATCGTTCTAACAAATTTGAAGCTTTAGCGGATGAGACCTGTGCAATTTTACCAAAATTGCCTGCTCTTTCCATAGACGAAACAACTTCAATTTTATCTAATTTTTTCAATCAGACTCAGTATTCCGCACGTGCTTTTGAAGTTGTCATACATAGTTTGATGCAGGCTCTTTGTTCTGAACATATTGTTGAATTAGATTTGGTACCGCTTTCTCAAATGCGATCTGCTAACAAGAAGCATGGCAATGTTGGTGACATAGAACTTCGCGATGGTAAAATCATAGTTGAGTCGTGGGACGCAAAATATGGGAAACCATATCTCTATGAAGAATTATCAGAACTCAAGGATAAATTAGAATTTAATCCCGGAGTTCAAACTGCAGGCTTTATTGTAGACTCAAACTTAATGCTCAAAAAAGAAGTTGTCGAGCGTCAAAAGGAATATTCAATTTTAACTGGTGTTTCCATTCAATTAATGGAATTCATTGACTGGGTTAAATTTGAAACGGAAGATTTATCTAAAAAACAACAATCAAAAGTTGCCTCCGAGTGGCTTAAAGCTGTTGTTGAAACATTTTCTCGAAAGAGAATTGACATTGCACCATTAGATGAACCTTGCGAAGAATGGCTAAACGACCTTAAGAAAATACTATTATCATTGGCAAAATAAGTTTTCGTTCCTTTACTAACCCCTGATTTTAACAATATTAGATGGCTGATTCATATCCTCGATTATTTGTAATAGATGATTGGGAAAGACTATATGAAATGAACACTTCGGGTACACGAAGTAAATTTGTTGTGTTAAGTCCTAATAATGAATCTTACTATTTCAAAACATCATTAAAAAAAATCGTTGATGGCAAAGTCGTCAAAGAGTTTCCATCAGAGTTTTGGTCGGAAATTGTAGCCTATCAATTAGGTGCGATGCTTAAATTGCCTGTTCTTCGTTATGACATCGCTGCTTACAAAAATGTTTTAGGGTGCATATCAAAAAACATGGCGAAAGATGATGAAGAAATAACTGAAGGTGTTCGCATCATCGCCAATGTAATGCCTTCTTTCCCCGTGGATCCAGATTACAAGCAAAAGCATTTTTTAGATTTAGTCCAAAAAAGTTTAGCCCGAATAGGAATCAGCAAATTTAAGAGAATTGCTATCGAGATGCTCTTATTTGATTGTATCATTGGTAATACGGATAGACATTCTGAGAATTGGGCTTTAATAAAAAAGAACAAGACATTATTAAAACTTGATGATGCAATAACAAGAAAACTTTCATTCATAGAGTTTTTAGAACTACTAATCAATAAAGAATTACGTAATGAATGGCTTGAGTTTAGAAGAAATAGAAGACTATTCTTTGCATATTTTAACCGGGAATTTAATCTCACTCGGGAGGAAACAATTAGATTAATTCATGATAATACATATGAATTTGCACCATTTTTTGACAATGGCAGTAGTTTAGGACGAGAAATATCAGAAGACCGTTTACAAGTTATGCTTCAAGATAATTCAAGAAGTTTTGAAAAATATTTTTCTAATGGCTGCCCAGATATTCGGGTATCTGAACGAAAAACGACTTTCAATGATACTATTGTATATTTATTAGAGAATTATCCAGAAGAATGCGCTCACTTTTTATCTAATCATTTGAATAGATATAATAAGGAGAAATTTACCAGAATAGTCAATAACATTGATTGTTCTTTGCCACCAACAGGTTTTGAGAGCTATAGGCTCTCTGAACTTCGCAAACGACTAATTGTTAAAATTATAGATTCACGAATTACTCACATATACAACAATATACCAATATGAAATATCCTTTTAGGAAAATATCGGTTATGTGGCGTTCTTCAAGAGGAGAAAGTCGAGTTTCCATTGGGCATATTACTGTGTCGGGTAATGGTAACATTTCATTCTTATATGATAAAGAAGGCTTACAAGAAGCAAAACGAAAATCTCCTGAATTTTCAGGTTACCCGGGTATACCATTTTCTGAATCTCCTATAGAAGATTCGGATTATCTCAAAAGTTTATTTGCTTTACGTCTTATAAATTTAGAGCGTGAAGACCGCAAAGAACTCTTAGACTTTTGGCTTTTAGATGACAACTTGGCTTCGGACCCTATTATGCTGTTGGCCATGACTCAGGGAATGTCAATGTCTGATATGTTTGAATTTGTACCCTCGTTTCAACGAGAAAGTAAAAATAAACAAGCCTTTATTACAGATATTGCCGGTCTTACAATTACCAAATATGATATTTCCGCACTTAAGTCTGGTGATAGACTTCAATTTGAGAAACAACCTGATAATATTAAAGATCCCTTTGCCATTATAGTATTATATGATGGTAATCCTATTGGTTGGATTAAAAGAGGACATAACTATCTATTCAAAGGACGAAAAAATGGCATTAAATTAACAGTTCACAAAGTTGTAAATAATGCGGTATACCCCAAATTATATGTAAAGGTAGTATACTGATATAAAGAGTGAAGACCCTTTAGACACCACAGAAATGTCTTGTTTTACATTGACTTGTCGCTTTGGCGTTGCACCATTCGAACATTTAAGAGTTATCTCGCTTGACGCTATCCAAAGGGGATATCGTATAGACGAAACAGTCGCGCAGGACATGATTCAGCGTGGTCTGATTGAGGGAGAAGCCCCGAACTACACCATATCCCTTGGTGTAGCCAAAGCCTCCAGACAGCTCCCGCAATATACGAAAGCAAAAGGTTTAGATAAAGCCAGATTAAAACAGATGGTTCTGCCATTATTGCAGAATGCAGGAAAAGATGGCGCTCGCCGAGAGATCATATATGATTACCTTAAGGACTTGTTGCCTTCCAATAAGTCACAGGAGCAACAGCTCCGATATTTGGGGAAGCTTCTTGTTGAAATGAATGAAGAAGGGACGATTGAACGTATCGGACTTAGATGGTTGCTTTCAAGCCCATCCGACCGAAAACAGCCATGATCCGACCGTTTTTTATCGCATCCGACTGAAAAAACGGTCGGATGTGTGTTGATTAGCTGTAATCCGACTGGTTTTGATTGTAAGGTATGTATATCAATAGGTCAGATGGTAAGTCAGACGGGCAATAATCTGAATGAATGGCAAATCAGTAAGACATTCAAACGGCAATCCTTCCTGTCATTCATCCATAAGGCTTGACATCCATCTGCTCATAAGTTCATACAAGCATCTGTATATACGTTCATACGCTCAGAGGTTCATACATCAATATGTCAGTACATTCATATGTCAATACGTTCATACGTCAATACGTCAGTACGTTCATACGTCAATACGTACTAACAGCATCTTTGCAATCAAGACTTCAATAAATAACTACTTGTAACAATGCGCTTTAACCGAATCAAAATCTCAAAAGCATTATATAGCGCGTATTGACATATCAACTGCCTTTCGCCAAATCTTATTCTCATCTTTATATGAAGGTGAATTTTACCAATATTGATGTTCCAAGTAATTGAAACAGTCGGCTATTTCGATAACAGTAGCCTTTTCTGTATGTAGTCTATTGTAATTTGGTGCTATCAAGCCTTCTGATTTTGTCAGTCGCAATGGAATCCGTCGGGATTCTGCAAGGTATGTTTTGAGCTGCACGAAACTGATTTTGCAGCTCAAAACCCTTGCAGAATATTAGTTGGTCTTACTCCAAAGTCGTAATCCCCATTGCCGATTTTCATGCTCCATTTTTTCTTTTTTGTTTTCATTGTGATTGGCGGCGAAAAGGAAAAAAGCCGACAAATCACATCGGACTTATCGGCTTAGGTATGACTGGTGCCACCTTATATCGGTGTATAGTTGATTTCACCGAGGGAGTTGATTGCATCCTGTTTCAGGCTATCAACGACATGGAGGTATCGCTCTGTCATCTTTATGGAAGTGTGTCCGAGGAGGCTCGATACTGTTTTGATGTTGGCTCCTTTGGTAAGGACGTTCACCGCGAAGCTGTGGCGTGCGCAATGCCATGTGATTTTCTTTTTGATGCCTGCCGCCTTTACCCATTTACGCAGATACAGGTTGCAGATGTTGTAATGCGGGAGTTTGAATATCCGTTCATCAAAGTTGTCGTTATCCGGCTCACCGATCAGACGGATAAGGGTGTCGTTCAACGGAACGATTACCCAGCTTCGGCTACTGTGGTCTTTTGTCTTTTGCTGTTGAAAACGCAATGTCTGGGTTGAGTAATCCACATTGCGGTAGGTGAGCTGACTGGTATCGCACCAACGCACCCCGGTGTAAAGCCCGAAGATGAATGCACGGTGAATCTCCGGTTTCTCGCCTTCAAAATGTGTCGCAACAAGCTGCTGTATTTCCTCTGGCAGAAGAATCTCCTTTTGAAGCGTCATGTTATCGTTCTTCAACACGAAACCACGGCACGGATTTTTCTTGATGAGGTCTTTGTCAACGGCAGCAGTAACCATCCGTTTGAACATCCGGAAATAGATTTTCGGACCGTCGCCTGTTCCGTTCTCTTTCAGATACTCCACATAAGCTGCCACCATGCCAACCGTCAGCTGCGTCATCTTGAGATTATTCTTGTAGAGAGAATATCTCGGCGTGTCGGCAAGAAAGGCCATGAATTTTTGCAGACCCTGCCTTAGCGTTATGCGGGTATATTTCGTGAGTGACGGAGATTTGATGAACTCTTTGCAGAACTCAAGAAAGTCCTCGTCCATATCCTTGCGGAGTCGATACCCCTCCCTGTCCTCCAGGAAAGATTGCTCACGTTCAAAACGTATCTTTTCAGCAAGGGAGAGAGTATTCTTGTTCTGCATCCGCTCCTGCTGGTTGCGGGGATGAAGCCAGATATACAGATTTAGGTTCTCTTTCTTGCGGGAATGTTTGATTTGATATTTCGGTTTACCCGCCATCGCTCCCTCGGTGTAAAACACCTGATTGCCGTCCTTGTCAAGTACAGACGTTTCACTTCTGCCAAGATAATATTCAAGGTAGAGGCTGGCACGTCCGTCGCTCAGTTCCGACTGTCGGAGTTTGGGATTCTGCTTCTTGTGATTTTCTAATTTTGCCATGCAATTATAATTTTGCGCAAAGATAATCCGAGGTATAATAATCTGAAAATCGCCGTTTACAGACCTTAACATTTACCCTCTCCCTACAGTCCATAATCAAGGGTACAAAAGGTGTACTTTTTGAGAAAATAGGGTCAAAAGCAGGAAAATCACCGCAACATGGATAATTGCTATAGCATTGATAACAAGCATAATTAGCTCATTTGCCTTATCTCGACTTTTCCATCAAAGAAATCTGGTAAATTTTCATGTCGGGATGCGAGAAAAACAAAGAGGCTTGCACGCGTATATAGCGTTGAGTACCCTATTGGATAAGACCTATAGACTCGCTTGCTTGTAGTATTTTGGCTACAAGTGGGGTGCGGTCTGGCATGTCAGGTGATATCTCGACAAGGTTCATGATGACGCGCAGAGCAGAATAGGCGTCGGCGAGAGCTGCATCTTCAGGATTCATATGTCCTGTAGCGTAGTAATAATGGTATAGCATAGTGCCGAGCGATGATGTTATTTCTCCTACACGCTCTTTTGCCGCAGTGTTTTCTGTCGGTTGCGATGTCTGAAGCGCTTTTTCAAATATTTGCCATGTCACAAGACACAATGCGAGCATTCCCGACGGGTCGACCGTACTTTTGGATGTGTAGGCAAGTGCAGTCATACACGCGGAGTAGGCGTCATGAAAACGCTGTGAGGCTGTCATAACGGTAGCGTAGGCGCATGTGGCTGCTATCAGTTCGCATGCCGTTTCGTCGTCGGGTGTAAGGCGCCATTGACGGAAAGTATCGCCAAGTATCTCCTCGATAAGCATTGAAGCCTCGACCTTATCGCCTTTTTGAAGCGATGAATAGACCGAGGCTATGTTATTGTTGAATGTGTCGGCGCGCATGGGCATCAATCTTTGTCGGCTCTTTCAAGCGACTGTTTGATTGTGGTAAAAATGTCGTCGATACTTCCGCTGCCGTGGATAGAATGATACTTGCCTTCGGAGAGATAATAGTCGCGCAGGGGCGATGTCTGGTCATGATACACTTTTAACCGTTGGTTTATGGTCTCAAGATTGTCGTCGCTACGCCCTGACTGGCGACCACGTTTAAGCAGGCGGTCTACAAGTTCATTATCGTCTACCTCCAGTCCTACTACCGCGTGAACCTTAGAGTTACGCTCCTCAAGCATCTTTTTCAGGGCCTTTGCCTGAGGAATTGTGCGTGGAAATCCATCGAATATCACTCCTTTGGTCGTCTCCTGATTGCTGTCGAGAACATTGGCGAGTATATCCACCATGAGGTCATCGGGAATGAGTTGTCCCTGTGAAATGAATGAGTCGGCGATCTTGCCGAGTTCCGTGCCGCGTGCTATGTGGTCGCGCAGAACTTCTCCCGTTGATATGTGAAAAAGTCCGTATTCATCAATGAGCTTCTCGCTCTGAGTACCTTTGCCACTTCCCGGGGCACCGAAAATCACAATGTTGAACATGTCACTGAAAAATTGAATAGATATCGTAAAAATTTATGATTGGGGCTGGAGGTGAAATCACTTCTCCTCCAACACGTATATATCACGCAGATTGCGGGCCAGCCCGTCAAGATCCAGTCCGAAGCCTATAATAAATTTTGACGGAATGGAGAACCCTGTGTAATCGGGCTTTACATCATGAAGCAGTGACTCTGGCTTGAATAGTAATGACGCCACCTTGACCGATGCCGTTCCCTTGGCTTTAAGGTCTTCGACAAGTTTCTTGATTGTGGTGCCGGTATCGACAATATCTTCAATTACTATCACATCACGTCCCTCGAGATTCTCGGTAAGCCCCATGACCTCCTTTACTTTGCCGGTTGTTGAGGTGCCTTCGTAGCTTTTGAGCCTGATGAACGATATTTCGGCATCTATGCCAACTGACCGGAATAAATCGGCGGCAAAAGGAAATGCTCCCGTGAGCACACATAGAAAAAGAGGGCGTAGTCCTGAATAGTCATTGGTTATTTGCGCGGCAATTTCGGTTATGCGTCCTTGTATGGTTGATTCCTTAATATAGGGCACAAAAGTCATGCCGTTGTAAGTCACTTTATCCATTCCGTTTTTTTGTTTGCGCAAATTTACTGAAAATATTCTTTACCGCGCCATAATATTTTGTAAATTTGCGGAAGACATTTACAAGATACAGCTTTCGTGCACGATGAAAATATTTACAAACGATCAGATAAGGTCGATCGAAAAATATACGATTGAAAACGAGGGTGTGACCTCCGATGAGCTCATCGAACGTGCGGCTGCCGCCATAACGTGCGAGATTATGTCGCGGTGGAGGCAGAGCAAAAATGTATGGGTTATCGCCGGTCAGGGCAACAATGGCGCCGACGCTCTTGCCGTGGCGCGTATGCTGCTGGAGCAAGGCTATAACGTGCAGGTATTGTTGTTCAATGTCTTCGGGCGTCTGAGCGAAGGGTGCATCCATAGTCGTAAACGGTTGCTTGATTTGGGAGATGTAAATTTTACTGAAGTGACCGGAGACTTCAATCCGCCGTTTATATCGCCTGACGCACTTGTCATTGACGGCTTGTTTGGCTCTGGATTGCGAGAGCCTCTTACAGGTGGTTTCAGATCTTTTGTCGACTATATAAACGAGTCCAAGGCCACGATTGTGTCTATTGACGTGCCTTCGGGCCTTATGGCTGAATGGAATGAAGACACTTTGCGCCGCAACGTCATTCATGCTCATCTTACTCTTGCTATTCAATTTCCTCGCGTGGCCTTTTTTATTGCCGACAATGCCGAGTTTTTAGGAGAGTGGAAAGTCCTTGACATAGAACTAAGCCAGCAGGAAACCCGCAATACGCAGTCGAGGTTCTTCCTTCTTGAGAAGAACGACGCCAAACGTGTGCTTCGCCATCGCAGCCGCTTTTCGTCCAAGGCCGACTATGGCTCGGCTATGATTGTGGCCGGCAGTTACGGTATGCTTGGTGCCGCTCAGATGTGTGCCCGCGGAGCTTTGCGGTCCGGTGTAGGAAAACTTACGTTGCACATTCCGCGTTGCGGTTTTACTGTAATGCAGTCAGAAGTTCCCGAAGCCATGGTACAGGTCGATCGTAATGACGGCGGCATAACGGAGATAAATCTGCGGCACAAATATGATGCAGTGGCTTTGGGGCCGGGCATGGGCACACATGACCTTACGGTAAGGGCTGTGGAGACATTTGTCAACCATGCAGAGAAGCCTTTGCTTCTTGATGCTGACGCACTCAACTGCATAGCCGAACGCCCGACTATCCTCAATACCATTCCGCCCATGTCTGTGCTCACTCCGCATGCCGGTGAGTTTGACCGTTTGTTTGGTGAACATAATTGCATGGAAGCGCGTATAAAGACTGCGGTCGAAAAGGCCGCGTACTATGACATAATTATACTGTTGAAAGGTTATTATACCACGGTTGTGCGTCCTGACGGACGTATACTTTTTAGTTGTAGCGGAGGCCCGGCGTTGGCTACTCCCGGCAGCGGCGATGTACTTACCGGAGTGATTGCAGCGTTGCTTGCTCAAGGCTATTCCCCCGATATCGCCGCTACTCTCGGTGCCTTTATCCATGGCTATGCCGGTGAGTTGGCGGCAGAGACTCATGGCGAGTATGGAGTGCTTGCTACCGATATTGCCGATCGTATCGGTACCGCTATCCGTGATATAATGTGTTGAAATTGTAAAATAAAAATGAATATGAGATATATCGTGTTGTCACTCGCTTGTGTGCTTGCGTCGTCGGTTGTGACCGTCGCGCAGACCACGCAGAAGTTTCAGGCGACCAAAGCCAATGATTACGGTCTTGTCTACTCGCTTCCAACTACAGTGCTTGATGTGACTGTCGTGGCGGAGCGTGTGGTTAAGCGTCCGGGCGAGTTCTATATGTATGCCAAAAAGTACCTTAATGTCAGTGATCCGGTGTCAGAGCCGTCAGAGTCATGGACTGTCAAGAAGGTCATAGTAAATGCCCGTGGTGTTGCCAACGGGGGTGAACGCTATCTGATGCAGTTCAAGGGAGGTACTGCTCCGTATGTGGTTATGGACAATGCCGACCTACCTGTAGCAATTAATACCGAGGATGTGGTTTTGCCTGAAGCCCCGGTACTTCCAGAGCCTGTGGGGTTGTCTTCAACACCTCTTGATACAGAAGCCGCCCGCTATGTGATAAGTGAAGAGATGCTTCAGAGCCAGTCAAGCGCAAAGCGCGCGGAACTTGCCGCCAAGCGCATATACGAACTCCGTCAAAGCCGTAGTGATCTTATTACCGGTCAAGCCGATCAAATGCCGCCCGACGGAACAGCCATGCAGATTGTCATGGATCAGATAGGTGCGCAGGAAGCCGCTTTGACTGCTATGTTTGTCGGAACTGAACAACGCGAGACTGCTGTAAAGACGTTTACATATATACCGCATGACGAAGTTACCCGTTATGTGTTGGCGCGAGTATCGGCTCTTGATGGTATAGTTGACAGCGATGACTTGTCGGGCGACCCGATAACGTTGTCGTTAAATATAACCGATCGGGGAAAGATGCCTGTCAACGACAAAGGTGAGACTAAGGAATTTCCTAAAGGAGGAGTGGCTTATTGTATACCCGGTGCCGCTTCTGTGAAAATATCCTTCCGTGGCGAGACTTGTTGGGAAGGTTCTATGGATGTGGCCCAGTACGGTATCGTTTTCGGACTTGATCCTAAAATGTTTACCGATAAGAAAGCTCCGGCTTATCTGTTGCTTGATCCCGTCACAGGAGCAATAAAGGAGCTTGGCACCAAGTAATCGTTAAAATAGTTTAATATCTCGGCTCTTGTTTGCAAAATTTAAGATTAAGTCTTAAATTTGCTAAACAGAATCGGATACCGTAAGAAACAGGACAAAATAGTATACTCTGAAATATCCGATGACAAATCATCGGATATTTTTTTGATTTTAAGAAAACAAGCAACAACAAATAAGTGAATCATAGGTTAGAAATCCGGCCGCGCGCGAGCGTATCCGGATTTTGTTTTTGCATTTCAAAAAAACATTTTATACCTTTGGGAAGTAATCGTTATACCACGTAAACACGAACCGTCATGAAATACGTCTCCCTGCCCGATAATGTAGTGCGGCCATTGCCGTTCTATCTTTCTATGGAGGAATACGTAGCACGCCGATACTCCGAAGACCTGTTTTTCATGTGGCAGGTTACCCCTACCGTCATCTTCGGGCGCAATCAGCTTGTGGACAGTGAGGTCAACACCGATTACTGTCACCGACAAGGCATAGGGTTTTATCGCCGCAAAAGCGGCGGCGGATGTGTATATGCCGACATGGATAACATAATGTTCAGCTATATTGTATCGTGCGATGACATAATTACCGTGTTTTCATCCTACACCTCACGTATAGCATCCATGCTTGGCTCTCTTGGTGTCGAGGCTTCGGCTACCGGACGCAATGACGTGCTTATCGGTGATCGTAAAGTGTCGGGAAACGCTTTTTATCACATACCGGGCCGTAGCATAGTGCACGGTACGATGCTGTATGATACCGATCTTGAAAATATGGCAATGGCTATCTCGCCTTCAGGCACAAAGTTGCAGTCGAAGGGGGTCGGTTCGGTAAAGAGTCGCATAACGACTTTGAGAGAACATCTTGACATGCCTGTCGATGAATTTAAAGAATATGTTCGCGGTTATCTTTGCGAAGGACTTATAGCTCTTGATAATTCAGATGTCGCGGCTATTGAAGAGATGTCGCGACCTTATTACACTGATGCTTGGATATATGGGCGCAATCCACGCTGTACAACTCATGTGACCCGCCGTATTGACGGAGTGGGAGAGTTCGCCACCGATATAGAACTTAAAAACGGAGTTATAAAGAGTATAAACATTTCCGGCGACTTTTTTCTGGTCGGAGATCTTGATGAAGGGTTATTGAAGTATCTTAGGGGTGTATCATATGATCGTGAGTCGCTTACTGCGGCGCTTGCCTGTGTAGAGCCGGGCTTGGTTGTGGCCGGATTGCGAAGAAAACAAATGATAGATATATTAATGTAATCTTACGATGGAAGAGAACAAAAAGACATGTCTTTATGACAACCATGTGGCTCTCGGGGCCAGAATGAGTCCTTTCGGCGGATTCATTATGCCGATTGAATATTCCGGAATAGTTGAAGAGCATAATGCCGTGAGAACTGCGTGCGGTGTGTTTGATGTTTCCCACATGGGTGAAGTGTGTGTTACAGGGCCTGATGCCGAACGTTTTGTCAACCACATATTTACCAATGATGTTTCCGGAGCTGCGGCAGGCCGATGCTTTTACGGCATGATGCTGCATCCCGATGGGGGTACAGTTGATGATCTTTTGGTATACAAACGAGGCGACAATGATTTTTTTCTCGTAATAAATGCCTCAAATATATCAAAAGACCTTGACTGGATTAATAGACACACTGCCGGCTTTGACGTGGCGGTGGAAAATATGAGTGACGCACTCGGCGAGATTGCCGTTCAAGGTCCGGCATCGGAGCAGGTTATGACAGAAGTTCTTGGCCTTGACTGTGCTTCGCTCGACTTCTATACATTTAAAACTATCTCGGTCGATGATGAGAACGTTATCGTAAGCCGCACGGGATATACGGGTGAAGACGGTTTTGAGATATATGCTTCTCATGGATTGATATGCATGATGTGGGACAAGCTGATGGATTCCGGCAAGGTGAAACCGTGTGGTCTCGGTTGTCGTGACACTTTGCGTTTTGAAGTGGGGCTGCCGTTGTATGGCGATGAATTGGCCGACGACATATCGCCGGTTGAGGCCGGACTTGGTATTTTCGTGAAGCTCGACAAACCCGAGTTTATAGGCAAAGAGGCTGTGGAGGCGCTCAAACGCGACGGTGTCACTCGCAAGTTGGTGGGAATTGAGGTGCTTGACCGTGCCATTCCGCGGCATGGTTATGAGGTGCTTGACGAAAATGACAATGTGGTAGGTGCTGTCACGACCGGCTATCATGCCGTATCGGTAGACAAGAGTCTTGCCATGGCACTTGTGAAGTCGGAGTACGCTGCATTGGGTACATCGCTAAAAGTACGCATAAGGCGCAAAACATTTCCAGCAGTGGTGGTAAAAAAGAAGTTTTATAGAAAAAATTATAAGAATTAATCAATAAAAGTATAACGTTATGGATAAGATTTATTATTCTCCGAGTCATGAGTATATAAAAGTAGAAGGCAATATAGGTCTGATAGGCATTACTGATTATGCGCAGTCACAGTTGGGCAATGTCGTGTATGTCGATTTGCCTGAAGTCGATGACGAAGTTGTGGCCGGCGAGGATTTCGGCGCAATAGAGAGTGTAAAGGCTGCCAGTGACCTGATATCGCCCGTAAGCGGTACTGTGATTGAGGTAAACGAAGAACTTGTCGATAATCCCGGTCTTGTAAACAAGAATGCCATGGACACGTGGATTATAAAGGTCGAACTCTCCGACGCTTCCGAACTTGACGGGCTTCTCGGCGAGGAGGATTATAAGGCTTTGTGCCATTGATGGCTATATAATCGTATCATAGTTATGTCGCATCGTTATTTGCCTCACACCCCTGATGATATATCGGAAATGCTAGTCGCCTGTTCTATGCACGGCCTTGATGAGTTGTATTCCGATGTTCCACATTCGTTACTGCTCGGTCGTGAATATTACCTTCCGTCGGAGAAGAGCGAGAAAGAGGTCCGGGACTTTTTTAAGAAACTTGGTGAAAAGAACCGTCCTATGACATGTTTTGCCGGAGCCGGTTGGTATGATAGATATACTCCGGCCGTTATTCCGGCGTTATTGTCACGCTCGGAGTTTCTCACAGCCTATACTCCGTATCAACCT
Organism: Heminiphilus faecis; assembly: GCF_008728965.1. GTDB lineage: Bacteria > Bacteroidota > Bacteroidia > Bacteroidales > Muribaculaceae > Muribaculum > Muribaculum faecis. The sequence goes on along the minus strand of NZ_VSMC01000002.1, from coordinate 50,414 downwards.
GAAATATCGCAAGGTACGCTCCAGTATATATTTGAGTACCAAAGCATGATGGCGTTGTTGACCGGCCTTGATGTGTCTAATGCGTCTATGTATGACGGAGCTACGGCTGTTGCCGAAGCTATGATGATGACAGTGGCGGCTTCCCGCAAGCGTAACCGTGTGCTCGTTTCGGCCACCGTTTTGCCGCAGGTTCGTGAAGTCATGGCTACTTATGCACGTTATCACGGCATTATTCTTGACACGTTAGCAGAAGAAGAAGGTGTCACTTCGCGTGCCGACTTCGAAGAAAAGATGGCGTCTGGCGACGTTGCCGGCGTGGTTGTGGCTTCGCCCAACCGTTACGGTGTGTTGGAGAATTATAGTGGTTGGGCCGACACTGTACATGCTGCCAAGGCGTTGTTTGTCATGACATGTGAGGCTGCGGCTATCGGTGCGGTGAAGTCGCCCGGAGAATGGGGTGCCGATATCGCTGCCGGTGATGCGCAGTCGCTTGGCATGCCTCTGAATTTCGGTGGGCCTTATCTGGGATATATATGTTGCACACGTCAGTTGATAAGAAAATTGCCCGGTCGCATAGTCGGAGCTACCGTTGACGAAGCCGGTCGCCGCGTATTTGTTCTTACGCTTCAGGCTCGCGAACAGCATATACGCCGCGAGAAGGCTACGAGCAATATATGTTCCAATCAGGGGCTGATGGCTCTTTTCGTGTCGGTTTATATGTCGTTGCTTGGTCCGCAGGGGCTTAAGGAACTTAATTCTATAAGTTGCGCCGGAGCTCATTATCTTGCTGAACGCATCGTAAATGGAGGAAAAGCCCGTCTGTCTTATCCTGACAAACCGTTTTTGCATGAGTTTGAGTTAACGACATCTTTTGATGTCGACGCTCTTATGCAGCGGGCCATGAAACAAGGTATATTGCCCGGTGTACGTCTTGCCGACAATAGACTGCTTGTTGCCGTCACCGAGATGCAGTCGCGCGATGATCTCGACTGTTTGGCCGATATTATTGACTCTATGCCCTCAACCCTATAATTTGGAAAAGCTATGAATAAAGAATATTACGGCAAACTTATATTTGAACTTTCGCGTCACGGACGCAGCGGGTTCAAACTTCCCGCCAACGGATGCCATGACGCTCTTTCGGAGATGCCTGCCGAACTGTTGCGAGCCTCGTCGCCGGCTCTTCCGGAAGTTGACGAGCCCTCGGTTGTGCGACATTACACAAACATGAGCAATAACAATTTCGGAGTCGATACAGGCTTTTATCCTCTTGGCTCTTGTACAATGAAGTACAATCCGAAGATAAACGAGGAGATGGTGGCCGGCGCTGGTATAGCTTCTCTCCATCCTTTGCAGCCGGTGTCGGCTGTGCAGGGTGCCCTTGAGATATACTATACTCTCCAGATGGCTCTCTCAGAGATAGGCGGTATGAGCGAGTTTACTCTTAATCCATATGCGGGAGCTCATGGTGAACTTACCGGGCTTATGGTTATAAAGGCATATCATATGGAGCGTGGCGATGTGAAGCGTGATAAGGTCATAGTGCCCGATTCGGCTCACGGAACCAATCCTGCCAGTGCTGCTGTAGCCGGATACCGTATAGTCGAGGTCAAAAGCGGGGCCGACGGTACGGTCGATGTCGAGGCTCTGCGCCCATTGCTTGACGATACTGTGGCCGCAGTCATGATGACCAACCCTAATACACTCGGTATCTTTGAGAAAAACATTCCCGAGATAGCCCGATTGGTGCATGAGTCAGGAGCTTTGATGTATTACGACGGAGCCAATCTGAACCCGTTGGTTGGAGTTGCCCGTCCGGGTGATATGGGCTTTGATGTCATGCACATAAATCTACATAAGACATTTTCCACACCCCATGGCGGAGGCGGACCCGGAGCAGGTCCTGTAGGCGTGCGCAAGGGTCTTGAACACCTGTTGCCGGTGCCTCGTGTGATAAAGAATGCCGATGGATTGTATGACATAGAACATTCGGCTCCCGGCTCGCTCGGTCAGGTGACCGGTACTCTCGGCAACTTTGCCGTGCTGGTGCGTGCTTTGAGTTATATATTATCACTTGGTAAGGAGGGGCTTGCCATGGTAGGGCCTCTCGCTGCGCTTAACGCCAACTATATCAAGGAGCGTCTGCGCGATCTTTATCTGCTTCCGGTCGATACGGTGTGCAAGCATGAGTTTGTGTTTGACGGTCTTGTCGACAAGTCTACCGGGGTTACTACTCTTAATATAGCCAAGAGGTTGCTTGATCATGGATTTCATGCTCCGACGATATATTTCCCCCTGTTGTTTCATGAGTCGCTTATGATTGAGCCGACTGAAACAGAGAGTAAGGAGACCATAGATCGTTTTATCGATGTCATGAGGGATATAGCACGTGAGTCTGCGGAGACTCCCGATGTCGTGAAAACAGCCCCTCATAATACTCCGATATCGCATCCCGACGATACGCGTGCGGCTCTTAATCCGATAGTCAGCTACAAGGAGTTATGCGAAAATCAGATATAATCATCATTGGCAGCGGTCCTGCCGGAATGGAAGTGGCCGTCCGTGCTGTCGCCTCAGGTCGCGATACGGTTATAATCGAGCGTGACCTGCTCGGCGGCACCTGTCTTAACCGTGGATGTATTCCTACAAAGGCGTTGTGCCGGTCAGCCGAAGTTGTACGTACTGTCCGCGAAGCTTCTCGTTACGGGGTCGATGTAGAAGGATGCACACCGTCCTTGTTGAGGGCATTGGAGCGTAAGGACGCTATAGTGGCTGAATTGCGCGGCAATGTTGAGATGATGCTTTCAAAGGCGGAGATAGTGCGCGGCGAGGCCCGTTTTGTCGCGGGCGATACTGTCGTTGTGGATGATATGGAGTATCAGGCTCCCATGATTGTGATTGCCACCGGTTCAAGAGCTTCGGTTCTGCCGATAGAGGGGACGGAACATGCTCTTACAAGTGACGGACTTCTTTCCTTGAAGTCGGTGCCTGAAAGCATATGTGTTATCGGTGGAGGTGTCATAGGAGTGGAGTTTGCCTGTATATTGGCCGAGTTCGGAGTAAAAGTGACTGTAGTGGAGTACTGTCGAGAGATTCTGCCGGGGTTTGACCGTGACATAGCGAAGCGGCTGCACAATTTGTTGTCGCGTCGCGGTATTGATATAATTACCTCTGCAGCGGTAACTGGTATTTCTGTTGACGGGTGTAAGTGTGTCGAGTACACTGCTAAAGGACGTGCGGCCGTCATTAAGGCTGAAGAGGTTCTTATGGCAGCCGGTCGCTCGCCCGTTATACCCGACGGTGCTGCCGAGATAGGCATAGAGGTCATGCGCGGCATAACTGTCAATGACGGTTTTGCCACATCCGTTCCCGGTGTCTATGCCGTGGGCGATGTTAACGGACGACTTATGTTGGCCCACGCTGCATCGGCGCAGGCTGCTTGTCTTATGGGTGGTGATATGAATCTGTCTGTCATTCCCGCCGCTGTATTCTCTTCTCCCGAATGTGCTATGGTCGGTGTTACCGAGGAGGAATGCAAGGAACAGAATATCGCGTTCAAAACAGCTAAAGCTATGTTCCGCTCCAATGGTAAGGCTATGGCCATGGGGGAGGCTGACGGTCTGCTGAAAATTATAATAGATCCGGCATCAAGGCTTATACTCGGATGTCATATCTGCGGTCCTCATGCCTCTGACCTTGTGCAGGAAATAGCGGTAGCTATGAGCGGCGGTCTTACGATAGATACCGTGGCCGATACCGTGCACGCTCACCCCACTCTTGGTGAGGTTGTATGGGATGCTGCCCACTCGCTCCGTTGACGAATCTGAAGCTATAGTTATAGCGGATAGCGGTCGTAGTCAAAAAGGTCGGTCGACATATACCGTTCGCCGGTGTCGGGTAACAATGCCACTATTGTTTTGCCTGAATTCTCCTCTTTGCGTGCCAACTCTATAGCTGCACACAATGCGGCGCCTGACGATATACCTGCGAGTAGTCCCTCTTTCTCGGCAAGCATGCGCGATGCTCTCATGGCGTCATCGTCACTTACCGGCATGATTTTGTCTACCACCGTGCTGTCGTAATTGGCCGGAATGAATCCTGCTCCTATACCTTGTATCTTGTGTGGACCGGCGTTGCCGCCTTCGAGCACGGGAGAGCCTTTGGGCTCGACTCCTACTGCGGTTATGGTGCTGTTATGAACTTTTAGCCCACGTGCGGTGCCCGACAGAGTGCCGCCTGTGCCTACGGTGGCAACAAATATGTCGATACTGCCGTTTGTATCGCGCCATATTTCCTGTGCGGTTGTCGCTTCATGGGCGGCGGGATTGGCAGGGTTCTCAAATTGTCCGAGTATCACGGATCCGGGGTTGGCTTTCTGCAGCTCTTCGGCACGCGCGATAGCTCCTTTCATACCTGCACTGCCCGGAGTAAGTTCTATCGTGGCTCCGCACGCTTTAAGCAGCATGCGGCGTTCGACACTCATGGTCTCCGGCATTGTCAGAATTACTCTGTATCCTTTAAGCGAGGCTACCCATGCAAGCCCTATGCCTGTATTGCCGCTTGTCGGCTCTATTATCAGTGCTCCTTTTTCAAGAATACCTTTTTTCTCCGCGTCCTCTATCATTGACAGGGCTGCACGGTCCTTTACGCTTCCGCCGGGGTTGAATGCTTCGATTTTGACAAGCAACCGGGCCTTAAGACCTTCCGATTGCTCGATATTATGCACTTCAAGCAATGGCGTATTGCCTATCAGTTCTGTCATGCTGTTGAATATGCGTGTCATATGTTATTATTATGATTGTATTTATAGATGTATATACATGGTTATTCATGAGGCCTTACAGGAGGAGGGCCCATAGGTATCGGCGGTGCCATTGTCGGGTTTCTTTGTCCTCCGAAGTGTTTGTCGCGGTTTGCACGTATTACCTCATACAATATTCCTCCTAAATCTACACCTATGGCGTCGCGTTTGTTCAGCCGGTAATAGGGTTGCATTATCGGTACGGTTTCCCACTGGCCGGTGGCGGAGTTGTATACTCGTTGTGCACCTACGTTGACTCCCCAGCGTTCGTGCAGGTTTATGCCGAGATAGCCTCCATAGCTTGTCGCCCTCATATAGGGAAGTGTCTGCGGGTTGATGTATATGCTGTTGAAAGAGTGGGAGCCGAATATGGTAAGCGAGAATGTGTCGTTTATGTGCCATACTATATTGCCGCTGACTCCGTATGTTGTGGTAAGCCCTCTGTAATAGCCGTATTTGTCGGCATTGAAGCTGCCGGTGAAAGTAATGTCGCCTATCTGTTGGGTGATATTCAGGGCTCCGCTCTCTATGCCCATAAGTCCGGGCATGGACGCAGCACTTCCCGATGCGTAAAAAGCTCCGCTTTCCCATATGGATATAGGTGCTATGCCCCCTATGGCATAGTCTGATGGACGAAACGTCATTGTATTGCTCTCATGCCATGACACAAGGGGCATGGCCGTATAATCAAATAAAGGCCGCTGCACATCTACATAATGTCGGGGAAAATTGCGCTGAAATTGTTGCAGCGTGCCAGATGATACCCTTTCTTGGTCCTCAAGAGTATCCGGCAGCCCTTTGTTTTCTGATGTATTCTGTGCATGTACCGCACAATGGCATAATAGAAATATGATTGCTAATGGCCTCATAATGCTAAGGATGTTATGTACATCTGCAAACTTACGTAAAAATGCTGGAATAACCTCGGAAAATGGGAGAAATGACGCTAAATGACTTTGTACCAATGTCGTTACGGTGTCAGATGAGGACAAACCGAAAAAGCGGAAAATGCAAGGAAAAGCAGAATATAGCAGGAGAACGGTTTGCAAATCATTACCCAAGAAGATGTAAGATTTAACACATGTAGGACGCTATTGCACCGTTTGTCACCGTTTTGCGTAGCAAGGTTTAACTCGTTGATATTTAACTTTGCAAACAAAAAAACGAGTATGGCAAGAAGTACATTCAAAGTGCTGTTCTATGTGAACGGCAGCAAGGAGAAAAACGGTATTGTCCCCATCATGGGACGAGTGACAATCAACGGTTCTGTGGCACAGTTCAGTTGTAAGCAGACCATTCCGAAAACGCTTTGGGATGCGAAAGGCAACCGAGCCAAAGGTAAGAGCATTGAAGCGAGGGACATCAACCACGCTTTAGACAACATTAAGGCGCAAATCATCAAGCACTACCAGCGCATTTCAGACAGAGAGGCGTATGTTACGGCAGAAATGGTGCGCAATGCCTATCAAGGAATCGGCAGCGAATATGAGACATTGCTTGGAGCATTCGACAAAGACAATGCCACATTTCAAAAGCGTGTGGGTACTGACCGTGTAAAAGGGACTTACATGGCAAGGGTTCGTGCAAGAAACCATGTGGCGGCATTCATCAAGGCGAACTACAAGCGAAGTGACCTGTCTATGCTTGAACTTACTCCCGACTTCATCAAGGAGTTTGCCGTTTTCCTTTCCACCGACAGAGGACTGCAGAACGGCAGCATCTGGACTAACTGCATGTGGCTGAAAGGTGTGGTCATGCGTGCACACTTCAACGGGCTGATACCGAGAAATCCGTTTGCCCAATTCCACATAAGCCCCAATATAAAGGAGCGTGAGTATCTGACGGAAGAAGAACTGAAAACATTGATGACACACGAATTTGCGGATGCCAAACTTTCCTACATCCGTGACATCTTTGTTTTTGCCAGCTTCACCGCACTTTCATTTGTGGATGTTAAGGAACTTACCACTGATGATATAGTGGAGGTGAACGGTGAGAAGTGGATATTATCCAAACGGCACAAGACTAAAGTCCCGTTCCAAGTGAAACTGCTTGACATCCCTTTGCAGATTATCAAGCGTTACGAGGAGTTTCAAACGGACAAGTCCGTTTTCCCGAATCTGAACTATTGGTCTATATGCAAGCCATTGAAGAAGATGATAAAAGAGTGCGGAATCACAAAGGACATCTCATTCCATTGTGCGAGGCATGGGTTCGCAACCCTTGCTCTAAGCAAAGGTATGCCGATTGAAAGTGTCAGCCGTGTGTTGGGGCATACGAATATCGTTACGACCCAACTCTATGCGAAGATAACCACGCAGAAAATAGACCACGACCTTACGATGTTCGGTGACAAACTGAACCAATCTTTTGGAAACACAACAATGGCATAGGACTATGGAAAGAAACATTATAAGCATAAGCGAGTTCGGCAATGTGACTTTGCCGAATGACACAACCGATGTATGGATGAACGAATCCGAGCTGTTGGATTTGTTCGGTGTCACCGCCCCGACCATTCGGGCAGGGATAAAGACTCTTTGTAAGAGTGGTGTATTGAGGGAGTACGAGATAAAACGTATTATACGCCTATCCGACAAGTGTAGCATGGAGTTTTACAACCTTGAAACGATAATCGCCCTCGCTTTCCACTTCGGTACATTCGGAGCGAAGCAGGTACGCAATGTCATTCTGAAAAGGTTGTACTTGCGAAAAGAGAAACACGCCATCTTCTTTTCGCTGAACAATGCCGATATAGCCAAGTCCAAATACCTCTCGTAGATTTGGATGAGGGACTGACGTAATGCAGTCAGTAAATCTGCAAGTCAGTACAACAACACGACAGATACTCTGATTTTTCTCCCGAAAAGCGTAACGCAACCATTCGCTTTTCGGGAGTTTTTTCGTCTTTTCAATCCGATTCCATTGCCCAGCCATTGAAAGTTTTTGTCCCGAGGGGCTTTTTTCTATATTCTGCTATATTTTGCGTAACAACTTATCCATTAAATGCTTATACTTTTGTAGCTGGTATTTTTCAAACTTAAGACCATTTGATTATGTCAGCTAACAAACAACAAGACAGCCACAAGCCGCCATCAGATGGCAGCGTGGCAAAAGAAGAGTTCATCCGAGTGGGAACAACGCTCTACAAGATTGTGGAGCAGCCAAGACTGAACGGAGGGTATGTAAAGAAACGTATCGCATGGAACAACGAGACCCTGCGCCAAGACTATGGCAAGGACTACATCGGCAGCGTTCCCAAGTATGACGGTTTCTGTACCGTCCCCGAACACATCGGCTACCGTCCCGTGGTCGGTAAGTTCCTTAATCTCTATGAGCCGATAGACCACCAACCAAAGGAGGGCGATTTCTCGCACATCCAATCATTGGTACGGCACATCTTCGGAGAACAGTACGAGTTGGGAATGGACTATCTGCAACTGCTCTACCTGCAACCCGTACAGAAACTGCCTATTCTGCTGCTGGTGTCGGAGGAACGTAACACAGGCAAGAGCACGTTCCTCAACTTTCTGAAAGCCTTCTTTCAGAACAATGTCACGTTCAACACCAACGAGGATTTCCGCAGTCAGTTCAATTCCGATTGGGCAGGAAAACTCCTTATCGTGGTGGATGAGGTGCTGCTCAATCGCAGGGAGGACAGCGAGAGGTTGAAGAACCTCAGTACAACCCTATCCTATAAAGTGGAAGCCAAAGGCAAAGACCGTGACGAGATTGCGTTCTTTGCCAAGTTCGTGCTATGCTCCAACAACGAGTATCTGCCTGTAATCATAGATGCAGGGGAAACACGCTATTGGGTGCGCAAAATAGACCGCTTGCAGTCCGATGACACCGACTTTCTGCAAAAGCTGAAAGCGGAGATACCCGCCTTTCTCCATTTCCTGCAACACAGACAGCTATCCACCGAAAAGGAAAGCCGTATGTGGTTTGCACCATCCTTGCTGCGTACCGAAGCCTTGCAAAAGATTATCCGCAGTAACCGCAACCGATTGGAGATAGAAATGCAAGAACTTATCCTTGACATCATGGATAGTGTCGGTACGGACACTTTTTCGTTCTGCTACAACGACCTCCTTCTTTTGCTGGTACACTCACAGGGAAAGGTGGAGAAACACCAAGTCCGAAAGGTATTGCAGGAGTGCTGGAAACTAACTCCTGCACCGAATACACTTACTTACACCACCTATCAAGTGGACTATACCCGAGAGTGCCGCTATTCTCCCATACGGAGAATAGGACGGTTCTATACCGTAACAAGAGAACAGTTGACAGCACTCTGATTATTTTGATGAAATGATGAATAAGTATATAACTGTACTGATATGCAAATGATTACTTTCTCATCAAAAACAACTTACTGATGAAAAGAGAAAACAGGTCAGACAGATAATGCTCAATAAGGCAAATGATGATTTTCTCTTTTGGTAAGTGCTTTGATGAAACAATGATGAGAGCGTATAAGGCTGCTATCCAATAGTTTGGCATACACATTCATCAATTCATCGGTTTTACATTCATCATCAAACCATAAGAAAATATGAACATACAGGAAGTAAAGAACATACGCATTGCAGACTATCTGCAAAGTTTGGGCTATACGCCCGTGAAACAGCAAGGCAACAGCCTTTGGTACAAATCGCCGTTGAGAGAGGAAAAGGATGCCTCTTTCAAGGTAAACACCGAACTTAACAAGTGGTACGATTTCGGACTTGGCAAAGGCGGCAACATCATCGCTTTGGCAGAGGAACTATACGCAACCGACTATGTACCCTACTTGCTCAATAAAATATTCGAACGAGTACCGCATATCCGTCCCGTATCTTTCTCTTTTCGTCAGCAAGCATCCGAACCGAGTTTCCAACAGTTGGAGGTGGGAGAACTTACCCATCCCGCATTGCTCAGATACTTGCAGGAACGAGGTATAAACTCCGACTTGGCAAGGCAGGAATGTAAGGAACTGCACTTCATCCATAATGACAAGCCTTATTTCGCCATCGGTTTCCCAAATGTGACAGGAGAGTATGAAGTGCGCAACCGTTTCTTCAAGGGCTGCATCGCACCCAAAGACATCAGCCATATACGCCAGCAGGGAGAACCGAGAGAGAAATGTCTCGTGTTCGAGGGTATGATGGACTACCTGTCATTCCTCACCTTGCGGATGAAGAATTGCCCAGCCATGCCCAACCTTGACAGGCAGGATTATGTCATCCTCAATTCGGTTGCCAATGTTTCCAAAGCCATAGACGTGCTGCACGGCTACGAGCGCATCCACTGCCTGCTTGACAATGACGAGGCAGGAAGAAATGCCTACTTGGAATTGGCAAGAGAGTTCAGCGGTCGTATCCGGGACTTCTCCGACAACTACAACGGGCATAAAGACCTGAACGATTACCTGTGCGGGAAGCCCATGTCCCAATCGGCAGAGCCGATAAAGGAGAAGAAGCAAGTCCAATCCACAAGACGGATGATACAGCCACCGAAAAAGAAAGGGCTGAAGATGTAAGGGGATGCTTGCAGCGGCACGGGTATTTACCGATGGAAAATACCGTAGCTTATTAGGGAATTTTTCGAGCCGCATTGCAAGCAACGCTGAAAATTCCCCAATAAGCCAAAGAGGTTGCACCTCTCTGGACTCTCCAAAGCCAACGGCAACAGTCGTACATAAGCAATAATCAAACAATGTTTCACAAGTAAAAGAATAAAGGATTTATATATGGGATTCGTAGTATTGCACATGGAAAAGGCGCACGGTTCCGACAGCGGAACGACAGCCCACATCGAGCGTTTCATCATACCGAAGAACGCAGACCCCACACGCACACACCTTAACCGAAAACTCATTACATACCCCGATGGAATAAAAGACCGCACGGCTGCCATTCAGAAAAGATTGGAGGAAGCTGGACTAACACGCAAAATCGGGAATAACCAAGTTAGGGCTATCCGTATCAACGTGTCGGGAACGCACGAGGACATGAAGCGTATCGAAAGAGAGGGCAGACTTGATGAATGGTGTGCCGACAATATGAAATACTTTGCCGACCTGTTCGGCAAGGAGAATATCGTGGCAGCACATCTGCACAGGGACGAGGAAACGCCACACATACACATCACTCTTGTCCCGATTGTCAAGGGAGAGCGCAAGCGCAAGAAACGTGAGGAACAGGTAAAGAAGCGGTATCGAAAGAAACCAGCCCATGCCGTCCGCCTGTGTGCCGATGACATCATGACACGGCTGAATTTGAAATCCTACCAGGACAGTTATGCCGTTGCCATGTCAAAGTACGGTCTGCAACGTGGCATAGACGGTTCTCTGGCTCGCCACAAGTCCACGCAGCAGTATTATCGGGACATACAGGAACTTGCCGACAGCTTGAAATCGGAAGTGGTGGATTTGCAGGAGCAGAAAACCGAAGCGGAACAGGAACTCAGACGAGCCAAGAAAGAAGTACAGACCGAGAAACTGAAAGGCGCAGCCACCACCGCAGTCACTAACATAGCCGTGAGTGTCGGTTCTCTTTTCGGAAGCAACAAGGTCAAAACATTGGAACGCAGGAATGAGGATTTGCAAGACCGCATTCTTGAACTTGAAGAAGAAGCTCGACACAGGGAACAGCAACAGACAAAGCACATACAGGAGATAACGAATGCTTACGAACAACGACACCGCAAGTTGTCCGAGTTCGTGGATTTGGTCAAATGCTACTTTCCGTATGTGGAGAAGCTGATGCCAACCATCAAGTTCCTGCGTGATACGCTGAACTTTGGCGATGCCCTCATTAGAAAGTTATGCACGTTCAAGGATGTTTCCATCAAAGGCGAGCTCTATTCTCGCGAGTTCAACCAACATTTTAGGGTAGATAAAACGATATGTTCACTTAAAGAGGACAAGGAGGGAAAATATAACCTCCACATAGACGGTATTCCTCATGTCAGTTGGTTCAGACGGAAGAAAGAGGAGTTTATGGAGAAACTGAGACCACAAGTAAGAAGCCAAAACAGAGGTATTAAGCTGTAAATCATAATAAAGTCCGTGATAATTAATGCCATATCACGGATTTTTTATACTTTTGTATTCGGATTTAGGTAACATTACTCAATAAATTTAATCGTAAACATGAATATTTCAGTTATACATAAAACAATAATCGCAATCGTGTTAGTGCTGTCGGTTATAGTTCATCCATTAACAGCACAAACAACGATAAAAGGGAAAAGAATCTATTACATCGATAATTATACAGAATATTTAGCAAAACAATATTTTGACAATAACCTATCTGACTTAGATCCTATAGAGGGAATTTGGATAAATGATGGTATTACCTATTCTATTGAGAAAGATTATAATGGTCATAGTCGAAATCCTAATAGATATAGAGGTGTCGTCATAGATGTAGTTGGTAACAATGCTTGGGAGAGAGGGGATATCCAATTTTTTTTAGAAAAAGGTGCCTCGCAGGGTTTATTTAATGGTACTTATTATGCATTTATTGCTGAATGGAGTCGTGGACAAAGAGATTATAATATCAAGCCTATTAAAACGATAGGTATTCTTAGGTCATTTGCATCTTTAGTACATCAATGTCCAGAATTTGACGATTATGGAAGTGTTACAGGAACACGCAATGATAATTTTACAAAAATCTATCCGGTAGAAACTATAGCTAATTCACAAAACTCTATAGCGGAGAAATCAACAGAATGGTCAGGTACAGGGTTTGCTCTCAAAAGTGGTTACATCGTAACAAATTTCCACGTAATAGATGGTGCAAAATCAATCATAATAAAAGGTGTATCTGGAGATTTTAATAAATCCTACAAAGCATCTCTTATTGGGACTGATAAGAATAATGATTTGGCGTTATTAAAGATTGATGACTCTGCATTTTGTGGTTTCGGGAACATCCCTTATGCAGTATCGTCTACAATGTCTGAGGTTGGTGAAGATATTTTTGTTTTAGGCTATCCATTAACATCTACTATGGGAGATGAAATAAAACTGACTACAGGAATTATTAGTTCTAAGACAGGTTTTCAAGGAGATGTCGCTCTATACCAAATTTCAGCACCTATACAGCCCGGAAATAGTGGTGGACCCTTGTTTGACAGAAAGGGAAATCTTATCGGCATTGTCAACGCTAAACATAAGGATGCAGAAAATGTCGGATATGCAATTAAAACATCTTATTTGAAAAATCTTATTGAAAGTTCAACATCAACTTCTATCTTACCTAATAATAACCAAGTAGTTGGACAACCATTAACCGAGAAGGTTAAAAAGTTGAAGAATTATGTTTTTATGATTACATGTTCAAAATGATAATAACAGCAAATTCTTAAGTATATATAGAATCATCAGACCACAAATAGTTATGCCCACATGACACTATTCAATAATCATACTTCTGATAATATTTTTCAGGACTTTGAACAAAAGTTCAAGCCTATATTATATCAGAAGTATCCCCATTTAAGTACATTGCACATAGATTGTTACACAGTGGTTCAATATAACCAACAAAAAAACATTCCACTAATCGATGGCTTATGCAACGATACGTTTGCATATTCTATTGATGTAACAAACGATGGAGAACAAAATAAGGTGTTTGCAGCTATCGTTATTTCTCCAGAATTGTGTGAGTCGTTTAATTTTACAGAGATGGAAAAAATGGCTGCAATAGGTCATGAAGTAGGGCATATAATCCATCATTTTAATGAGACTTTAAGCAATGCTGGTAATATGATGGTTGAAATAAAGGCCGATGAAGTTGTTGCAAAATTAGGAATGGCTGAACCTTTAAAGTCTGTTCTTCATAAATTAAGATCATCAAATCGATATTCAAAAGAGCAATGTCAATTAATGGATTTAAGAATACAGATGTTGAGTTGTTCTGAAGACTACTGATATTACTCTAAAATCCAAATGATAAATTCAGAGTTTCAAGAAATAGTATTACCTTTGTGGCGAAAACGAGTTGTTTGAAACGCAAATCAAGGCTGAACGCAGCAAATGGCACAGTTGCCAAGTCATTACCTTAAAATTGGGTAATTTTCCCAAAGTCCTTTGTATAAGGCACTAAGAAAAGTATTCCAAAGTTACAACAAATCTTTGGAAAAGGCTAATGTTTAATTATGCGGATAGCTGTGAAGTAGGATGCTTTTTGGAAATCGGAGACCTGTAGGTAGCAGGATTTGTTAGAAGTAAAAACAGTGTCCTCTCCCTGATAATATTCGTTGTCGATAATGAACTGGACATTATTGAGTTGTGGAGTCTCGACGATGAATAATTTATCGTCGGGCTCATAACGGATATGGAAGTCGGAATAGGCTGAGGCAAATTCCTCTACTGAAGACATAGCTCCGACTCCTTTATCAGTCAGAAATAAATCGGAGTATACGAAGATTTCGCCTATCTTGTCGTTAGTGCAATTAGCTATCGTATCATATTGCGGTGTGACTTTCACGTAGCCCTCATTACCGATTTCATAAATATATACAGGGGTTTCATATATTTTCCCGTTCGGCAACATCTTTTTCTCCAGAGACTCAATCTTGGCGAATCCTTCCGCTTTTTCTGGAATTTCGTCGCCAATCCGAAATGGACCCGCACAACTGTTGTCCACCGGATAAGCCTCAATGGTGGCTGATGCGTTTTGTATGGCAATAATGTCTTCGCTTTCACTTCCGGTAGAAATATGCACACGGTCATCTTGTACGATGGCAGCGGTAGAGGCGATTTTCTTATCGTTGCCGCAAGCAGTGCAAAGAGCCGATATGACTATGGCGAATAAAAATGGATGTGTAGGCTTATTCATTTGGCTATTTTTGTTGCACGCAGAATCTCGCGTTTTCCTCCCGGAGGGCCCGGAAGCCTCTCGACATAAAGTCCTAATGCTGACAACATACGCCTGATTGAGCCTTTTGCACAGTATGTAGTCAGTACTCCGCCGGAGGCCATGGCTTCAACCGTTCGTCGCAGAGTTTCCATTCTCCATAGGTCGGGTTGTTTTTCCGGGGCGAAAGCGTCATAATATACGATATCTATGTCACACGGCAAGTCGGCTGTCAGAAAATCGGCCTGTCGCTTTTCAAGAATGAATGTATCTGTTATGTTTACCGGTGTGTCCCATGCCGCATGGTTTACTGCCTCTATTAGAGGTCGGTCATATCCGAGACGTTGCGATATGTCAGGGCTCAACGGGTACAGTTCAAATGAAATGTAGTGAATCGGTATGTCGCTGTATTCAGCAGATACGGCGGCATTTAATCCTGTGCCGAAACCAACTTCAAGCAGACGCAACGGCCGGTCGAAGCCTTGCTGCGCCCTGTGTCGCAGGGCGCAATCGCGGTATATGTGGCAACTCTCTGTTATGGCGCCTTTTATAGAGTGGTAATGCTCGTCAAGTTGTGGCAGATATATGGTATGGGAGCCGTCGGCAGTTGTCTGTATTACATATTGCGGTTTCATATTCGGATATTGCCGGTAAACAATTTTATTCCCTCGGTTGTATTACAAATTAAATTGAAGTTTCAACCTTATATGAGGATAATGAAAAGAAAATATGTTGTGTGGCTTCTTATGGCTGTGATGGCCATAAGTGCTTCCGGGCTGTCTTCTTGTGGCACTCTCCACAGTTATTGGGGCGTAGAGAACGATTATGTCTATGATTTTGATGACTACGGTCATAAACATAAGCATAAAAAGCATAAGAAACACAAAAAGCACCATAAGCATCATCACCATCATTAATGATGGCTGAAGTAGAAATCGAGTACGTCGCGGGCGGCGGTAAATGAACTTTGCTGGTTGTTTAATACCCGTACTTCTTTCTCGCGCAGCATCTGTTCCACTTCCGGGTCATTATAGAAGTGTCGGCGCAGTTTCTCGTTAATGGTCTCAAACATCCAGTAACGGGCCTGCTCACGGCGTTTTTGCTCAAAATATCCGTTTTCTTTAACGAAATTGAAGTAACGGTCAATCATTTCCCATACTTCTTCGATGCCGAGGTCATAATATCCGGAATAGCAGAGCACTTCAGGCATCCACCCCGATAATGTGGGCGGAAACAGATGCAAAGCGCTGCGAAATTGGGCTTGGGCAAGACGTGCTCGATCTATATTATCGCCGTCGGCCTTGTTTATGACAATACCGTCGGCCATTTCCATGATGCCGCGTTTTATGCCTTGCAGCTCATCGCCTGTTCCGGCAAGTTGTATTAGCAGGAAGAAATCGACCATGGAGTGCACCGCGGTCTCGCTTTGGCCTACTCCGACGGTCTCCACAAATATGTTGTTGTAGCCTGCGGCTTCACACAATACTATCGTTTCACGTGTTTTACGTGCTACTCCTCCGAGACTTCCTGCCGACGGGCTGGGACGTACAAAAGCCGAGGGATGTACTGCAAGACGCTCCATGCGGGTCTTGTCGCCGAGGATGGAGCCTTTTGTGCGTTCGCTTGACGGGTCTATGGCAAGTACCGCAAGTTTACCCCCGTCTTTGAGCACGTGCAGACCGAATGCATCTATTGACGTGGATTTTCCCGCACCCGGTACGCCGGTTATACCTATGCGTCTTGAATTGCCTGAGTATGGCAGACACTTCTCTATCACTTCTTGCGCTATTGTCTGATGTGCCGGCGACAGGCTTTCGACAAGAGTGACGGCGCGGCTTAATGTGGTTACGTCGCCTTTAAGTATTCCTTCTACCAATTCACCCGATGTGGGTAGCGGACGTCGGCTTCTCGGTTTTAGGTACGGATTGACCGACGGAGGTTGTGCCACTCCGCCGTTTACGGTCAATCCTATATATTGTTTGTCATTTTCTATATGTTTGTGTTGGTCCATGATGAATGATAACGGTTTGATTATTTATATTCTCCCGTGACTCTTACTATCGATGTAGGCCGGTCGGGATCGTTGGTGATTATCGTTATTCGTGAATTAAGTATATCGTTGTCGGATGACGGTGACGGTACTACTTTTATAGTCATCCGCCCCTGTGCGCCTCCTTTTATTTTGTCTTTATTTATTCTTACCGATACGGATGGGTCGGGAGTCGATACTTTTCTTATGATCAGCTGGTCCTTGCCGAAGTTGTCGATCAGGATTTCACGTTCGTAGGTATCGTCGCGATTTATATCTCCCAAATCTACAGAAGTCTCCGACAGCGCTATACGCGGAGCTTTCTCGAGTTGTTCTTTGGAAAGCTTGCTGAAATCCTCTTTTATAATAGCCATTATGTCGACTGTTTTTCCTTCGGTAATATCTGTATCGGGGAAAAATGTAGCTTCATGACTTACAAGACCCCAATCATTGTCGCGAGATGTGTCGTAGAAAAATGTAAATGTAGTCTGCTCTCCCGGCGGTACGGCTCGTGGAGCTATGTCTACTTTTATGAATTCGGGAAGGCCGCTGACCGACGGATGTATCGTGTCGGGACTCTGATTGTATCCTTCAAGGAAGCCAGTCTTGACGCGTCCTTTCGAAATTTCTCCCATAGGCAGTGATGAATTACGTAATTTAAGAGGTCCAACTTCTATCGGGAACCGGGCTCTAAGTGTGTTGGAAGCCCCTATTACCACTCCTTTTATTGTAAGAATACTCTGGGACGGCTCGCAATTTGTCTCTACTTTTACTTTCTTGTTGAATTTTCCCGGCCGGCCGGCAGGATTGTATGTGACTTTTATGGTTGCGGTGTCGCCGGGGGCTATACCGTCTGACGTAAATGCCGGCACGGTGCAGCCACATGATGCGCGGGCAGCGAGTATGACCAATGGCGCGTCGCCGTCGTTGACTACTCTGAATAGTGCATCCACATTACCCATGTCTTCATCAAACGCTCCGAAGTCATGGGTGGTTTCAAGCCATCTTGCAGCCGGTGCGGCATTTGCCGCGATGGTACAGGCTGCCACAAATGATATTGCTGATAAAAGTATTTTGAGTTTCATTCAGGTTGATTTTATTTGGGTACGACAACACCTTTTATGCGCAATACTTTGCGGTCGCCTTTGATGTTGGACTTAATCTTTACAGTTTTTTCAAATTCACCGGGACGTCCGGTTGGATCATAGATTACTTTCAGCTTGGCTGTTCCTCCGGGTTTTATAGGCTCGCGCGGTATTTTGGGTGTAGTGCATCCACATGATGCTGAAGCTGAAACTATGATAAGGGGGGCCGTACCTGTATTTTTTATGACAAAGTCATACGCGACTTCTCCGTCAGCTTCTTTTATAGTGCCGAAGTCGTGGGTTGTGGCGTTGAATGATATTTTCGGCTCTCCTGCCGCCATTACGATAAACGCCATGGTAAGTGCAATAAGTGAAAACAAATATTTTTTCATATCAATTGTATAGTTGAGGTAAGTGACAATATAACACGTAAAGATACTAAGTATGCAGTGTCACGTCCTTAAATATAGGTTAAATTAAGTTAATATGCGGATGGCAGGGAGTTGTCTACTCCGAGACCGAAAAGAGCATAGTCATACCATACCGGATCTTCCGGTCGCATATCACGCAGAGTTTCGGTCAGCGATATCACCGATTTCCTATCATTGGCTTTACGGTGCAGCAGTCCGAGTTCTCTTGCGGTATTGCCCACATGTACATCAAGCGGTATATACAGTTGTGAGGGTTTTATGACATTCCATACCCCGAGGTCGACTATGCCGTCATCTCTTACAAGCCATCGTAATGCCATGTTTATGCGTTTGAGAGCCGTGTTGCCAAGATTGCCGGGCAAACAGCGTGGGTCATGAACGCCGTGATTGGCTTCGGCGAGTTCACCGTTAAGAGCCTCTACCAGTTTCCATGCGGGTGTTTCGTGTGAGGCTATGCCGACGGCTCGAGCAAAGTCTGCCAGCGAATTATGACGTTTGTATATGGAATGGAGCCCCCGAAGGAAATGACGGAAATCTTTGGCAAAGAAAGTACGGTGGATATTCATGTCAGGCAGATATTCGTAGCCTTCATCCATTACATATCGGTAGGGCTCGTGGTCCATAAGGGAGAGCATCTTTTCGCAATTATTGCATATCATCTTGCGGTTGCCCCATGCTATTGTGGAACTGAGCAGCGATACAATCTCAATGTCCTGCAGGCGCTCGAAGCGACGGGGAAACTGTACCGGATCCCGACCTATAAAATCGGGATTATTTATACGGGCCGCTTCTCTGTCAAGCAGTTCTTTAAGGTCGGAATGTGTCATTTTTAGAT
Source organism: Heminiphilus faecis (assembly GCF_008728965.1). Lineage (GTDB taxonomy): Bacteria > Bacteroidota > Bacteroidia > Bacteroidales > Muribaculaceae > Muribaculum > Muribaculum faecis. Next base: position 31,376 of record NZ_VSMC01000002.1, on the reverse strand, counting down.
GATGTTATTTTATAAGTGCAAGATCGGTACCTGATGGTGCCTGATATATTTTTAGTCCGAATTCTTTAATTATGGCTATCGTATGGTCAAATATGTCGGCTTGCATATATTCATATGGTTTCCATGCCGTGAAGGAAGAGAAGAAATACAGTTCAATCGGCAGCCCCTGCGGTGTGGGTTGAAGCTGGCGTATCATAAGAAACATCTTTTTATCGTCGTTGACTACTATGCGCGGGTGGTTTACAAGATAGTTTTCAAGATAGTGGCGGAATACACGAAGATTCACCTCCGTATCTCCTGAGCGCTCCATGCCGTCAAGCCAGCCGTTATCTTCATAACGGCGCATTTCGTCGGGTGTACAGAAGCGTATTGTGTTCATGTCGATATTTATGGATCTCATCACTCGTCGAGCCCCGCTTTCCTGCATGCTGTTCCAGTTCTGAAACGATTCGCTGATAAGCGCATAGGGCGGTACGGTTACGATTGTGTTGTCATAATTCTGTACTTTCACGGTTGTAAGCGCTACGTGTTTTACTATGCCGTTTATGTTGCGTGTGGGTATGGTTATCCAGTCGCCTGTCTTGAGCATCTTGTTGACCGACAGCTGCACCCCTGCGACGAGCCCGAGTATTGTGTCTTTGAATACCAGCATGAGTACTGCCGCCGAAGCGCCGAGGCCGGTGAGTATCACCGCGGGATTCTTGTCAAGCAACGCACTTATGCCTATTATTACGCCCACACATATGGCAATCAGTTTGAGCATTTGCGTCAATCCGTTTAGTGGATGGTGCTTTAGCCCGGTTTCTTCGGTTGATGCTATATGCAGTCCGTCAAGAACGGCCAAGCATAACTTTACACATACTATTATGAGCCATACGAGTATGGTTTTGCGAGCGTAAAACAGTGCTTCGGGGTGGCCTTGAAATACAAGAGGAGTGAAAAAATACAGTATTATGGGGAATATAAGATGTTTCAGCGAGTTAAGGACATCGATATTCAGCAGATAATCATCCCATTTCGTGTCGGTTTTTGCGGTGGCTTTAAGTATTAGCTTTACAATGATTTTAGTGTAGAGCATGTATATTACCGACGCTACGACAAGTACCGCGGCAAGCATTATAAACTGCCCGAGCAGATTCAGATTGTCAATCTCGACACCTATGTCTTGGAGTATTTCTTCCATATGGCCTTTATGAAACGGGGACGGGCTCGACATGCGGACCCGTCCCCTTGTTATCGGGTATGCCGGAAAGAATAGATTTATTCTTCCTCTTCCTTCATGTTGTGGAATACATTCTGTACATCTTCATCCTCCTCAAACTTTTCGAGGAGTTTCTCAAGCTGTACACGCTGTTCGGCGGTTACCTCTTTAAGGTCGTTAGGTATGCGTTCAAATTCTGCACTTACGATTTCGAAGCCGTTTTCTTCAAGGTATTTCTGAATATTGGCAAACTCTTCAAACGCGCCGTAGAGCATGATTTCGTCTTCGTCGGCTTCAACTTCGTCAACGCCGTAGTCAATAAGCTCAAGCTCAAGGTCTTCGGTAGAAAGTCCCTCTTTGGGCTTTATTTTGAACACGCTTTTGTGTTCGAAGAGGAATGACAGCGAGCCTTGTGTGCCGAGTGTGCCGCCGTGCTTGTTGAAATAAGAACGTACATTGGCTACAGTACGGGTATTATTGTCGGTGGCAGCTTCTACAACAATGGCTATGCCGAAAGGTCCATATCCTTCATATACGATTTCCTTGTAGTCGCCGGCTTCTTTGTCGGTGGCTTTCTTGATGGCTCGTTCTACGGTGTCCTTAGGCATGTTGGCCGCCTTGGCGTTCTGCATAAGCACACGCAGACGGGGGTTTGTATCGGGGTCGGGACCGCCGGCTTTGGCTGCAATGGTAATTTCCTTACCTATACGGGTAAATGTGCGAGACATATTGCCCCAGCGTTTCATTTTTCTTGCTTTACGGTATTCAAAAGCTCTTCCCATAATATTGAATGTTTATATTTTTGTTTGTATGATTTATCTTAGTGTAGCTCCTGTCTGTTTCTGCAGATTGGTGACTATTTTATTCATTATGGCTTCAATCTGTTTGTCCTGCAGGGTTTTTTCATTATCCTGAAGAGTGATGGATATGGCATAGCTCTTTTTACCCGGATCAAGATTCTTTCCGCAATATACGTCAAACAGAGTCACATCGCGTAAGAGTTTCTTCTCGCTGTCACGCACTATTTTTTCAATATGGCTCATCGTCACACTTTCGTCAATTAGCAGTGCGAGATCGCGCTTTACCGGATGAGTCTTTGGGAGTGGAGTGTATGTGACTTTTTTCTTGACCGCGAGTTTTACGATTGTCTGCCAGTCGAGTTCGGCATATATTACTTCTTGTTTTACGCCGCAACGTTTAAGCATCGGTTTTGTTACGGTACCCATGACGCCGAGCTCTTTACCGGAACGAGTCATTATTTTAACGGCATCGTTTAGCTTTTTATCGGTTGTGGCGGCAAGCTCTATCTCTTTTGCATTTATGCCGAGCCGAGCAAATATGTTGGCCACGATAGCCTTCATATCAAAGAATGTGGATTTTTCTTCCGGACGAGCCCAGTTGCCGGTACGTATATTGCCGGTGAGCCATAGGGCGAGACGGTGAGTCTCGGTATAGGGTGCGATAGGATTGTCGGCTGTGGATTCTACAGACGGGTCGCATGAATATACATTGCCGAATTCGTAAAGCATCATGTCGGGGTCGCGACGGTTTACATTGTGCTCGATTGTCTCAAGTCCACCGAACAGCAGTGTCATGCGCATTACGTTCAGGTCATTGCTCAAAGGATTCAACAGTTTGACCGGTACGTTACGTTCGTCGGCAAGATCCTCATAATAGTGTTCTGCAGTAAGCGAATTGTTCAGAATCTCATTGAAGCCGGTCGAGCTCAACTGGTTGCTTATCAGTTCGCGCAAATCATTGGACTGATCGGTGATGGTCTTGAACGAAAGGCTTGAGTGCAGAGTGTTGGAGAACTCGACGTTGTTGTAGCCGTATATGCGCAATATGTCTTCCACTACATCACACGGACGCTGCACATCTACTCTGTAAGTGGGTACGAGCAGTTCTACTGAAGAGTCGTCGCATGAGGTTATATCCATTTCAAGCGACTTTGCTATAGCGTTGACCGTGTCGTGGGGTATTTTCTTGCCTACAAGCGAATCCACATAATCGTATTCAAGTTTTACCGGAAATGGCTTTACCGGTTCGGGATATATGTCTATGACATCGCCGCATATTTCTCCGCCGGCAAGTTCTTTCACCATAAGTGCCGCTAATTTTAGGCAGTACAGAGTGGCGTTGGGGTCCGTGCCGCGTTCGTAGCGGAATGAGGCGTCTGTGCTCAGTCCGTGGCGGCGGGCTGTTTTGCGTATTGAAGTGGGGTTGAAATATGCGCTTTCAAGAAATATTGATGTCGTTGTTTGAGTCACGCCTGAATCAAGGCCACCGAATACTCCGGCAATACACATCGGTTGCTCGGCGTTGCATATCATAAGATCGCGCGCATCAAGTTTGCGCTCAATCTCGTCAAGGGTGGTAAAAGGAGTGCCTTCCGCGCAGTGACGTACCACGACTTTTCCTCCAGCGATTTTGTCGACGTCAAAACAGTGGAGGGGCTGTCCCATGCCAAGAAGGATGAAGTTTGTTATGTCGACAATATTGTTAATAGGCCTTTGCCCTATGGCAGAAAGATAGTTTTTCAGCCATTCGGGGCTTTCAGCCACTTTTATATTTCTTATAGTTATGCCGGTATAACGCGGGCAAGCGTTGTAGTCGTCGACCTCAACGGCAACAGCTCCATCGTGAGTATCGGTCTTGAAAGAATCTACCGCGGGACGGTGAAGTTGCGACGGGGTTGCGTGGCAGGCAAGCCATGCCGACAGATCGCGGGCCACTCCATAGTGCGATGCCGCATCAACACGGTTGGGCGTCAGATCGACTTCAATCATGTAGTCGCTTTTCAGGTTATAGTATTCGGCAGCCGGGGTGCCGGGCTTGATATTCTTGTCGATAACTATTATGCCGTCATGCGAAGTACCTGTACCGATCTCGTCTTCAGCACATATCATGCCGAGCGACTCTACTCCACGTATTTTTGAGCGTTTTATCACGAACTCATTGTCTCCGTCATAAAGGGTGGTGCCTACCGTAGCTACGACCACTGTCTGACCGGCTGCTACATTCGGCGCTCCGCACACGATCTGTACCGGCTCTGATGCGCCGAGATCCACTGTGGTTATGTGCAGGTGGTCGCTGTTAGGGTGCTCTTCACACGTGAGTACCTTGCCTATGACTATGCCGCGCAGACCGCCGCGTATCGATTCTACTTCTTCTATACCGCCGACTTCAAGACCGATAGATGTCAGTGCGTCGGCTAACTCCTCGGGTGTAAGCGAGAAGTCGATATACTCTTTGAGCCAATTATAAGAGATATTCATTACTTATTTGCTTGTGGGTGGCGTGTGTTGTCACGTCACACTATAATTTTCGCAAATTTACAAAAAAATGACGGATAGTGCCTAATGTTAAAGTGATGTTGTTGGAAATATTCGTTACTTTTTTCATAAGCGGGAGTGCCGGCTTGTGTAAATAATAAAAAAGAGCTGCGCGATATCAAATCGCACGACCCTTTTCAACTAATCATTATAAATGTAACCGTATGATATACTATGATGTTATCTGCGTGGAGGTCCGAAACGACCGGGGCCGTGTCCTCTGCCCGAACCGCTGTTATTTCGATCATCGGGACGATTGCCTTTTCCGAATGTATTGAACCGGTATGAGAATGTAAGCATGAAGTATCGGGTAAGCGAGTTGTAGATACGGTCATCTATGTAGTTGGCCGTTACGCTACGCGATATGTTTTTGCGCTGCTGCAGAAGGTCATATCCTTTAAGTGTTATGGTGGCCTCGCGTCCTTTGAGGAACTGGTATGCGATAGATGCGTTCCACATCCATTGTTTCTGATCGTATCCGGCAGAGTATCCGCTGGTGGCGCTATAGCTTATGTCGGTGTTGAGAACAAGTCCGAACGGAGCAAACCAAGAGCCGTTGAAGCGTCCACCGTAGGTCTGTACCTTCTGGCTTGCCGCAGACTGCAACGAGTTGTGCGTAGTCTGCAGATTATAGAACGGTCGCAACTCCGCTTCCCAGTTTTCGGGCCGGAAGGCCAGTGACACTGAGGGCCCGAAGTTGAATGAGCCGCTACGGTTGCGCTCGCCGTTGTTGTAACCTATGGCCTGACTATAGCGGGTGAATATATTGCCGTTAAACTGCCAGTTTTTATTGCGGAAGGGTAATGATATCATTGTAAACAGATCTGCATTCCAGTTGCCGTTTACATTTTCGTAGGTGGTTGTCTGTCCGCCTGTTTCGTGGTTGAATGTAGTTTTAGATACTATGCTGTTCTGAGTCACGCTTACGCTTCCCATAGCCATAATGGAGCGTTGTGCTTCTGGATTGAAGTCGCTGAACCGCATGCGTACATTCTGGCTGAATGCCGGCTTAAGGTCCGGATTACCGATGACTATGCGTAGCGGGTTGCTTTTGTCGGCTACCGGCTGGAGCTGTGACATAGAAGGTTCTCTGGTCTGTCCGCGATAATCGAGGGTGATATTGCGCGTTTTGTTGAATTTGTAGCGAAAACGCAGATAGGGTGCTATGTTCCATACCCATCGGGTGTCAATATTTCGGTCCGTGTTTATGAGGTCATTGCTTTTTGACATCGATGGCACGAGGGCTATGCCGGCATCAAGGTTGTAATCGCGTTTTACCTGCTTGAAGCCAACCTGTATGCGCTGGTTGAAGAAGTCGTTGCGGAAGCGATTGCTCAACGAATCATTGAATATCTCCTGAGTATAGTCAACTATAGGATCGCCTGTAGGGGGGTAGGTGACAGGATGGTCATATACCAGCTTGTCAGCATTATTCCAGCGATAGCTCATGCGGTAGCTGAAGGTAAGGAAGCGTCCGTTTTTTACATCGCCGAGCGGTTCTGTCCATGTCATGCGCAGACCTACTCGATTGCTCCAGTTATGATTATCGGTGTACTGGTCATAAAGGTCGATTGAATCGTTGAGAAGGAAGAATCGGTTGTAGGAATAACTATAGTCATCTTCGCGTGTATTGCTTAGATTGTAGTCGAGCGCGAATGAGAATGAACGTCCCTTATGAGACTTGAAACTGTGGTTAAACCACAGGTCACCCCCGACTTCGTAGGCTTTGCCGTCGGAATTTCCGTTGTTGATGCTTCGTGTAACAAGTGTACGGGCGATGTCACCGGCAAATGTGCTTGACGAGTCGGCACTCAATGATTTGTTAAAGTTGAGCGAGAAGCGCGGGCGGAATTCAAATGTTGTCAGAGTGTCTTTTTTCCAATGTATTCTGAAGTCGCCGCGTATGTTATGACCGCGGTCACGTGATGCCGAACGGCTGCTAAGATAAGATGTCGAGTCGGAAAAAAGATATTGACGCTCTTGCGACGTGCGGGTATTCTGGTCGGTGTGGCTGTAAAGCAGGTCACCGCCTACGCGGAATGTCTCGTCGCTTTTTCCGACATTGAAGTTTACACCGAATGACTGCGAAGTGTTGATGCCGTTGTTGCCGCCGAACCTACGGAAACGGTTGCCGTTGCTATCGGTGAACCCAAGTTGGTTTATGTTGTTGAAGTTGCCGAGGAATGTAATCTGGTTGTCGTCCCAGAAACGGTTTATATTGAAGTCTGCGGCATAGCGTTCGTCAGTACCGTAACCTGCGTTTACGACACCGAAGTATCCGTTTTTCATGCCTTTTTTTACCGTAAGATTTATGACAGTCTCCTCCTCGCCGTCATCAACACCTGTAAGCCTTGCGAGGTCACTTTTGCGGTCGATTACCTGAAGCTTGTCTATCATGTTGACGGGTAGGTTTTTGGACGCTACTTTAGGGTCGTCGGAGAAGAACTCTTTGCCATCGACAAGTATTTTTGTCACCTGCTTACCGCCTGAAGTAATCTTGCCATCGGAGTCTACGTCAACCCCCGGCAATTTTTTCAGCAGGTCTTCCATAACAGCATTGGGCTGTGTCTTGTAAGAACCGGCATTGTACTCGAGGGTGTCTTCCTTGGCCACTATCTCTGTCTTTACAGCCGTTATCACTGTTTCTTTAAGCATAACGGTCGACTCTTTCATCACGATAGGTTTCAGAGTGAGCGATGACTCGCCTATGCGTACATCTTCGTAATGATTGTTGTAGCCGATGTAGCTTGTCTGGATAATATAACGTCCTTTCTTTACGTTATTGATTGAAAACTTTCCATTGATGTCGGTTGTGACACCTTTGACAAATGCGCTGTCTTTTGCGGCTAACAAGCGTACGGTGGCCTCGATCAGAGGCTCATCGGACGAGTCGGTAATTGTCCCTGTAATATTGGCAGCCAACGCGGCGCTGCAACTTAATAAACTTATAGCGAAAGACATCAGCGTCTTTCGGATCGATAAACCCATAAACAGTAGAATTGTAAATCGTTAGTGAAATTTTACAATCACTATGACTTGATAACCAAATAAAGGTTTAATCTATGTGTCAAAAAAAAATATTGCGGGTCTATGTGAAAATGGCGGCCATGTATATTGAGAGAACGTTAAATATCATAAATAGAAGCCGATGCTGAATGTCATACGGTTTTGCGATTTCACCGCCGATTCTGAACCCAAAATAAGCTTTGTTTTCGGGGTTGTAGACTATTGTGTTCTGTGATATTGCCGACAGACAAGTCAAAAAGGCAAAAGTAAATGTTATTAGATATTTTTTCATATTTGGTTAATGATTAGCCGGTCATTTCACCGATATATGAAAAAATATGAATTTTTGCAAATAGAAACAAATAATTGGCGGTTGTAATGGTTGCAATGTCAGTCAAAGTCAACGAAGGCAAGCGGCATGAGCGAATGTATGGAGGGTATGATGTATATATCTTCGGCTCCGGCAAGCAGTACTTGAGCATCGGTCCCTGCGAGCTGTTCGTACTCGAGCAGCACCTGACGGCATGCTCCGCAAGGTGATATGGGGGTGGCTACTTCATGGCCCGATGTGTCGCGAGCGGCTATGGCTATGGCTTTGAATTTGGCTTCTGGATAGCGGGAGTGGGCATAGAACGCTGCTGTCCTCTCTGCACATATGCCTGACGGATATGCTACATTTTCCTGATTGGAGCCTGTAATTATCTCTCCGTTGTCAAGAAGTATGGCAGCGCCTACATGAAATTTGCTGTATGGAGCGTAGGAGTGGCGGGTCATGGCACGTGCTTTGTCAACGAGGTCGCGTTGGGTTGCATCGAGTTCTCTGTATTTAGCTGATATGAGCGGTATGTTTATGTCGATCTGCTTCATCTTAGATGGTCTTTTTGCAAAGATATAACAAAACGGACCGAAGTCAATACTCTTCGGCCCGTTTTTTATAAATAGGAATGATTGTTTTTGCTTAAAGATCCCAAATCACATATAAGGCTCCCCAAGTGAAGCCGGCTCCGAATGCCGTGAGTATGAGCTTGTCGCCTTTCTTTAGTCGGTCGCGATATTCGGTGAGACACAAAGGTATCGATGCGGCCGATGTATTGCCATAATGCTCAATGTTTACAAGTACCTTGTCGTGGTTTATACCGGCACGTTCAGCAACGGCTTCGATTATACGAAGATTGGCTTGATGAGGTACCAACCAATCAACATCATCTATTGAAAGGCCGTTGCGCGAAGCCACATCAAGTGATGAAGTGAGCATGTCAGTCACGGCATGCTTGTATACGGCTCTGCCTTCCTGATATATATAATGCTCGTCGGCATCTACGGTGTCATGAGTGGCGGGGTGTACCGAGCCGCCTGCCTTCATCAGCAGATGGGGCAGTCCAGTGCCGTCTATGTGGAATACTCCGTCGATAATACCTACTTTTTCTTCAGAAGGCTCGATTAACATGCAACCTGCGGCATCGCCAAACAGCGGGCACGTCGTACGGTCATGATAATTGGTCATTGATGACATCTTTTCAGCTGCCACAACAACTATCTTTTTATACATGCCTGAACGGATATACGCTGATGCGTCTTGCAAAGCGACAAGAAAACCTGCGCACGCAGCCTGTATGTCATAGGCATAGGCACGGTTCATACCACACTCATGAGCTATGATTGAGCCTGTAGAGGGGAAGCGGTAATCGGGGTTGGAGGTGGCACATATCAAAAGATCCACTTCTTCCGGTTTTGTTCCGGTGGATTCCAACAATCGGTTTACCGCCTTGATGCCGAGGTAGGAGGAGCCTGCACCGTCCATTTTCAGTATGCGACGCTCTTTTATTCCGACACGTGTGGTGATCCATTCGTCGCTTGTCTCTACCATCTGCGACAGCATCTCGTTGTCAAGAATATCGTCGGGTACGTACGCGGCGATACCTGCTATTCTCGGATAAAGCATATTCATATTATAGTATGGTTACATTAATACAAAACATCGTTTCCCGGGCAAACGTATGCTACCCGGGAGTGATGTTATATAAAATGACTAAGTTGTCAATATGCTTTAAATAGCTGCGGTCTTTTCGATAGCCACTTTTCCACGGTAGTAGCCGCATTCGGGGCATACGGTGTGGTAGATGTGCCAAGAGCCGCAGTGCTGGCATATAGCCAATGTGGGTTCTACAGCCTTGTCGTGAGTTCTGCGCTTTGCAGTACGGGTCTTTGATTGTCTGCGTTTAGGATGTGCCATTTTGTACTATGTATTTATTATTAATTGTTGTCGTTAAGCTTTTTCAATTCGTCCCATCGCGGATCGGTAGTAGCCTCGTTGTCGGAGTCTGCGACGTCCGTATTCTCGATGTCGTCTATGATCTCTTCCATCATTTCACCGTCCTCCTCTGATATGTTTCCGGGAGCCCGGTGCTTTTTAAGTAAAGAACTCATGGCGCGATTGCATTTGCCGAGCGGATGCACATGCTTGATGGGTATCGTCAAAGCTACAGTATCATATATCATATAAGCGATATTGAGGTAGTTGTCGCTTTCCGGTATCTCAAGCAGTTCATCGGAGTCGTCATTGTAGTCGGCGCCGTACTTTACGTAAATATGATAGGTCGTATCAACCGGCCATTGCAAGTCGTCGAGACAACGGTCACACAGCAATGTAATTTCGCCCGTGATGTCGATGGTCAACTCATACAAATCGTTTTTTGCGACCACGGTCACATGGATATTCAGGTCGGCGTCGTGTATGTCGGCGCTTTCCATATCCTCGAAAAACTTTTTGTCAAGATGATAGTCAAATTCATGACTGCCTACCGACAAAGACTTCAACGGGAGCTTATAGGCTGAAAACTTTCCCACAATAGTTACTATTTGAAAAACCGCCGCAAAGTTATACATTATCTTGCAATAAATCAACTTTTAACACAAAATTTCGTTGATGAAATAGTGCTAAGTCGTGATTATACGTGCATTAAGTCTCTGAAAATGTCAAGAGCCGACTTTATGTCATCTTCATTGCATGTGCAGTCTATTTCAATTTTTCCCACATCTTTGAGGAGAGTAAAATTGATTTCCGATGACGTGTTCTTTTTGTCATGATGCATTAACTCTATAAGTTCGGGATAATCGTCGCAGGTGAATGTATAAGGTCCGTACGTGTCATATATATAGGTTGCGAAGCGATGTAGCTCTTCGCTCGGGAAGCCGAGTGAGAGGCAGCTAAGCGTAAGCTCGGTTACACAACCCCATGCTACGGCATAACCATGAGGAATCGGCGAGTTGTGTTTCATTGCATGACTTTCAAAAGCATGTCCTATCGTGTGGCCAAGATTCAGAGCCCGTCTGATGCCGTGTTCCAGCGGATCTTCTGTTACTATACGGCGCTTGACGTTGACTGATTCTTCAAGTATGTCGAGCAGATTGTCCCAATCGGCGCTTTCCACATTATGGTTTATAAGGCGTCTGTAAGTGTCCTTACCGTCTATAAGGCCGTGTTTGAGCATCTCGGCATATCCCGATTTAAGTTCCTCAACCGGTAGTGTTTTGAAAAATACAGTGGATATGATTACAGCATCGGCTTCCTTAAATGCTCCGACTTCGTTTTTAAGTCCATTGAAATTTATTCCGGTTTTTCCTCCTACGGCAGCGTCTACGGCCGACAGAAGGGTAGTGGGCATATTGACGAAATTGATTCCCCGCTTGAATGTGGCGCCGGCAAAACCGCCCATATCCGTGATCATGCCTCCTCCGAGGTTTATAAGTAACGACTTACGTGTTGCGCCACCGTTCTGTAAGCGGTTCCATATGTAAGAAAGAGAGTCGATGTTTTTGTTTACATCTCCGGCTTTTACGGTTATTACTTCGGCGTCACGGAGTTGACGCGATTCAGATAATATGACGGGCAGTACATGTTCGGCGGTATTTTCATCGGTGAGGATGAATGTCTTGGGACTGCCGGAGTCAGTTATATACCTGTCTATTGCAATAGCCGGTGAATTGGTGAAATATACTTTTTGAGACATTGCGTGGATGTTTATTTTTCGGTTTGTAAAATGAGAGATATTAATTCGGGTAAGCTACGGGCCAATTCTGCCATTGAAGGATAAATGATGTCGGCTCCGGCTTTGTGAAGTTCTTCGTGTGGTATGGGCCCTGTGGTCACACCTATTGTAAAGGCCCCCGAAGCGGCTCCGGATTGAATGCCGAGCGGCGCATTGTCGATGGCTATACACCCTTCAGGCAAGGCATTTACGATGGTCATGGCTTTAAGAAATGGTTCGGGGTCGGGTTTCCCTCGCGTAACATCACGTGATGTTATGCGCCTTTCAGAGGGGAATGCTCCCGGATAGTCCGTATCAAGCCGGTTGAGCAATGTATTTTGACCGGAACCGGTCACAAGTACTGTAGTGATGCTGTGTGAGAGTAAAGTGTCCACCATTTCCTTGGCTCCCGGCATAGGATATACGGGCGGCATGTCGCTGAAGTACACCGTTTTTTTTCGGTATAGTTCTTTGGCTTGCTCCGGAGTGGCGTCATGTCCGTAAGCGCGGTTAAACAGCAGGTTTATGGTCGAGGCTCCGGTGCGTCCTTCATAGAGGAAAAACTCATCGCGGGTACACTCTATGCCTATGCCTGATATCAGGCGGTACCATGCATCGGCATGATTGCCCATGGAGTCATATAGGGTGCCGTCCATGTCTATAAGGGCGGTTGTTAGGCGGAACTCCCTCATGCCTCTACGCTCCATATAGGCGTTTATCGCATCTTGTTCATTCATCGCTTTCCGGTTTGGGTAATATGCCTTTTTCAATAAACATTATCGAGTCGTTGTGTGATATTGTGTCGTTGAACTCTTCAAATGTCACTTTCTCCGGCTTTCGGGATACTTTCAGACCCGACAGTCGCGCCGCTTTGGCTCCACGGCTGAATACTCGGTCGATCTCTTTAAGCAGATTGATGCGCGTTGTGTCGACGATAGCTATCGTCTCTCCCGCTTGATCGGGTTTGTATTTGGCTTTGCCAAGCCGGACCTTCATCTTGTCGGTGTTGCCCGACAGATTAAGCCCGAATTTAAACGGCATCGGTGATTTAAGAACCGATATGTGGTATTTGTAGTTGAGCGCAAGGTCGTTGGAGCCCATCACGGCAAGTCTGTAACGGTCAAAGTCAAAAACAAACGGGAAGAGTTCGAGTGTTGAGTTGTCTACAAGCATCTCTACTTCCATGTGCGGTATTACGTTGCGTTTTTTGTCTTTGAACATAAGCCATTTTGACAGGGTCTTGAATGTTTCTGCGTCAAGCAACACAAGATTCTCTCCCGATAGCTTTATCGCTGCTTCGAGACTTGGAAGTATAAGGTTCATGCACGAATCGACCTCTGTGGTGGCTGCAATGTCGGCATCGATAACTCCATCGAAGTCTTTCAGCAGCGGCATCAGCGAGTCTACTGCCGGTATGAGATTGATAAACTCTTTTATGTGCATGTCGTTGAGTTTAAGCCCGAAACCGAAGCGTATGTCATTTTTTGTCGGAGCGGTGTATAGAGCCGTAAGCGCTGCTCCGCCTATTGCCGAACCGGCCGACAGATCGCGCAGATTGAGCGCTCCGTTGTTTATGAGCAGGTCGCCTTTGAAATCTTGCATTGTAATGTCGGCATACATCACATGCTTGGCTTTCATGTTTATGTCGGCTCTGACATTCATGGGTATGAGCAAGGCTGATGTTTCGCCTGACTGCGTCACGGAGTCGGCAAGCTGTTGCATTGCTTTTTCGTCTTCGATGTTGTCTATTGATATTGAACCCTCTCTGACCTGTTCAGCAAAAGCCGCTCCTTTGTATGATGCCTGTACAATCTGGTTGATGTCAAGAGTGTCGCTCTCAACCGTCAGGTTTATTTGAACCGGACGTCGTGATATTAGAGCCTGACGCAGATTTCTGATAGCTCCGTTTATCCTGAAGTCTGAATGACCTGCTTTATACTTCATGTCGTTTAGGCGCACGCTGTCGGTAGTGAAGCACAGGTCTATGTCTTCAATACGATTGCGTAATGGAAAGTATGTCGAGAACAGCATGCCCCGTTCTGCGGTCATACTGCCGCTGACATCCCATTTGAGTAGCATACGCTTGGTATTTTGATCGAGACCGAAATCAAGGATGTCGTACTTTGACATGTCGACTTTCCTGCCGGGCATCGACTTTCTCATGAGTGAGAATATGGAGTCGGGGGCAAGCCCGGGATGTGATGCTGACAGTGAGTCATAACGCGCTTTCAGCCGTGGTGGCAGTTCGCGCCGAGGCTTCATGTGGGCTTTGATGTCGAAGTTGCCATTACGCATGAACAGCCGGTTGAAACGGTCGGCATATACGGCAACGTCGGCGCCTGTGTTCAGTCTAAGTAACGGTACGCGTCCTTGCCCTTCGTAACGCTGGATAGCTCCTGACAGTTTCGCTCCGCGCAGCCACATGCGTATTGAGTCGCTGTCAATGTATCTTATGCCTTCTGCTTTTATTGTGGCTCCTATCGGATTGATCTGGGTGGTGTCGGATGACGATGCTTTGTTAGTGCATCCTATACCGCCTTTGAGTTCCTTTACGGCTATGTCCATGCCTGATGCACTAATTCTGATAGTGTCGATATTTACTGAGGCCGTGAGCAGAGAGTCGACGCGTTGTGCGTCGGTAACAAAGCTCGTATTGGTGCCGAGTGTGATCTTGGCATTGCGGGTATACAGGTCTATGCCGTTTTCAGGCAGTGACGCGTCAATGTCATGGAGGGCGAGATTGCCGTTGACCAATATGCGGTGAAACCGTTTGGGCGTAAGGTCTTTGAGGTGCAGTCGTGCGTCGGAGTCAAACTCCAGCCGTCCTTTTATGGATCCCGGTATTGCCGCCCTCATGTCATACGGTAGCTTGGAAAAGTCGGCGGAAGCCTTTATGTGTGCGTCGATATACGGATTTTTGAGTAGAGAAGTGGCGCTCCCTTTTACCGATACGCGGGCTCCGTCAGTGGCAACTCGCAGATGCCTGAGGCTTACCGTGGATTGATTAATATCATCGCCGTTGACAGCTACAGTAATATCAGCCTCCACATCCTTGAGCGCGTAGTGGTCATATTTAAGTTTACAGGGCTTTATTACTATGTCGGCTGTGCATGATGGCATGGCCTTGCTGTTGATAGGGTAGGGGCGTGTGAGTTCCATGGCCATGTCTATTTTCATGTCCGTTGACAGCTCCTTTACATTGCCTCGCCATTTATCCGGAATATAACTTATGACTTCTTCAGGCGATAGTGAATTGACGGTCATGGCCAAATTCTCAAAAGTGAGCGGTGTGGCGAAGTTTATCGAGGAGTTGATGACTGCTCTGACCGGTCCCGCCGTTATGTTGAAGTTCTCGAGTGTTATCCATTCAGGGCGTTCATGTAGCCATTGTATTTTTCCGTCGATAGCTATGGTCATGGAGTCGATGTCTATGTCGGGTGGCAGCAGTGCCTTGAGATCGCTGTCCAACGTCACTTCGTACTTTGAATCGGCATTAAGTATGCGTGATTGCCTTAGGGTAAGACTTATGTCCAAAGAATCGGCTATTGATATGTAGCGTATCGGCATCCGGTTTATGATTTCGAACCGGTTTATAGATATGTCCGGTATGCCGGAACTTTCCGCTTCGGCGCTCTCTTCGCTCTCGGGCACTATATAAAAGTTGCATATCTCGTTATTGTACGATACGGCATTTACTTTCGGGTATGTCAGTTCTACGTCATAAAGTTTTATGTCGCCTTTCAGAAGAGCCGGAAGGTTTATGGCTCCGTGAAATTTGTCTATGCTTACAAGGGTGTCTGCATCTTGTGGCAACAATGCTCGTTGTGACGCATCAAGAGCGGCAAATGCGTCGCTTTTTACCGTGACCGAATCGAGGTCTATGTATAAGTGTGGAAATGTCTTCCAAAGGGTGAGTTCGGCTTTGGACAGCGTGACTTCCGCGTTCAGATTTTTGTTGGCTATATCTCTGACCAACGGAGTGAGCCGGGCGGGTGTCAGTATCCATACCGCGGCGCTGAGCAGCAATACAACAAGTGCGATTGTTATGCCAATGGTCCATGCCGTGATTTTCGCAATACGTTTTATAACGCTTTTTCCGGTTGATTTCATTGTCTTCATTGTTTATATTTACGGGCGGTGATGTGAAAACATCCTTGTTTACGCTCGTATTTTACATAACACTTCTGCTCGTCGCGAAGTTGTTTGAGTACTTCTCCCAGTAGATTTTTCAGGTCTTCTTGTGTACGCGCCACAGTCATGGAGTCGCATATGAATTTTGTGTAGCTTATGTCAAATGTGGTGCCGAACTGGTGGGCTGACTCTTCTGTGGCGTTGATATTGCGTTTACGCAACTTTTTTACAGCGCCTCGCGTGCGCAACACACTTGTCACTTTAAGCTTGTAATTGCCGCCTCCTCGGGCCTGCAGCGAATCGTTGAAGCGTTGACCGATCTCTTTTAGCAACGAGGAGGCTTCCGGCACGAGATAGGGTACGGAGTGGGTGAGGTTGTCAACAAAGTATTCGTCACAGCTCTCAATGTGTTTTATCGGACGTTTGATCTGCCATGCCGAACGGGGACTTTCTATCGGGCTTATGCCTATATTCTTGGCCTCATCCACGTGCACTTGGTTAAGGTCATTGAATACGCGGGCGAGACTTCCTCCTATGGGATATATCTTCATCTTGACGAAACCATCCTCTGGCACTGAGTCGGGAAGGGCGCCGAGTTCCGAGGCGGCGTGCTCTGAGGCGGATGTGTCTGATTTGTCACGGGAGCACCCACATCCCGGTAATATAAGGCATATGGCGGTGGCTACGGAAAGTATTAAGCAAGATGGCCTATAGATCATAATTTATGAGAAATTGAAGCGTAAAATTAACAATTTACCCGCTAATTAACAAAAAACAGACGGCTTTACTTGTCGCAAGCTCCGCCGTCCTTCCATTCATGAGAAATCTATCTACTATTATATGATGGATTCTGTAGAATGCAATACTAAATGTTGTTTGGTGATATTTACATAATACTTTTGTATAATTTCATGGTGCAAGTTTACATATTTTGATTGTATTTGCATAATAAAAATGCGGTAAAATTGAAAAATATGTTTTATAACATGTTTTTCTGCGTTCTCCGGTGAAGTCAAGAAGACAAAAACAATAATTAATACCGAAAAAATTCCGTATTATTTGTGATGACGCATAAATTATCTTAAATTTGCATGACAAACAATAGCCATCAATTCATTTAATATATTAAGTTCTAATTTTCAAATTTTTAAACTTCTATGTGGTTAACAAGCTCATCTATAGGGCGCAAATTGGTAATGGCCGTAACAGGTGTTTGCCTCGTCCTATTTGTAACTTTTCACTGCTTGATGAACGCAATAGCTATCGTGTATCCGGCGGCTTACAATGTTATTTGTGAGTTCCTTGGAGCTAATTGGTATGCGTTGGTAGCCTCTATGGGGCTTGCTCTGTTGTTCATCATTCACATTGTCTATGCCGTGTGGCTTACTCTTCAGAACCGTAAGGCACGTGGTAACGACCGTTATTCAATAAACAAGCGTCCGGCTACGGTCGAATGGTCATCGCAGAACATGCTTGTACTCGGTATCGTGGTTCTTGCTTTCCTTGCCGTGCACATGATTCAGTTCTGGGCAAAGATGCAACTTCAGGAGATACGTGGTGTCGAGGGAGTGATACCCCCCTCAATAGGCACATTGTTTATTCAGGAAGCATTCTCTTGTGTGTGGACTCCGATTGTGTATATAATTGGTTTCGTGGCTTTGTGGTTCCACATGAATCATGGTTTTTGGTCGATGTTTCAGTCTATCGGCTGGGACAATGCCACTTGGTTGCCACGTCTTAAGACTATAGCATGCTGGTGGACAACAATCGTGATAGCATTGTTTATCGCACAGGCCGTGGTATTTACAGTAAATGCCCACAATGACTTCTACAAGAAAGATCCGGTGCTTCGCGATCAATACAAGGAGGTAATAGGTAAAGTGGTAGGCATACCTGCCGATCGCTTCAGTTACGATCAGGTACCGACAGCCGAAGACCTGCAGAAGGCCAAGACCGAAGTTGACAACCTCAGGAAAAATCCTCAGATGATGTCGCAGTACGGTGTGGATGCCGCTATGCTTGAAAACCAGCTTAAGAGCATTGAGGCTTGGACCTCTATACTCCCCTTTGTTGATTACCTTAATGATGCTGCCGAAAATGTTGAGGCTGTCGAAGTTGAGGCTGTTCAGGAAGTTCAACCCGAAAATTGATTAGCGATATGGAAAATAATAAAGAGAATATTAAAGTGATGAATCCGGCTGATTCTAAAATCCCGGAAGGTTCTATCGCTGAGAAATGGACCAACTACAAGGCTCATCAGAAACTGGTGAATCCGGCTAATAAACGTCGTCTTGACATAATCGTGGTCGGTACCGGCCTTGCCGGCGCTTCAGCTGCGTCGTCGCTTGCCGAGATGGGCTTCAATGTACTTAACTTCTGCATACAGGACTCTCCCCGCCGCGCTCACTCGATTGCTGCTCAAGGTGGTATAAATGCTGCCAAAAACTATCAGAACGACGGTGACTCGGTATACCGCCTGTTTTATGACACTGTAAAAGGCGGTGACTATCGCGCTCGTGAGGCCAATGTATATCGTCTTGCCGAAGTATCCAATAACATTATAGACCAGTGCGTGGCTCAGGGTGTGCCTTTTGCACGTGAATACGGAGGTCTGCTTGCCAACCGTTCATTCGGCGGTGCACAGGTGTCGCGTACATTTTATGCCAAAGGTCAGACCGGTCAGCAGCTTTTGCTCGGTGCATACTCTTCGCTAAACCGTCAGATCAACCTCGGCAAGGTAAAGAGCTACAACCGCTATGAGATGCATGATGTTGTCATGATTGACGGCCGTGCTCGTGGTATTATTGCCAAAAACCTTGTTACAGGTAAGTTTGAACGCTTTGCCGCTCATGCGGTGGTTATAGCTACCGGCGGTTACGGCAACGCTTACTTCTTGTCGACCAATGCTATGGGCTGCAACTGTAGCGCCGCCATGGCTTGTTATCGCAAGGGTGCTTATTTTGCAAATCCGGCTTATGTTCAGATACACCCGACTTGTATACCTGTACACGGTGATCAGCAGTCAAAACTTACTCTTATGTCGGAGTCGCTGCGTAACGACGGCCGTATTTGGGTGCCCAAGAAACTTGAGGATGCCAAGAAACTTCAGAGCGGAGAAATTAAAGGATCGCAGATACCTGAAGCTGATCGCGACTATTATCTTGAGCGTCGCTATCCGGCATTCGGTAACCTTGTGCCCCGCGACGTTGCTTCGCGTGCCGCCAAGGAGCGTTGCGACAAGGGCTTCGGTGTAAACAATACCGGTCTTGCGGTGTTCCTTGACTTCAGCGATGCTATCAACCGCCTCGGTATTGATGTAGTGCGTCAGCGTTATGGTAATCTTTTCGATATGTATGAGGAGATCACTGACGTTAATCCGGGTGAAGTCGGTTCTGAAATAAACGGAGAGGTTTACTATAACCCGATGATGATATTCCCTGCCATCCACTATACTATGGGTGGTATCTGGGTTGACTACGAACTCCAGACTTCGTTGAAAGGACTTTTTGCTATCGGTGAGTGCAACTTCTCCGATCATGGAGCCAACCGTCTTGGCGCTTCCGCTCTTATGCAGGGTCTTGCCGATGGATATTTTGTGCTTCCCTATACTATCCAGAATTATCTTTCCGACCAGATTACTGTACCGCGCTTCTCAACTGATGCTCCCGAGTTTGAAGAGGCTGAAGCCAAGTGCGTTGCCGCTCAGGATGCTCTCTTGAAGATACAAGGCAAGCGTTCTGTGGATTCTCTCCATAAAGAGCTCGGCCATATTATGTGGGAATACGTAGGTATGGGACGTACGAAAGAGGGCCTTACCACTGCGTTGGCTAAATTGAAAGAACTCCGTAAGGAATTCCAGACCAACCTCTATGTGCCCGGTACAGCCGAGGGCATGAATATCGAGCTTGACAAGGCTTTCCGTCTGAATGACTTCATCATTATGGGCGAGCTTGTGGCTTATGATGCTCTTAACCGCAATGAGAGCTGTGGCGGACACTTCCGCGAGGAGTACCAGACTGAAGAAGGCGAAGCCAAGCGTGATGACGAAAACTATTTCTATGTATCTTGCTGGGATTACCAAGGTAGCGATGACAAGGCTCCCGAACTTATCAAAGAGCCGCTTCACTATGAGGCTATCAAGGTTCAGACCCGTAACTATAAGTCATAATCTTTTCACATATTAGAAAGTAAACTCAAATGTCAAAAATAACTGTAAAACTTAAGGTTTGGCGTCAAGCTGGACCGAAGGAAAAAGGCGAGTTCAAGACTTATACGGTTGACACCGATACCGATACCTCTTTCCTTGAAACGCTCGATATCCTCAACGAGCAGCTTGTTAATCAGCATGAGGAGCCTATAGCTTTTGATCACGACTGCCGCGAGGGTATATGCGGTATGTGTTCGTTGTATATCAACGGACATCCCCATGGTCCCGCTACCGGAGCCACTACCTGTCAGCTTTATATGCGTCGTTTCCATGATGGTGAAGAGATTACGGTTGAGCCGTGGCGATCTGCAGCATTCCCCGTGATTAAAGACCTTATGGTTGACCGCAATGCTTTTGACAAGATTCAGCAGGCTGGAGGTTATGTGTCGTTCAACTGTGGCGGTGCTCAGGATGCCAATTGTCTGCCCATATCAAAGGTCAATGCCGATCTCGCTATGGACGCGGCTACCTGCATTGGCTGCGGTGCGTGTGTTGCCGCTTGTAAGAACGGTTCGGCCATGTTGTTTGTATCTGCAAAAGTAAGTCAGTTTGCTCTGCTTCCCCAAGGTCAGGTTGAACGCGCCCGTCGTGCACGTGCCATGGTTAAGAAGATGGACGAACTTGGTTTTGGTAACTGTACTAATACTGGTGCTTGCTCGGCAGAGTGTCCTAAAAATATTTCGCTTAGCAATATTGCCCGTCTTAACCGAGAGTTTATCAAAGCTAAAATTAAAGATTAAAATTCTTTAATCGATTTGTATAAGAAAGGCGCTTCTGTAAAGAGGCGCCTTTCGTTTTGTTATAGGTGAAAAAACTATTTGGAAATAGCTGATTAATTGTTCGAAAATTTTTGTAGATATTGTTCATTAACGTAATTTTGCACTATAAAATCACCAACAATGCATTTATCTCGTCGTAATATTTGGCTGTCGACTCGCGACTACGTTTTTATCGTATTCGGGTTGCTTATCTATGCTTTCGGTTTCACTGCTTTTATATTGCCTGAAAAGGTCGTAATCGGAGGCTTGGTCGGCGTCGGTTCTCTCGTGTATTTCCTGCTGGGTATTCCGGTGGCTCTGACATCCTATGCTTTGAATCTCGTGTTGCTTGCGATAGCATACAAGATTGTGGGCAAGCAGTTTGTCATACGCACTGTCTTCGGTGCCACAGTCATAAACTTTTTCATTGGTGTTATGCAGCCGATGTTTCCTGAACCGCTTATTGCGCAGCAGACATTCATGAATATAATAATCGGAGGAGTGCTCTGTGGTTTTGGAATAGGGCTTGCCTTTACTCATAACGGCAGTACAGGCGGCACCGATATTGTGGCTGCCATGGTGTCAAAGCGGAGCAATGTGTCTATAGGACGTATGATGCTTTACTGCGATTTTCTTATAATATCGTCGAGCTTCCTGATATTTCATCAGATAGACAAGATTGTGTATGGTCTTGTTGTCACGCTGTTAGCCTCGTTTATGGCTGATCAGGTCATAAATACCAACCGTCAGGCTGTCCAGTTTACTATTATCTCGCGATACTGGCAGGAGATTGCCAATGCCATAAATAATGAGGCACGTCGTGGCTGTACGGTGCTTGACGGCATGGGGTGGTATTCAAAGCAGGAGGTAAAGGTTCTGTTGGTTATGTGCCGTAAAATAGAGTCGGTAACCATTTTCCGTATAGTAAAATCCATTGACAAAGATGCTTTTATCACTCAGGCCAATGTCAACGGGGTATATGGACAAGGATTTGATATGGTAAAACTCAAAATGAAAAATGTAAAGCACGAGCATAATAAAGACGGTCTTATCCCGCCCGCTCCGGCAGTGCCTCGTGATGCCAAGCCATAAATTGGGCTTTGCACAATAATGTCTTATGCTCAAGGTGGCTATTGCTGTCTTGTGATTGACAATTGGAGGCATGACGAGTTTCATTAGCGGTGTTTCTGACTATATTGTATCGGATGTGGACCGCAATGTATAGGCGGGTGATTTTAATCGAGCAATTACTTGTTGACACTATGTGTGGCATAAAGATTGTCTTATGGTGCATCGGTGAGAAAAATTTAGTAATTTTGTAAAAAATATAATCAATCAAACCAATATGAACGAATTAGCCAAGACATATAGCCCTGCCGAAGTCGAGGACAAGTGGTATAGCTATTGGATGGAGCACGACCTGTTCAAGTCGGTGCCTGACGACAGAGAGCCCTATACGATAGTAATACCGCCTCCAAATGTGACCGGTATATTGCACATGGGCCACATGCTCAACAATACTATACAGGATATACTGATACGCCGTGCAAGAACAGAAGGCAAAAACGCTCTTTGGGTGCCCGGTACCGATCATGCGGCAATAGCAACTGAGGCTAAAGTTGTGGCTAAACTTGCCACGGAAGGCATTAAAAAAAGCGATCTGACTCGTGAGGAATTTCTAAAACATGCTTGGGAGTGGAAAGAGAAATATGGCGGCACAATACTTGAACAGCTCAAAAAACTCGGAGCATCATGCGATTGGAGTCGTACTGCTTTCACTATGGACGACGTACGTTCGAAAAGTGTGATAAAGGTATTCTGCGAGCTGTATCGCAAAGGCCTTATATATCGCGGAAAGCGTATGGTCAACTGGGATCCGAAAGCATGTACCGCATTGAGCGATATAGAGGTCATATATAAGGAAGAGCATAGTAAGTTGTATTATCTCCGTTATAAGATAGTGGGAGAAGACGGTTATGCCATCGTAGCCACGACACGTCCCGAGACCATAATGGGCGATACTGCCATGTGCATCAACCCTGACGACCCCAAGAACACTCACCTCAAGGGCAAGCACGTGATAGTGCCTCTCGTCAACCGCGAAATACCGGTAATCGAGGATGATTATGTTGACATTGAGTTTGGTACCGGATGTCTTAAGGTGACCCCCGCCCATGACATGAACGACAACATGCTCGGAGCAAAACACAATCTTGAGACAATAGATATATTCAACGACAACGGCACCATAAGCGAAGCTGCAGGCATGTATGTAGGCATGGACCGCTTCGCCGTGCGCGAGCAGATAGCCAAAGACCTTCAGGCTGCCGGGCTTATAGAGAAAATTGAGGACTACGAGAACAAGGTAGGATATTCGGAGCGCAATCCCGATACAGCCACCGAACCCCGACTCTCCGACCAATGGTTCTTGAAAATGGAAGATATATCTCGTCCTGCTCATAAAGCGGTAATGGACGATATCATAAAATTCGTGCCCGAGAAGTTCAAGAATACTTACAATACTTGGATGACGGAGATTAAGGATTGGTGCATATCTCGTCAATTGTGGTGGGGACATCGTATACCGGCTTATTATCTGTCTGACGGCACCTTTGTTGTTGCAGAGACTTCTGAAAAAGCACTCGAAGAGGCTATGAGTATGACTGGTAATTCATCACTTACTCTTGAGGACCTGCATCAGGATGAAGACTGTCTTGACACTTGGTTCTCATCATGGCTTTGGCCTATTTCGCTGTTCAACGGCATTCTCGAACCCGACAACGCAGAGTTGAAATACTATTATCCCACATCTACTCTTGTCACAGGCCCTGACATAATATTCTTCTGGGTTGCGAGAATGATTATTGCCGGTTATGAATTTGTCGGTGACAAGCCTTTTAAAAACGTCTATTTTACCGGTATAGTACGCGATAAAATCGGCCGCAAGATGTCGAAACAATTCGGAAACTCTCCCGATCCGTTACAGTTGATAGACACATATG
Organism: Heminiphilus faecis; assembly: GCF_008728965.1. GTDB lineage: Bacteria > Bacteroidota > Bacteroidia > Bacteroidales > Muribaculaceae > Muribaculum > Muribaculum faecis. The sequence continues at coordinate 7,708 of NZ_VSMC01000002.1, read as the reverse complement.
GCGCGGACGGAGTGCGCATGGGCATGATGCTTGCCGCCCCTGCTGGCAATGACGTTCTATATGATGACAAACTATGTGAACAGGGCCGCAATTTCTGCAACAAAATATGGAATGCATTCCGTCTTGTTAAGGGATGGGATGTTGTCGATGCCGAGCAGCCAGAAAGTGCATCGATAGCTATCAAGTGGTTCCAAGCCAGACTCGACGCTACCATGTGTGAAGTCAAGGACCTATTCGACAAATTCCGACTGTCGGAAGCATTGATGGCCATATACCGCCTGTTCTGGGACGAGTTTTCTTCATGGTATCTTGAAATGGTCAAGCCGGCTTACGGAAGTCCTGTCGATAAAGCCACTTATAAAGCTACGTTAGGTTACTTCGACGCACTGCTGCGTCTGCTCCATCCGTTCATGCCGTTCATCACCGAAGAGCTCTGGCAGCACCTTCAGGAAAGAGCCGACGGAGAGTCCATCATGTATGCCGAACTGCCCGAAATAAAACATGTCGGCAGCAGTATGGTAGATGCAATGAACCAAGCCAAGGAAGTCGTGATAGGAGTACGTGGAGTAAGAGCTGCCAAGAACATATCACCGCGCGAAACTCTTCATCTCAATGTCATAGGTCAATGGACAGGCGACTTCGATGCTGTCATAACCAAACTGGCAAATCTGTCAGGTATATCGGGAAATGCCGAAAAGGATGCAGCTGCCGCTTCGTTCATGGTGGGTACGACTGAATTCAACGTACCCGTAACCACCAATATAGATGTAGAGGCCGAACTTGTCCGTCTTAACAAAGACCTTGACTACTACAAGGGTTTCTTGGCTTCGGTAATGAAGAAACTCGGCAACGAACGCTTTGTCAACAATGCACCTGAAGCTGTGGTTGCTGCCGAACGTCATAAACAACACGATGCGGAGTCCAAAATATCGACCATAGAATCGACCATAAAGGCTCTGACCGGCAAATAAAGATTTTATGTATGCACATACAGGCGTGGCAAACACTAAGTTGCCACGCCTGTTTCATAAATGATGTATTCTCGGGGCTGCGTTCTTCGGCGCCAGCAGAAAGATACCCATGATCGATTAACAGTGTTTTATAAATTCAGTAATTGCTAAATAGCTTTGGCCTAATTACAATACCGGCTCTCAGATGTGAAGAAAACTTATTGTAGTCAAGCAGTCCTTCTCCATATCCGTTGTAGTATTGAGCGAACAGACACCAGTCGGCATTACGGGAAAACTGCCATGAAATCTCTGCGACGGTGTTAAAGTCAAGTTTCCAATTCTTGCGTTTTGTCAATACAAGGCTTCCTTTCCATCTTCTGTTGTTAGACGAAAGTTCAACTCCGGCCTGCACTATACCCACATATTTTAATAAGTCCTTGTTGTGTTCACCGTCAACGTATGGTATCCACACTTTAGCATGGACAAGCAGATTGTTTGACACAAGCAAATCGGCTCCAAGGCTCAGCCTGTTCCATGAACGTGATTCAATAGAATCACGTCCATTGCTCTCATGTTCAAGTTGCAGTATGATTTTGCCCATGTATTTGCCGTTCTTAAAAACCGGTTTGGCAAGACCGATACCCGGATTAAAGTTAAGGTCTGTCATTGGCAACGACTCTTCGAGTATATTCCAAAATACCTTTTGGGTGTAGCACAAATATAGGTATGAGCCAAAAGGAAGAGTTGATTTCGTCAGCTTCTGTCTGACAGATATTTGAACCTTTACGTTGGTGTTTTCTTTTGTGGCTTTGGGACCGATTGACAGTCCGAAAATGAAGTAATTATCTTTATATAACGTAAAATAGGGTCCTTTGTCAAACTCACGACGTACGCTGTCCGCATCTATGGGTTGATGATGTTCTTTGTCATGAATCTGTGCTCCGACCGAAAGACATGTCAGGAGAAGGCATAATGCCAGCATTAAACGTCCGGCTCCCATAGGCAAACCCATAAGATCTTCATGACTTGCACCGATTGTATGGCTGTTATGTGATTTCTCCATTGTTTATTGAAAATGATTGTTTTTTGATAAAAAGTCTGTTAGTGTTGACGACAGGATTCAAACCTGTATTTTCAGTAGCCGTTCTTTCGCATATGCCCTACTGATGCCCTGATCAGCTTAAACGACGCCAACAGTCCATTTTGGTTCAGAGACCTCCCTCCCAGTAGTGGCGCACTTTGTAAGTGTCCTCCTGAGTTACCGGATCGGGTAAAATCTCAACCGTATCTTCCCGCGCAAGCCATCCTAATGCGGCATTTATCTCCCGGTCCGAGAGTTCTGTGGCTCGTTTCAGTTTGTCATAGCACCAAGTCGTGCCGTTGTTCATGAGTTGCCATATACGCATAGCATTTCTGGCGATTAAATTTGTATCCATATATTTATAGTGTTGGTTTTACTTTCTTTACAATATTCAGAATCTGATGCCGATAGTACAGGCATGCCATTACGAAGTATATTCCGGTCTGGATCCATAGTCCGCAATACTCGGTTCTCACATCCTGAAGCGACGCTCCCATTGCAGTAATCCTTACGTATCCGTTTGTGCCGAATGTCGAGGGAAATACATACGAAATGTATTTCAGGAATTCCGGTATTGAGGCTCCGGGATAAGACAGCCCTGACAGGAACAGCAAAGGAACAGACATGAATACAAACAGCATTATGCAGTCTTCCCTGCGATAAACAAGTGACGACAACACCATTCCCATGAATATGCAGGCCAGCAGATAGGGAACAATAAATGCTATGAATGTCCAATAGTCACCGAGTTGCGGCAATGTGAATATCCGTGTGACCACGGTAAACATATATACTGCAATGAGGATATAAAGGAAGAAATAAGGCAGCCCCTTGCCAAACACAATGTGGACAGGGTTCTTGTACCATTTATTGAATGGAATGACGCTTCCCCTGTTCCGTTCGCGTGAATCGCCCATCGACATACCTATTCCGAGGAATATTGTCTGCTGGATAATCAATATAAGCACAGGCGGTATCAGGAAAGCCGCGAATCCGCTCTGGGGGTTATACAGAGGAACATGCTCATATTCAACAGGCATTTTTGTTATTTCTTCCTGCCGCTGTGTTGTTGCCGGCAAGTGCCTCTCAACTTTTATATCCTTGTTCATGGCAAGGGCTACATTGGTCGTAGTCAAAAGTATTGCCTTATAATTCAGCATCTTGCCCATGTCACAGTACACGCCGACCCGTGTCTGTTCCCCGTGATAAAGATCAGATGAGAACGAAGCTGGAATTTTTATTATCCCGTATGTTTTTTGTCCCATCAGCAATTCATTCGCCTCATCCATACTATTGCAATGAGCAACAATTTTCACATCGGACGAAGCGTCGATATTTCTGATAAACTCCCGGCTTAAAGAATTGTTACATTCGTCAATCACCGCAACAGGCACATCGTTAACCACCTCATTGGTATATATGTAGGAATACAGCAGCGGATAGGCAAACGGCACGAACAGTATGAACATCAATATGCCCGGATCCTTGCAGATGCAGCGCAATTCATTGTACCATATCTGCGCTATGTTCAAAATAGATTTCATAACTGTATCACGGTTTATATTTATATTTCAAAAATGCGGTGCGGTATCTCCTTATGACCAATACCGGCAATAGGGCAAATACGACAAGTGTCAGAACAGAAGTCCATACATAACTGGCAGGATAGCCGTTCAATGCCTGATTTACATATATCAGATAGTATTGCCGCAATGGGAAAATCCATGAGAAAAATTCCAACCACTTCGCCATGGATGTCACAGGATATGTGAAGCCTGCAAGAGAGAACGACAGTATGCCCCATAACGAACATATACACATCGAGAGTCGCATTTGGCCGCTGAATACACCAAACAAGAACACACCGAAACCTTGAGAGGCAAGAACTGTTAGTATTCCCAGCATTATCATCGGGAATATTCCGCTGTTACATGGGAAGCGTAGGAACTGATAGAAATATACATCATAGAATATGAATACCAGCGAGAACAGCAGAGTCTGTGGCAATAGTTTTCCTATCAGTGCTATCCATGAGGAATTTCCTGCCATAGCGAAAAGCCGCTTCTGAGTTCCTTGCTTCCATTCCAGCCCAATGGTGTAGGTGGTGGCAAGTGTTATCAACAGTATCAATATACCCGGAAGAAGCACATTGTTGAGATATACCGAATAGTCAAGTTCTGGATTGTTCAACGGATGTGACTCGATGACAATAGGCTGAATTATCCCCATCGCCTGTGTTTCTGTAAGGCCGTGGGCATAGAGGTTTTCACGTGTTATCGCCATTCCGGTTGACTCTGAGGCCGTCTTCAGATCCTTCATCAGTAATGACCCTGCGAGAAGATAGGCATCGTTGGTGTAAAAAGAAATCTGCGGTTGCCTGTTGGATATGGCTTTCTCGGTCGTTCCACGAGGAATGTAGAAGAAAGCGTATATCTCCCCGCGCTGCATCGCTTTCCGGGCCTCGGTGAAATCCGGATATGAATACTTGATATCTGTTTCCTCCAGAGCGTCGATGGTACGGGTGATCACACGAGAAATCTGCGTGTTGTCCTCATCCACTATTCCGGTCGGCAATTTTGTAGGAAGTCCGTCGTCCATCAGTGTGACGAACAGAACCACGCACAGCACCGGTGCGACAAGAAGGCAGAAGAGGAACAGCGGGCGGCGCGAATATATGCCCAGCTCTCTCCGGCTTATTGCCAAGATGCGTCGGTATGTTGACTTATTGTTCATATTGTCATTTCTCAAATACGGCGGTCATGCCGGCTCTTAATCCTACCAGATCTTCCGGCTGCACAGGATAAGCCTGAACCTCAAATGTCTTCAGGTCATATTTGTCCAATGCTTTTGTGGCTTTCCATGTGGCGAAACTACCTACATCTTTTATACGCTCTATCCGTACCTTGACGGATTTGTCGAAAGCAGGCACATACACATCCATTTCGGTGCCGACGGTTATTCCGGGCAACATATCTTCACGGACATTGAATGTGAACCACATGTCATCAATTACCGATACATTCATGATCGGGGCACCGCTGCCTACAAGTTCTCCTATTTCGGGAAAAATATCGGTCACAACACCGTCGGCAGTAGCTATGAGCGCCGTTTCCGACACATAAGAGCTGACTTCCTTTATTGCGCCCTGAGCCCTTTCGACTTGCGCACGGGCAGCCGTCATATCTTCATGTCTGGAGCCGTTCACAGCCATGTCATACTGCGATTTTGCAGCTTGTTCTGTCGCTATCGCAGCCTGATACTGGGCGTAAGCCTCATCACGTTTTTGTTCAGCCATCACACCTTTTTCAAAGAGGCGGTTCACACGGCTGTATGTCTTTTCTGCGACATCTCGTCCGGCTATAGCTTTTTGCCATGTGGCGTATGCTCCCTGTATCTGTTCGTTGCGGGCCCCGTTGCGGGCTTTGAGTTCCAGAGCCTGAGCCGCGTCGAAAGCCGCCTGAGCCTGTGAGAGTTTAGCCTCGATGTCGGGTGCGTCCAGAATTACCAACGTGTCTCCTTTCGACACCATGTCACCTTTTTTTACCCTGATTTCAAGGACGCGGGCGGGTATTTTGCTTGACAGCCTGTAATCTGTCATTTCGGCTTGACCCTGTATTGTCTCTTTTTGAGAGGGCAAAGTGAGACCAACTACTATCACTGCTATAATTACAAGAGTGAAGATAGAGGCAATGACGATAATTATGTTCAGATTCTTTTTCATTATAATGGTTTTATTTGATTAGTCCTAATGATTTGAGCAGATAAAGACTGGCAAGCCTTTCATCGACAGATGCCGATATTAAATCAGAATGAGCCGAAAGCCATGCAGTCTGAGCTTCGATGACATTGCTGACCGGTATGATGCCTTCTTTCAGCCTGTAATTGGCGCATCTCAGATTTTCATCTGCTTCCTCTCTGTTTCCGATAGCAGCGACATAACGCTCATGTGCTTCTGTTGCTTTTTGGCGGCACTGGCTGACCTGTAGCTCTATTTTTTCTTCGATTTCTTCAATATGTAGCCGCGATATCATTACATTCGTTTTGGCCTCCTTTGCCTTGTAGGACCGTTCTCCTCAAGTAAGTATGGGGATATTGACAGCGACTCCGACATTCCATGTGCCATTGAATTTTTTCTCAAATCCATTGAACACAGACGGATTGCTTAACATGTATCCTCCTGTAAGTGCGACAGACGGCAAAAATTCGGAACGTGCTATTTTGACTTTCTCCTCATTGATTTTAATTGACTTTTCAAGCATACGGAGTTCCGGTCTGCCGTGCCATTCATTCAAATTCCCGCAATCGGGCATGAGAACATAGCTGGGTCCTGTAGTATTCTCATCGGCAAGCCTTAAGTCGGTATTCATATCAAGACCGCATAACTGACACATAAGCATGCGCATTATGGACAGACCATTATCGACTTGTATCAATGTCACCTTGGCCTCATTTAATTTGACTTTGACGCTTAGCCCATCGGCTTTTGTCGCAAAGCCTTCGTGTATGAGTTGGGTGACATCGCTGTCAAGAGTCTGAATAAGCTTTATATAACCCTCGGCAAGCTCTTTTTTTGAGTGCAGTTCAACTATTTTCCAGTATGTTTCATCAACCTCCACGATTAAGTCCTGTAATTGTAAATCAGCCTGATCACCTGCAATCTGTTCTGCATAACTGGTAATCTTGTTGTATGCTCTGATTTTACCTCCCATATATATGGGCTGAGTAAGCATTATTGCAGCTGCGGTCATATTTCGTGTATCAGTACGTAGGGCATCATTGAGCTTTTCGCCCAATGCGTTCAATGGCAGACCGGGAATCTGAACCATATCTCCAAGATGTGACAACGAGTTTTTCTGTTCGTCGCTCAAAAGAGATATCTCGTCACCGGTTCTCATATACATTCCGGTAGCGGATATTTTCGGCAGATACTTTGTGAATGCAGCTTTGCGCTGATAATGTGCTCCCTGTTGGCGCATGTGAGCCATACGTAATTCCTTATTATTGTTTATGGCGAGATCCCGGCATTCCTCTAAGGATATTGTGCGGGTTTCTCCCATGCAAGCAAAAGAAGAAATGAGTAAGGATGTAAGAAATGTGGTTATAGATCTGTTCATTTTCACTATTGATTATTTCGCTTGCAAAGTTCGGCATAAGAGAAATGCTCCAACAGTTCAATATGGAGCGCGGTTTGGAGCATATGGCGTTTTTAGCTCTTTTGTGGATAAAAAAACAATTAGTTTTTAATACATTTGTCTTGTAAATTAAAATTCTGAACTATGGCATTTGATACTGTCCCTATATCAACATTGATTCAACATTACACGTCAAGCGAAGCAACGTATCTGCAAAATGGTCGTGTATTGATAACTCCGGTAAACAGGATGGAACTGTTTTCTTTACCTGTCCGTTTAGATGCGATTACGGTCCTGATCTGTATCAGAGGTCAGATAAGATGCAGTATAAATCTAAAAGAATATATTATTAAGCAAAATGACCTGTTTTTATGCTTTTCCGGTGATATCGTTCAGATTCACCATGCTGAAAATGTGTGAAGATTCAAAATCGAAGTGCAAAAACTTTGCTTAGATAAGCAGACCAACCTCACTCCTCTCGGAGGGGGATGCCCAAGCGGCGGGGGCGGCCGAGTCCGCCCCCAAGAGTGAATCGGTAGAAAAAA
>NZ_VSMC01000029.1 GCF_008728965.1 Heminiphilus faecis | reverse complement strand
AAAATCTCTAATAACTCTTGTGTTAAGCGGTTAATGTTATTTGGGCCAAAAGGGTCAATCATATTATGGCCAAAGGGGTGAATTCTGTTTGGCCAAAAGGGTCAAAGTAGAGTGGCTTTTCCAGATGGTATTCCGATATTAAACTGAAGGATAAGCCCAAGTATCGTGGAATATTCCATAATGGTGTGTTATCGTGCCATATTTTACCGTCTTTCCCATTTGATGAGAACAATAATAAGGCTGGATATATTAATTTCAAAACAGGATTTAGACTATTTAATAAAGATACTATAATGCCTAATCGGGTCCATTATAGACTAATGGCCCCATATATACATCAGCTAAGGCAACGATATTTATCGTTCTTTGGAAAATATGGAGTGTCCGAATTTCCCAATAGTTTAAAAGACCATAATTTGAATTGGTGACCTTTTATTTTCAAAAGCGGAAATTTTTTTGTAACTTTGTAATAGAGTTCTTGCAGCGGCAAGGCAATAGATTATTGAAAATCGTAGAAGCAGAGAGGTGTCCCAAGAGGGTACATTCTGCATTTTGACTAAAATAAACGTATTGAACTCCAGCGAGTTGGCGAAATATTCAGAGCCTCTCCGGGGTCACAAAACAAAATGTCTAAATGTTGAAAAAAGCGCTGAAATCACTTGATTTTCAGCGCTTTTCATTTTTGCCTAAATCGCAGAATTATGAAAAACGATATGGTTAGGCGTGAGTGCTCACGTTTGTGAGTGATTCCACTCACAGTTGCCAAATATCAACTGTGAATGGGCTGGACTTACGAATGTTAGCAACACAAATCCATTCACAAAGTGGCTTTTCCAGACTTTAATGATTTGTATATTTCAATAATTAGAACTTTGTCCGGGCTATTGATTGTGAAGCCACCGCTTTCTATGCGGCAGTTGACGGTCGGTGCCATTATCACTGAGTCGTTGAACACAAAACCTATTCTTTTACCGATTCTGTTTTCCGTTGCTTCAGCCCATTTCTGTACTTTGTCAACTTTCAGTTTGCCTTCAATCACAGCCATATCAGGACAAGAGGCGGCATCGAGAGTTACGACATCAAAGTCTTTCTTTGTAATTATAGCCTTGCCCTCAATTCGGGTCCCAGCTTCATCATCTACCGGATACCAGCCATTAATCCTATTTGGCGTGGAACAACCTACGGTCGTAACGCAAATTACAATAGGAGTGTCTTAATCATAGATGTAATCAGCTTCAAAAGAGTTACATATCTTGGCATTAGATAATGTAGGTCCACTTTTATATTTTGTATTTATCGTCCACCAGCTGTTGATGTATCAACAGAGGCCTCAGCGTTTATCTTTTTGTGCGCTCCTCGTTTCTGGCGTCCCCATTGAATATTGTAGCTGATGTTGATATAAGGCATACGCATATCAAGGTGCATGTGTTGCTCGTTTGTATTCCATTTGCTGAGCATTTTTGAACCTTGATCGTATGTGCCAAACGGCATTATCATACCTGCCCCGAACTGCCAATCTTTCCAATTATAAGAAAGGTCAATGACTGAAATATTTTCGCCCCAGCTGATTTTCTCACCCCAAAGGTCATGCTGTGCGCGGACATATTGCGTCGACAAGACAAATCCCCAGTGCATGAGTCGGAGATTAACGTTGCCACTCCAGTTATTGTTGTGAAGTTTATAGTCTGTGCCGCGCATGCGCCCCATACGATATTGCAGATAACCGCTCAATGTAAGCCATCGTGGTATAATGTCAATTTGAGGAGCAATGAAGAACGATAGATTTTGCAATCCGTTGCTGTTTTCGTATGTAGTGATAAGTTTATTATCCTCCCAATATAAAAGAGGTGTAATTGCATCGGGACTTGTAAATGCTCTGATTCCAAATGTGCCTGCGGCTATCGGAATATCGAAATTATAGCGTAACGTGAGCATATATGAATTAGATGTCTTCAAATCGGGATTACCTATTCTCCATTGGAAACCATCAAGTTGCTGAGGAGCGACATTTGTTTCAGCCAATGATGGAGTGGATTGCCACGACTCAAAGCTTAATCTGAACTGATGATTCTGATTTATGCCATACGTAACTGTTGCTTGTGGACGCATATTCCACGAATGGCTCCCTTGATTCGTCTCCTTGAACAGAAAATCAGTGTATTGAGCACCGATTCCGGCAGTTAAACTCACCTTATTGATTCGTTGGAAATACTCTGCAAATAAATAAACCTTATCCTGACGTTGATGAAAAATCTGACCTCCAAGATTTTCATAAACAGAACGATTTCGGTTTGCGGCATAAGATACTCCTGCTGTAAACCTCGAATTTTTCCAATTCTTAATATAGTCCGCTTCTATGGCGTAAGCCTGATTACGGTCTTTTATCATTGTATGAATGTCAGTAAGGTAAGTAGTGGCATCAGGGAGGCGTTCGATGTAGTCCGAGTAAGATTTGCCAAACCAAAACGAGCTACTGAAATCCACAACAAGCATTTGTTTATGAGCGAAGTGTTGTTCAAGATATAGAGACAGATAAGGCTTTTTACCCTTTTCTCCATGTGTATCGGTAAGAAAAATGTCATCAGAACCATCGCTTAGAGACATAAGTCCATTGTAACGAAACTTATCGGTAAATTTTTCAAAATATGAAAAATCCGCCATAAAAACAGTAGTATCTGGCTTTATATAACTGTAAGAGGCTGTGAGGTTGCCCATCGAATTGTCCATTGTGCCTCCACGTGAGGTCTCGTTTCTTGTGAGCGAAGTGCCATCAGGGCATGTAAAAGTCTCCACATATTCGCGATGGGATTTTATCTTATTGGTTAGCTTGAAGCTACTCCACATCTCAAACTGAGAATAGCCATTGTTCAATTTGACATCAGCCATATAGTTGCCCCAAGCTTGATTGAGAACTGGCATGGCATTTGCCATTATCGAACCGCCAACGGCGGGATTCGTCACGATAAAGTTCAGTACATAGTTCGCACCGTTATAGCGCAGACCGGGGTTTTCAATCCATTCCACACGCTTGACAGTTTCGGGAAGAAGGGAGCGCACCTGATCTATCGAGGATTCTCGTCCGTTGATGCGAACTTGCACAGATTGTCCGGCGGCCTTGATGGAACCCAAAGATTCCGTCACACTGAGAGACGGTATCATGAGGTTGTTGAGCAATTGCAAACCGTTCTTAGAGTTGTCCACAGAACTCCGAGAAGGATAATACACATCCATATCGGCCTTTCTGATAACCTTTGGTGCGCTTATGACGACTTCCTGTAATTGTTTAGGTGTGATTGTATCAGTTATTTCTTGTCCTAATGCAATAAATGCAATTAACAAAAATGTAACTGATATTTGATTTCGTAATATATTCATTTAATTCGATGTCTCAGAATTATTAAATAATGTGATTTTATTTATCTTTGCAAATTTATGGTATTGAGGCGAGTTGGTCTGCACAACAGCATTTAGGTATACCATCGCGTATAAGAATAGTATGCCATATTATAGTCGCATCAACTTTATGTTTGATTAGAATACAAAGTTACAGCAATATCAAGATTAAACTCTAAAACAAAGTTGAGAGTCGATAGGGTTTTCGATTATTTGCTAAGTTTTTTGCGGATGCGACTTAAATATGTAGGCGTTATATTGAGAAACGAAGCTATGTCTTTAAGTGAATACAGTTCAAATAAGTCCGGATGGTTGTCAATCAGATTGGAATAACGTATTTCTGGTGATTGACAGTATAGCGCTATATATCTGTCGTAGGTCTGATAAAATACCAGTTCAGTCGATTTTGCAACCAGTTCCGATAATTCGGTATCTGTCTTCATGCGCTCCACAATCTCTTTGACCGGGAAACGGTAAATATGGCTTGTTGAATTGGCAATGATTGCCAGTTTCGCTTTTTCACCATGCAATGCAAAAGGCCAGTCAGCCACAAATTCTCCTTCGGATGAAAATCCGCATACATGCTCTTTACCCAATTCATCATAGACAACATACTTCAGCGTTCCCGACTTGACATAGCCGATATATCTTGCAACACTGCCAATACTTACAAACTCCTCTCCTTTACTATATTGGCATAATTCTCCATCATTGACACATAAATCGCGCCAACGCTCAATCTCAGGATGTTCTATGTAAGTATTGAATTTTTCCATCAAAATGCGGATAATGCAAAAAATGCAGGGCCTAATCTTGATTTTTACCAGTTTGCAAGGCAAATATCTCTTTCTGACGCTCAATCTCTGCGGTTAATTCTTCCTTTGTCGGGAGATATGTCAGATATTTGGCCGCATAGAGTTGCTTGCTGTCTTTGAGTATTGAATACCGCGCCAAATCCTTGCTTGTTTCCGAACAAAGGAGTAAGCCGATAGTCGGGTTATCGCTTTCGGTGCATTTCAGTTCGTCATACATCCGGATATACATATCCATCTGCCCGATGTCCTCATGCGTGATTCTCGATGTTTTTAAGTCTATGAGCAGAAAACATTTAAGAATATAGTTGTAAAATACAAGGTCAATGTAATACTCACCCATGTCAGTCTTTATTCTCTGCTGACGTGCAACAAAAGCAAATCCTTTGCCGAGTTCAAGAATGAATTTTTGCAGGTGGTCGATTATTGCAGATTCAAGATTGGTTTCCGAATACGCTGCCTCCTGCGTAAAACCTAAAAATTCTGCAACAACAGGATTCCGCAGGAATTTATGTCGGTCTTTCTGATAATCTGCTGTCAGTCGTTGCATCTCTTCAATGACTTCACCTCGTTTTGATTCCGGTGTCTGAAGCAGACGATAATAGTATTGAGAGCCAATGTTGCGGTCAAGGGTACGGTAGCTCCAGTTTTCGGTAGATGCTTCTCTAAGATACCAATCCCTTTCATCCTCATTTTTAACACGCATAAGACGTTCATAATGCATCCATGAAAGATTACTCGGCATAGGATAGACACACTCCTTTGATATGTCTGTCGGAGATTCAGCAAGCAATGGTTGCTGAATCAAAAAGCAACTCTTAAATTCAGCAAGCAGTGGTTGCTGAATTTGCAATCCCTTGAAAGAAAGGTAGAATTTTCTATAATTGCGAAGAGTCGTAGCGGAATAACCTTTGCCATACTCTGCCGTTAACGCCTCTGATGCAAGTTCTATAATTCGCTTACCATATTCAGCGCGTTCTCGTCCATGTTGCTCTTGTTCGACAATGCGTCTGCCGACAAGCCAGTTCGCAGCAACTTGAAAGAGGTCAGCGGCCTGATATGCCTTTTGTTTGGCGGTATATACTATCGACTTGATGTCGCTGATAAATTGAGCGTCATCAGCGTTGATAATATCGTATGTCTTCAGCTCGGATTTCATTTTGCAAAGTTATGAAATTTGTTGGGTATCAAGGCTATTATCCGAGGATATTCCCGAGGTCTTGTTTCATTTCTTCGCCGATGTCACGATAGCGGGCGAAAGCCTTCCGGCCCTCTTTGTGGTCCATTGGCTCGCGGCATTATGGTCGCTCATCCTTGAAGCAGTGGTCACAAAGCCTGTACTATAGCATATTTGTCATATTGTCTACCAACGGCATCCTATGCCGAAAGGACATTCAATTTTATCTCACTCTGTCACAAAATTTCCAATTCATAGATTTGTCTTGCAGCTGAAATTTAGTTACTTTTATGTCGTAATTACATTTAATGGGTATTAAAGAAAAGACTCATAGTCCGGTTCTACGCTCTGCCCAGCTACTTCATATAGGAGAGAATGAGATATTTACTTGTTGCTTTGGTATACATTCCATACGACAACAAGAGCTAAGCATCCGGCTCCCGCGTAATATCCAAAGAAGTGGGCCATATAGCTCATTTTCAGAACAAATGGAATTCAAAATTTATGACTAAATGCAAAAATCCGCTTAAACAATGAGAATCGAGAGTTTAGGGTCGATGTCAGACGAAATTTTGGACGAATTACTTGCCGTGTGGGAAAAATCGGTACACAGTTCGCACCATTTTCTAAATGAAAATGATATTGAATATTACCGGCCATTGGTACGAAATGAGTATTTTCAGGCTGTTGATATTTTTGTGGTACGCGACTGCAACGGACAGATAGACGCATTTATGGGATTTAGCAATGATATGCTTGAAATGTTGTTTGTGCTTCCGGAAAAACAAGGACTCGGCTACGGCACAGCATTGGTCGATTACGCGGTAAATAAATGTGGGGTCGATAAAGTAGATGTAAATGAAGATAACGTAAAGGCGTACCGTTTCTACTTAAAAATGGGGTATGAGGTTATCGGCCGGGATGAATACGATGCCTCCGGAAAACACTTCCCGATTATTCACATGCGGCAACCTATAGCAACTCAACATTACAAAATTATTGAAACCGAACGGCTCATTTTAAGAGCGTGGCAGCAAGAAGATATAATACCCTTCTCTGAAATCAACAATGACAAAGAGGTCATGGAGTATATGCCAAAATGTCTTTCGTATGAAGAAACGGTTCAGTTTTATAACCGTATCATATGCGAACATAACAAATCGGGATATGGACTTTATGCAGCAGAGGCTAAAAATGACGGCAAATTTATCGGTTATGTCGGCTTCCATTATTTTGATTTTGAAGCTGTATTTTCGCCCGGAATCGAGATTGGCTGGAGGCTTGCACGTAAATATTGGCATCAAGGCTATGCCACGGAAGCGGCAAAAGCCTGTATTGATTATGCACGTAAACGCCGGCTATTCAACGAAGTTTATTCTTTTACAGCGGTGTGCAACCATCGTTCAGAGCATGTGATGCAGAAGATAGGTATGGAGCGACAAGGCTTATTCTCCCATCCGTCATTGCCGGAAAAGCATAAACTGAATCTACACGTATTATACAAATATAATTTATTACAGAATGACTAAGATTGAAAAATTAAAACTCTGCAACATACTCCTTCTTTTTTCAACAACGCTCATACTCGCATCGAGCATACAGCTTGAAGCTACGGGTAGCCGTGGCATATCATGGGTGTGGGTTCATGTGATTGTCGGATGCACGTTTTTCAGTAACATAATATGGCACCTGTATCTTCATTTCGGATATAAATCATGGCTTCAACCTTTGTCAAAGCAGAAATCGCGTCTTACACATTGGCTTGCAGTTTTCACCTTGCTCACTTTAATAAGCGCATTCGTGGCTCTTTTTCATTGGATTGGCTCACACTTACACTCTCCTGCAGGAGCTATCCACGGCAAAATCGGTTTTGTGTTTCTGGCACTTACTGTAGTGCATACCATAAAACGTATAAAATTCTTCAAATTAAAATCCAAATCCATTCGTAAATAAATACTTATTTTCGTACATTTGGAAATAGATTGAAAATACATATTTGATATGATCGAAACCGAACAACTCATTTTAAGACCGTGGAAAGAAGATGACGCAGAGTCACTGTATAAATATGCCTCCGACAGCCGCGTGAGTGAATTGGCCTTGTGGCCATGCCACACCTCAGCCGAGATGAGCCGTGATGTGATAAGATATATTTTTGCACCTAATCCATATTCATTCGCCATTGTCCTCAAAACCACCGGCGAACCGATCGGAAGCATAGGGCTTGTGCCAAAAGAGGATGAGCATCATTATACTGCCGAAGAAGAGCGAGAGGTCGGCTATTGGATAGGCTATCCTTATTGGGGCAAAGGACTGACAACCGAAGCTCTTTATGGCTTGATTGAGTTTTGCCGCGACAGTCTTTGTCTGAAGTCTCTTATGATTACCACCGATACCCGAAATACAGCCTCGCAGCGTGTAGCCGAAAAGTGCGGGTTCGAGTTACTTGAAAACTACATGTACGATGGTACGTCAGGCAAAGCATACCGGCTATGTCTGTAAGGCGGCATCGGCGGCAAACCCGACAGGAGCACCGCATCATGAAAACACACATCTATTGACATGATATAAAAATCGTATTGACAATATCGGTTCTCACACTGATAAAAACCGGCCGGGCATACGCGATGACCGGCTTATCCACATTATGGAGCATTCAACTACAGGTGAGATGAGCTAATACGAGCAGATCCGCGAAGCAATTCCCCCGGAAGCACTTGATATTATTGACGATTTCATAAACAAATACGCAGCCAGCAATTTTTTTTAAATCACCCATGCGATCAAATGCATCATAAAATATTAACTATTATATGATATTATTTACATAAAATATGTATCTTTACGTTTTAGCACATGCACTCCCGACAAGAGCGCCTTGGCTCCTATCATAAAACGACTCCAATCATAGCTCTGACACATGAACAGAAAAACGACATTCGTATCAATGGCAATGGTCATATCGGTAATTCTATGCCTTACATTATGGCGTATCGGCTCGGATGACATCAACAGGACTTTATTGTTTATATCGTTATCGCTGCTTGCCGTTATCATAATATTCTTATTGTATGTATGCTGGTCGCACCTGAAGGTAATCAACAAGATACAGAAAGAGGAAGACAAGATGCAACGCCGCCTCACAGGAATCGTGAATACCATGCCGGTGCTGTACATGTACCAAGAGATGATCACCGATGAAAACGGAGTCATTGTCGACACTATATACCGTGAAGTAAACAACCACTTCATGGAAGTCATATTTGACCGTAAAGACTGCGTGGGCAAGTACGGCAGTGAACTGTTTGCCCATTCAATGCCCATATTCATGAAGGCCTCCAATGAAGCGAAACAGACCGGCAAAGCCGTCAACTTCCAGTATTATTATCCTGATAAAAAGGTGTATTTCGACATTGTCGTACGTCCGATAGAGAACGGGCGTTTCATGGAATACTTCATGATTGACAGCTCCAACCTATACCACATACAAAAACGCATGCACAACCTCAACAAGAAAATGGGTATAGCGCTTGAGACATCGAAAGTGTCGCCATGGCGATGGGAGCTCGATAAACACATGGTATTTCTACACAAGCCCGCGCGCAACGAAAACAACGAAATAACCCATAAAGAGGTTGCCATACATGAAGAAAACATGTTCTGCGAAATTCATCCCGATGACCGCGAGAGAATACGCCGCTACACCGATGACATCAAAAACGGCACAAGGACTCAATTCAAGGAAGAGTTTCGCATGAGATATCCGACCGATGACGGTAAAAGCGCCACCGAATGGGTGGAAATGGTAGCCATAATGTCGTCAAAGGACGAAAACGGACGTCCGCTGATACTTGTAGGCTCACTTCAGATAATAACCCACCGCAAGAAAATGGAAAACGAACTTCTTATGGCTAAACAGAAAGCGGAAGAGTCAGACAGGCTCAAATCGGCATTTCTGGCAAACATGAGCCATGAGATACGCACTCCGCTGAATGCTATTGTAGGCTTCAGTTCACTGATAGCCTCGGCCGAAAACGACGAAAATAAAGATAAATACTCACAGATAATAGAAACAAACAGCGACCTGTTGCTGCAACTTATCGGAGACATACTCGATCTGTCAAAAATCGAGGCCGGAACACTTGAGTTCAAACACTCCGACTTCGACCTCAACAAGCTATTGACAGAAATAGAAAGCTCGCTGCAGCTGCGTCTGCCACATAGCAAGCCCGTGACATTGTCGCTAAAACCGGGAATGGCGCAATGCATAATAAAGTCAGACCGCAACCGCCTGACGCAGGTCATCACCAATCTTATCACCAATGCCATAAAATTTACCGAGCGCGGCGACATATCCATAAGCTATGTACAGGAAGGCGACATGCTGCGATTCCAAGTAGCCGACTCAGGATGCGGAATTGCCGACGACAAGAAGAAAGACATTTTCAAACGTTTCGTAAAACTTAATTCATTTAAGACCGGTACGGGGCTGGGACTGCCCATATGTAAAAGCATAATAGAGAGCCTTGGCGGTGAAATCGGCGTCATATCGGATTTAGGACAAGGCTCAACCTTCTGGTTCACCATACCTTACATACCCGCAGTATCTCCGGAGAAAAAAGACATGGCATCAAGAAAAATCAGCGAGTTCTCATCACAAAAAAAGACAATCCTCATAGCAGAGGACAACGACAGCAATTATGAGCTTATCGATGCCATACTATCGTCAAAATACAACCTCGTACATGCATGGAACGGCCAAGAGGCTGTCGAGATGTTTAACGAATGTAATCCCCGACTGATAATCATGGATATAAACATGCCGGTAATGGACGGCTACGAAGCTACCCGCGAGATACGTAAACTTACATCTGATGTGCCCATACTCGCACTAACAGCTTATGCCTACGCATCTGACGAGGAACGTATTCTCAACAGCGGCATGAATGCCTACATGTCGAAGCCCATAGATTCACGGTTATTGAAAAACCACGTCACCAAAATGCTAAACGAATAACCGCATGGTCAATATAGAACCATAACTGCATATAACCACACAAACTGATAATTCTGGGTCTGCGGATTTCTCCAGTTGGTAAGGCAGAGTTTTCAGGAGTATAATTTAGCGAGCCTGAACATAAAGAATTTAATGTCACCCACACCCCGGAATTGAGAACGGAATTCTTTAATCTTGGCGTTGAATGATTCGGCCAAGGCGTTTGTCAGCCTGTTCTCAAAATAGTTTATTATTGTCGTATTGTGGCATTCAAAAGTCTCAAGTACCTTGTTGAACTCGTTGTTCCCGAAAGCCTCTACCATGTTGTACCATCTTGCAAGATTGAGTCTTGCGACACCCGGACAGACTTTATCATTGAAAATATCCACAAGCTTAATGAATAGACCGTAGGCTTTCCCGATGTCCGGAAATTTTTCGAAAAGTATTTTTGCCCTTTGCCGCTGTTGGTCGTTCCATTTTGACTTGTATTTTAGAATAATATGACGGCTGCGTGCCATTATCTGCGGCAGAGTCTTGCCATTTGCCATCCTTTGGGGCTCCCATTGTCCGATAAGCTCACGCTCTTCTTTTGTTTTTGCAGCCTTGCGCCGGTCACGGTGTTCCCTGACGGCCTTGTTTTCGGCATCAGATCCCGGCAACGATAATCGCTGATTTTACCCTTATACTGCTTACGCAATGTCTGTCCGTTCAACCCGTTGCGTGATGCAAGAGTGGATATCCCAACCGGCGTTGTCTCAATCTCCATCTTTAAAAAAAGCCACGAACTCGGCGTTGAGCCGTGTGCCGTCGAACTCCCATACATCCCAGTCGTAACTGAATATCTCGCCGCTGTCCTTATCGAGCCATTTGCGCTTGCGAACATGAAGATAGGAGGCACGTCCCCGGATGGGGAAGTCCTGTATAGTGTGATATTCGCCGAATCCATAGGCAGCGACTTGCTTTGTCTATTTTGTCAAGTCAAGAATTTTGAGCGGCGATTTGAGTGCAAACGATTATATCTCCGCAAAAAGCTTGTTGGCTCTCTGTTGGTCTTGGATGATTGCTCCGAGGCTCACTCGCTGCAACTCAAATTCTGCAGTTACATCCCTAACCGAGGTCTAGAAATTACCAACCATTGAATATCCGGCATATACAGCCATACGTTTGAGGAGGTGAGATATATAACCGTCTTAGTTTTTCAGTTCATTACTGTATTCTCTCGTCTTTTCTCTCTGCCGTGCAAGTCTGTCTTCAAATCTGACTGCGGCATTAAGAGTTGACATATATCCTTTGGCTTGTTCTGACAAGGCACGGTATTGAGCCATTAGTTTTGCGCCTGCTTCTCCGCCGCGCTCGCTTGCCGTCAATGAGTTCCACTGACGGTTAAGATCTGACATTTCCTTTTTCAATCCGCCTAATGCAGATACTGCCTTTTGGCTCTGTTGCCTTACCTGCTGTGCAAGACGCTCTTTCTGTTCTAACTGAACCTTGACGATTATAGAATGATCTGCGATAGCCTTGGCTATTTTATCCAAAGCTTTGTTACCGTCCTTTATAGCTTCCTTGACGCCTGCATCAAGGTCGAATACAATTTTAAATTTTCTTCAGCCATAATCACCGCATTGTGTTAGAAAACATAAGATTGTATTGCGCTCTCATCGATTGAAATGTGTATCTTTGCACAAATTCATTAATCCCGTTTATTATGGAACTTTTATTTGTGGCCTCTTTCGGTGTCAATACCATACTGTTTATCTTTGGGCTTATATGGGCCATACTCAACATCATACTTTTCTTTAAGTTGTGGAGAGCTTGTGACGATATCAAGCGCGTAGCCGACAAATACGCCGGCCAAGAATAACGTAGATTAAGCGATAGCGAGTAGTCTTTCATTTCCATACTGCGTAAAAAGCACAAGAGCTGACCACCCACAAGGGTAATCGGCTCTCGACTTTGTTTGAGTGCGATAATAAAAAAATATAATCGATAGCAAATTGCTTGGTTTGTTGTTTTAATATTCACAAATGTATTGAATTTAGATATTTGAACAATGTGCAAATACCTATAGAATAAATGATTATATTTGCTATTGTCAACTATTTGTGCTAATTTTGTGTTGATATAGTAAACTCAAAGCCAATAGAGCTTCTACAATGTGTATACCATTAAGTGAATATCGAGAATATTTAGAGAGATTGGTCAATGAAAAAAGCCCGATTCTTTTCTCTAACGGAGGCATCGAGTATGCTTCTATACTTATGTCTGTCCTATTGAAAAATACAACACATTCTGTGTGTATGTTCTGTGAAGGTTTTAAGCCCGAATTGATAACCCAACCAGCATATTGGGAGACATTATCTCAGTATTTAGAAGACAAAGGCAAAACTCTCTATGTGCTTGTTAACTCTGATGCTTTCGTTGATAGCCAGCCTCTACGGACTCTTTTTGCAGAACAACGGGAGCGAAATTTTGATGGCACCATACAAATACGTCTTATTTCGCAGGAAGGCAGGGATGATATTCAAACCCAGTTCAATGGCGCACTGAACAATTTTGCCGTTTTCGATAATGATATGTACCGATTGGAATATGAGCCTTCCGACTACAAGGCTTTCGGTTCTTTCAATAACCCAGAGGATGCAAAGCTCCTTTTGGATTTATTCAATAGTGTATTTGAAAAATCACAACCGCTAAATGATGGAACAGCCGCCTAACGAAGTTCTTTATCTTCAAGGTTTTGCCCCGCTTATCCAATTATGGGCGGGGATTTGTTTATTGTTCTTTTACGAATCTCTTTTAGACAAGTCTCCGTTTTCTTCATTATGCAAAGAGATTAGACAACTATATCAAGATTTTATAAACCAATACAATGGATTAATTCCATCAACAGTTATTAGTGCAGACGAATATGTAAAAGACCATTGGAGCAGTAATTTTGTCCCAACCATTAAGTGCATGGCGTCAATGTGCTTCTTTTATTCAGCTTTCATACTGGCATTTATCGGAATAGAAGGCAATAACAATTATGGAGGAGCATATTACTGTGCACTCCAAGTTATGAATACTATTGTATGGCTATATCTCCTTGGTGCTATAATTTTCTATAAAGTCAAGGTATTTCATGGCTTCATATCATCCATAGTAATGTCCGTTGTTCTGCTGATATATTTTCATTTTCATTTTGCCATCAACAATACTTTTGTAGATTTTCTCTGCCTTGGAAATGTTTGGGATGAAAGTGAGATTACAATATATACAGTCTTTACTTGCATTGGTGGTATTTTGCTAATCTGTGGTCGCCTTCTTGTGTCGTGGCTTATATTACAGTGCCAGAAATGGTCTGTTCGTTCCATAAACCAAAAATTCAGAATATTTGCAGACTATAACTTAGGGCGAATCAAGAGAGGTGAATTGCCTCAAAAAGAATTTAAACGAATAATGGATATATGCAACGAGAAGTTCAGTAATAACGAAATACAAGCCATTGATGCGACTGTGTTTTCAGAGGCAATGAAAGAAGAAATTGCAAAAGAATATAGAGATTTTACAACTCGTTGGTGGCTGAAATTATATTAGCCTTACATAACAGCAATATGAAAAAGTGACATTCAACCGAGTGCCGCCCTTTTCCTCCTCTGCCATCACTTCCGCCTGAAGTTCGGAGGGCGAGAGGTATTTTTTATGCACAAGCGTGTCAGTGTCCGGTACCACGGCGGTTGAGAGTATCGCCAATACCTTGTCTTTACTCACAAGCGTGATTAATCGGTCGCTTCAGTTTGCGAATATTCGGCTTTGAATAGTAGTAGCCATCGAAGCCTTTGTTTATAAATATAAAGGAGAGACAGTTTTCAGTGTCAAGTCACCCATAGCGGAGTCACGACCAAGTTACGTAGATATCCCTTATCTTCTTTTGTCGTTCATCCTTACGATATGGCGTAATTTTAGGATAGGAAACAGAGGAGGAAGTCAATACCTTGTTTTTAGAACAAGAAAAGAGGGCCGGCCCTCTATCGGGTCGACCCTCCAACCAATTATCCACTAATCTTAGAATTACCTAAAACCATCTTGTATTGGACGGTACCTAATGAAATCAAAGTTTTACTTCCACCGAGTTGCCGCTGTAGTCAACAGTGACACCCTTGGCGGGCTTGTCAAATGCTACCTGACGCGATGGGTCAACGAGCACGACATTGAATTTGCGGTTTTTGAGCATACCGGGATATTCACCCTGACGATCGCCGATGGTAAGGGTAGACGCGGCATTGTTCCAAGCAAGAGGTATAGATGCCTTCATGCCCTTCTCATAATTATAGTTGACTCCTTCGTCATCGTACAGAGTGAAACTACCGTCGCGTCCGGCACATACGAAGAGTGTGAGCGGTTCTGTCGAAACCTCAGCCGTGGACTGGATATCGCCGCCCACAGGCAGTATAGAACCCGCACGCACATATAGAGGCATGCGTTCATACGGTGCGGCTACATTCATGGTCTCGCCGCCGGCTATGTATTTGCCGGTATAGAAGTCATACCAACCTCCTGCGGGGAAATACACCTCACGGTTACGGTCGCCGTAGTGATATACGGGAGCCACAAGCAGGTCGGGACCAAACATGTATTCGTCTCTAAGATCGCGCACATTCTTGTCGGCGGGGAAGTCCATGACAAGAGGACGCATGATAGTATAATCGTCGTAATGAGTCATGCCGGCAAGAGAATATATGTAGGGCATGAGATTGTAACGCAACTTGGTATAGTACACAATAGACTTGTAGGCAGGATGTCCTTCGGGAGCGATATTGAACACCTCACGGAAAGGCCACTGGCCGTGGGCACGGAACAAGGGGGCAAACGCACCGAACTGATACCAGCGTGTGTTGAGCTCACGCCACTCCTTGAGGTCGGCATTTTCCTTACCGGTCTTGTCAAACTCCTGCTGTGCAGCCACATAACGGTCTTCCACGCAGAAACCGCCAATGTCCATAGTCCACCAAGGTATACCGCTGACGGCAAAGTTAAGACCGGCTGACATCTGTGCGGCCATATCTTCCCAACGGGTAGCGATGTCGCCGCTCCAAGTGGCGGTAGAGTAGCGCTGCTCGCCGGCAAATCCGCTTCGGGTAAGGAGGAACACACGTTTGTCGGGGTCAACTCCACGCTGTCCGTCATATATGGCCTCGGCATTCATCAGCGCATAAGCGTTGAAGTACTGTGTCGAAGGACCGAGAGCCGTGGGAGTGATAAGGTCCTTACGGTACTGGATATCGGTACAGTCGCGGATGTTGGGCTCCGATGCATCCATCCACCATGCATCTATGCCGAGCGGATAATAATGCTCATACATCTGCTTCCAGAAGAGTTTGCGCGCATCAGGATCGTAAGCGTCATAGAACGAGCCGAGATAACCGGGGCCTACCCAGTCGCGTATGCTGTCGTTAACCGGAAGTTTGTACATCCAGCCTTTTTCATCAAATTCTTTATAATGCTCTGTCGTGACATAGAACTTGGGCCATACGGATATCATGACACGTCCGTTCATGTCATGGATCGAATCAACCATGCCTTTGGGATCGGGGAAACGCTCTTTGTCAAATTCATGGCTTCCCCAAGAATCCTGCTTCCAGTGCAACCAGTCTATAACGATATTGTCAATCGGGATATTGCGCTTGCGGAATTCGGCGAATGTCGACTCCACTTCCTCCTGAGTGTTATACTTCTCGCGGCTCTGCCAGTAACCCATAGCCCACTTCGGCATTATGGGCGCCTTGCCGGTAAGAGTGCGATAGCCCTTTATGACGTCGTCCATCGACTCACCGTATACGAAGTAGTAGTCAATCTGCTCCTGCATCTCGCCCCACCAGCTCATTTTAAGCTGCTCTTTGGGGTCGGTAGGACTGTATACGCGAAGGCCACAGTATGCCACGGCACCATTGGGTTCCCACTCTATCTTTATAGGCACACGCACACCGGCCTCCAGTTCGGTGGAGAACTTGAAGCTATTGGGATTCCATGCCGTACGCCAACGTTCGGGCACAATCAGTTCGTTGTTAATATATATTTTCTGATAGCCGGAATAGTACATGATAAAACGATACAGTCCGGAAATCTCAGGCTCGATATAGCCTTCATATGTCACATGCGAACCGTTAAACGGGAAATCGGCGGGCAGGTTGACCACATGGGCGAGATCGCCACGCTTCAGATGCTCGAAATAAATCGAGTCCTCACGCTGTACGAGCGGTTCGCTACCGTCGGCAGGTACATATGTGCCGGTCAGCGCACCCTCCTTGCCGTCCTTGTCATACAGCTTGAATACTCCGCCGAGCTGCTTGTAATCCTCAGGATTGCCCCAGCGACAAAGAGAGTAGCTGTCCCAAAGAATACCGTAGTTATCGGTCGACACGACAAATGGCACCGATACTTTGGTATTGTATTGAAAGAGCTCTTCGTTTTTACCTTTATAATTGAATTCATCGGCCTGATGCTGTCCGAGGCCGTATATGCCCTCCTCATCGTTGACCGACTTGAAGAACTGCTGCACTGTATAGGCTTTCTTGCCCTCAACCTCGATAGGAGTAAAGCGGCGTCCTCCCTCATCCTCGGCAAGAATAAGCTTGCCGTCCTTATCATAAAACAACACCTCACCGTCGGCAAGCGACACGGTGGCCGTAATGCTCGACGTGCTTACCGATACGGTAGAGTCGGTGTCGGTAACATCGAAATGCGGAACGGAATCCTGAGGTACTATAACAAGACTCGGAGTATCGGCAAACTTCCTGTCGGGAGTGGCCGACACGCGTATGAGTTTTTCGCCGAGCACCTGAAGCCTTACAAGACGTGCGCCGTCGGCATCCACGTTTTTGACATTGACCGTGATTCCGGTATCAGTCTTATCGTAGGGCGCCGATGAGCATGAAGCCACCAGCAGAGCCGAAGCGAATGTTAAGGTTAAATGTCGTAATTTCATTTTATTGATTTAATTGATAATGATGTTTATTTTTAGCAATTCAAAGTTACTAAGCATAGGTCAAAAAGACACTTAACACATGTTGAATAATAATGGCGCAAATGTCATACACTTGCGCCATTTGTTAAATTGTAAGGCATAAAATGTTATACCCCCTCTTTTTTCTGATATTCCGAGGGCGACATGCCGTATTCTTCCTGAAAATATTTACTGAAATACTTGGGGTTGTTGAAACCCATGCGATAGGCTATCTCCGATACATTAAGCTGACTTTCGCGCAGGTACTGGGCCGCCCGCTTAAGCCTGAGGAGGCGTATGAACTCTATAGGCGTCTTGCCTGTAAGCTGCAGCATTTTCTTATAAAGGTGTACGCGGCTCATGCCTAACTGACGGCTCAGTTCCTCCACCGACAGATCGCTGCGTGACAGATTTTCCTCGACATACTTCACTGCCTTGTCGACAAACTGCTCGTCAAGCGAGGTAATCTTGACCGGCTCGGGCTCCGGTTCTATGAGCGACCGCGAGGCCACCGGTCTGCGTCGCAGACCGGCAAGCCGCTTCATCTTAAGCAGCAATACCTCATTGTTGAACGGTTTGGTCACATAATCGTCGGCACCAGTGGCAAGACCTTCGACCACCGACTGAACGTCCTGCTTGGCGGTGACAAGTATGACCGGCAACCCGGCTGTAGCCTTGTCGGCCTTCATACGGCGGCACAGTTCTATACCGTCCATATGAGGCATCATGAGG
The DNA here is from genome assembly GCF_008728965.1 of Heminiphilus faecis. Lineage (GTDB taxonomy): Bacteria > Bacteroidota > Bacteroidia > Bacteroidales > Muribaculaceae > Muribaculum > Muribaculum faecis. The sequence goes on along the minus strand of NZ_VSMC01000029.1, from coordinate 16,723 downwards.
TCGCTCACGACAATGTCGACTTTTTTGTCATGCAACAGCTCGAGAGCTTCCACCCCGTCGCCGGCGGTAATGACATTGAAGTCATCGCTAAGTTCGTCGCGCATGAAGTCGAGAAGATCGTGATTGTCATCAACCACGAGAGCCACAGGTTTTGAAACCTTGACCGCTTTCGGCTCCGTATGCAAGGCCGATGCATCGGTTTTGCCCGCATCCCCCGACATGCTAAGTTTAGGCGCCGGCCCCTCTCTTACGGGAATATCGACAGTAAACGTGGCTCCCCCTCCCGGGGTATCCTGCACCCATACATCGCCGTCGTGCAACCTCACATATTCTTTGACCAAATTCAAGCCTATACCCGAACCGCCATCGGCCCCCTTGCTGTTGCGGCTCTGATAAAAGCGCTCAAAGACTTGCGTCTTGTCCTCGTCGGGCACACCGCATCCGGTATCGACCACCCTGATACGCAACATCTTGCCCGTGAGAGTAAGATCGACCGTCACGGAGCCTCCGGCAGGAGTAAACTTCATGGCGTTGGAAATCAAGTTATTGAGTGTCTTACTAAGTTTATCGGCATCAAACACCATGTCAAGATGCCCGACATTAGTCTTGAACGACATGGCAATATCCTTTTTCTCGGCAGCAACGCCAAACTGATTATATACCGTCCTCAAAAACTCGATGACATCGCCTGACGAGCCGTTGAACGTAAGCGCGGCCACCTCGCTCTTGCGGAAGTCAAGCAGCTGATTGACAAGATACAGGAGTCTGTTGGCATTGGAGTAAATCGTATTCAAGCGCTTCTTCTCCTTGTCGTCGCGCGTATCCTTCAGCATCGACTCTATAGGCGACAATATCAGCGTAAGAGGGGTGCGCAATTCATGGCTGACATTGGTGTAAAACCTGAATTTGAGTTGGTTAAGTTCTTCCTGCTTGCGGGCAGTCTCCTCGCGACGCTTTTCAGTATACCGCTTACGCTCTGAACGCCGCACCACATAAAACACCATTATTACCGCACCTATGGCAAGCAGAGCATAAAGGATCTTGGCCCAGAGCGTACCCCATATAGGCGGATCGATAACTATGGTCAGTGTATTTTCGGCATCACCCTCCACACCGTCATTGTTGATAGCCTTGACGACAAGCCGGTAAGTGCCCGGCGGTATATTGGTATAAGCGGCATGATGCATGCCGGGCGGGCACTCCATCCAGTCCTTGTCGAAACCTTCGAGTTTATAGTAATATGTCGTGTACTGAGGCAGTACGTAATTGTCGGTGGCAAATGTCACCGCGAAACTGTTCTGCCTGTATCCCAACTCAATCTTCGACGTATGGTTGAGCGCTTCGGCAAGCACTATACGTCCGTCATATTTACGTCCCGGCTCTATCTTCTCATTCAGAAGACTCAGCCCGGTAAACATGACCTTAGGCCGGCGCAGATTGTAGTGAATGCTGCCCGGTGTCACCATATTCAATCCGTACAGGCCGCCGGCCACAATGTCGCCGTTGTCAAGCCGGGCGAGCGAACGCTGGTTGAAAGTACAGTTCTGCAGGCCGTCCTTGCCGCCGTATACACGCGGTTCAAATCTGTAACCGGGATTGTTGAAGTCATTTTCCACCTTGATATTGACAAGACTGCCGTCGACACTCACCCACATCGTATGGGCGGCGTCCTCCTCCACTCCAAGTATGTAAGGACGTGGCACGTCGTCAAACACCGCCACGTCATATACCGAGTCGCGCTTCATGTCGTATACGTTCAGTCCCTCGCGGGTAGCAAGCCACAACAGCCCGCGGCTGTCAAATAAAAGCTGGCTTATATAAGGGCTGGCAAATTTCTTGCTGCCGTCGCGCGACCCTTCGAAGGTGATTATCTTCTTTGTCACCGGGTCGATGACCGACACTCCGGCAGTGGTACCGGCATAAATCTTACCGTCGGCCCCGCGGCACAGTGAATTTATATAGTCGCTCTCAAGTCCGGTAGTGGCCTTGTCATACGTGGTAAAACGCCCAGTAGCGGGGTCAAGGAGCTGCAGGCCCCCGCCGAGGGTACCCACCCACAACGTGCCGTCGGGATTCTCGAGAAGCGCCCATACATTATCGTTGGCAAGTCCGTCGGCCACAGTATAGCCGCGAAACGCTCCGTTTTTATAATGCTTCAGCCCCCGGGTAAATGTACCTGCCCACACACTGCCGTCGCGCGACGGGGTTATACACGCTATAGCCGCATGATGGCTGCCGTCGGCAGGGTCATGGATGATGCGCCGTTCATCGGTCATGCGATTCCACAGTATCAGTCCCTCCTTGTCGGTACCTACCCATACCATACCCGGAGTAGAAGCCGACATCACGCAGTTGACATCGGGAAACGGCTCAAGATCAAACTTAAACTCGCTGTCGTTGCATACCGACACTCCTTTTTTCTGTGTGCCCACCCACATGGCGCCTGCATCATCAATATACATGGTAGTCACCGAGTTATTGCCCAGCGAATAAGCGTCTATGGGATTATTGACTATATGCCGCTCCCCTACTCCTTTCTCCACAAGCAGTATGCCGTCGTTGTCAAGACCCATCCATATAAGTCCGTCAGCATCCTGAGCCATGGCCCTCACCGATCCGGGCATTATCGACTTAGGCACCACCGACATGTCGATACGTCCCGAATGCGTGTCATAGGCCCACAACCCGGCCTCGCCGAAAGCCCACAAAAGGCCGTCGCGGTCAGCGAACAGCCACATATTCTCCTGATGGGGATCGTTGACGCCAAACGTTTCGACACTCGCCACCACAGCAAGGTCACTGTCAATTATACTTATACGTCCGCGATTGTCGATAACGGCGGTCATAGAGTCTTTCATCGCAGTCACTCCAGTTATCTCGCGCCCGTCTGATGACAGCGGGGTCATCTTGTCGGTACGGCCGTTTTTATACCTGTAAAGGCCGTCATTGCGAACGTTCATCCATATACCGGTAGGCAGTATATTCATATATGAGGGTATGGCATTGATACCCATCTTCCGGAACTCCGGCAATACATTGTTGTCAAACCGGTCATGCACCGGATCATACACACTATAGGAGTCGCCCATATGAATCCATATACGGCCGTTATCGTCCTGAAGCAATCGGTCGATATAGCTGTCATTCAAGGCGGTGCTGTCGGTCGGGTCACCGCGATATACCTTTATATTATATCCGTCATAGCGATTGAGACCCGAAGATGTGCCGAACCACATAAAACCCTCTTTATCCTTAAGTATGCTGTTGACTTTATTATTTGACAAACCGTCACCGGCCTCGATGTGCTTGAACCGTAACGGCCCCGCTGCCGCCGACGAAACAACCGCAAGCATAAACAGCATCATCAATAACGAATGATTTCTCATAATACGCTTCATGATATATAGTTTCATGATATGTTAATGTGTTTGAATTACAAATATAAGAATATTTGCCGAAAACCGAAAAAATATAAAACTCCGGACTCAACAGGTCAGTGCCAAGCCCCACCCCAAAAACAGCGTTTTGAAAAGGGGCCGTAGCCACGCTCCCTTTTCAAAACGCTGTTTTATAACAGTTTTTATACTTTATAAAACATTTTATACCTATCAGAAAAACATTTAATCCCAAAGCAGGCCGGTATGATACCTGTTAATTTTACATTTTAACCTTTAAAATATATGAAATTGGTATAATTTTGTCACGGTTAATCTTACGCTAATTTAACATAAGCACTTACCTAAGACAACCTGAAACTTAAAACAACTAAACTCTAACACTTAAAATCACTTTCAATGAGAAAAAGACTAATGGAACATTGCCGGGAGTCACGACTCTTCCGCATTGCATTGGTGACATTGTGCCTCTTGACCTGTGTATGTCATGTGCATGCCGAACCGGTCACTGTGACGGGTACAGTGACCTCAGCAGCCGACGGCGAACCGCTTATCGGCGTCACCGTTCAAGTCAAAGGCACCGCCAACGGTACTTCGACCGACATTGACGGTAACTACTCTATCAAAACCGAGACAGGCGCTGTGCTCCTGTTTTCTTACGTGGGCATGACCTCCCGCGAAATCACCGTAACATCCGACCGTCTTGATGTGGCGCTTCTCGAGAACTCCGAAGTGCTCGATGAAGTGGTGGTAGTCGGTTACGGCGTACAGAAAAAGAAACTCGTCACCGGCGCCACCGCGCAGATCAAGGGCGACGACATCGCCAAAATGAACACCACCTCGCCTTTGCAAGCAATGCAGGGACAGCTCCCGGGCGTTAACATCGCATCCGAGTCAGGACGTCCCGGCTCAGGCATGAAGGTTACCATCCGCGGTCTTGGCACTACGGGCAATGCCGCACCTCTTTATCTTATAGACGGTGTGGGAGGCGACCCCGCCACCCTCAACCCGGCCGACATCGAGTCCATTGACGTCCTTAAGGACGCAGCCAGCGCGGCCATTTATGGCGCGCAGGCTGCCAACGGCGTAGTCCTCATCACCACCCGTCAGGGCAAAGAGGGCACAGCCAAGGTCACTTTCGACGGCTACTACGGCATACAGAGCGCTGCCCGTAAAATCAAGATGCTCAATGCCCAGCAGTATATGACCATCATGGACGAGCAGCAGATCAACAGCGGTCTTGAGCCTTACAACTGGTCATCGATCAACAGCATATGGCAGCGCGACGCAGAGGGCAATCCGGTAAGCGTATATGACACCGACTGGATCGACACCATGTTTAAGGACAACGCCGCCACACAGAGCTACACCATAGGTGTAACCGGCGGCTCGGCCGCATCCACATATGCCATGTCGCTCGGCTATATCGATCAGGAGGGTATAGTAGGAGGCAAGGAAGCCAACAACTACTCCCGCTACAACTTCCGCATCAACTCCGACCACAAGCTCTTCAACGGCCTCATCACCGTCGGCGAGCAGGCCAGCTTCATATATGTAAAGCAGCACGGTATCGGCGTAGGCAACCAGTACAACAACGGCCTTCGCGGAGCTTTCTACACCTCGCCTCTCGCTCCGGTGTACAATCCCGACGGCCCGTTCGGTTACAACTCCACGGTAAACTCCGACTGGAACAAAGGCGACGGCAACCCCTACGCCAACATGATGCTTCTTAAAAATCAGGACAAGAACGCCACATTCTCGGGCAACGTATATGCTCAGCTCGAACCCATCAAGAACCTGCGTATACGCACCGTATTCGGTATTGTATACGGCGCCAACGAGTCACGCAGCTTCGAGCCTGTATATCAGCTCACATCGACCGACACCTCCCACGCCTACACCAAAGTCACCCAGCAGAAGACCAACTCGCTCGGCATGACATGGACCAACACTGCCACCTACGACTGGAACATCGGCGAACACGCTTTCAACGCCCTTATCGGTATGGAGGCTTACCGCTATCAGGGTTCATACCTCGAAGGCAAGCAGGGCTACCTCAAAGAGGGCTTCGATGACTGGGAACACGCTTGGGTCAGCAACGGCACAGGCGCATCGACCGCCGACGGCCTCAATGCCGCAGGCTTCCCCCACGACGAGTCGCGCTCGGTCAGCTACTTCGGCCGTCTCGGCTGGAACTGGCAGGAAAAATACATGATCAACGCCACATTCCGCGCCGACGGTTCTTCGAAGTTCGCACGCGGCCATCGCTTCGGCTACTTCCCCTCGGTATCGGCCGGATGGAACATTTCCAACGAATCGTTCATGGAGTCCACCGCCTCTTGGCTCGACTTCCTAAAGCTCCGCGTCAGCTGGGGTCAGGTGGGTAACCAGAACATAGACAACTACCAGTACCTGTCACCGATCAAAAACACCTACGCCAACTACTTCTTCGGCGAGTACTTCGGACCCAACGGAGTGTACAACGGCGACTATAACACCATATGGTCCAACAACTGGGGCGCATATCCCAGCCAGCTCGGAAATCTCGGCGTGACTTGGGAAACCTCGGAACAGACCAACATCGGTTTTGACGCCCGACTTCTCAGCAACCGCCTGTCGGTCAACTTCGACTTCTATCTCAAGACCACACGCGACTGGCTTGTCAAAGCTCCCATCCTCGCCACTGCCGGTACAGGCGCACCCTTCATCAACGGAGGTGATGTGAAGAACACCGGTGTCGAGCTAAATATTACGTGGAATGACGTCATAGGACGCGACTTCTCCTACAGCGTAGGCATAAACGGCGCTTGGAACAAGAACAAAGTCGGTTCAATACCCAATCAGGACGGTATCATACACGGTAATTCCAACGAGCTTTACAACAACACCCCCGAATTCTACCGCGCCGAAAACGGCAAGCCCATCGGTTACTTCTGGGGCTTCAAGACAGCCGGCATATTCCAGAATCAGGAGCAGATCAACCAGTGGCTGCAAGCTGGCAACGGCGTGCTTCAGGATAATCCCCAGCCGGGCGATGTCATATTTGTCGACGTAAACCGCGACGGCATCATCGACGACAACGACAAGGTCGATCTCGGCAACGGTATGCCCAAACTGTCCTATGGCTTCAACATCAACCTGTATTGGAAGAACTTTGACCTCGGAGTCGTGGCCACTGGCGTAGCAGGCAACAAAATCGTACAGAGCTACCGCAGCTGGGACAGCCAGCAGGCCAACTACACCACCGCCATCCTCGACCGCTGGACAGGCGAAGGCACATCCAACCGCATACCCCGCGTGACCAACCAGAACATCAACTGGCAGTTCAGCGACCTGTATGTACAGGACGGTGACTACCTCCGCATCAGCAACCTGACTCTGGGCTACAACTTCGCTCCGCTCATCAACCAGAAGTGGTGCAGCCAGTGCCGTCTCTACTTCCAAGCCCAGAACCTCATCACTTGGACCAAGTATGACGGCATGGACCCCGAGATCGGTTACGGTACACAGTCATGGGTATCGGGCGTCGACATAGGTTACTATCCGCGCCCCCGCACATTCCTCTTCGGTGTCAACCTTTCATTCTAAGATTTGAAAACTCATAAGTTTATTTACATATTATGACTAAAATAAGATACAATATACTGACTATAGGTGTTGCCGCCGCCCTCGGACTCTCGTCATGTGCCGAGAGCTTCCTCGACGTCAACTCCAAGACAGAGTCCAACACCGACAACTTCTACAAGACCGAGGCCGACGCATGGCGCGCACTCATAGGCTGCTACAACGGCTGGCGTCAGACATCGAGTTCTCCCGGCGTGGGATTCTATGTAGCCTCCACCATAATGGGTGATGAGTGCTACGGCGGTACCGGCAACTCCGACGGACGCAACTATCAGGTCATCGACCGCTTCGATCAGGCCGAGTCGCCCGCCGACCTGCAGATGTTCACTCTTGACTGGCAGCGCTACTACGCCGGGGTATACCGTTGCAACGAGCTTATAACCCGCGAAGATCAGATTCAATGGTCGCAGACCGGTTCAAACCGCAGTCTTTATATGGGTGAGGTACGCGCGCTGCGCGCACTTCTCTACTTCGACATGGTACGCCTGTGGGGACACATACCCTTGTTCCTAACTCCGGTCAACGAAAATCGCGAGCAGGCCGACCCCGCCGAAGTTTATGCAGCCATATTCGAAGACCTGAAGTATGCCATAGAGAATATTCCCGATAACGCCAATCTTACAAAGGACCAGTTCGGACGTATAACAAAGTATGCGGCCGAAGCCATCCTCGCGCGTGCGTATCTATTCTACACCGGATACTACGGCAAAGAGCCCGGCTTCACCGATGCCGAGGGCAACACCACCGGAGTTGTCACCAAAGCCGACGCCCTTGCGGCCGTAGAGGACGTGATAGCAAGCGCCAACTACGAATTGCTTGACGACTATAAGAACTTCTGGCCCGCCTCGTCGGTCGTGGCCAACATCACATCCCCCGGATGGAACAACGAAGCCACAACCTATGCCGGCGACGCCAACAAGGAAGTGGTGCTCAGCATGAACTTCACCCCGATGGCTTCATATGCTACCGACGGTGCCGCCGATGGCAACCGCTGGCAGGTCATGATGGGTATGCGCAGCCCTCTCAGCGTAGTGCCCTACTACACCGGTTGGGGAGCATGTACCGTGATACCGAGCTTTATTAACAGAATTTATGACGCGGCCGATCCACGACGCAAAGCGGGTGTCATAGACATCAACGGCGAAGGCATAAACAGCGACGCCAATTTCAAGCCGTCATACAATGACTGGCGCGAATACACGGGTTACACCGTAAAAAAATATTCGCCGCTCGCATTCTATCAGCTTGACGATGCAGGCAACCTTGTCATAAAAAATGCCAACATGTCTACCGGAGCAGGCGATATGCAGATAAACAACTGTCAGCCGTACAATATAGTACGCTATGCCGACGTTCTTCTTATGGCAGCCGAGTTAGGATCGCCGCAAGCAGCCGCATACATGCACGAGGTGCGTAACCGCGCAGGGCTCGGCGACATAGCCGTCACACAAGAGAACATCATGGCCGAGCGTGCCCGCGAACTCGCTTTTGAAGGCATACGTTACTGGGATCTTCTCCGTCAGGGCGTGGATGTCATGGCCGATGCGGTAGTGGCAGGAGCCGGCGACGTGATGAACGGAGGTTCACCCGCTCGAGTAAGCTACGACAAATCCAAGATCGTGGCCAAGAAAGGTCTCTGTCAGATACCCAATGACCAGATAGTCCTTTCAAACGGCGTGTTGAAACAAAACGAAGGCTGGTATTAAGACAACACACACCATAATAATCATATCATCAGAAAACTATGAAGTTTAAGTATTATTCATTTCTTGCAAGCGCGGTCCTTATGCTGGCTGCCGCTTGTACGCCTGACGACCATGACCTGTCGGCTCCCGAACTGACTGCCGACGACCTCGTGGAAGGCAAAGCCTACAAGGTCGAAATCGATCAGGCCACCAACAAAGTCACTATGACAAGTCTGCTCGGCAACAAATATGTTACCAGCTGGATACATCCTCAGGGCATCGAGAAGAAAAACTCTACCGAAGCCCGCATACCCTTCGCCGGCGACTATGAAGTCAAGTTCGGCGTAATGACCCGCGGCGGCATGGTATATGGCGCGCCCTACAAATTCTCCATCAACACCACCAACGGCGACCTGCTTACCGACCCGCTGTGGACATACCTCACCGGCGGCGCAGACCAGTCCAAGACTTGGGTCATGGACCACGGACAGCTCGATCTCGGCTCATTCACATTCATATGTGCGCCTATGGGCTGGGACAAGTTTACCGACGGTAAAGAGTACACTGAAGCTGACTATCCCACATATAAAGAGGACGGAGTAGACAGCCCCAACTGGTCATGGGGCGCCGGCGAACCCGACTGGTTATTCGGGGGGAATAGCGAAATATATGCCGCTATGCCTGAACTTACATTTGACCTCATAAACGGAGCCAATCTCACCGTCAACGGTGTCACCAAGCCTTTTGTAATGGACCCCGACCGCAAGACCCTCACCATGCCCGCAGGTGTAAAATGGCTTGCCCCCGACGTAGCCGACAACTGGCTCGTGGACTGGGTGAACCTCGAACTCGTGAAGCTCAACGAACACGTGCTCGGCATCAAGGCCATACGTAACGACGGCAAGGGTGGCAACGGCGACCAGCGCATGGTCATATGCTATGTCGAAAAAGGCTGGGACGGCACTTGGCCCTCGGGCGGTCCGTCGGCAGAGCTCGCTCCCGTACAGCAGCCCTCTTACGACAACCTTGCGGAGTCGCTCTTTACAATCGTAGGCTCCGACGCGTCTTATCTCGGCACAGCCACGACCCTGCTCCTAAACGACGAGACTCCGTATGACTACATGTGGTGGAACGGCGCTGTGAAACAGGACGGAGCGCCCGTCGGCGCATGGCAGTGGATCGGCAACTACGGAACTCCCTCCGCTCCCGCTTACCCCGCCATCGATGACTTCGCCCTTACTCTCGAACGCAATAACGGCACATACAAGGCTTCACTTGAAACCATTGACGGTGCTTCGGCTTCGGCATTCACCATCGAAGGCAACAAGCTCGTATTCGAGAAAGAGATAACTCTGCTAAGCGTTGACAACATATCAATCAGCGGCAAAGAATTTACCGTAATGGCATGCGACCCCGACAATGAGGAGATAGTGCTCGGCGTTCCCGCCGCAAAAGACGAGACCGGTGCAGTGAACCGCTACCTCTGCGCCCGCCTCAAAATCAAGCCCATCGGCGGCGGACAGACCGGTCCTACCGTACTCGCAGTGGACAACAATTATGTCAAGAGTTATCTTGAATCAGGCGATCATTACCGTATAGAATTATATAACGCTTTCTATGATGAAGATGGTCTGTATCCTATTGACTTAACAAAACTTCGTTTCAAAAAAGGACAAACAATCAAGATTCGTTTCACCTTGTCCGGAATAGACTGGAAAGCTGATAGTGATCCTAAAGTGCTCTTAGCCCACAATTTCGACAAAGATCTGGATCCTTTCACATGGCCTTCCGGAGGTGCAGGTTTTGATGTTCCATCAGCTGTATCGCTCAATAAGAATGGCGAAACCGAAATATCGCTGACTAACACATCTGACAAGACACTAAAATTTGAAGGAACAAGTTGTTTAACCATATGCATACAGCAAAAAGGACTCGTCAATTCTCCTGTTGATGCCGACGGAAATATCGATGCAAGTCAGGTTACAGCTTCCGTTACGTCATTAACCATCGAATAAATTTACCTTAAAGGAACAGTAAACAATGAAGAAAAACAAAATATTTATATTCGCGTCGCTGCTGCTCGGCCTCTCGTTTGCCGCCTGCGATGACGATGACAATTACTTCATTTCCACCGACCCCGTTATCGACGCTTCGTCGATAACGACCGGGTCGTCGGATGTGACCGCCACAACCGCTACCCTTTACGGTACGGTCAAGGGCCTTGACGACAAGAGCGCCGCATTCTACAAGGTCGGCTTCAACTACGGCTACGAGCAGAACGCTCTGACCAACACCGCCGACGGCACTCTCGTCAAGGGTGAGGGCCGCGCCGACGGAGGCACCACCATCACCGCCGCACTCTCGGGCCTGCCTACCGGCAAGACCATCTACTATCAGGCTTTCGTGACCCTGAAAAATCAGGTGACATTCACCGGCGAGGTAAGCTCGCTCGTCACCACCGACGCCAAAGTCACCACCGCCGACGCGCAGTCGGTTGACTTCACCGGCGCAGTAATGGGCGGTCAGGCCACCGACGCTACTCCCGACGCTACCGTGGGCGTTGTCATAGCCACCGCTCCCGACGTCGAGACTGTGCGTGCCGGCCTTATTCTGCCTGCAGCATCGCAGGAAGCAGCGTTTACCGTGGCCAAGAGCGGCCTTGCTCCCGCCACCAAATACTATTACGCCGCTTATCTCGACCTCGGTTCGGGCATAGTGTACGGCGATGTAAAGGAGTTCACCACCGCCGCTGCCGACTTTGATGCCGACAACGACTTCGTGGACCTCGGCCTCTCCGTAAAGTGGGCCAAGAGCAACCTCGGTGCAAAGAGCGCCACTGACCTCGGCGGACTCTTCGGCTTCGGCGATGCCACCGGTGTCAACAACTCCTTTGACCCCGCTCAATACGCCTCAGCCGACATCTACAAGACCAAGCAGGACATCGTATGGCTTGCTTCCGACGGCGTAGCCACACTTCCCTCGGCTGCCGACTATGAAGAGCTATTCGCAAAGTGTAAGGCCGAATGGACTGAAGTAGACGGCGTGGCCGGATATCAGCTCACAGGCCCCAACGGCAACTCCATCTTCCTGCCCGCCGCAGGTACACGCACCGCCAATGACGTGACCGGCGAAGGCACTACCGGCTACTATGCCACCGGCTCTATCAACGTGTCTGACAACACATTTGCCGACGGCTTCCAGTTCTTTTCGGGCAACAGCACAAAAATATCGGTGCCCGTATATCAGGCTCTCTCGGTGCGCGCCATATCTACTGCACGCAACGTACCCTTCGAAAAGGCACATCTATATACCAAGTGGTATCTTGACAACGGTCAGGACGGAAAGCAGCACGTATTTGAAGGTCCGTTCACCCAGTGGGGCGACACCGACAACTGGAACACCGTGACCAACAACTACCCCAACCTCGACCAGCAGATACACTGGGAGATGGGCACGGATAGCGGATGGATCGGCTACACCTACGGCAAGGACTACGGCTACATGGAATTTACCGAGGACGGTAAAGTAAACATACACCGCATAGCCGAGGACGGCACCGTCACTGACGAGACCGGCACCTACACCATCAATGAGAACGACAAGACCATCGACATAGACGTAGACGTAATTTGTGCCAACACATGGATAGGCACTAAGAGCGGCAAGCTCAAAATACTCGCCCTCGACAACGACGGACTGCGCATAGCGCTCCCCAACGGCGACGGTTACGCATACTCGCTCAACTACTACAGCGAGCGCAAGCGTGAGTTTGACGACGCCACTCCGGTGAACTTCCAGTGGGTTGACGGCAACTGGGCCGGCAACTGGGGCGAAATCATCGACCGCATCGACGCCGACGCCCTTGACGGCAATCACACCCTAACCTACTCGGGAAGCGCTGTGAGCGCCATGGTGGTCAACATCGATTTCCAGAACATCGTTGCCAAGTACCCGAATGTGGTTATATTCATAAACGAAATCCGCACCGACGGCACCGCCATCAAGTTTGACGCCAACAACTTCTACTATGGCGACATTGAAAATAACGGCAACTACCGCATAGAATTATTCAACATATGGGGCAAGGGCGCAGCCGACGGCAAGATAGTGAAGAGTCCGTTCAGCGCCGCCGTCAATGTAGAGAGCGACCCCGCTGTCAGCTTCACCTCCAAGATTGAGGTTGACTACACGATCATCACCAATCCTGCGGCATATACACCCGGTCTTATAACCATCACTCCCGATTGGGCAGGTGACTGGACCGGACCTAACGACGGCTCGTTCACACCGGTTGTCGATGATAATTGCAAGATAGTTCCGAGCAAGAAAGAATTTGACATCACGCTAAACGCCGGCGGCACCGATTACTCCGCAGGCTCAATCATGACGTTTATCAACACGGCAAACCTCATGGATGCATTCCCCGCAACCCGCATGACCCTTACCGATATAGCCATCGACGGCACTGCGCTTACCGGATGGGATGCCGCCAAGGTACCCAACTCCAGCGACGGCAACCAGCATCGCCTCGAACTCTGGAATACTTATGGAGTGACTAATTCCGCAGGATGCGCGTTCGGCACTCCGAGCGATACCGATCCGGCTGTCGTTTCAGAACTCGGCTTCACGACTTCAATGCGCGTCAGGTTTACTGTCGACAGTTTCTTCCCGACCGTAGAGTGGTAAAATAGCCCATAATCCACAAGGGCGCCGATTTGACACGCGGCGCCCTTCATAAACACTGCAAATATTTAATACTTACCAAATACAATTTATGAAAATATTCAGAAAATTATATCTTCTTATGTCACTCGCCGTGGTTCTGCCTTTCGCATCATGCAGCGACGATGACAACGACAGCCGCTTCGAGACTATCGACATACCATCGGAGCTCCTTGCCGAAGGCATCGCGGTTGAGCCTGCCGGAGGCATCACATCGTTTGTAGCCAAGTCATCGGTTCCCGTACAGACCCGCGTAGAAAGCGCCGACGTTGACGAAGAAGGCAAACCCGCCGACGCATCGTGGCTCACCACTTCGGTAGCAGGCGATATAGCCAACGGATACACCGTGACCGTGACCACCCAACCCAACGAAGGCAAAACCGCCCGCTCGGCAAAAGTGCATGTATTCGCCCAGAACGTGGCACGCACCGTGCTCGTCAAGCAGACATCGGCATACGTAGTGCCCGAGCCTGGCCCCGACGCCACTATCAAAGACATTTCGGCCATTGACCTTGTCAAACTCATGACCACAGGCATCAACATAGGCAATACAATGGAGGTACCTTCAGGCGAGACCGGATGGGGCAACCCCAAGGTCAACCAAGACTACATCAAGGGCCTGAAGGCTCTCGGCTTTAACGCCGTGCGCGTACCCTGCGCTTGGGACAGCCATGTGACCGACAAGAATAAAAACACCATCGACCCCGACTGGCTCGCCCGCGTGGACGAAGTCGTAGGCTGGATCGTGGCCGAGGACATGTATGCCATCGTCAACATACACTGGGACGGCGGCTGGCTTGAGAACAACGTACAGAACGCCTACAGCGAGGAGATTAACAAGAAGCAGCACGACTACTGGACCCAGATAGCCGGCCAGCTCAAGCACTACGACGAGCATCTGCTCTTCGCCGGCATGAACGAGCCCGGCTATAACACCGATGCCCAAGCCGAGCAGTCGGTACAGAACATCATCAAGTATCAGCAGACCTTCATCAACGCAGTGCGCGCCACCGGAGGCAACAACTCGCTGCGCCACCTCGTAGTGCAGGCTCCGTCGACCAACATAGACCTCTCGGTCAAGGACAACTACATCAAGCACATGCCTGTCGACCCCGTCTCGGGAAAACTATTTGTAGAAGTACACTTCTACGACCCGTCAGACTTCACCATACTGGAAAAGGACAACGACTGGTTTCAAGGTTCACGCGTGAAATGGTTCTGGGGTGCCGCAAACCTTGTGGCGGGCTCAGACCGCAACTCAACCGGACATGATGAAAACTCCGTGGCCACGCAGTTTGCCAAAATGAAGTCGGCTTACGCAGACAAAGGCATCCCCGTCATACTCGGCGAGTACAGCTCTGCCATCCGCGCCAACGCCACTCCGCTCGACAAGCACGAGGCATCACGCGCGCTGTGGAACGAAGTCGTGACCCGCGAAGCCCGTAAAAACGGCTGCATACCTTTCTACTGGGAGACAGGCGGCGACATCAGCCGCACCGACGGCAAAGCCAAGTGTCAGTACGCCATCGACGGCATAATGCGCGGCGTACAGGCTTCGGCCTACCCTTTCTGAAAATAAGTTTGCACACTTTTCCGCACCAAAGAACATAAGACACATCACACAAGGGCGAGGACTCCGGTCCCCGCCCTTTCTCTATCCCCCGTCCACCAACCACCCCACCCATACCCATCCAAAAATAATGTCGTTAAACAGCCAATGCCGGTAGGGACGCCAGTACCACGGCGTCCGGCCACGACCCGAAGGCCACCAATAGGCACCTACCCGCATAACCACCCAAAACCAATATACCTACCCACAACCGCATCCCCATAGCCCCTACCCACGTAACCACATAAAAATAAGGTCGTTAGACAACCAATGCCGGTAGGGACGCCAGTACCACGGCGTCCGGCCACGACCCGAAGGCCACCAATAGACACCTACCCGCATAACCACCCAAAACCAATATACCTACCCACAACCGCATCCCCATAGCCCCTACCCACGTAACCACATAAAAATAAGGTCGTTAGACGACCAATGCCGGTAGGGACGCCAGTACCACGGCGTCCGGATACGACCCGAAGGTCACCAATAGACACCTGCCCGCATAACCACCCAAAACCAATATATTCACCCACAACCACATCCCCATAGCCCCTACCCACGTAACCACATAAAAATAAGGCCGTTAGACGACCAATACCGGTAGGGACGCCAGTACCACGGCGTCCGGCCACGACCCGAAGGTCACCAATAGACACCTACCCGGCCCTCCACAACCCGGTATACCCGCCCACAACCGCATCCCGCATGGCCGTCCGGTTTCACGGGCGCCGTACTACTGGCGCCCCTACCCGCCTGCAGCCATTGGACTGATTGTGGCAGCCCATCTGACCCTCCATCGGGTTTTGCGGCTGACCTTGAAAATCGCCGAGATAGCGAGAGCCTGCAAAGGCTCCTGCCCAACGGTAGCCGGGGACAAGCCGGCCTTCGGACGGCGCAGTCTCCGGTATGCAGCACCCCACAATTTATGAGTCTGCAAAGACTCATGCCGACAGTAACAAGCACGAGTCTTTGCAGACTCGAACATGTTCGAGACCAATTTCCCGGTCCGGACACTTCGTGACCGGCTAACAAATGGCATGAGCCTTTACAGGCTCGCTCCGTTATCAGCCGTCAATAGGGTTGGCATAAACGCCGGTACCACGGCGTCCGGCTACGACCCGAAGGCCGCCCACAAACCGAATAACCACCTACCCATATGGCCGCCCATAAACCAATATACCCACCCACAACCACATTCCGCATGGCCGTCCGGTTTCGCGGGCGCCGTACTACTGGCGCCCCTACCCGCCTGCTGCGCTTAGCAGTTCAACCGGGTTTTTCAGCGGCCACATAAAAAATCAGGCCGTCAATCGCAAGATTGACAGCCTGATTGTACCCGGACCCGGGATCGAACCGGGATGGATTGCTCCACCGGTGTTTGAGACCGGCGCGTCTACCGATTCCGCCATCCGGGCGTTCGGTAGTGCAAAGGTAGATAGTTTTTTTCTGTTTTGCAAGTGTTTTTCATTAAATCGACCGTAGGTTCAACTGGTGTAGAGTCCAACAGCAAATGCAAATTTATCCAACGTGTGCGAAAAAACGCGCCTTAGGTGTATCAAAGTTTATTTTCTCTCGTGGTCTGCGGTTCAATTTCTTTTGTATTTCCATTATTCTCTTATCAGAGAAGTCGTCAAAATTTGATTTCTTAGGGATATATTTTCTAATTATCTTATTTGCATTTTCAATGG
>NZ_VSMC01000028.1 GCF_008728965.1 Heminiphilus faecis | reverse complement strand
AATAGAGAATTAAAAGGGTAAAATAAAATTGACCCCTAACACCAGGACTTTAAAGGGTCAATCATATTATGGCCAAGGTGGGTAAATTCTGTTTGGCCAAAAGGGTCAAAGTAGAGTGGCTTTTCCACACCGAGTATTGAACTCATTATTTCTGCTGCCATAATTACTTCATTTTTGAATTACGGCACAAAATTAGGACCCTGTACGTACAGAGTCCCTTTATCTTTATCACTTGATGCTTTAATTAAAGCAAGTAAAGCATTTTCAGTGCATTTTTATAGTTTGCTGTGAAAGATTATGGTTGTTTTCTCAGTAATTCTTCTTTCATAGCCTCTAATCTTTTGCTATATGAAATTTCATCATCTTTATTTGATATAAATTCTGTGAGGCTTTGCTCTGAACTTGTCATTTCAAGTTCACGAATGACAGATTTTCTATATGGGATTCTACTGAGCAGCTCATATTTGAAGGCAAGACTGAGTAATCGTGATATATCCGCACCCTCGGCAGGAAATCGACTGACGATGCTTTTGAGTCGTCTGAAGATTTCATCTTTTGTCAAATGTGGGTATTGTGGATTTTCTGTAATGTCATATCTGATACTCCTATACTTTTCTCCCGGTCTACCATAAATCTTATTATATCCTTCAGGATCATTGTCATCAATCTCTTCTTTTTCGCGGTTCGGGTCGACAAATTTTGGGAACAACTCTTCAATGAGCGGACGCCACATCAATTCTATCTGCTCAAAGATAGTTTTGATTTCATCGCATATGTCTTCTTCGCAGGACTCATCTTTATTCTCGACGTACCAGTTTGAAAAATCAGTCAGGGAGGCATACAATTCTTCCATAAAGAACTCTATAGCCTTGTCCTTAACCGCTGCTCTGGCGCCTCGGTCAAAATCCAAATGACTTTCTTTTAAGAATGAGGATAACTTCCTAAGGGTTGTAAGAGATACATCACTCATGCTACATTCGTAGAGTGACAGCTCGGCTGACAGGCAGCCTATCGTATGATTTATTTCTATTAGATCCATATCATGATGCGATGCTCATTTCTTATTTAGAAACAATCGTAATCGCAAATTTTACTCCTGAGATTTGGTATTTGACCATTTTTTAATGCGTTTCTCAATCTCAGACTTAGGCAAACGGACGTTTATATTAGTAAGTTCCCTGAGCTTTTGAGCCGCAATCCCGGCTTCTATGATATTCCGTGCTACCAGTTCATCAAATATGAAAAGAACACCTCTTACGGCTACATTGTTGTTTTCTGCATATTTGCGCAGTTGTCTGTCTCCGGTTAAAAGTGTCGCGGAGTGCTTTCTCGCATAGTAACAAACAGAACAATCGGGAATTGATAGATTGCCGGGCACTATTGAATGCTCCGCTATAATCTCAGCCAATTCCTCAATATTAAAGGTCTCAACCTTGATTTTCCCTTCCGTAACTAATGCCGTCAAATATTCAAGCTGAGTCGGGTCCTTGATTTCATTTACCACAAAATCAACGGTACGCACATCGTATGGTAAGTCACACAATGCACGCAGCAATCCTATCGAATGCAAATCAATGAAGATATTTGTGTCGTTGACTATTATCTCCATTGACTTACACTAACTGAAGATTGGTCTTTATGTTGTCTACAGTGGTGTTTAGCAGAACGGCAGCTTTTGATAAAGTGATTATTTCATCTGCCAATGCTCGATATACCATTCTTGCAAACCGTCCTGACTTTTCCAGCTCAACACGTGATTTCTCTACCAATGCCCGGAAGTCTGCCATAGTGTTCTTCTTCTTCTGAAAAACAGTATAGCGATTATCAGATATTACCCCTAATTCCTGTAAGGAAGCCATAATATCATCAACAGAAATTCCGAACTGACGTTGAATGTCGGTCAACTCTGACAGCGAAATATCATGTCGGGCATTCCCTAATTTAGATTTAAGCACGACTGCAGGGAGTAACATTTCACTTGCAAAAGCATTGCACAGACTCTCAATTTCTTTAGGCGATACATTTGCCGGAATATCGAGAAGAAGATGCCCCAACTCATGAAGGGCGGTGAACCTCTTACGCTCAGTAGGGAAGTTGCCGTTTACAACTATGAGCGGTATCTCTTCATTTGCAAAACCGCTCAATCCATCAAAGCCTTCATTTTCTGCAAGCTCTATAACTTTTATTCCATTGTCTTCAAGAACCTCTATCACGTTGGATATGCCGTCATTGCCAAGGGCTAAAATCTGGCGGATATCTCTGGCAAATACCTTTGCCTCTTCCAGAGTCCGCACCTCCTTACGTGGCAGGGTGAAACGTACCTGTGAACCGGCAATCTGCTCGATTTCAAGATAACGCTCCAGTTCCTCACGGACACGCTCTTTCACAGCATTTGCCATTTTCTCAGTAAATCCTGATTTCTTGCGGAACTCCACCTTGTCGACTTCTACGGTAAAGGGACGGAAGAAATAGTCTATCTTCATATCCAATGCGTTGGCAAGGGCTATCAAGACACTGCTATCTGGCTTCATCTGTCCCTTCTCATACTTGTTGATTGCCTGTTTGCTGACAGGTGCAGCCAGGGATTGAGCAAGTTTCTCCAGTGAAATACCTCTCATCAATCTGGCTTGTCTTAGACGGCGTGAAAATATGTCGGTAGCTTGATTGTTCATATCTATTCTATTTGGTTGACAAAGTTAATAAAAATATCTTGTATGTCAACCATAATCGGGGGTAAAAAGTTGACGCAGTAGGGTTATTGTGGATTATCAGATAAAATTGAGGGTGAAAAAAATACCGCCATACACTCAAAATAGTGAATGGCGGTTATATTTGTGTGACGTTCTAATGTTTCCCGGCTCACTCAATGAAGCCGATCATCTCTTTCTTCAAGTCATCGTCAATCTCTCGGTATCGGGCAAAGGCACGGCTACCTTCTTTATGTCCGCTTAATGCTCCTACAAGATTTGGATCCTTGACTTTCTTGTAGAGATTGCCGACGAATGTACGTCTCGCAAGGTGACTGCTGGCTATTTCATCTATTGGACGCTGCTCTTCCTTGCCAGTGGTCGGGTTAAGCACTGTCACCATTCTTGTAATGCCACATTCCTTGAAGATGCGCTTGATGGCTATATTATACTTCTGTGAGCTTATGAACGGGAGTATCTTGCCGTCCTTCTCCGCGTCCTTGTACTTTTCAAGAATATCTTTTGCGCGCTGGGTAAGG
The DNA here is from genome assembly GCF_008728965.1 of Heminiphilus faecis. GTDB lineage: Bacteria > Bacteroidota > Bacteroidia > Bacteroidales > Muribaculaceae > Muribaculum > Muribaculum faecis. Next base: position 36,025 of record NZ_VSMC01000028.1, on the reverse strand, counting down.
GGCACCCTTATGACGTCAGACCTGTCATTCATCGTCTTGCTGGCGATATACTCTACATAGCCGTTGATTACATTGCTCGGCGTGAGACGCATTAAATCTGAAACTCGGCATCCAATACAGCACTGGAATATGAATATGTCTCGCTGGACTTCAAGAGGCTTGTTTGTTGAAAGGTCAAAGTCTGCGATTATATCACGTTCCTCGATAGTGATATAAATGGGAGTGCCATACTTTTCTGTTGTCTTGCCGTGATACTTATCGAAAGGATTGCTGGTAGTAAGACCTTCCTCTATGGCAGCACGGAAGAATGTTCTAAGGCAGGCAAAAATACCGATGATAGTATTATCACCTTTGTCAGATGGTCTACGAGACTTATGGTTCTTCCTTGTTTCAGCCGGGTACTGCTCAAAGATTTTAGGATATTTGTCGAATATCTCCGGCTCATTGCGTAAAAATTCCTCGTATTGCTCCAGCACTTCCGTATTGAACATATCGAAGTCGAGAGTAAAGGGCGCACGACGTTTCACTTTACGATAAAGCTCAAAGCGGTGTAGGCTACGGCTGAGAACGCCATATCTACGACGGCGCCACTCAGAGAGCCCTCTCTTGTCAGGGAACTCTTCCACAAGCTCAGTAAATTTCTTTTTCAGCTTTTGCTCCACCTCTTTCGGCTTACGCTCTTTCTTAGGGTTGTGAAAGCGGAAAATCTCCTTCTCAAAGAACTCTTTGGTCAAATCTCCGATTGGATGTTTCTCGCACAACTCATAAATCAAGTCCTCCAGATCTCTGAGTTTTCGTTCGAGATCTTTAAGATCTGCAATTTCTTGCTGGTTGGCACGAGGCTTAGTAATCACTCCATCGTTGAAACGATCGGGGTTGATGTATATGCCACTCTTAAGCCTATACTTGTCATTCTTGGACAGGCTCAATCGTAAAAGGATTTCGGAACGTCCGTTTCCTTCTACTTTAGATGATAGATAACGCTTGATACTTGCCATTGGAGGACGCAAATTTATGTGTTGGAGGACAGAAAATTTCAGCCGAAGACCGTGCTGAAAGTTGACTGTTGTTTTACATTCACTCGTTAGTTTTCTATTACAAAGTTAATAATAAATGTCTTACGCTCCAAATTTTTGTCCTCCTTTTGTCCTCCAAAGTGATTTCTACTGATTTAATATGGATGAAAACGACACCTCGTTTTTACATTAACTACAACGTATATCCTTATTTATTAGCGTATTATCAATTTTGCCAAAACTTGAACCCACTTCCATACTCTTTCATTACATTTCATTCGGTTGCTTCTGTTCCGGGCACCTCAAATAGCTGATAATCATTTGATTTTCAGCTATTTTTATTTTATTAGGTAGCCAAGCGCAACACGGCCCACCATCTCCGGGGTCAGTAGAATCGCAAAGAGAGCCGCGCATGGCATAAAGAAGCCGAACAAGAAAACTGACGAAGCTATTATGCCAAGTCCGAATTTACATGAACCATGCTCAACTTCACTAAATAGACCAAGTATGCCTACTATTAAAGCAATCCACACCATTATTTTGATAGCTGATGGAACTATGAACGATTCGCTGTTATTCTCTCCATATCGCTTACCTTGATACAGTTTTGAGTAATAATTCGGCAAGTGGTGTTTTCGTTTCTTATTCCATTGATTGAATGAATTTCGATGTTAATATTGTGCGCATTTGCCGATAAAACAAAAGCGCAGACTTTCGCCATACGACTCTTGGCTCACCACAAGCCTTAATACACTATGAGAAAGCACGCGCCGTAAGACACGTTCTCAATGTGTATTGATCGCTCGTGAACATTCCGAGGTGGTGATTCAGAGGCGCATTAAGCTAATATGTAAGGGTACAATATCCCCAAAGGAATACTGCACTGTAAATTTACACTGATTTTTCCGACTTGACAATGAAGTAATTGACGTTCTTTTCCATTGATAGGCTTTTACAATCCTGCCCCTACTTTGCATATCGCTAAATAACTTTTTACATTACCTCTATAATTGTTAGAAAATGAATATCTTTGCAAAAGGCTTATGGTTATGACGTCTAAGATACAGATAATACAGATCATGCACTCTAAGAGGCGATATTTGGATTTGCTTCTCATCGGGGACGAACAGGAAAGTATGATTGAAAAATATCTTGACAGAGGAGATTTATATGTCGGTATTATTTCAGGAAAACCGATAGGCGTATGTGTGGTGACTAAAGAATCCGAGACCTTAATTGAAATCAAGAACATAGCCGTATTGCCCGATTACCGCCGAAAGGGAATCGGGCATGAAATACTTAAGTTCATCGAACAACGATATAAAGGCTGTAATATTCAACTTGGTACAGGAGAAACGCCATCGACTTTAAACTTTTATTATAGCGCCGGCTACAAATACTCGCATAGGATAAAAGGCTTCTTTACCAAAAATTATGATCACCCTATAATCGAAGAGGACATACTACTTAAGGACATGTTGTACTTGATCAAGAAAAACATATAACAAATATTAAAATGACATCATTAGGCAGGTTGGACATCATTATAAACGACAGGGGTTGTATAGGACTAATTTATGGGACGACAAATGCGAGTATAAAAAAAATTACCCGTCGTCACGACGAATAATCTTCTTAACCTTAAATCTAATACCATGAAAAACACAGTGCAAAGATAAGGCCTTTTATGTTTTACGGCATAATTTTCCAGCATAAAAATTCACGCCATTGATAATTATTAACTTTTGTGTGACTTTTGAGACTATTATTGTAGGTATTTGTGGTCGTTTCATCTTTTCAAAAGGTATGAGAAACAACGCATCTATGTGAATCGACACGGCAGCCACAAGCGCTACTAATTTTTTGTAGGAAATCTGCATGACTCCTGCACAATGTAACGACATCACATATAAATGATGTTTCGCAGGTACAGCACAATGTCCGTTTTTAACGGAGTATTTTAATTAAATATCCTTTTTTGGGACAGAAATGCTTTTACTTATTAAAATTTTCATTACATTTGGGACTTTATTACTGTATCACAGTGCTAAATTGACTATTTTAACAAATCATACTACTCTATGGAATTGCGTGAACAATCCCAACCGGTAGACAATACCGATCAGGATTTAACCTTGAATGAAGGAGCCCCGGAGGCTTCTGCTGAAGTTGAAGAAAGTATAACCGTGGAATCCGTCGACACCGAGGATGCCGAAGCAGTTGAAGAGGCTGACAAACAGTTGACCAAGGAAGAGATATTGAGCACTCTTGAAGCTATCGGCTCCAGAGAGGGTTCTGAAATCGTGCGCGAAGAAGTCACACGACTGAAACAATATTTCTACGCAATCCGCAAGACGGAACTTGCGGCCGAAAAGCAAGCTTTTCTTGAAAGAGGCAATGAAGAAGCTGCATTTGCTCCGCTACATAATGCCGATGAAGAACGCATGCATCAGCTCCTTGACGTGATAAAAGCAAAAAAGGCTGGATATCTGGCCGAAATAGAAGCCCAACAAAAAGCGAATCTTGAGAAAAAACTCGCTATTATAGATGAGCTCGGCAAGATGGCGGAAGACACCGACAACGTAAACCGTCTGTTTCCCCGCTTCCGCGAGCTGTCACAGGAATTCAAGGACACCGGCGATGTACCGCCTACCGATACCACCGACCTTTATCGCAATTATTCGGCAGCCGTGGAGCGTTTTTACGATCAGCTCAAGATAAACAAAGATCTGCGCGACTACGACTTCAAGAAAAATCTTGAGCAAAAAAACCTTTTACTCTCTGAAGCCGAGAAACTGGCAGAAGAGCCCGACGTCATACTTGCATTCCGCAGGCTTCAGGAGTTGCACGACAAATGGCGCGAAACAGGCCCTGTAGCCAAGGAAATCCGTGAAGAAATCTGGAACAAGTTTAAAGACGCCTCGGCAACTGTCAACAAACGATATCAGGCTTTCTTCGAAGAGCGGAAAGCTCGTGAACGCGAAAACGAAGAAAAAAAGACAGCAATTTGCGAACACATCGAAGCTTTGGATTTCGATAATTTAAAAAATGTTTCGGGCTGGGATCAGATGACCAAGCAGATTCTATCGGCACAGGAAGAGTGGAAAAAACTCGGTTTCGCATCAAAGAAAGTAAACAACACCCTGTTTGCTCGCTTTCGTGAGACATGCGACCGCTTTTTCGCAAAGAAAGCCGAGTATTTCAAAAACATGCGCGATACACACGCCGCCAATCTCGCCAAAAAAGAAGCTCTGTGTGAAAAAGCAGAATCTCTAAAAGAGAGTTCCGACTGGAAAAAGACAGCCGATCAGCTTGTGGCCCTCCAGAAAGAGTGGAAGACAGTGGGACCGGTTGACAAAAAGCACAGCGACAATGTATGGCAGCGTTTCCAAGAAGCATGCGATTACTTCTTCGACAGAAGGAAGAAAGCCACTTCGGGAGTAAGAAAGACCGAACAAGCCAATCTCAAACAGAAAAACGAGATTATAGAAAAACTAAAAGCGATAACGGATGACACCGACCGCACCGAAGCCGTAGCACTCGTACGGAGTCTGATAGCTGAATGGCAAAATACAGGTCACGTACCGTTTAAAGACAAAGACAAAGTCTATGACGCATACAAGGCTGTATTAGATTCGCTATATGACCGTTTTGACATCAAGGAGACAAAAGCCAACATGTCCAATTTTGCCCAAAGCATCAATGACATAGGCAATGACGAGAACAGACTGTACCGCGAACGCGAGCGTCTTGTAAGAACATTTGAAGCCAAACGCAACGAACTTAAGACCTACGAAAACAACATGGGCTTCTTTAATGTAAAATCGAAAGACGGCAACTCACTTCTGCGCGACATGGAACGCAAAATACAGCGCATAAAAGACGACCTCGCTACGCTCGAAGAAAAGATCAAGTTGATTGACAGCAAACTTTAGTACTGTCAATATCCTCATTCACGACTTTAAGGATGTGTCAACAAGCTAAAACGGGCTTCAGGTTGACACATCCTTTCAGCTTATAAACATATACAATGGGCAACAAAAGCAGCATTTACCTTTCGGCAGCAGAATCAACAGCTGCAATTCTGGCCGTAAACTTATGCTACATTATGGCTACCATCTTTGATGACGATCTCATAGGCTTCAGATGGAAAGTCACTTGGCTTGTTGCAAATACAGCCGCCATTCCGGCGACGTATTTCATCACCCGTCACACATCCACAAGGTCATTGCACATCGACAAAATCATGCAGAAAGCGCTTGTAGCCTCAGGCATACATGCACTTTTTTTCTTCGCACTGCTGTCATTTCTCAACTCATGGATACATGACAGGTCGTTCTACCTTTGGTTTTACTCCGCCATGTGCATTATCATGCCCTTAAACCTAATATCTACGCGGCTTATTATAAAACGCATACGACGGAGCGGTTGCAATTCAAGCTCGGTTGTCATCATCGGCACCGGGGCCACCGCACAACGTCTGCGCGAAGAGATGCTTTCCGACCCGGGTTACGGCTACACGTTCAAAGGCTTCTTCTCTGATGACAAAAACTGCGACAATGCAGACGATTGTATAGGTACTATAGAATGTCTTGACAAATTTTTAAGCAACACACATATTGACGAGATATACTTTACCCTATCGGCCGAAGACCACGAGACACTGCATAGAGTGGTAGCCATAGCCGACGCCCGGTTGATTCAAGTCTATGTCGTACCGCCGATAAGCCGTTATGCAGGCAAAGTCAACGACCTTGGATCCATCGGCAACGTACCCTTCCTAAGCATCCGGGCCAATCCGTTAAAAAGCGTCGTAAACCGCGCTATAAAAAAAGTCAGCGACATAATAGGCGCAACCATATTCCTACTCATATCTCCGATAGCTTTTGTAACAATATCAATCATAATAAAACTAACGTCACCGGGACCGATACTCTTCCGGCAAAAACGCACCGGATATCTCGGCAAGGAGTTCACATGCTATAAGTTCAGGACAATGTACGTAAACACCCTGAGCGACAGCACACCGACCCGGCGCGATGATCCACGCATAACACCTATCGGACATATCCTACGCCGAACAAGTCTTGACGAACTGCCGCAGTTTATCAACGTACTGCTCGGTGACATGTCGATAGTCGGTCCCCGACCCCACATGATAAGCCAGACCGACGACTATACAAAACTAATCGACCGATACATGATAAGACACCTTATCAAGCCCGGCATAACGGGTTGGGCACAGATAAACGGCTACCGCGGACTTACCGAAGAACTATGGAAAATGGAGAAACGGGTGGAGCACGACGTTTGGTATATGGAAAACTGGACCCCGATACTCGATCTTAAAATTATAGTTCTTACCGCACGTAACCTGTTAAAGCCAGACAACAACGTATTCTGACAATGGACACAGTTTATAAAGACATAGACCGACGCGCACACGCGCTGTTACGCCGCTTTTTCGGATACGACAGCTTCCGCCCGGGACAGCTCGACATAATACGCTCGATCATGTCGGGACGCGATACACTCGCGCTCATGCCCACCGGCGGCGGCAAATCGATATGCTACCAGATACCGGCCATGCTTCACGAAGGATGCTGCATCGTCGTGTCACCGCTTATATCGCTCATGACAGATCAGGTAGCCGGACTGAACGCTAACGGCATTCCCGCTACCGCGGTCAACAGCGGCAACGCAGGCAACGAAAACCGCAGGGCACTCGACGAAGCAGTACGAGGGCATATGAAACTGCTATACATGTCGCCCGAGCGCCTTCTTCAGGAGATGGAACGCATTGATATCAGCCGTTTCGTCAGCCTGTTTGCCATAGATGAAGCCCATTGCATATCGCAATGGGGCCATGACTTCCGTCCGGAGTACTCAGAGCTAAATATTCTGAAAGAACGTTTTCCCGACATTCCGGTCATAGCACTTACAGCCACGGCCGACCGTATAACACGCGATGACATAATAACCCAGCTGAAGCTAAAAAATCCGTTTATACATATAGCATCGTTTGACCGGCCCAATTTATCGCTGAAAGTACTGCCTAATCCGGGCAAGAGCAAACGCATCGGCATCATAAGCAAGCTCATTGATCGATACCCCGACGATTCCGGCATAGTATACTGCCTTAGCCGCAAGGGTGCGGAAAGCACAAATGCCGAACTGAATCTGCGTGGCTACCGAAGCATAGTATACCATGCAGGACTCACGCCTAAAAAACGCGACGAGGCACAACGCATGTTCAGCGACGGTGACATTCAGGCCGTGTGTGCCACAGTAGCCTTCGGCATGGGTATAGACAAAAGCAATATACGCTGGGTTGTCCACAACAACATGCCGCGGAACATGGAGAATTACTATCAGGAGATAGGACGGGCAGGACGCGACGGCATGCCATCCGAAACAGTACTGTTTTACTCGTATGCCGACGTGGCAACTCTCCAGAGTTTCATTAACGAATCGGGACAGCCGGTCTTGAATGCGGAGAAACTGAACCGCATGAAAGAATACTGCGAAAGCGCCGTATGCCGACGTCGTGTCCTGCTTAGCTACTTCAACGAAACTCTTGACCATGACTGCGGCAACTGCGACGTGTGTCTGAATCCGCCGGAACGCTTCGACGGCACCATCATAACACAGATGGCGCTCAGCGCCGTCATACGTACAGGGCAGCAGGTGGGCCTCACCATGCTTACCGACATACTGCGCGGATCGGCACGTGCAGAGATAATAGAACGCGGCTACGACCGCATCAAAACATACGGCGTGGGACGCCGACTCCCATTCAGCGAGTGGAATTCATACATCGGACAGATGATACAACTCGGCCTCCTCGACATGGCCTATAACGATCACAACCGTCTTAAAGTGACACCCTATGGCATGTCTGTACTAAAAGGAGCGACCACCGTAATGCTATCGCGCTACCATCCCGCCAAACCCGCCGCCAAAACTTCAAAAAAATCACCGGCAGCAACGCCTTCCCGTAACCCGGCCGAGCTACTGTTTGCCGAACTGAAGCGTCTGCGCATGTCGCTCGCCAAAGCGGAAGGCATTGCCCCCTATCTCGTATTTACCGACAAAACTCTTATGGAGATGGTAAAAAAACGCCCTGTAACTCTACGGGAATTCAACAACATAGAGGGTGTCGGCGAGTGTAAAAGCCTGAAATACTGGTCGCGTTTCACAGAACTAATAAAACGTTTCAAATGACATGGCACATCCGTTAGACATATTACGGCGCATACACCGTCTTGATCAGGACCAGATAAACTTGCTGTCAGGACTGATGCAGGAGTCACACATGCCGCGTGGAGCGAGCATCGACGGCAACTCCAGCATACAGAACACATCTTATTATATAATGAGAGGAGCGGCCCGTGCATTTTATACAAAAGACGGCAAGGAGCACACCATGTCGTTTGCCTTTGATGACGAATATCTAATGACCCACCTCGTCATTAACTCAGAGGACATACCCTTAACCATCACGTTCATGGAGCCGAGCGACATAGTGTATCTGCCCAACCGCAAACTGCACGAAACCATGATCAGCATTGAAGATATAGACCACCATGAAGGATTGTTGTTCATGAACGCCTCGCTGATGCACTACACAAAGTATCTTGAGGAGCGAATATACGTACTACAGAGCATGACGGCGTCGGAGCGTTACGAATGGACTCTAAAGCGCTATCCGCGTCTTCTCGAGTGCGCTACCGTCACCCAGATAGCCTCCTATCTCGGCATAACGAAAGAGACCCTATATCGTATAAGGTCAGGAAAGTACGGCTGATATAACAACACTTAAAAATGCTTAATTTTAATCATGAATATGACATTTATCATATTCAATACCGTTTTGTGTACCTACCTTTGCATTCTGAAACGAAATTTATACTTCCAACCGGATATTAAAAGGGAAAAAAGATATGTTTAACACGAACTTTATGAAATTGAATGTAACGACTGTTGCCGGACTTTTCGCGTCAGTGGCAACTATGTTAAGCCTCTCGGCCTGTGGAGGCGGACAACAGCAGCAGATGCAGGCTCCGGCTCCGGAAATAGCCGTCATGACAGTTAATTATGGAAATTCCGATCTTGAAAGTGCTTATCCAGCTACCATAAAAGGCCGCACCGATATTGACATAAGGCCTCAGGTAACCGGTTTTATAACCAAAGTTCATGTTGACGAAGGACAACAGGTAAAAAAAGGACAGGTACTGTTCACCCTTGACCAAGTACAGTTTCAGGCTGCCGTAGAATCGGCTGAAGCTGCTGTAAAGGTGGCACAGAGCGCACTCAACACCGCCCAGCTCACCGCCAACAACAAGCGCATGCTTTTTGACAAAAACATCATAAGCGAATATGAATGGCAGATGGCCGACAACGCTCTTGCACAGGCCCGTGCACAGCTCAGCCAAGCCAACGCCAGCCTTGTCACCGCACGCAAAAACCTCGCTTACACCAATGTCACCGCACCCTCCGACGGAGTTATCGGCACAATACCCAACCGTGAAGGTTCTCTGGCATCGCCCTCGTCGGCAGTGCCTCTGACAACCGTCAGCGACAACTCGCAGGTTTATGCCTACTTCTCGCTCAATGAGAAAGACATACTTAACCTCACCGACAACGGTGCCAAGTCACTCACCGAGAGCATCAACAATATGCCCGAAGTTACCCTCCGACTCGCAAACGGCGAGATATATCCTGAAAAAGGCAAAGTGGCCACAGTATCGGGTGTAATCAACAATACCACAGGTGCGGCAACTGTACGTGCGCTCTTCAACAACAAGACAGGCATGCTGCGCAGCGGTTCTACCGGACAGGTACTTATACCCAACAAGTTCGAACAGGTAATCGTCATACCCCAAGGAGCCACCAACGAATTGCAGAACATACGCTTCGCTTACGTAGTCAACGACAGCAACAAGGTAGTGTCGACTCCGATACAGGTATCGCCCAACGATGACGGTAAAAACTTCATCGTCATGTCGGGTCTCGAACCGGGACAGCGCATAGCCGTTGAAGGCATCGGAACCAAGGTAAGAGACGGAGTGACCATACAGCCCGTCGATGCTTCGGCAAAAACCGCACCCCAACAGCCTTCAGCCGCCCAATAACATCTTCATTCACTCTTTCACTACAAGAAGAGCTATCATAACTATCAAACAGACATGAAATTAGATACATTCATTAACCGTCCTGTGCTATCGACGGTTATATCAATCTTTATCGTGTTGCTGGGTTTGATCGGTCTTACATCGCTGCCTATCACGCAGTATCCCGACCTTGCCCCGCCAACAATCCGCGTATCTACGACATATACGGGTGCCAACGCCCAAGCCGTACTTAACTCGGTAATAGCCCCCCTCGAAGAGTCGATAAACGGCGCCGAGGGTATGACCCATATGGAATCGACCGCCACCAACACAGGTTCGGCCGACATAACCGTTTACTTCAAACAGGGCTTCAACGCCGACATGGCAGCTGTCGATGTACAGAACCGTGTAGCCAAGGCCACCAACCTCCTGCCCGCGGAAGTAACCCAAGTAGGTGTGCTCACACAGAAGCGCCAGACCTCGATGCTTATGGGTGTAGCCCTTTATTGCGACAACGGTGAGTACGACGCGGTGTTCATTGACAACTACATGAAAATCAACGTCATTCCGCAGCTTCAGCGTGTAAACGGCGTCGGCGATGTGATGTCGTTCGGTGCCGACTACTCCATGCGTATATGGCTCAAGCCCGATGTTATGGCCCAGTACAAACTCATGCCGTCCGACATATCCGCCGCTCTTCGTGAGCAGAACGTCGAGGCAGCACCGGGTTCGTTTGGCGAACAAGGCGACCAGTCCTTCCAGTATACCATTAAATATAAAGGACGTCTTACAACACCCGAGGAATTCGGCGACATTGTAGTAAGCGCCAATTCCGACGGTCAGGTGCTCTACCTGAAAGACGTGGCCGATATAGAACTCGGTCGTGTGACATACGGCTTCAGCAACGGTCTTAACAGCTATCCTTCGACTTCAGCGATGATATTCCAGACCGCAGGCTCCAATGCCACCCAGATCATCAAGGACTGTGAAAAAGAGATTGACCTCTTGTCCAAAGACCTTCCCAAGGGTCTGCACTTCGCTATTCCGATGAACAACAACGACTTCCTTGAGGCATCAATACATGAGGTTATAAAGACCCTTATCGAAGCTTTCATTCTTGTGTTTTTCGTGACCTACGTCTTCCTTCAGGACTTCCGTTCTACCATCATACCGGCGATAGCCATACCGGTAGCCCTTGTCGGCACATTCTTCATCATGTACCTCATCGGCTTCTCCATAAACCTCATCACCCTCTCAGCGCTCGTACTTGCCATAGCCATTGTGGTCGACGATGCCATTGTGGTCGTCGAGGCAGTCCACGCCAAGCTCGACGTAGGCTATAAGAATCCGCGCAAGGCATCGATTGACGCCATGAGTGAGATAGGCGGCGCCATCATATCGATTACGCTCGTCATGATGCTTGTGTTTATTCCGGTGTCATTCATGCCCGGCACTTCAGGTGTATTCTACAAGCAGTTCGGTCTGACCATGGCCATAGCCATCGGTCTGTCGGCCATCAACGCTCTTACGCTGTCACCGGCACTGTGTGCTGTGTTCCTTAAAGCCCACAATGACGACTCGTCACTTAAAGAGCGTATGGGCACGGCTTATGCCGAAGCCGCCGATACGATGAAAAAGCGCTATGCCTCGGCATGGAAACTCAACCTGCCTCCGTTGGTGACATTCCTCTTCCTCGCAGCCACCATCACTTTCATGGTGCTCGGATGGTATCAATTCAATGTCATCTGGAAACTTGTCGTAGCCTCGGCATGTGCTATCATAGCCATAATGGGCATCTTCAGCGACCGTTTCAAGGCCGGTTTCGAACTCGGCTACAGCCGTCTGCTTAAAGTATACCACAAAGCCACTTCATTCTTCGTGGCCCACAAGATAACCTCATTCGGCATTGTGGCCGCCTCTGTAGCAGTACTTGTATGGTTGATGTCCATCACCCCCACCACACTTGTGCCTGACGAAGATACCGGCTACCTCTTCACCATGCTTGACATGCCTCCGGGCACCTCGCAGGAACGCACCAGCGCCGCCCTCGACAAGATCGACGCTGCCATCCTCAAGATACCCGGGGTGAAGTACACCCAGAAGATCATGGGTTACAGCTTCCTTGCAGGCCAAGGCAACACCTACGGCACAATCATCGTGAAACTCAACGACTGGTCGGAGCGTGACGAGACACAGTCCAACACTGCCATACTTCAGCAAATCTATGGCGTAACGTCATCAATCAAAGACGGCCGACTCGTGGCTTTCGCTCCGCCGATGATATCGGGTTATTCGCTGACCAACGGTTTTGACCTCAAAATGCAGGACAAGACAGGCGGTTCTATCGAAACTTTCTACGGCATCGTACAGAACTTCCTCGCCGAACTTATGGCCCAGCCCGAAGTACAGATGGCCTACTCGACCTTCAATCCCTCATTTCCGCAGTATATGGTCGACATCGACGCTGCCAAAGCCAAGCAGGCCGGCATCAGCCCCTCAACCATACTAAGCACACTTCAGGGATACTACGGAGGTATGTATGTCAGCAACTTCAACCGTTTCGGTAAGATATACCGCGTCATGATGCAGGCATCGCCAGAGTCACGCGTATCACCCGAAACTCTGTCAAGCATCAAGATACGCAACGGCAACGAAATGGCCTCGCTCTCCAACTTCGTAACACTGAAGAAAGTATATGGCCCCGACCTGCTCAACCGCTTCAACATGTTTGCATCCATATCGGTTACCGGCCAGCCTGCACTGGGCTATACCACCGGTGACTGTCTTGCCGCCATCGAGCGAGTGGCTGCACAGTCTCTGCCCGCCGGTTACGGCTACGAATACTCGGGTATGACCCGTGAGGAAGCCGGCACATCGGGCAATGCCACAGCCATGATATTCGGTCTGTGTCTGCTCTTCGTTTACCTCCTTCTGTCGGCACAGTATGAGAGCTACATCATACCTTGGGCGGTAATCCTTTCGATACCGTTCGGTCTCATGGGCTCGTTCGTATTTGCCGGAATGGACGGCATATCCAATAACGTTTATCTGCAGATAGCCCTTATCATGCTTATCGGTCTTCTTGCCAAAAACGCCATCCTTATTGTGGAGTTCGCTCTTGAGCGCCGCCGCACCGGCATGTCGATAGTCAACGCAGCCATCCAAGGCGCCACCGCCCGTCTGCGTCCTATCCTCATGACCTCTCTCGCCCTCGTCATAGGACTTCTGCCTATGATGTTTGCCCACGGCGTAGGCGCCAACGGTAACCGTGCCCTCGGTACCGGAGCCATAGGCGGTATGCTTATAGGCATGATACTACAGGTACTTATCGTACCGGCGCTGTTTGTCGTATTCCAGATCATTCAGGAGAAGTTCTCGCCGCTTAAGTGGGAAGATACAGACAACACCGGCCTACAGTCGGAAATCGAGCAGTACTCGCGTTAACAAACTTACTTAACAGAAACCAAGTATTATGACTTTAAATAATATTTCACGCGCGGCTATAATTATTGTAAGTGTGGGAGCTCTGTCGAGCTGCCACATTTACAACAAGTTCAGCATGCCTACAGATGACGCCTTGACGTCGCAGTATGTCGAGGCGGTAAACTCCGAGACCAATGAAGCCGCCTTCGGCAACATGAAGTGGCAGGACGTGTTTACCGACCCGATACTTGCCGGGCTCATAGACCAAGCTCTCGTCAACAACACAAACCTCAACAACGCAAAGCTGAATGTAGACATAGCCCATGCACAGCTCAAGGGCGCACGCCTAAGCTATCTGCCTTCGCTGACCCTTATGCCCAACGCCTCGGCAGCATCGTATGACCACTCTCATATGAACTGGACTTACCAGATACCTCTGGCCGTGAGTTGGGAAATCGATATATTCGGGAAACTGCTGAACTCCAACCGGCGCGCCAAAGCTGCTCTGCTTCAGAGCGAAGCATACGAACAGGCAGTGCGCTCACAGATAATAGCAGGCGTAGCCAACTGCTATTACTCGATATCGATGCTTGAAAAGCAACTCGAGATAAGCCGTCAGACAGCCGAATACTGGAGCGAGAGCGTACAGGTGATGAAAAACCTCAAACTCGCAGGACGTGTGAATGAAAGCGCCGTAGTCCAAAGCACGGCCAACTACTACAGCATACTCGCTTCAATCACCGATCTTGAAGTGGCCCTCCATGAAGCCAACAACTCCATGTCGCTGCTCATGAACGTGCCGCCACAGACATGGGAGATACCTTCGGGAGCCGAATTCAACACTCCGGCCATAGTACGTGAAGGAGTTCCCATGCGCGAACTCGCATCGCGTCCCGATGTGCGCGCAGCCGAGCAAAACGTGGCCATGGCATACTATGCCACCAATCAGGCACGCGCCGCCTTCTATCCGGGCCTAACCATATCGTCCAACGGCGGCTTCACCAACCTTCTCGGCTCGGTGATATCCAACCCCGGAAAATGGTTTATCCAGCTTGCAGGACAGCTAACCGCCCCGATATTTGCCCGCGGCCAACTCATCTCCAATCTCGAAGCCACACGCGCCCAGCAACAACAGGCCATGAACAACTTCCAGTATGCCCTGCTCAGCGCGAGCGCCGAAGTCAGCGAAGCCCTCATGCTTTACAACAAAAGCGATGAAAAGGCCAAACTTCTGGCACAACAGGTAGAAAATCTTCAGAAATCGGTTGAGATTACAGAAGAATTACTATCTTTGAACGGTTCATCGACATATCTGGAAGTATTGACCGCGCAACAGAGCCTCCTGTCGGCACAGATAGCACAGGTAACATGTCTTAACGCCAAGGCACGCGCCGGTATCAATCTATACCAGTCGCTCGGTGGCGGACGATAATATAAACCCCTAATCATCACGACCATGATAAGTCCGTTATCACATGTTGACCCATCGGCAAAGATAGGCAACAACGTCACAATTCACCCGTTCGCGTTCATTGACGCCGATGTAGAGATAGGCGATGACTGCGAGATATTGCCCTACGCGAGCATAATACGCGGCACGCGCATGGGACGCCACAACAAAGTCTATCAGGGCGCCATTGTAGGAGCCGACCCTCAGGATTTCCGCTGGAAAGGCGATAAAAGCTACTGCACGATAGGTGACAACAACATAATACGCGAGTATGTGATCATAAACCGTGGCATACGCACCACAGGCGGCACCGTAATAGGCGACGACTGCTTTATAGCGGCAGAGACCCACATAGGCCATGATTGCCTGATAAAAGGCCGCTCGGTACTCGGCAACGGCGTAATGATAGCCGGAGACTGCACTGTAGGTCAATGCTCCATCATGTCATCCAACTCTATGCTTCACGAACGCAGCGAAATAGGTGACTGGGTACTCATAAAGGGTGGATGCCGCATAGTGGGCAACGTTCCTCCATATGTTGTCATAGCACATAATCCGGCCGTATACTACGGTATAAACGCAGTTATCATGCGCAAACACGGCTTCACTGAAGACCAGATTGACGATGTGGCAAAATGCTACCGCCATGTCTACCAGTCAGGAACCTCCGTATTCAACGCAGTAAGACGCATAGAAGCCGACGTTGACCCGAGCGACATACGCTCCAATATCGTAGACTTCATACGCAACCATGACATGAAAATCGTAGCTATACCGGCTGACCTCGAATAAATATCACAACCCTATAATAGCAACAGGCAGATTGAACCCTTTTCAGTCTGCCTATTGTTTTATTTACACGGATAATGTAACTTTGTAATCAAACTACTATTCTAGGGAAATATGGATCAACCTCGCAGACTGCTGCTTATTATCAATCCTGTATCGGGAGTGGGTGATAAAAACGACATTGAGGCTCTTGTATACACACATCTCGAGCCATTGGGCTATGAAATCATGACCAACTATACATGTGCCCGCGGCGACGCCACACGACTGGCAGAAAATGCGGTAAAATCCGGATACTATGGGGTGATTGCAGTAGGCGGCGACGGTACGGTAAACGAAACAGCCACCGCACTATGCGATACTGACACAGCCCTCGGCATCATACCGTGCGGTTCAGGCAACGGACTTGCTCGGCATCTCGGCATACCGCTCGATCCGCTCGCGGCCGTTAAAATCATAGCAGAGGACCATATCATCAAAAGCGACTACGGAGCAGTTAACGGACGACGGTTTTTCTGCACGTTCGGAGTAGGATTTGACGCCGCGGTAAGCAGTAATTTCGCAAGACAGCACCGTCGCGGTAAATTCACTTACATAAAAAGCGCCATACTTGAATACATAAAATATCACCCGCAGGTCTATACGGTCAGTGCAAACGGCCAGATAATCACCGAGAAAGCGTTTCTCATAGCCTGCTGCAACGCTTCGCAGTACGGCAACAACGCCTACATCGCCCCTACAGCAAGTATAACCGACGGTCTGTTAGACATAACCATAGTACATGCCGGCACACCGCTCGACAACGCAATAATGGGTGTGGACCTATTCACCGGCTACATAAACTCCAACACCATGATACATACTTTCAGAGCTCCGGCGGCAGTCATTTACCGGCAGAACGAGGGGCCGGTGCACATCGACGGCGAGCCACTGAATATCGACGACACAATGGAGATAAAGTGCCATGCCAATTCTCTTAAGATATTCACCCCCACAAAAGAAGTGGTATTCCGCCCGATAATAACACCGATGGAAAACGTGATGAGAGACATCTTTTGCTCGTTTTCAAGACTCTTCAAAAGCCGATGACAAACATTATGCCGTGCAATTGATGTTGTTCGGCATTTTTTAATTGATACGCCCCATTTTATCAACTTATTTTTTGCTAATTCCACAAAAAATAAGTAACATTGCAATGTATCACATAACCCGAATCAGAACAATATACCAACTAATATACTAACTTAAAACAAATGAGTTATCTTAAATTTGATAAAAACCTCATGATTAACTTGGAGCAGTCACTGTCCAAAGAGATGCTCCGCACCAATCAGGCAGGGGCTTACCATTGCTCATCGATAGTGGGATGCAACACCCGCAAGCAACACGGCTTGCTTGTGATACCTATCCCAGAGATGGACAACAAGTCTTTTGTCATGCTGTCGTCTCTTGACGAGACTGTCATACAGCACGGTGCCCCGTTCAATCTCGGACTGCACAGGTATTCCGGAGGTGTGTATAGCCCCAACGGGCACAAGTACATAAGAGAATACGACTGCGAGAGCGTGCCCCGCACTACCTATCGCGTAGGCGGAGTCATCCTCACCAAGGAGATGGTGTTCAGCTCGGAAGAGAACCGTATACTTATACGCTACACTCTTGTAGACGCACACTCTGACACGACACTGCAGTTCAGACCGTTTCTCGCATTCCGAGAAGCCAACGAACTTGTAGTGCAGAACGACAAGCTGAACCCCCATTACACAGAAATCAACAACGGTGTATCATTCTGCCTGTACCCGGGCTTCCCTACCCTATACATGCAGTTCAGCCGAAAGCCTGTATGGGTACAGAACCCCAACTGGTATAACGGCATCGAATATGTCAAGGACCTTGAACGCGGCATACCCTACACTGAAGACCAGTGGGTGCCCGGCTACTTCGAGATACCCATCAAGAAAGGCGAGTCGATAATATTCTCCGCAGGACTGAGCGAATCGTCACCGAGGTCATTCGGCAAAATGTACGAAATAGAGGTGGCAAGCCGTACAAAACGTACAAGTTTCTACAACTGCCTCAAAAATTCGGCAAAACAGTTCTACATCAAAGACAAAGAAAACGAATACATCGTATCGGGCTATCCTTGGGGACAGATACGCGCACGCGATACGTTTATCGCCCTGCCCGGGACAACTCTTGCCATCAATCATCCCGATGATTTCCACAACATAATGAATACTGCGTGGAAAGCCCTCGAAAACTACATTGACAACGAGCTGCCCGACAACCGCATCCACGGTATAGACCTACCTGATGTTCCGCTATGGGCCGTATGGAGCATACAGCAATACGGCAAGGCTCTCGGCTTCGACAAGGCGCGCGACAGATACCTCCCCATAGTAGCCAAAATTGTAAACTGGATACTTGCCGGAGGACATCCCAACCTTCAGCCAGAGACAAGCGGCCTTGTAGGCACTACCAGCACCAACACCCCGGTATCATGGATGAACGCCACTTCCAACGGCTGGCCTCTGATACCTCGCTCCGGATTGCTGGTTGAGTTCAACGCGTTGTGGTACAATGCGCTTATGTTTGCCTACAACCTCAGCGAAGGAGTGGCCGACTATGAGCACGACCGAGAAAACTGGCTCATAGTGGCCCAACAGTCCAAGCCATCGTTCATACATACATTCCTCAACGATTACGGCTATCTTTATGACTATGTCAACGGCAACCATGCCGACCTGTCGGTACGCCCCAACATGGCCATAGCCATAGGTCTCGACTACTCTCCGCTCGACCGCCGTCAGCGCAAGGGAGTGCTTGACGTAGTCACACGTGAGCTGCTTACCCCCAAAGGACTGCGCACTCTGTCGCCCAAGAGCTACGGATACCGCCCCTTCTATCTCGGTTCGCCCGAAGAGCGTGAACGCGCCTACCACAACGGCCCCTCACGCCCATGGCTGATAGGTATGTATGCCGATGCTTACATAAAAGTATTCGGCATGAGTGGCGTAAGCTACATAGACCGCATGCTCATAGGCTTTGAGGACGAGATGAGCCAGAACTGCATCGGCACCATATCGCAACTTTATGACGGCAACCCACCGTTTACGGGCCGTGGCGCCATATCGCAGGCCACCAACGTGGCGGAAGTACTCCGTACATTACGTAATCTTAAAAAACTAAATGCGTAGACCATGAAAGCATTAATGTTTGGATGGGAGTTCCCCCCTCATATACTCGGCGGTCTCGGCACCGCCAGCTACGGTCTCACCAAGGGGATGTGGGAGTGTGGCAACATGGACATCACATTTGTCATCCCCAAGCCTCACGGCGATGAAGACAAAAGTTTTGCAAAAATCATAGGCGCGTCGCAGATACCCGTAGGATGGCGCGATGTAAGCCGCGAATATGTGGAAAGTCGCATAGGCAATATCATGAATCCCGACGAGTACTACCGTCTGCGCGACCACATCTATGCCGACTTCAACTACATGCGCTTGAACGATCTCGGATGCATAGAGTTTTCAGGCCGCTACCCTGACAATCTGCTCGAAGAGATCAACAACTACTCCATATGTGCCGGTGTCATAGCACGCACCGAAGAGTTTGACGTCATACACTCCCACGACTGGCTTACCTATCCGGCGGGCATACACGCCAAGCAAGTAACCGGAAAGCCCCTTGTGATACACGTCCACGCCACCGACTTTGACCGCTCGCGCGGCAACGTGAACCCTACCGTGTACAATATCGAACGTGACGGCATGATACATGCCGACCACATAATCACCGTAAGTAACCTTACGCGCAATACCGTCATCGAGAAATACGGCATAGACCCCGCAAAGGTAACAACCGTGCACAACGCAGTGACCCCCTTGAGTGAAGAGTTCCTTAGTGTCGATCCTCCCCGGGCAAAAGAAAAAGTAGTGACATTCCTCGGCCGCATCACCATGCAGAAAGGTCCGGAATACTTTGTAGAAGCTGCGGCGCGAGTACTTAAAAACAATCACAACGTACGCTTTGTCATGGCCGGCAGCGGTGACATGATGGACAAGATGATAACTCTCGCAGCCGAACGAGGCATAGCCGACCGCTTCCACTTCCCGGGCTTCCAGAAAGGCAAACAGGTGTACGAAATGCTCAAGGCAAGCGACGTATACGTCATGCCGTCGGTATCCGAGCCTTTCGGCATATCTCCGCTCGAAGCCATGCAGATGGGAGTGCCATCCATAATATCGAAGCAGAGCGGATGTGCAGAAATTCTGACCAACGTCATCAAAACCGATTATTGGGACATCGACGCCATGGCCGACGCCATATATTCGATAGTCACCTATCCGGCTATGTATGACCAGCTCAAGGAAGACGGTCTTGACGAAGTCAACCGCATCACTTGGGATAAAGCGGGAGCCAAAGTAATAGATATATACAACAAAGTGCTTCACCGCAACTAAAACACAGTGTAAATAAACAAAAACGACCACATAAAAAACCGACAAGCTCATGAAAGCTATTTGTTTTTATTTTCAGATTCATCAGCCATTCCGGCTTAAAAGATACCGTTTCTTCGACATAGGCAATGACCACTATTACTATGATGACTTTGCCAACGACGACATAATCACGCGCATAGCCCATCGCAGCTATATACCGGCTGCCGAAGCATTATTGCGGATGATTGAGAACACCGGAGGCAAGTTCCGCTGCGCTCTCTCCATAACCGGCACCGCGCTCGAACAGTGCGAGCAATACGTGCCTGAATTTATCGATCTGCTCAAAAAACTCGCCGACACAGGCAATGTTGAATTTCTCGCCGAGACCTATGCCCACTCTCTGTCATCGCTCATCGACCCTGAGGAATTTGCCGCACAAGTACGCGCACACGACGAGAAGATCAACGAACTTTTCGGACAGAAACCGAAAGTATTCCGCAATACCGAGCTTGTATATTGCGACGAGATGGCACCCATGATCTACGACATGGGCTACAAAGGTTGCATAACCGAAGGAGCAAAACACATACTCGGCTGGAAATCGCCCAACTATGTATACTCTGCTGCATCATGTCCGAAGCTGAAACTGCTTCTCAAAAACGACAAACTCAGTGATGACATCACTTTCCGCTTCAGCAATCCCGAATGGGACGCTTATCCATTGACTGCAGACAAATACATGGACTGGATCGCATCCACTCCCGCCGAAGAGCAGGTTATCAATCTGTTCATGAATCTTGAGACATTCGGTGAGATGCAGCCTCGCGAAAGCGGCATATTCCAGTTCCTTGAAGCGCTTCCACGATTTGCAGCAGAGCGCGGCATCGACTTCTGGACACCATCGGAAGTTGTGTCAAAATTCAAAGCCGTAGACAGCCTTAGCGTCTTGCACCCCATATCATGGGCCGATGAAGCCCGTGACACATCGGCATGGCTCGGCAATAAGTTACAGAACGAAGCGTTCAACAAACTCTACTCCGTAGCCGAGCGAGTGCGCCTATGCTCTGACCGTCGTCTGAAGCAGGACTGGCAGTATCTGCAGGGCAGCGACCACTTCTTCTATATGTCAACCAAGCACATGAACGACGGAGCCGTACATGCCATGTTCAGCCCATACGAAACACCGTTTCAGGCGTTCACAAACTACATGAACGTACTTGCCGACTTCATCGTGCGCGTAGAAGAACAGTATCCATTGTCTATTGAAAACGAAGAGCTCAACTCTCTGCTCACCACTATCCGAAATCAGGCTACCGAAATCGAAGTCCTCAACAAAGAGGTGGCATCGATGCGCAACAACCTCGAGCATCTCAACGAAGAGCATGCAACCCGTCAGGCTGTTGCAGAAGGAAAACAGGCCGAAAAACCGGCTAAGAAAGCCTGTAAAACCGCGAAAAAAACCGCCGCGACTAAAAAACCGGCTGCCAAGAAGACTACCGCTTCAAAAACCAAAGATAAATAAACAACTAAAATTGACATCTCATGTTGAACAATAAAGTAGAAGACGCCATTAATGCACAGATCAATGCCGAATTCTGGTCGGCATATCTGTATCTGTCAATGGCATGCAATTTCGAGGCTCAGGGCAAACCGGGCATCGCCAACTGGTTTCGCATCCAATTTCAGGAAGAACAGGCTCATGCACAGATATTCATGAACTATATCAACGCACGCGGAGGACGCGTAATGCTTCACCCGATCGAGGCCGTGCCTTCGGAATGGGAGACACCGCTTGACGCGTTTACAGCCACGCTTGCCCATGAAGAGAAAGTAACGGCACTCATAAACAATCTTTACGCTCTTGCAGAAGCCGAAAAAGACTATCCTACATGCGACAAACTCAACTGGTTCATCAAGGAGCAGGTTGAGGAGGAAGACAGCGCACGTCAGCTCATCGACAAGTTCAAACTAATCGGCGACAACGGCATGGGCCTCTATATGCTTGACCAAGAACTCGCCTCAAGAGTATACAACGCTCCCGCACCCCTTTCCGAGAACTAAACGCCAACCATACAACTGTAAAGAGCCCGGTTCAATGCCGGGCTTTTTATTTATCGATATGCATATCTATGCTCCGCGCGAAGTCAGGAACTCGTCAAGATCGGTCTCTTTTGAAAGCGCCATCTTGGTGCGTATACGATAACGCGCCGAGTTGACGCTCGCTCGCGATATGCCGAGACAAAGCGATATCTCATCGGTGCTCTGTTTGAGATATATAAGCATACATACAAGTTCGTCATTAGGAGTGAGCGAGGGATAGTCATGACGCAGTCCGAGAAGAAAACGAGGATACAACGCGGCAAACGACTTGCGAAATTTCAACTCATCCTCTCCGCTCAGTACCGACGGCACGAGCAGACGGCTGACATTGCCCACAACCTCTCGGTGGGCGGCATTCAACAATTCTTCACTCAGCGCCTCGATACGTCCGTTGAGTTGCTTTTGTGTGAGCATAAGCTCCTCCATGCGCTGCTGCATGACCATACGCTTGTTGCGTGCGCTCTTGGACCGCTGTCTTACATAAAGAGCGGCCGCGCCAAACAACAACACTACCAGCACAATTATTATACGCACCATAAACAGTCGCTGCCGAGCCGACGACAGCTCGATATTAAGCATACGGTTTTCCTCCTCCTTCTGCTCTGCACGCCACTTCACATCAGAGGCGATAAGTGCATTCAGCTTTTCCCGATTGAGGATAGTATCATTGACCTCACGATACCGGGGATACATCCGGGCAAGCTCGTTTATTCTGCCGGTTTCGGAATATACGGTCATAAGCCATTGAGTAGCCCACGCCACCGACTCGTCATCGCAGCTTTCCTCAAACTCAGACAAAGAACGTTCCATAAGTTTTATCCCTTCGTCAACCCGCGACTGCCTCACATAACCGAGTCCGAGCATAAAGCGCTCCATTGTCATATCGCGGCCACCGGTAGCTATGGCTTTCTCGACATATCCGACAGCTCGGTCAAGCGAATCGGGATAACGGTCGTAATGCTCAATAAGCCATCCTCCTTTATCGGAATTTATGCCTACAGCAAGCATGTTCTTGTAGCTTTCATCGTCTTTATCCTTCAACGCATCGAGCGCAAGTTCATAATAATGAAAAACCGAGTCATCCTCTCCGGTCTTATTATGCAACATGGCCCTCATGCGATACAGGTCGTTGAGCAGGCGACCGTTGTTTTTAAGACTTGCTGCAATAGCGGCATCGCTCATTTTAAAACTTTCGTCAAGCATGTCAAAACGGCAGTAGAGGTTCGACAGGTTTCCATACAGTTTTATATCGCCAGTACCCTTCGATTCGCCGTGAGCAAGACGGTAATCGGCAGCCTCCTGAAGCAGTTCGAATCCATTACGGTAATCTCCGGCCCGGGTGTAGAAAAAGCCCAGTTGCGACAGCACATCAACCGGATCCTCATCAGATGTACCAGCACGCACTTCGTCTACCGCACGTCTTTGCATGGCAATACAGGTATCTATCGGAGCCCCGTCATTGAACAGAATATAAGATCTCTTGTGCAATGACAACTCATCGACCGTCCGCACTTCCGTTTTGTCAGAACAAGCGACCGACCCCAAAAGCATTATTGCAAAAATCAACGTTAACGATTTCATCATATGAATTTTCTCACAAAGATACGACATGACCACAAAGAATATATAACCATGTATACATTAATCTATCGAATCATCTATTGAAAAATCATATTAGATCAGCTGCTATATTTTATATTTGCAAATATATATACCAATCATATAATATGATGAAACGTCGACTGTTAAGCTCTATCAAACTTCTCTTTTTTATAGTAGTGATTGTCAAAAATCCGTTTACGATAAGCGCATCCACGTCATCAGACGATATATACCATAATAAAGATACCACAGCCTTACGACAAGCGGCCCTATGGCATCAAGAACATAGTATTCACATGTATTCAGACAAGACACACAACTGAAACTGTCAAAGAAAACCGGGCGCTCCGTCATTGCGGAAACGCCCGGTAGTAATATAAGTTCAAAACGGGGTCACGGACCCTATTCTTCATTATTTCTGTTCTTGGCTTTTGATTTTGACTTTGTCGAAGAGGTTTCAAGATCTTTTTCTTCGGCAAGATCTATTTCGTTCTTTTTGTTATCAATCACCTTGTATTGCAGATAGGCAAGCGACTGGTCAGGCAATATCTGGAATTTTCCACCAAGTTCAATCTTCCACCTGCGGTAAAGCGATATAAGGCCTTTCTTAAGATAGGCGTCAACAAACGGATGCACATACATTATAAAACCGGTTACCTTAAGGTCATTTATAAGGTATTCAAGCTTTTCTTTAAGCACGTCGGTAAAAAGCAACGAAGGCTGTACGTCACCCTTGCCGTAACAGGACGGACACTTCTCGGCTGTAACCACATCAAGAGCCGGACGCACACGCTGACGGGTAATCTGCATAAGGCCGAATTTGCTCAGCGGCAATATATTATGCCTCGCACGGTCATTGGCCATCACCTCTTTCATATGGTCATAGAGTGCCTGACGATGTTCCGACTTGTTCATGTCAATAAAATCGACCACTATTATACCACCCATGTCACGCAGACGCAATTGCCGCGCTATCTCGTCAGCCGCACGCAGATTAACCTCAAGGGCATTGCTTTCCTGATCATTGGAGGCCTTGGAACGATTTCCTGAATTTACATCAATCACATGAAGCGCCTCGGTATGTTCTATGATAATATATGCGCCTGATTTGAAAGATACAGTCTTGCCAAATGACGACTTTATCTGCTTCGTAATGCTGAAGTGGTCAAATATAGGCTCATCCTTGGCATACAGCTTTACGATATCGTGACGTTCCGGAGCTATCAGGTCGACATACTTCGATATCTGGCTGAATGTCTCGACATCGTTGACATGTATGCTCTCAAAAGAAGGGCTGAACACATCGCGCAACATGCTTACGATACGGCTCTCCTCCTCAAAAATAAGCGAAGGCACGTCTGCATGCTGAGCTTTTTGCACAGTATCATCCCAACATTTCAGAAGCGTTTTTAATTCATGGTTCAACTCGGCCACACGCTTGCCTTCGGCTGATGTCCTGACTATAACTCCAAAGTTTTTAGGGCGTATGCTTTCTACAAGCTGCCTCAGTCGGAGTTTCTCTTCGGTAGTCTTGATTTTCTGTGATACGGAAATTTTGTCGGAGAAGGGTATCAGTACAAGGAAACGCCCGGTAAAAGTAATCTCGGTAGTCAGTCGCGGGCCTTTGGAAGATATGGGCTCTTTTGCGATCTGCACCATCAGGGTCATGTCTTTCTCAAGCAAGTCGGTAACAGAACCGTGCTTGTTGATGTCGGGCAATAGCTTCATTTTTGATAGCACCGGCACCTTTTTCGTGTCTTCGAGCGCTTGCTTTACAAACTGAAAATATGAGGAGAATTGGGAGCCAAGATCGAGATAATGAAGAAAAGCGTCCTTTTCGTAGCCTACGTCGACAAAAGCGGCATTAAGGCCGGGCATCAGTTTTTTAACCTTGGCCAGATAAATGTCGCCCACGGCATAGGAGATATTTCTCGACTCTTTCTGCAAAGACACGAGCCGGGAATCCTCCGTCAAGGCAATAGATACCTCGGTGGGTTGTACATCTACAATTAGTTCACTTTTCATCTCTCGGTTCATTTACAAATATACGCAGAGAACAAACGTGACCTACGATCGAAACACACGATTGCCGCCATGTCATGTTTGTTCTCATGTATACAATTAAACGTCATGTTAAAAAGCGTGTCAACGCTGATTATTTCTTCTTATGACGATTCTTTCTTAGGCGTTTTTTGCGCTTGTGAGTAGCCATCTTGTGGCCCTTTCTTTTCTTTCCGCTGGGCATTTTACGCTAATTTGAAGTTAATATTATTGTTAAAAAATCTCTTTCGGTTCAGTATTGCGACAAGCAGATTACTTAACCTCTTCCATGAACACTTTTGCGGGCTTGAAAGCGGGTATCTTGTGTTCGGGGATGATGATAGTAGTATTCTTGGAAATGTTGCGTGCGGTCTTCTCTGAACGGGTCTTCACGATGAAGCTACCAAATCCGCGGAGGTAAACGTTTTCTCCGTGAGCCAAAGAATCCTTTACTATTTCCATAAACTTTTCAATCGTTTCAAGAACGTTGGCTTTTTCAATGCCTGTAGTCTTTGCGATCTCGTTTACGATGTCGGCTTTTGTCATTTTTTATATTTTTATTTATTATGATAATAATATTATGATTTGCAGTCAGTTAAATAACAAATCACGGTTTTAGCGTTTTTTGCAAGTGCAAATATCGCACTTTTTTTTCAAATAGCTACAATACCGCTTTATATTTTTAATAATAAAAATCTCAAATCCACACTTTTAGGTCGATGAAAAGTGATTATAGTGTCACTTCGCCACAAAGTGAGCACTCAAGATATTTTCTCACCTCGGCCGCTTCAAGGCCCAGTCCGAAGAGATACATCATCTTTGTAATGGCAGCTTCGGAGGTCATGTCATGACCTGATATCACTCCGGTAGCTGCAAGCCGGTCGCCCGACACATAACGTTTGGTATGCACTCCACCATTGACACACTGTGTTACGTTCACAATCACTATACCCCGGTCGACAGCCTCACGTATGGCATCGGTAAACCACTGCGCGGTAGGTGCATTTCCGGCGCCGAATGTCTTCAATACTATGCCCTTTATGCCGGGAGTACCGAGTTGATGGCGCAGTATCTCTTCAGATATACCGGGATTCAGATCGAGAAACATAACGTTTGTATCAAGCTCATAACGCACCTTGAGTGGACGCTTGATAACAGCGCGCATAAGGGCGTCCTCGCTAAAATGTATACCGAGCCCTATCTTAGCCAAAGGCGGATAGTTATTGCTTTTGAAGGCGTTGAAGTTATCGGCGCTCATCTTGGTCGAACGGTTGCCGCGCCATAGATAGTTCTCGAAAAGTATGGCTACCTCCTGTACCATAGGGGCATCGTTGATGTCAGTGGCCGCCGCTATCTGCAAGGCCGTAATGAGATTTTCTTCCCCATCGGTACGTACCTCACCGATAGGCAGTTGCGAACCCGTAATGATAACCGGTTTATGTAGGTTCTCAAACATAAACGACAATGCCGATGCGGTGTAGGCCATTGTATCGGTCCCGTGGAGCACCACGAAACCGTCGAAATGGTCGTAGTTATTCTCGATCGCATGCGCTATATCCATCCAGTAACGAGGATTCATGTCTGACGAGTCGATAGGCGGATTGAACTGTATGTTTTCAATCTTGTAATCGAGCATCTTTATCTTAGGCACGTTATCGATAAGATGAGTGAAGTCAAACGGCTGCAACGTGTGGGTCTCGGGATTTTCAATCATCCCTATGGTCCCTCCCGTATAGATTATGAGTATGTGCGGCTTTCTCACACTTTTCATTGTATCTTTAGTCGATTATCGGTTGTTGTCTATAATAATTGATGAGCATACACACTACATAACCTGAGCACCGGGACGCACAGGAGCCGTAGGCCCTATCACCACAAGAGAGCCGTCGGGATTCTCAGCAGACAAAATCATACCTTCCGACAATATACCGCGCAATTTGCGGGGTTCGAAATTGGCAATAAAGCACACCTGCTTGCCTATAAGGTCTTCCGGATTATAATATTTTGCTATACCCGACACGATAGTGCGCTTGGCCATACCGTCATCGATGAGAAACTTCAGCAACTTGTCAGCCTTGGGCACCTTTACACATTCAATGACAGTGCCCACTCTTATATCGCACTTCTTGAACGTATCGAAATCAACATTTTCGGCCTGCGGAGCCACCTTCCAGTTATCAAGCTGATTCTGACGTTTTATATCCTCGAGACGTTTCACCTGAGCCTCTATGACATCATCCTCTATCTTTTCAAACAACAATTCGGGCTGTCCTATAGCAGAACCCGCCGCAATAATATCGTCGGTGCCGAGCATATCCCAATCGATAGAGGCCATGCCGAGCATCTTCACGAGCTGTCCGCTCATGAAAGGCAGGAATGGTTCGAAAGCCACAGCTATATTGGCACATAGCTGAACAGCTACATTAAGTATGGTGGCCGTACGGTCCATGTCGGCCTTAGCGACTTTCCACGGCTCGGTCTCCTGAAGATATTTATTGCCGAGACGCGCTATGTTCATGGCGTCTTTTAGAGCATCACGGAAATGAAAATTATCAAGATTGTCACTAAGCGAGTTCTTAATTTCGGCGAGTTCGGTAAATACGTTACGGTCTACCTCCTGCATCGCACCCTTCGCAGGCACAGTGCCGTTGAAATACTTGTGGGTAAGTACCACCGCTCTGTTGACAAAATTGCCGAGTATGGCTACAAGTTCGCTGTTGTTGCGTGCCTGAAAATCGCGCCATGTAAAGTCATTGTCCTTGGTTTCGGGCGCATTGGCGGTAAGGACGTAACGCAATACATCCTGCTTGCCGGGGAAATCCACGAGATATTCATGAAGCCACACGGCCCAATTACGTGATGTGGAAATTTTGTCGCCCTCAAGATTCAGGAATTCATTGGCAGGCACGTTGTCAGGCAATTGAAAGCCATCGCCGTAAGCCATGAGCATCGACGGGAACACTATGCAGTGAAATACGATGTTGTCCTTGCCGATAAAATGTATCATACGAGTCTCCGGATCTTTCCAATAGGTCTGCCAAGTATCAGGCAAAAGCTCCTTAGTGTTTGAGATGTAACCGATAGGGGCATCAAACCAAACGTAAAGGACCTTGCCGTCGGCACCCTCGACAGGCACAGGTATGCCCCAGTCGAGATCGCGGCTCACAGCACGCGGCTGCAGTCCGAGGTCAAGCCAAGACTTGCACTGTCCGTACACATTTGGGCGCCACTCCTTGTGACCCTCAAGTATCCACTTGCGCAACGCTGGTTCCCACTTGTCAAGCGGAAGATACCAGTGCTTAGTCTCCTTAAGCACAGGCTTGCTGCCTGTAATGGTACTTCTGGGATCTATCAGTTCGTCGGGACTGAGAGAGGTGCCGCACACCTCACACTGGTCGCCGTATGCATTCTCGTTGCCGCAATGTGGACACTTGCCTGTGACATATCGGTCGGCAAGAAATTGCGCGGCCTCTTCGTCATAAAGCTGCATTGATGTTTTCTCTACAAATTCGCCTTTGTCATAAAGTCGTCTGAAAAACTCCGATGCAGTGGCATTGTGGGTATCGGAGGTGGTACGTGAGTATATATCAAACGACACCCCGAGTTCTTTGAAAGAATCCTTTATAATATTGTGGTAGCGGTCCACGATATCCTGAGGCGTAACCCCCTCTCGACGAGCCTTTATGGTAATAGGAACCCCATGTTCGTCGCTACCTCCTATCATAATCACGTCATCGCCGCGCAACCGCAGATAACGTGCGTAGATGTCAGCCGGAACATATACTCCGGCCAAGTGCCCTATGTGCACAGGGCCATTGGCATAAGGAAGAGCCGTAGTGATAAGTGTACGCTTGTACTTCTTTTCCATATTATATCTGTAATGTGAGATAATCAATTGTTTTACAATACAAAATTACTCTTTATAAATGAAAAAAGAGTAATTTTGCGGCAAAATTTATTTATCTCATGGAAAATCTGCCTAAAGACCCAGCAATACTGTTCAGCTACATAAACATGTTGCTGCGTGACCGTTATGCATCGCTCGACTCGCTGTGCGACGACATGAACATAGAACGCGGACTGCTCGAAGCCAAATTACGAGAAAACGGTTGGGAATACAACAGCTGCGCCAACAAATTCTGGTAATCACCAGTTAAGCGTGACGGCAACTTCGGCGACCTCGGAGCTAACCGGAGGTGTGAGTTTGGCGACTCTCACCATGCCGCCATCGATAAGCGGCCAACGCGACGTCACAGCTTCGCTTATACGATATGCCACATGTTCAAGCAGAGCCGAAGGCTCGGCCATAACTTTTTTCACAACGTCTATCAGTTCAGCATAATTAAGCGTGGCCGATAACTCGTCACTGCCAATAACGACAGGATAACCGACAGTTACCGACACCTCGAAATCATTACCAACTCTGCGTTCTTGTTCAAGCACTCCGTGAAAGGCATGAAGCCGTAACCGGGTTATCTCAATAGTCGTTTTCATGCCACAAATATAAACACCCCTGAGTCAAGGCACAAAAAAAATCGTGATATATTCACGATTCTCTAAAAATTTGCTACTTATTTCCTCTTTGGCTACTAACGATACATCTCGGCTGCAGCCTCAAAATACCATGTAAGCACTTTTTTCAACATCTTTTTCATAACTTCTAATTTTTTTAATTAAACACCTAAAACAATTTCTGTTAAATCGGCCCGGTAATTTCACAATTACGGGCATCACTTTCATCTCCCGGGGAGCTCAATCTTCACTGTCATACATCGGAGTGCAATCACCGGTGATACGGAATAACTGATGGTCACTCATGTTACGCATGTAGGAATTAACTCCCTCTTTAAAAAACTTCATCATCTTGTTCATGACTATACAGTTTTAATTAATAATAAAAGACTGTCGATTTATCGAGTCTTCGTTATTATATACACTTGAACATGGTGCAAAGTTAGAAGAAAAAGCCCAAAACATGCAATAAAACTATGTTATTTAACATATAATTTTTCACATACATCTAATAATCAACCGCCTAACAAAAGCCCGCACTTATGTTAAAAAGGGTGAATATAAATGCATCATTGCATAAATATCCACCCTTTTGATAAGGTATGACATCATTACTTACGCCTACGGCATCTCGGCTGGCGCAATGATTTACGTGATTTTTTGCCTTTGGACTTACCGGAAAGGACTTCCTTCACAGTCGCCTCCTGATCCGCATCCACCCCTACAGGACGACCTTTGTCGTCAACAAGAGCAAAGTCAACCATCTTACGCTCGACATTGGCTCTGGCAACCTGTATACGCACTCGGTCGCCAAGAGTGTAGCGTGTCTTGGAGCGTCGTCCTACAAGTGCGTAATTGCGCTCGTCAAAGTCATAATAATCATCGGCGAGATCCCTTATTGGCACAAGCCCCTCACACTTGTTCTCATCAAGTTCGACATATAGTCCCCACTCGGTAACTCCGGAAATGACTCCGTCATACAACTCGCCGAGTCTGTCGGCAAGATACTCGACCTGCTTGTATTTTATAGATGCGCGTTCGGCGCCGGCAGCAAGCTGCTCCATTGAACTCGAGTGCTTGCACAGCTCCTCAAGTTTGTCATGATTGACGCTGCGGCCTCCGGCAAGATAACGCTCGAGCAACCTGTGCACCATCATGTCGGGATATCGTCGTATGGGTGAGGTAAAGTGTGTGTAGTAGTCAAATCCAAGTCCATAATGGCCTATATTGTCGGTCGAGTATATGGCCTTGGCCATGGAGCGTATGGCGAGTACCGAAAGTAGATTCTCCTCACCTTTGCCTTTTACATCGGCAAGCATCTTGTTTATGGACAGATTTATCTCTTTTGCCGATCCTTTGGTTTTTATCTTATATCCAAACGTGCGCGCTATCTTGGACAGATCCTCAAGTTTGGTCACATCGGGCTGGTCGTGTATACGGTATACAAACGCTTTGGGCTTCTTACGACCGTTGGGGCAACCCACATATTGCGCCACCGTGCGGTTGGCAAGAAGCATAAACTCCTCTATCAGCTTGTTGGAGTCCTTGGATTCTTTAAAGAACACGCTTATCGGATGGCCAGTCTCATCGATTTCAAAACGTACTTCCTCTCGGTCAAATTCGACTGAACCGTGTTCATATCTGCGTCGACGAAGTGTCTTGGCGAGTCTGTCAAGGGTCAGTATCTCCTCGGCATAATCGCCTGTGCCGGTCTCTATTATCTCCTGAGCCTCTTCGTAAGTGAACCTGCGGTTGGACTTAGTCACCGTGCGGCATATCTCGTGGTTAACCACGTTGGCGTCATCATCCATCTCGAAAACGCACGAGAAAGTCAGTTTCTCTTCGTCAGGACGCAACGAACAGATACCGTTGCTGAGATGTTCCGGAAGCATCGGAACCACACGGTCGACAAGGTAGACCGACGTAGCCCGCTTCCGGGCTTCCTTCTCTATTATAGTGTCAGGGGTCACGTAATGCGTGACATCGGCTATGTGCACCCCTGCCTCCCAATGGCCGTTAGGCAGACGCCGCAACGACAAGGCATCGTCAAAGTCTTTGGCATCGCGCGGGTCGATGGTGAATGTAGTCACGTCACGCATGTCACGGCGGCGTGCTATCTCTTCGGGAGTAATACCTGCCCCTATTTTATCAGCGGCTTTCTCCACCGACTCAGGATAACGGTAAGGTAGTCCGAATTCGGCAAGTATGGCATGCATCTCGGCATTATTCTCACCATTCTTTCCAAGTATATCGATGACCTCTCCATGGGGATTCTTGGCATCCTCAGGCCAATCGGTGATCACCACTACCGCCTTATCGCCGGTCTTGCCCCCGTGAAGCTTGCCGCGGGGTATGAATATGTCGGTTGCAAGAAACTTCGAGTCGGTCGACAACGTGGCGAAGTGCTTGTCAACAGTCAGCGTACCGATAAATACCTGTTCGTTAGGCTCAAGTATCTCCACCACCTTGCATTCCGGTTCTACACCCTTTCGACGGGCAGCCACAAGCACCTTCACCTTATCTCCGTTGAGCGCATGCATGGAGTTGCGTTCGGCCACGAATATGGCCTCGTCGTCGCCGTCGAGAATGACACTGTTTTTACCGTTGCTGCGGCGTGTAAACACACCCAGCGCCACAGTTCCGCGGCTCGGAGCCTTGTACTTTCCGGGCGACACCTGAATTATCTCGCCGTCATATTCGAGTTCGGCAAGACGCATGGCGACAGCCTTCAGAGTCTGCGGACTATCGGCCCCGATAGCATGCGATACCTGCTTATAATTAAAGGTCTTGTTGCCCTGAGCGTTAATGTAATCCTCGATTAGAGAATACAGCTCAAAAGTAGCCGATCGTCGGTTCTTTTTAGGTGTTGTCGCCATAATGGTATATGTGTTATGCTGTTATGCAATTATTAACATCAAGCTATGCGTCAATGTTGGCATAGTTGGCGTTCTCCTCGATAAAATCACGACGCGGAGCCACATCCTCGCCCATAAGCATGGAAAATATGCGGTCGGCTTCAGTGGCATCGTTTATAGTGACCTGCTTTAGCAGACGATGCTCTTTCGACATGGTGGTGTCGCGGAGTTCCTGAGCACTCATCTCACCGAGACCTTTATAACGCATCACCTTGGTCTTGTCGCCGTTTTTGGCGATAAAAGCCTGCACCTGCGCGTCGGTCCAGCAGTATTCCTCGGCCTTTCCTCGTGTGCATTTATACAACGGCGGAGTAGCAAGATAAAGATATCCGTTCTCGATTATGGGGCGCATACGCCGGAAGAAGAAAGTCATGAGCAACGTGGCAATGTGGCTTCCGTCGACATCGGCATCGGTCATGATAATTATCTTGTGATAGGCCAGCTTATCAAGGTTAAGCTCCTTGGAGTCGTCGGCCGTACCGATAGTAACACGCATGGCACGGAACAGGTTGGTTATTTCCTCGTTGTCAAAGACCTTATGATCCATAGCCTTCTCCACGTTAAGTATCTTTCCGCGAAGAGGCAGAATGGCCTGATAAGTACGGTCACGGCCCTGCTTCGCGGTACCGCCTGCCGAGTCACCCTCGACGATAAACAGTTCGCAGTCCTCGGCCGTACGCGACGAGCAGTCGGCAAGTTTACCGGGAAGTCCTCCGCCGCATAAGGGCGACTTACGCTGCACGTTCTTACGGGCATTGTAAGCGGCATGACGGGCAGTAGCCGCAAGTATGACCTTGTCAACAATCAACTTTGCCTGACGCGGGTGTTCTTCGAGATACATGCGCAACGCATCGCTTACGGCAGTCTGCACCGCGCCTATCACCTCATTATTACCGAGCTTAGTCTTTGTCTGGCCCTCAAACTGAGGCTCCATGACCTTTACCGACACCACGGCGGTAAGACCCTCGCGGAAATCGTCGCTGGCAATATCAATCTTGACCTTTTCAAGCATCTTGCTGTCCTCGGCATACTTCTTAAGCGTAGAGGTAAGACCGCGGCGGAAACCGGTCAGATGAGTACCGCCCTCAATAGTGTTTATATTGTTTACAAACGAATATACGTTTTCGTTGTAAGTGGTATTATAAGTGAGAGCCACTTCCACAGGTATGCCCTGACGCTCGGTGTTCAGATGGATGACATCGCTTATGAGCGACTCTTTGTTGGAGTCGATATATTGTACAAATTCTTCCAGACCGGTCTCGCTGTAAAACACCTCACGGCGGTACTCACCGCTCTCCGACACCTGACGTCGGTCGGTAAGCGTAAGAGTTATGCCGGCGTTAAGATAAGCGAGGTCACGCAGACGATTGGCCAATGTGGCATAGTCATATACGGTAACGGTAAATATACTGTCATCAGGCCTGAACGTTATGCTCGTTCCGGTAGTAGAGCTTTCTCCTATCACGGTAAGATCGGTTGTAGGTTTACCGCATGAGTACTCCTGCATATAAGTCTTACCGTCGCGGCGTATCTCAGCGCGCAAGTAAGTCGATAAAGCA
Source organism: Heminiphilus faecis (assembly GCF_008728965.1). GTDB lineage: Bacteria > Bacteroidota > Bacteroidia > Bacteroidales > Muribaculaceae > Muribaculum > Muribaculum faecis. The sequence goes on along the minus strand of NZ_VSMC01000028.1, from coordinate 1,064 downwards.
TTCACACAACTCACACCCACACCATGCAGACCGCCGGATACTTTATAAGAGCCTTTGTCAAACTTACCTCCGGCATGCAATACTGTCAAAACGACTTCAAGAGCACTTTTATGCTCCTTCTCGTGCATATCGACCGGAATACCGCGACCGTTATCGACCACGGTTATTGAGTTGTCTTCGTTTATGGTGACTTCGATGTGTGTGGCATAACCGGCAAGAGCCTCGTCGATAGAGTTATCGACTACCTCATAGACAAGATGATGCAACCCTTTTACACTAATATCACCTATATACATGGCAGGACGCTTGCGCACCGCCTCAAGACCTTCGAGCACCTGAATGTTACTTGCACTGTACTCTTCTCTTTGTTCTGACATAATTATTCTTGTAGATTTTTCTTACTCATTTATCTTTCCCAAGCAGAATAAACAGCTTTAGGCGACACCCATATTCGGGCAAACAAAATTACTAAATTTTTCCGTCATACACAACATTTTATAATGTCCAAATTACATGATACTGCGAAACGACATTTTGTTAAATTTTGCAAACAACAGTAAATTTAACCTCTCAACAGTTGCATATTCAACAAATAGAGCTTAACTTTGCATCGCTTTTCCAAAATCGGGGTGTAGCTCAGTTGGTTAGAGTACGCGTCTGGGGGGCGTGAGGTCGCTAGTTCGAGTCTAGTCACCCCGACTAAAAGCAAAAGCCGAGTCTTGACTCGGCTTTTTTCATTTCACCTCGCCTCAGTGCTCCTGCCATTGCGGGTGTGCAAAAAAGGTGGCGCATAGTATCTTTTCGAACCGGTCGTGCGACATTATCACACAGTAATGGTCGTTGTTCTTGATATTGTTGGAGAAACCTAAACGCTTGTCAGCCTTGAAACTTATGTTGCAAAACATATCCTAAAAAACACAAACTTTCATTTTTTTTAGGCTCAAGCCGAAATACCGGTGCATATGTTAAAATGCATCGAGGATAATGTTAAAAATTCAGGCGTATAGTTTGACAAGTCGGAAGATAAAGAAATCTCGGTCGCGAACGCCTCTCATTTGAGAACG
>NZ_VSMC01000027.1 GCF_008728965.1 Heminiphilus faecis | reverse complement strand
ATAGATGAATATCTCAAAAGGCACTATTAGAACGCCCAACACAGATTGACTACTGCTCGGTTATCACCCAAAATGTCCACTTAGCACTTTTGATATACAATCCATCACCCCAAATGTCCAACCTGCCGCATATCCACATGAACTTACATGCGCGGAAAAGTTTACCTGACCGCTGATAGTGAACATGCTTTGACTGCTGTTCAACTCCGGAATAAACAATGGAGTGCCCTTATGAAATATTAGTTGCGTACATCCGATAGGAAATGTAAGTACATTGAATCCTCTGACGCTATTCAATATATAATAGTATCGCACATAGGACCGCAACGGCTCACAAGGCCTTATGAAAAGTATCTCCGCATCACCCATCAATCTACCTGTTCAGCAGTATTCACACATAAAAACATTGTGGTTTTACAAATATAGCGATTTTATTTGCTCTGAACGAATGTATGACATAAATTTCGCAAAAGAAAGCTTCCCGCAAAGTATTAAGGGCCACTAAATTATTTTATATCAAACAGCTCCAGCGCATGATAAAATTCAACTATAGACTTGATAAGAAATGTAAATCTTGGTAACTTTACAACTGTTATCATTTTGTTTATTTATAGTCATGAAATCATAATGAACCGTATTATCATATCGTTATTTTATACCATAGCATTGTTCTCAGCCATATTTTCATCGGCTTGTCCAACAGATCTTACTGTCGAATATCAAATCAAGCCTATGGGAGTGGATGAACCGCATCCGAGATTCGGATGGAAAATGAAGCATGATACGTTGCGACGCGGACAGACGCAACGGTCTTACCGCATAATTGTGACTGATGAAAACGGCATGACAACATGGGATACGGGCGACATAAATTCAACAAAATCGGTCGGAATTGTATACAGAGGAGCGAGATTGAAGTCGGCTACACGCTATTCATGGAGAGTAGAGACCGTTGACGAATGCGGCAACAAAGCATCGGCTACATCTTTTTTTGAAACAGGACTTGCTGTTGACAGCCAATTGTCATATGACAACTGGGACGATGCCCGATGGATAGGCGACAATAATGACAATCTGGTTTTACATGCCCACTATCTGCCGGTGTTCCGACTGAGCTATTCCGTGCAACTTTTGGAAAACACGAAGAAAGCTTCATTTATATATGGAGCAAATGACACTCGGCTTATGAAGCCTGAATTTAACGAATATGGACTTTGCGCCGGACGCGACTCGGCCTACATAAGGCTTGAATTGGACTCCACCCCAATTGACTCGGGCAGACACGCACGCCTTAACATATACAGAGTAGGTTATCATCCTGATGACCGTGAGAGTGTGCCGCTAAAAAGTCTTACACTTTCTGCCGTGACACAAGAAAACCGCATGCAGCCACATGAAATCAAGGTGGCTTCCAACTTAGGCATAACCACTATATCGGTCGATGCCGACACTTTGGAGTCCTTTGTGATCAATCCTCACGGAGGTGGCGGCGATTTTATAGCTTATCCTGTAGTCGGTGACATAGGATATTGTCTACCCGCCAATGGCAAGGCCCTGTTCTACGACTTCACTTTATCACATTTTCGAAGTCCGTCCAACTCGATTGTTTCACTTCCTCCGGTCACTGTTTCAGGAGGCAAGGACGGCAGCATGACATTCCGGCAATTGCCCGAACGTGGTATGCCTATGCTGCGACACACATTTCAGATTGCCGACAAGCCAATAGCCAAAGCGCGGGTCTATGCTACCGCACGCGGCATATATGACCTATACATAAACGGCAGTCGTATAAACTCATCATATTTCAGTCCCGGATCCACACAATACAACAAAACTCACCGATATCAAATCTACGACATAACAGAACTGCTTTACAAAGGGCCAAATGCCATAGGGGTACAGTTGGCCGAAGGCTGGTGGAGCGGAGGCGCGACATTCATGGGCGAGAATTGGAATGTGTTTGGCGACAGGCAGTCGTTTTTGGGAAAAATAAAAATAACATACGCTGACGGCACGGAACAGACTGTCGTATCAAAGCCTGAAACATGGCGCGTATCTAATGACGGGCCGCTCAGATATTCGAGCTTTTTCCAAGGCGAGATATACGATGCGGTCAGGGAGGAGAATTTTGACGGATGGAGCACAGCACTATATGACGACCACACATGGCATGGTGCCGTAGAAATCGACACTAAACATACCGTAGCAAAATGCGGAAGTCATGAAATGCCTCGAGTCGATGATTTTTCACTATTGAAACTATCGGCTCATGGCGGGACCGAAATCATAGAAGTCGACCGACTTCAGGCTATAACGGCCGAAGAAGTATCACCGGGCGTATGGATATATGATATGGGGCAGAATTTTGCAGGGGTGCCTGAAATCGATTTTGACGGATTGCCTCGGGGCACGACGGTCACAATGCGTTTTGCCGAAATGACATATCCGGATCTTCCGGAACACAAAGGACGACAACGTCATCTTATGGTAGAAAATATAAGGGCGGCAATGAACCGCGACATATACATAGCCCGTGGAGGCAGGGAAAGTTTCTCTCCGCGCGGTACCTATCACGGTTACCGTTATATAGAGATAAGCGGTATTGACCATGCTCTCCCACTTGACCGCGTCAAAGGCAGAGTACTTAGCTCAATACATACAGTATCAGCCCGTTACGAAACCTCACCTCCAGACATAAACCGTCTATGGCACAATATCATATGGTCATCACGAGCCAACTTTATGTCAATACCCACCGACTGCCCGCAACGCAACGAGCGCATGGGCTGGGCCGGTGATATATCCGTATTCTCCCCAACAGCCGTGTATATGACCGGAGCTGACAAATTTCTTGACAATTATCTGACGGCCATGCGCGACGTACAGACGTCCGACGGCATGTTCCCGCATATAGCTCCCGTAGGAGGCGGCTTCGGCGGCATACTATGGGGAAGCGCCGGCATCACTGTTCCTTGGGAAGTGTATTGCCATTATGCCGACACTGCATTAGTGACAAACCATTATCCGGCGATGAAGAGTTATATCGAATATATCGCCAACAACACCATGGACAACAAAACAGGCCTTATAGTACAAAACCGACAATGGGGCGACCTCGCCGACTGGCTCGGGCCGGAGGATAGCGCCAATGACAAGTCGCTCCTCTGGGAGGCATATTATATTCACGATCTGGATCTTATGGCCAAGATGGCCGCTGTAGCCGGAATGAACGACGATGCCGCGAAATACCGTGACCTTGCAGAAGAGCGACGGCGTTTTTTCAACAACACGTATTTAGACAGAAAAACCGGCAAAACCATATTCTCAAAATTCATTCCTGATATGGAAGGAAAGATAATTGACACACAGACATCCTATCTTCTGCCCCTTGCTTTTGACATACCACATCCAGAGCAAAAAGAACCCGTAATACGCAATCTCATAGCCAGCATAGAGCGCTCCGATACGGCACGCTTCGGCTCGGCATGGCGTCCTTATTCGCTCCTTACGGGATTCATCGGCACAGCATGGATATCCGATGTGCTGACTGACAACGGCTTCAACGATACCGCCTACCGTCTGCTCCATTCCGTCCACTATCCGTCATGGCTTTATTCGGTAAAGCAAGGCGCGACAACAATATGGGAACGTCTGAACTCTTATACGCATACCGACGGGTTCGGAGGCAACAACGGCATGAACTCGTTCAATCACTATTCATTCGGGGCTGTCGGCGAATGGATGTGCAGCCGTTCGCTTGGCATTATGCGCGATGAGAATGCTCCGGCGTTCAGCCATTTCTTTCTGAAACCCCATATCGACCCTACAGGTATGATGACATACGCCCACGGACACTATGACTCGATGTACGGATCAATATACAGCGGATGGGAAATAAATGACAATGAAGTGACATACCGCTTTATAGTTCCGGCCAATACATCGGCGAGCCTATCAATCCCTGCCCGGTCGATTGATGACGTTACCGAAAGCGGCAATCCATTAAACAGCCCTGTCGACGGCATAAGTTCAGTTTCTGTAACCGACAGCATACTGACGGCCACTCTGTCGTCTGGCACCTACGTATTCAAAGTTAGACAATGAAAAAAACTATCCAAAGACTAAAAACCATTGCTACTCTCGATTTTGCATGATTAAGTTGCCGGAAAAAGCGTATAATATTACGGATATCCTCACTTATATATCATTATTCACATATATTGCACAATTACAGATATAAAGTTGTTATACAATTCAGATATGTCGCCGTACGATATTAAACTTTCTTACGGCGCCGGCATCTAAACTTATAAAAGTTGATTTTTATGAAACGGATATTACACCTCTTGGCTATCGCATTTGTAAGCCTTGCACTGATTGTTCCTCCGGTTGACGCTCAAAACCGCACGACCGGCAATCGAGGCAATCATTCGTCACAACAAACCAACCGGCCCGAGAATCGCCCCGGCAATCGTCCGCAGAACAAACCGCAGAACCGCCCTCAACGTCCCGGCAACAACGGCAGCCACAACAGACCTGAGAACAAACCGCAGAACCGCCCTCAACGTCCCGGCAACAACGGCAGCCACAACAGGCCTCAGGACCGTCCGCACAACCGTCCTACACAAAACAGACCCAACAACAACTGGCACTACGGACGCCCCCAACAACCACGTCCGCCAAGACCGGGCATAGGCCACCTGCCTCCGGGTCATGCCCGGCCGCCGATGATGCATCCGCCTATGCGTCCTCACCGTCCGCGTCCGAGCAGGTGGAGCCGACCGGTACCTCCTCCGTCATGGCGTCCTCGTCCGCATGCTCCGTCATTTGCCGCCATTCTCGGCATCACTTTCGGAACAGCTCTTAACCTGTCGCTCGACTATCTTATCAACCACGGATATACGGTCGACGGCTATGGCAACAACGTAGTATACCTGCGCGACATCAACCAGTTCAATTACTATTGGCCCGACGCCACATTGTATTACGGCAACGGCGGGCTGGCACGCTCAGAGTTTCTGTACTCGACCTCCTATCCCGACATGATGCGCTACAACTCCTTGTACAATTCCTTTACAGGCACTTATGGCTCTCCTGTCAACTACTCAAACAGCGGAGCATCGCTATCAGCCACTTGGTTTGCACCCAACCGCGGCTACATAACACTGCAGTACAATCCGCAATACTCGCTCGGAGGGCAGGTACGTTACTTTACCTCACTGACTTTCGGCCTGTAATCAAAGCATAGTTTTTTGCTCATTTCCGCCCAAAATGAGCAAATGTAACCTTGCAACAGATTTTTGGATTAATTTCTTTCGCTATTATTTGTTTTTTATTGCAAAGTGTCATAAATTTGCATCGCTAACTTGCATTTAACAAAACACGATGACAACTACAGGTTGCATATTATCGATTGTCGTCCTACTATCGGTCGTCATTACCATCCTAAAATGCACAGGAGGGGCAATCGGTTGTATGTGACCGGCAAATAACAGCATAAATTGATGCCTCTCCACCGCACAAGCGGACAGAGAGGCATTTTAATTAATAAAAGTGACATAACTATTAATCACAATTATGGGCAGACAACTTAGAAGCGCAGCATCGACACAAGGACGCCGCATGGCAGGTGCCCGCGCATTATGGCGAGCCAACGGAATGAAAGACGAGCAGATAGGCAAGCCTATCATAGCCATCGTAAATTCATTCACCCAATTTGTACCGGGGCATACCCACCTCCACGAGATAGGACAGAAAGTAAAGGAAGAGATAGAACGTCTCGGATGCTTCGCAGCCGAGTTCAACACAATAGCTATTGACGACGGCATAGCCATGGGCCATGACGGCATGCTTTATTCCCTGCCGTCACGTGACCTCATAGCCGACTCTGTCGAGTATATGGTCAACGCCCACAAAGCCGACGCAATGGTATGCATATCAAACTGCGACAAAGTCACTCCGGGGATGCTTCTGGCTGCAATGAGGCTCAACATACCTGCAATATTCGTTTCAGGAGGTCCCATGGAAGCCGGCGAACTTGACGGACGCGCATTGGATTTGATCGACATAATGATTGACGCGGCCGATACATCGGTAAGCGATGACACCGTAACACTGCTTGAACGCAAAGGATGCCCTACCTGCGGCTCGTGTTCGGGTATGTTCACGGCCAATTCAATGAACTCGCTCAACGAAGCCATAGGACTCGCCCTGCCGGGCAACGGCACCATACTCGCCACTCATGCAAACAGAGAAAAACTATTTAGCGACGCGGCAAAACGCATAGTGAAAAACACCTACGCCTACTATAATGACGGTGACGAAAGCGTATTGCCTAAAAGCATAGCTACAAGAGAAGCCATGATGAACGCCATGGCCCTCGACATAGCCATGGGAGGATCGACCAACACAGTACTGCACCTGCTTGCTGTGGCAAATGAGGCAGGCGTAAACTTCACCATGGCCGACATTGACGCACTGTCAAGAGTTACCCCCGTGCTCTGCAAGGTAGCGCCCAACTCGTCATACCACATACAGGATGTAAACCGTGCAGGAGGCATATTGTCAATAATGAAGCAGCTTGCCGACAAAGGACTCGTGGACACATCGGTAAAACGAGTCGACGGAATGACTCTCGGAGAAGCCATAGAGACCTATGCCATCGAAGGCCGCAACTTCACTGACGAGGCGTCGCAGCTGTGGCTCAGCGCTCCCGGAGGAGGCCGCAATCTTAAACTCGGTTCTCAATCGGCCACATACAAAGAGCTCGATACCGACCGTACCAGAGGCTGTATAAGAGACTTCGAACACGCCTATGTCAAAGACGGCGGACTTGCGGTGTTGCGCGGCAATATCGCGGTCGACGGATGCGTTGTAAAAACAGCCGGCGTAGATGAAAGCATATTTCACTTCCGCGGCCCGGCAAAGGTATTCCGCTCACAGGAAGAAGCCGTTGACGGCATACTGCGCGACAAAGTAGTAAGCGGCGACGTAGTGGTCATAACACATGAAGGTCCCAAGGGAGGTCCCGGCATGCAGGAGATGCTCTACCCTACAAGCTACATAAAATCAAAACATCTCGGTAAAGAGTGTGCGCTCATAACCGACGGACGCTTCTCCGGCGGTACTTCGGGGCTGTCCATCGGACACATATCACCTGAAGCGGCCGCGGGCGGAGCCATAGGACTTGTCCGCGACGGCGACATAATAGACATAAACATACCCTCACGCACCATAAATGTGCTTCTATCCGATGAAGAGCTTGCATCTCGAAGGCTTGCCGAGGAGGCACGAGGCAAAGACGCCTTCACTCCGGCAGGACGCGACAGAGAAGTCTCGAAAGCATTGAAGGCTTACGCGGCTATGGTAACGTCGGCCGACAAGGGAGGAGTAAGAGAATTGTAATAACGAATCACAACAGAGACATCATTATATTATATGAAAGAAATGATATCAGGTGCCGACGCTTTGATCCGCTCCCTCATATGCGAGGGAGTCGACCTCGTATTCGGTTATCCGGGAGGATCCATAATACCGGTATACGACAAGCTGTACGACTATCAGGACAGCCTGAAACACGTGTTGGTACGTCACGAACAGGGAGCCACACATGCCGCACAAGGATACGCGCGCGTCACCGGCCGCCCGGGAGTGGTGATAGTAACTTCCGGACCCGCCGCCACCAATGTAATAACTGGCATAGGCGACGCTCTTATGGACAGTACCCCGATGGTAGTCATAACAGGACAGGTAGCCACTCCGTTTCTCGGCTTTGACGCGTTTCAGGAAACCGACGTCGTAGGCATAACCCAGCCGTTATCAAAATGGAGCTATCAGATAAGACGTCCGCAGGATATAGCTTGGGCCGTGGCACGTGCGTTCTACATCGCATCCACAGGACGTCCCGGTCCGGTGGTGCTCGACTTCACCAAGGACGCGCAGACAGGCATGGTGGAGTTTGACGATTATAAGAAATGTGACTTCATACGTTCCTATACTCCTCGGCCTGAAATAAACGACGATGACCTGCGGCGCGTGGCCGATATGATTAACGCTGCCGAACGCCCAATGATACTGTCAGGACACGGAGTGATGATATCGCAGGCCGAGGCCGATCTTGCCGCCATGGCCGAAAAGGGCGACATACCGGTGGCAGCGACATTGCTCGGCCTGTCAACCATGCCGTCGGAACATCCTCTCTACAAAGGCATGCTCGGCATGCACGGCAACATAGGCCCGAACGTAAACACGAACAAAGCCGACTTGTTGATTGCCATAGGCATGCGATTTGACGACCGTGTCACCGGCAATGTAAAGACTTACGCGCCGGAGGCCAAAATCATACACATCGACATCGACGAGTCGGAATTTGACAAAAACATAGCCACGGCCGCCACCGTACACGGCGACGCAGGAGAGGTGCTGCGCATGCTGCTGCCTATGATAGAACCACGCAAGCACACCGAGTGGCTTGCCGAATTTGACATACCGGCACAGGTCGAATATGAGAAAGTGATAAAACGCGAAGTATATCCAGAGTCAGGACCGATGACCATGGGCGAAGTGGTAAACAAAGTGTCGGAAGCCACAGGCCACAAAGCCGTTGTAGTTACCGATGTCGGTCAGAACCAGATGTTTGCCGCCCGTTACTCGCGATACTCCGAACCCCGGTCCATCATAACCTCCGGAGGTCTCGGCACAATGGGTTTCGGACTGCCCGCTTCGATAGGGGCCAAAATGGGAGCTCCCGACCGCACGGTATGTTTCTTTACCGGCGACGGAGGCCTGCAGATGACAATACAGGAGCTCGGCACAATACTTGAGTACAACACCGACATAAAGATAATACTGCTTAACAACAACTTCCTCGGCAACGTGCGTCAGTGGCAGTCGCTGTTCTTTAACGACCGCTTCTCTCAGACTCCGCTTATAAACCCCGATTTCGTCATGATAGCCGAAGCCTATGGTATCGGAGCCGAGAATGTCGAGACCCGCGAGCAGCTTGACGGAGCCATACGGCGCATGCTGGATCATGACGGAGCATATCTTATAAATGTCAATATCGACGAAACCGATATGGTATTCCCGATGACTCCGGCAGGTGCAGATGTCAACAACATCATGCTAAACGCCACCGAGACTTATCCTATCGACTAACCGCAAAAACAAGCTGACAACACAACTGAATATGGACGAGCAATTATTTACAGTGACGGTATTTTCCGAAAACCAAGTGGGTCTGCTCAATCAGATATCCATCATTTTCACCCGCCGCTGTCTCAATATAGAGAGCCTGTCGGTGAGTCCCTCATCGATCAAAGGCATACACAAGTTCACCATAACCTGCTTCAGCAACCGCCCAATGATGGAGCGAGTGGTCAAGCAGATCGAGAAGCGCATAGACGTGCTCAAGTCATTTCTGTACACCGACGACGAGATAGTATATCAGGAAGTGGCGTTATACAAAGTGCCTACACCGCAACTGCTCGACGATAAGAACGTGGAGCTTATAATAAGACGTCATAATGCACGTATACTCGAAATAACCCGTGAGTATGTAGTACTTGAAAAAACCGGCCACTCCGACGAGACAGAAGCCCTTTTCGAAGAGTTGCGCAAATACGACATACGACAGTTTGTGCGGTCGGGACGCGTAGCCGTCACCAAGGACACTCACGAATATCTCAACATGTATCTTGACGAGCAGGAGCGTCGCAAATCGCACCAATGTCCGGCCCTATAAAGGAGTACATAAAACACTATACTCTCACCGCTCCGGAGTGCAGCCCGCAGGCCATCATGCCGCTGACACTGCTTGCCGGACGCGTAATCGAGACCGCGACCTATCACGCCAACGACCTCGGAATAGGTTACGCCCGGCTGCTCGCCGACGGCAAAGCATGGGTGCTCTCGCGCCTGTCAATCGAAATGCGACGATGGCCCTCGGTTAGCGAAGAGTACACACTGCGCACATGGATCGAAGGCTTCAACCGCCACTTCTCGGAGCGCAACTTCGAGATTACGGGCCTCGACGACGAAGTGCTGGGCCACGCCCGGTCCATATGGATGGCTATCGACATCAAAGAGCGTCAGGGAGGCGACCTGTCCATGCTCGACGCGCTGCGCGACACCGTGTGCGACCGCCCGTGTCCCATGGAAAAGACAAGGCGTTTCTCGCCCGTGGGCGACACAGCCGACTACGAAAGCCGCTACCGGTTCAGATACTGCGACTGCGATTTCAACCGGCATGTCAACACACTTCGGTATATCGAGCTGATCCAAAACCGCTGGGACATGGACTTCTATGACAGCCACCGCGTGAGCCGGTTCGACATAGCGTTCATGCACGAAGCGAAGTGCGCGCAGGAGGCCATGCTGCTGATCCGCGATGACGGCGACGACAACTACAGCGCCGAGATAACGATCGACGGCGAAGCGGTGAGCCGCGCACGCATGGCATTTACCGATTATGAATATAAACAACTATAACATCTAACATTTAATTCTTATGGCAAAATTGAATTTTGGCGGAGTTGAGGAGAATGTCATCATCCGCGAAGAGTTTCCTTTGGAAAAGGCGAGAGAGATACTCAAAGACGAGACAATAGCAGTGATCGGCTACGGTGTTCAGGGTCCGGGCCAGAGCATGAACCTGCGCGACAACGGCTTCAATGTCATCGTGGGCCAGCGTCCCGGCAAGACCTATGAAAAGGCCGTGGCCGACGGATGGGTACCGGGCGAGACTCTCTTCGGCATCGAAGAGGCGTGCAAGCGCGGCACAATCATCATGTGTCTTCTTTCTGACGCAGCCGTCATGTCGGTATGGCCCACTATCAAGGAGTATCTTACACCCGGTAAGGCTCTCTACTTTTCTCACGGCTTCGCCATCACTTGGAGCGACCGCACAGGTGTTGTTCCCCCCAAAGACATCGACCTTATTCTTGTTGCGCCCAAGGGTTCGGGTACCTCACTGCGCACCATGTTCCTCGAAGGCCGCGGTCTAAACTCATCCTACGCCGTAGAGCAGGACTACACCGGCCGTGCATTCGATCGCACAATAGCACTCGGCATCGGCATCGGTTCGGGATATCTGTTCGAAACCACATTCAAGCGTGAAGCCACATCCGACCTTACAGGAGAGCGCGGCTCGCTGATGGGCGCCATACAGGGTCTTCTCCTTGCCCAGTATGAAGTGCTCCGCGAAAACGGTCACACTCCTTCCGAAGCCTTCAACGAAACGGTAGAGGAACTTACACAGTCGCTTATGCCGCTTTTTGCCAAAAACGGCATGGACTGGATGTATGCCAACTGCTCGACCACCGCACAGCGCGGCGCCCTTGACTGGATGGGCCCGTTCCACGATGCTGTCAAGCCTGTGGTAGAAAAACTTTACGAGAGCGTAAAGACCGGCAACGAAGCCCAGATATCGATTGACAGCAACTCCAAGCCCGATTATCGCGAAAAGCTCGAAGAGGAACTCAAAGCCCTCCGCGAGAGCGAAATGTGGCAGACTGCCGTCACCGTACGCAAACTCCGTCCCGAAAACAACTGATAACCACATCCATTACAGACAGGAGAGGCTGCGCCATAATTAACGTATATGGCGCAGCCTCTCTTTTTTTGTTTTAAAGGGGTCAGTAGCAAAAGCCGGTTGAAGTGCTAAAATATAACGGATTGGTAGGGGCGCCGGTAGTACGGCGCCCGCGAATCCGGACGGTCTACCGCAGAGCAATTGTATAAGACCATGCGGGCCGCAGCCGGACGCCGTGGTACTGGCGTCCCTACCAACATTGGCCGTTTAACAACCGCGTTTTTACATTGCCCCCTTTAAAGCCGATTATAGCAAAAGCATATTACAGATTCACCGGAAAATAATTACATTTGCATATCAGCCAAAAATTATCGCATATGGTACCCGGAAATATCAAGGAATATCTTGCATTTATAAGTTATCAACGAGATGATGAAAACTTCGCCGAATGGCTTCAACATCAGCTTGAACATTACCGAATACCCATAAATGTACTGGAAGCCCAGCCGGAGCTTAATGATTGCCGGCGTAAAATATTTCTTGACAAGACCGAACTGTCAGGTGGAATCCTAAGTGACGAAATCGACAAGGCACTCATGTCATCCCACTTCCTTATCGTATTATGTTCTCCATCGTCAGCAAAATCCAAATGGGTTGATAAAGAAATCAGACGTTTTCTTAGCCTGAACGGAAGGACCAGTGTCATACCATTGATAATATCAGGCACACCTTATGCACAAAACCCTGAAGAAGAATGTTTTGCCCCTGCGTTGAGAGAGTTGAGAAATACATCGGATGAGATTTTGGGTATAAATGTGTCAGAGATGGGCCGTGAGGTGGCATCAATAAAAGCCATAGCCTTTATGCTCAGCTTAAAATTTGACACGTTGTGGCAACGATATGAAAGAGACAAGGAAGTAGAACGACAACGCCTGATAGATGAGCGGAATAAACTACTTCGACTCCAAAGCATGTTTCTGTCTGAAAAATCGACGGCAGAATTATCAGCGGGAAATCTTTCAGTCGCACGTCTGCTGGCATTGAAAGCCTTGCCCTCTGACATTGACAATCCTGACCGCCCACTGGTTAAAGAGGCTGACAATGCTTTGAGAAAAGCCATGTCGACAATGAGCAACACGTTCTGAGAGAATGGTCCTATGCGCGCTATCGCCATCGATTCAGCAAATGACCGTATTATTATAGGAGGTGACAACCGCTGTATCAAATGGTGGGGGCTGTCCGACGGAAAAGTGCTGCACTCTGTTGAAAAGATGAGCAGGATAAATTCAATACGCCTTTCATCTGATGCGTCAATGATTGTTGTATCAACTTATAAAGGCCATGTCATAGTATTTGACGCCAACGGCGTGGAATTAAAGCGTTTCAAGAACCAGCCCGGTCCTATATACGATGCCGTCTTAAGTCATGATATGAGTATCTTAATCGTAGCCTCGGCCAACGGCCTTATATACAAATACGATTTTACTACTTCAGAGCTTCTGTCGAAAGTAGACGCCCATAAAATCAGAAGCATAAAATCTGTCGACATCAGCTGCGATGACCGTTTCATCGTATCTTCCTCCGGTGACGGGCATGTAAAAATATGGGACAGCAGTTCAATGTCGTTAATCAATCTACTGAATTTTAAGGATGAAGCGCTTACTTCATCGCGTTTTAGCCCTGACGGCAAGCATATTCTCATTACATCAAACAGTGGAACGGTAAGATTATTCAATCTTGAGACAAATGAGATAATATGGGCCGAAGATATATCGGAAGTATGTATACGTTGCGGCTCATTCAGTAAAGACGGCACACTGATAGCCTTAGGCGAGAGTTATGGAGTCATGAGAATCGTAAATGCCGCGACAGGAAGGACAGAAAAGATATTTGAAGTCCATACCGACGCCATTAACGATGTCGAGTTTGGGAAAGACGACAGCATCGTAGTTACAGCTTCGCACGATAATTCAGTCCATATTCAGGAAATAAAGAGCAATATGGCGGATTTCCAATCGGAGACTTTCGACATACACGGCACAGATATATCCATGCATCCTTTTGAAAGCATAATAGCCGCAATCACACAACACGGGCATCCGGCAACTTATAACTATGATACCGATAAGAAGCTTGTACTCCCGACAAGCAATAGCCGTATAGCAGCTATTGCATTCAGCAACATATCAGGCATATTGACAGGAGTATTGATTGACCGCGACACCAACGGAAACCGCCATGTCACCACTTGGGACTCCGCCACGGGTGAAATAACCAAAACATTTAATTGCCACACTGTCAAAGACAATAATATACGTTATTCATTTTATGATGAGGACATGAATATCGGCGGACTCTCCAAGCCCGCGACAATACCCGATTTGACTATCCGGTATTCATTTGATGACAGACTATTGGCAATATCCGATGATAAAAAGATAGAATTGTTTAATCCCGTAAACGGGAAAAGGTTAAGGACGATAAACGGGATAAAAGGAGGCATCAAATGCTTTGATTTCAGTCCGATAGACAACAATATTGCAGTAGGAGGCAATTCAGGGACATTTCATGTCATTGACGCCGTATCCGAGCGAATATTATACACCCGCAACTTTAAACCGGAAAGAGTGGTATGTGTAGCTTATTCCCGTAACGGATGTCGCATAGCCATAGCATTAAGTTCTAAATCCACAGTCATATACGATTCGACTTTAGACCAAGTGATAACAAGAATCGATTCAGAATGGCCAATTAAAGCAATCACATTCATGCATAACGATTGTTATTTAATTGTCGCGACCACACAAGGGCTTGAGATTCATGACTTATTGTCAGATACATCCGCTGATAAACAGGCAATGAACAAATACCAGAATATCGATACCTTGGTTACAAAGGATGAATACATTTATTTCTCATCAAAATCACATACCGTCGGGCGCATATACTTCCCTCTCAAAAAAACTCTCAGGGAGCTTATAGACGATGCCCGGCGGGCGTTAGGCGAATTTGAGTTGACAGAAGAGCAACGTCACAAATTTTACTTGGATGTGTGATTAACCCGACAGGCAGACCGCATTTTGCAAGAAATATGCATAAAAATTCACAAATCTCTCGGTTTTATTATTTTTTGTTAGTAAATTTGCCACCTCAAAAATAATTCAGCACAGAATATGAGCAAACGTCAGACTCGATTACTGGCAATACTGGAGATACTCACCAATAACTGCATCGGAAGTCAGGATGAACTTTCGAGGCTGCTTGCCGCGCGCGGTTTTCTGGTGACACAGGCCACCCTGTCACGTGACCTCAAGAGACTGCGCACCACCAAAGTACCGGCCGACTACGGAGGTTATCGCTACATAGTGCCCAATCCGGGCGACATACCCGAGGATGAAGTGTACGAGTCCATACCCTCCACGGCCCAGTCAGGCACTCACGAGGCTGTACAGTCGGTGGCGTTTTCAGGCACACTAATGGTGTTCAGAACTCTTGAAGGTTATGCCAGCGGACTTGCCTATGACCTCGACCGACTTGACACGCCTTATATACTCGGCACAATAGCCGGAGCCGACACTGTCATACTCGTAGTGCCCGAGCATGCAAGCCGAGCCGAGATACTCGATTATTTTCACGACTTTCTTCCCGAAAGAGTATTATACAACGCGCGCAGAGAGTATTGCAGCGATACAATACCGACGATAAGATAAACAAATCATTAAGCATTATACATAATTTAAGAAATGGTAGATCCTTCAAAAATTGAAGTTGTCGTCGCTTCCGACGAGCATGTCAAGTATGTTGACGAAATACTTGACACGATCAACCGCGCCGCCAAGGTACGCGGCACCGGCATTGCCAAACGCTCTCCGGAGTATGTCAAACAGAAAATGCTCGAACACAAAGCCGTCGTGGCTCTGTGTGATGGCGAATT
Source organism: Heminiphilus faecis (assembly GCF_008728965.1). Taxonomy (GTDB): domain Bacteria; phylum Bacteroidota; class Bacteroidia; order Bacteroidales; family Muribaculaceae; genus Muribaculum; species Muribaculum faecis. The sequence continues at coordinate 24,281 of NZ_VSMC01000027.1, read as the reverse complement.
TGCCGGGTTCAGCTATATCGAAAGCTGGAGTAACAAAGAGTTTGTGGCAAACTCGGGACTTATCGTTGCTGACAAGTTTCGCGGCATAGGCCTCGCCTCCCGTATAAAACAGCGCATATTCAGGCTGTCGCGAGAAATGTTTCCGCAAGCAAAGATATTCTCGCTTACTACCGGAGCCGCAGTCATGAAGATGAACCATGACCTCGGATACCGCCCTGTGACATTTGACCAGCTCACTACCGACCCCGCCTTCTGGCGCGGATGCGAGAGCTGCGTTAACTTTGACATCCTGCAGCGCAACGGCGGTCACAAGTGTCTTTGCACAGGATTGCTCTATGACCCCTCGGAAGAGTATCATCAACACGAAAACTAATCATATAACTCAACTTATTCTCACCTCATAAATTAATTGACTGATATGGAAGATAAGAAAAAGGTAGTCCTCGCCTTCAGTGGAGGTCTCGATACATCATTTGCAGTAAAATATCTCTCTGAAGACTGTGGCTATGAAGTGTACACGGCTATCGCCAACACAGGCGGGTTCTCACCAGCCGAGCTGAAAGCTATCGAAAAACGCGCGCTCGACCTCGGAGCCAAGGGGCACGCCACACTCGATATAACGCAGGAGTATTATGACAAGAGCATCAAATATATGATTTTCGGCAACGTGCTCCGCAACGGCACCTACCCCATCTCGGTAAGCTCGGAACGTATATTTCAGGCCATAGCCATCATAAACTACGCTAAGTCCATAGGAGCCAAATACGTGGCCCACGGCAGCACAAGCGCAGGCAACGATCAGGTACGCTTCGACCTTACATTCCAGATACTCGCTCCTGAAATCGAAATCATCACTCCCACCCGCGATATGAACCTAACCCGCGAGTATGAGATAGAGTATCTTAAGAAGCACGGCTACGTGGCCGACTTCAAGAAACTCGAATACTCGATCAACAAAGGCCTCTGGGGTACTTCGGTCGGAGGTAAAGAAACCCTCCACAGCAACGAGACCCTGCCCGAAGAAGCATATCCGACCCAGATGACTGCCACAGCCGACAGCCGTCTTACTATAGACTTCAAAGAAGGCGAGATAGCAGCAATAAACGGCGAGCCATTCTCCGACAAGGTGAAAGCCATACAGAAGATCGAAGAACTTGTGGCTCCCTATGCCGTAGGACGCGACATGCACATCGGCGATACTATTATCGGCATAAAAGGTCGCGTAGGCTTCGAGGCCGGCGCACCTATGGTCATACTCGCCGCTCACAAGATGCTTGAGAAGCACACTCTCACAAAGTGGCAGCAATACTGGAAAGACCAGCTCGGCACTTGGTACGGCATGTTCCTGCATGAAGCACAGTATCTTGAGCCCGTAATGCGCGATATAGAGAAGTTCCTCGAATCATCGCAGCGCAACGTCACCGGACGCGTGCTGATAGATCTGAAACCCTATCGTTTCATCACCGTAGGCGTGGAGAGCGACTTCGACCTGATGAAGACCTCATTCGGCGAATACGGCGAGATAAGCAAGGGATGGACTGCCGATGACGTCAAAGGCTTCACCAAGATACTCGGCAACCAGATGAAGATATACTATTCCGTGCAAGAGCGTAACAACAAATCAGAAGAGGCATGATAAAAATCGGTATTATAGGAGGAGCGGGATATACCGCCGGCGAACTGTTGCGACTGCTCGTCAATCACCCCGATGCAGAGATAAAGTGGATACACAGCTCCAGCAATGCCGGCAATCCGGTAAGCAGCGTTCACCAAGGGCTTATCGGCGAAATTGACATGACGTTCACCGACACTCCGGCTCTTGACGATATAGACCTGCTGTTCTGTTGCACGCCACACGGCGACACCCGCAAGTTCATGGACAGCCACGACGTACCGGAAAACCTCAAAATAATCGACCTGTCGACCGACTACCGCATCGAGGACGGCACCCACGACTTTGTCTACGGACTGCCCGAGCTCAACCGCAAGCGCATAGTGCGCGGCGCCACCCGAGTAGCCAATCCCGGATGCTTCGCCACCGCCATACAGCTCGCACTGCTGCCTCTTGCCAAAAACCTCCTGCTCAACAGCGACATACATGTCACAGCCATAACCGGTTCTACGGGCGCAGGAGTAAAACCGTCGGCCACAAGCCACTTCTCATGGCGCAACAACAACGTGTCGATTTACAAACCGTTCAAGCACCAGCATCTGGCCGAGATACGACAGTCTCTGTCAAGCCTGCAATCGAGCTTCAAGGCCGATATAAACTTCATACCCGTGCGCGGATGTTTTGCCCGCGGCATCATGGCCATAATATACCTTGACTGCCCGGTTGACATAGACCAGATCAAAGCCCTGTATGAAGACTATTATTCTGACCATAACTTCACATTTGTCACCGACAAGGCTCCCGACCTGAAAGATGTTGTCAACACCAACAAGTGCATACTGCATCTTGAAAAGGTGGACGGCAAACTGCTCATAACCTCGGTTATAGACAATCTTGTCAAAGGCGCGTCGGGACAGGCTGTACACAACATGAACCTGCTTTTCGGGCTGCACGAGCGCGTAGGCTTACAGTTGAAGCCGTCGGCTTTTTAAACGTTTAAACATTGTTTTGACATGAAATTATTTGACGTATATCCGCTTTTTGACATAGAGATTGTATCGGGCAAGGGCTGCCACGTATACGACAACAACGCCACCGAGTATCTTGACCTGTACGGAGGTCATGCCGTAATCTCTGTCGGGCATTCACATCCGGTAGTGGTTAAAGCCATCGACGAGCAGGCATCGCGGCTGATGTTTTACTCCAACTCGGTGATAAATCCGCTACAGAAGCGTCTTGCCGAAAAGCTCGGCAAAGTATCGGGATATGACGATTATCAGCTGTTTCTCGTAAACTCGGGCGCCGAAGCCAATGAGAATGCGCTCAAACTGGCATCGTTCCATACGGGCAAGTCACGCGTCATAGCTTTCGGAAAGTCGTTTCACGGTCGTACATCGGCTGCTGTCGAAGTGACCGACAACCCCAAGATAGTGTCGCCTATAAACGATAACGGCCACGTCACGTTCCTTTCGCTCGGCGACATCGAGGCCGTAGCCCACGAACTATCCAAAGGCGACGTATGTGCGGTAATAATAGAAGGCATTCAGGGCGTCGGCGGCATACGCATACCATCGGATGACTTCCTGCGTCTGCTGCGTGAGGAGTGCGACCGCTACGGAGCAGTGCTTATTCTTGACGAAATACAGTCGGGATACGGACGTACCGGACGTTTCTTCGCACATCAGTACTCCGGCATACGCCCCGACATCATCACGGTAGCCAAAGGCATAGCCAACGGCTTCCCTATGGGCGGAGTGCTCATAAGCCCCGAATTCACCCCAAGCTACGGACAGCTCGGTACGACTTTCGGCGGCAATCACCTTGCCTGCGCAACGGCGATAGCCGTACTTGACGTATTTGAAAACGAAGGTCTTGTCGACAATGCCGCTCTCGTAGGCTCTTACCTGCTGTCACAGCTTCAAGGACTCCCCGGCATAAAGGAAGTACGCGGACGCGGACTCATGATAGGCATCGAAATGGAATACCCTGCCAAAGAACTGCGCCGTCGCCTCATCGAAGAAGAGCATGTGTTTACAGGCGCAGCAGGCACCAATATCATAAGACTGCTGCCACCGCTCTGTCTGACGATAGCAGAAGCAGAGGAATTCATAACCCGTTTTACCCGTTTGTTGACCGAAAAGGTCTGATGTAAGATGAAGATAGCAATAATAGGAGGCGGCAACATGGGCGGGGCGATAGTGCGCGGACTTGCCGCCTCGACCGGCATCACACCTGCCGACATAGCACTGTCGAGCCCTCGTCAGAATACTGTCGATGCCTTGGCCGAAGAATGTCCGGGCATATCTACATTCACAGACAACAAAGCGGCTATAAAAGATGCAGAGGTCATAATACTTGCGGTAAAACCGTGGGTGCTTCCCTCCGTACTTGACGAGATAGCTCCTTACATAGCCTTCCGCAGCCAAAGTATAGTATCATTGGCAGCAGGCATATCACTTGACGACATGTCCGATATGTTGCGTCGCTACTCTACCGACCGTTCTCTGTTTCGCGTCATACCCAACACCGCCATGTCGGTAGGTGAAAGCATGACATTCGTGTGCCATAACGACGCCGGAGCAGAGTGCGTTGACAAAGTTGTCGGCATATTTGACCGGCTCGGCGCTACTGCAGTCATAGAAGAGCGTCTTATGGGCGCAGCGACCGCGTTGTGCTCGTGCGGCATAGCCTATGCCATGCGCTATGTAAGGGCGGCCACAGAAGGAGCCGTAGAACTCGGTCTATATCCTGACAAAGCACGCGAATACATACTTGCCACACTTAAGGGTGCGGTAGCATTGCTGGAAGCTACCGGCAACAACCCGGAGACGGAAATAGACAAAGTAACCACCCCCGGCGGCATCACCATAAAGGGTCTTAACACCATGGAGGCCCACGGCTTTACGACATCTGTGGTCGAGGGGCTCAAAGCCTCATGCCGATAATCGACCGAGTCAAACCGTTAAACTGAAGAATATGTCGGTAAACAAAGTGATTTTGATAGGAAACGTGGGTCAGGACCCGGAGATCAGATACAACGAGGGATCGCGTCCGGTAGCCTCGTTCTCGCTTGCCACAACCGAACGCGCCTATACCAATGCGGCTGGCACGCTAATTCCGGAGCGCACCGAATGGCACCGCATAGTCATGTGGGACAGGGCGGCGGAAACTGCCGAAAAATACATCCGCAAAGGCACCAAACTATATATCGAAGGACGGTTGCGCACACGCACTTGGGAGGACCGCAATACGATAAAACGCACCGTCACCGAGATATACGTCGATAATTTTGATATACTTTCACGCCCCGCACAATAATGAAGTACTTTATATCGGCAGGAGAGCCATCGGGCGACCTGCACGCATCGCAGCTCATACGAGAGATTGACATAGTTGATGACAAAGCCGAATTCGCCTTTCTCGGAGGCGACCTCATGGCACGTGAAGCACGATGTGAACCCGTCATTCACTACCGCGACATGGCTTTCATGGGTTTTAGCGAAGTGTTGCGTCATCTGCCGGAAGTACTGTCCAATCTCAAGCGAGCCAAAGCCGCATTGAAGGCATCGCGCCCCGATGCGCTCGTACTTGTCGACTACCCGAGTTTCAATCTCAAACTGGCCCAATACGCCGTATCGCTCGGCATACCCGTATACTACTACATATCACCTAAAGTATGGGCGTGGAAAGAGCATCGTGTGAAAGCCATAAAGCGCTATGTCAGAAAAGTATTCTGTATATTCCCGTTTGAAGTGGCGTTTTACCGCGACCGCCACGACTACGCTGTTGACTACGTAGGCAATCCATCCAAGGAAGAGGTGGAGCTGAAGCTTAAATCGATTGTATCGCGCGAAGAGTTTCTGAAGCGCCATAATCTGCCCGACAGACCGATCATAGCCATCGTGCCCGGCAGCCGCCGCAGCGAAATCAAGAACAATCTGATGATTATGGAGACAGCCGCCGCCCGTTTCCCCGACTATCAGCCGGTCATCGCCGCTGCTCCGGGCATAGACCTGAAGTATTATGGATACTACATAACCCCCGGAACACCCATAGTGCGCGATGCCACATTTGAGCTGATGCACTTTGCCGAAGCCGCCCTCGTCACGTCGGGCACAGCCACACTGGAGTGTGCGCTCCTCGACACTCCGCAGGTGGTATGCTACCGCGCCAACGGCGTCAAACTCTCCTACAAGATCATGGAGAAAATACTGAAAGTACCGTTTGTATCGCTACCCAACCTCATAGCCGACAAAGCCATAGTACCGGAAATGCTCGTACATCTGTGTACACCCGATGCCGTGGCCCGTGAACTCGGCGACATCCTGCACGGGCGTCCCGGCCACGACAATCAGCTCGAAGGCTACCGCCTCATGCGCGACATACTCGGCGACACACTCGCCGCTCCCACTACGGCACGCCTGCTGTACAGCGACCTTATCGACAAATAACATACACCGATGGCGGCATTCAGCAAACTGGACGAGGTCAAAGCGCTCAGTGACATCAGAGTGTTTGTATCGTCCACGTTTAACGACATGAACGAGGAGCGCGACTACCTCGCCCGTCAGATATTTCCCGCCGTGAAAGCATATGCCCGCCGGCGGACTCTGTCATTCCATGCCGTAGACCTGCGCTGGGGCATAACAAAGGAGGAGAGTGAGGCCCACGGCGTGGTCAAGGCCTGTTTCGACGAAATAGACCGTTCCAGTCCGTTTTTCATAGGCATAACAGGCAACCGCTACGGCTGGGCTCCCGCGGTAGAGGATTTCGGCAATGACTACAATGAGATTGCCGACCGTGCGTCGTGGATAGACGATGCGGTCAAAAAAGGCACAAGCATAACCGAAATGGAGTTTCTATACGGAGCTCTTGAGCGCCGGGACGAGAAAGTAAACGCTTGGTTCTACGTCAAGGACAATGGTGTATGCGATGACCGAGTGACGGCTCTCCGACAGAAACTTGACTCGCAGACTCACTTCCCGGTAAAAAGGTATCGCGACGTCGAAGAGTTGGGTGCCATGATCTATGATGACCTTGTAGCCCGCATCGACAGCCTGTTTCCAGAAACATACAGCGACCCGTACCACAACGAGCTACGACGCAACGAATACATTCTTGCCGACAATCTGGCAAAAATGGTGGACTTCGACCCGGAAGTCTACACGACTCTTAATAATTGGCTTAGGGACAACAACAGGCCGGCCGTCGCGGCAATATATGCACGTAACACTACAACCAACGGCAATACGACCTTCAACGTATGCGGCAAATCAATGCTGCTGTGCAGCTACGTATCCAAACTACGTGCGGGAGGGCGGCCCGCAGTGTACTTTGACATGGCCACATGCAATGCCGATGACGTCATAAACGAATGTCGCCGCTTTGTAGACCGACAATTATCCTCAACCAAATCGCCCGACCGGATTTTAGTGACCGTCGACAATGCCGACTTCGGGAACCAAGTAGAACACACGGCCTTTATCGATTACATCAACCTACTTTCGGCTACAAATAAAGTTCTCATTTCTACGAGATACGGAGAGACCATCATGAAGTTATCGGCGGAATGTATCACATGTCCCGAGCTGTCTGATAACTCTATAGACGCATTGATTGACCGCTATCTCGCCATGCACGGCAAGAAACTTAGCCCGTCGTTGAGAGAATTGTTGCCTCACGACCCTTCAAAACTCGACAAGCTGAAACTGCTTCTTGATCATCTGGTTCGTTTCGGCTCGTTTGACAAACTGGAAAACGAAGTCGAAACTTCGGGTAAATGCAACTTATTCTGGAAATTGGCAGCGGATGTCAGAGAAGAGCTAAGTGACCGATCACAAAGCTGGGAACCGATGTGGGTGCTAAATGCACTTGCCGTTGTAGGCGAAGCCGGATTGAGCGAGGATGAGATACTCTCGCTAACAAACATGAAACCACTGCGATGGGCCATGATACGTGAACGCATCTTGGAGTTGTGCCGACGACGAGGTAAACTCTATGTCATTGAAAATCTGCATGAGACAAGAACAATACTACGCGACCTGTACTACACCAATTTCCGCGACATGATTATCATGCGCATACTCACGTGGCTGAAAGACAATGACGTATCATTATCGCGACTTACCGTAATGCTTCTCAATCTTTATGACAATCACATAGGAGCCAATGAAAAAGAGTCCGATATTAAGGAGATAAAACAGGGACACATATCGTTTTATCTTGATGTGGATTTTGTCAACACCATGTCCCGGTCTGATCTGACATCAGGTTGGAGACGTTACCCGTGCCGTGACGCGAAGATGTCCGACGGCCCGACTACATGGACCGGCTTCAAGACCTCGCGACCACACACCGATGCCGAGATGGAGCAATACTACACAAAACTGTCGGAGACGGCCCGCACTCTTGACCGGATGGATGACTACAACTACTGCTATGAAAGGCTGAAAACCTACACCGCCGACATGACACCGGCCGAAACCGCTCTGCAGATAATTGACTGTCACATAGCCCGTAGAGAATTTCACAAGGCAAAAGGAGTGAAAGCATCGATAGTCTTCGACACCGTGGAGCAGCAGGCCACGGCAGGAGTGGCTATATCCCGTGAACTGTTCCGCCGGCTGTTCATCGAGGATATGCTTGATGAGCTCGACACGTTAAAAAACATTTTACCCGAAGTAGGCGAAGATAGTCGGCTCGGATATGAAATAAGGCTGCTTGATATCGAGCAGCGTCTTTTCAGTGCATATTTCAATCTTACCGGCAATGAATTGAACGAATACATCCGTAATGATATTTTGCCGGCACTCCAGCTTCTATTTGACAAACTACATAACCGAGGATGGCATGACGCCAATCTGTCCAAAGTGGCCCGGCTTATCGGTTTTGCAAACATGATTATAGGGCAATATGACTTTGGCATGCGCGGATGGCTTGACTCTTCCGTGGCATTCGCAATGAACATATCGGGAAAAAGCACGCCGGCTTTCGCTGAAGCCATGGTTATATACGGGCTTGGTTTTATGACCGTGGGCAATCCCGGCGGAAATGCCGACCTGCATGTACGCGACTCCACCCTCTCAGCTCACAAAGCCGACAGGCTATGCAACCCGTGGCTTGTAAACGCACTTTGCATATCCAAGAGAATGTCGCTCAACAAAGACTCTCACGAGCTGTTGGACAAAAAGCTCGACGAAATCACAGAACTGGTGCACGGACAGCCCGACCGCTATGGCCGGGAATTATTTGATGCAATAACTGATTACCACAGCAGCCGACAGCAAATAAAATTTAATATACTGACAAATGACATAACGCCATGATTGAAGAAATACTCAACTACAACAAAGAGTTTGTGGCCACTGAAGGCTACAAGAAGTTCATCACATCGAAGTATCCCGACAAGCGCATTGCCATAGTCACCTGCATGGATACCCGGCTTATCGAGCTGTTGCCGGCCGCCCTCGGCATAAAAAACGGCGACGTCAAAATCATCAAGAACGCCGGCGGCACGATAACCAATCCTTTCGACTCCACCATGCGATCGCTCTTGGTGGCCGTATATGAACTTGGAGTCAACGAAATCATGGTCATTGGCCATACCGGATGCGGCGTGCAAGGCATGAACTCGGAACATATGCTGCACCTCATGCGCGAGCGCGGTATAAGCGACGAACACATAACACTCATGCGTCACTGCGGCATAGACCTTGACAGCTGGCTCCACGGTTTCGAAAACTCAGAAGATGCCGTCCGCGAAACAGTCGATCTTATAGGCCGACATCCGCTTATGGCTGCCGACGTACGTGTAAGCGGTTACATGATGGACTCCGTGACCGGACAACTTTCTGCAGTCGCCGAAAGCCACTGATTGGAATAAAATCGCTACCTTTGCATTCTGTTAAAAACCGTAGTATAGAATGCAAAAACGTGACATAACCCCGGAAATCAGCAATATAGTAAAGCTCCTTAATGGCAAAAAGCCGAAGAAGGTGCTGTTTGTGTGTCTCGGCAACATATGCCGTTCACCGGCCGCACAGGGTGTCTTGCAGCACATAGTCGACACTCACGGAGCTTCAGCCGATTGGCATATAGACTCGGCGGGTACATACGGCGGTCACGCGGGTGACATGCCTGACAGACGTATGCGCATTCATGCACAGCGCCGCGGCTACAACCTCACTCACCGTTCGCGCCGAGTAAGAGAGAGCGACTTCGATGACTTCGACCTCATAATAGCTATGGATAAATCAAACGAGCGCAATATGCGCGACATGGCTCCGTCGGTTGAAGCCGAAGCAAAGATTGTGCCTATGACGGAGTTCGTCACCATGTCGACCCGATATGACCATATTCCCGATCCATATTATGAAGGAGCCGAAGGTTTCGAACTCGTACTTGATCTGCTCGAAAACGGATGTGCCAATCTATATGATGTGATGACCGATGGAAAAAACCAAAAGTGACATAACCGAACTTGCCACACGGCCCATAGGACGGCTACTGTGGGAATACAGTCTGCCGGCCATAGTGGGCATGGTAGTCATGTCGCTGTACAATGTCATCGACCGCATATTCATAGGACGCGGTGTCGGAGCCGAAGCCATCGCGGGACTTGCCATAACATTTCCGGTGATGAACGTAAGCGCGGCCATAGGTGTGCTTATCGGCGCCGGTGCCGCGGCAAGAGTGTCGATAATGCTCGGACAGCGCGACATGAGAGGGGCTGAACTTGTACTGGGCAACTCGCTTGTGCTCATAATATCCAATGCCATTGTATACCTTACGATATTCGCCGTATTTCTCGATGACATACTCATGGCTTTCGGAGCCTCGTCGGCCACACTGCCCTATGCCCATGACTTCATGGCCTATATACTGCCCGGCATGCTCATCATGAACATAATGTACAGCCTCAACAATATAATGCGTGCGTCAGGCTATCCCCGTCAGGCAATGATAACGATGTTTATCGGGGCCGGATGCAATGTCATACTCGCGCCCATATTCATATTTGCGCTCGACATGGGCATCAAGGGGGCAGCCATAGCCACCGACATATCCATGGCAGTAGGAGCCGCTTTTGTCATAGCCCATTTCTGCCGCCGCACGTCGACCGTAAGATTCACGCGCGGCATCTACGGCATAAAGTGGCATATCGTATGGGGTATAATAAGTATCGGAGCCGCACCGAGTATAGTCAACGTCACGTCATCGGCCATAAACGTCATCATCAACCGCACGCTCTACAACTACGGCGGCGACATAGCAGTGGGCGCCGTAGGCATATTCTCGACCTACACATCACTGCTGTGCATGATAGTTGTCGGACTCTGTCAGGGCGTACAGCCCATACTCGGCTACAATTACGGAGCGGGTCACATGACAAGACTGCGCAAGGCATTCTGGATGGCCGCAGTCATAGGCACATGCGTAACCAGCATAGGTGCATTTTTCAGCATATTCTTCCCCGACCTCATCGCTCGGGCGTTTACCGTTGACAGCGAACTTATAGCCGCCACCGCCAACGGACTCCACATATCCACCGTCATGTTCTGGGCAGTAGGGTTTCAGATAATCTCCACCACACTATTCCAGTCAATCGGCATGGCAGGTAAATCAATATTCCTAAGTCTTATACGTCAGGTCATATTCCTTATACCGCTTCTGCTCACACTGCCCAAGCACTTCGGTCTTAACGGCGTATGGGCCTCGTTCCCGTCATCGGACTTGGCAGCTACCGTGGTCACTCTCATCATGGTATTCTACCAGTTGCACAAATTGCGCCGGCACGTTCCGCCGCGTCCTGCATCATATCAATAATCACATAGGGCTATAGTCCTTGGCGAGACCGCCTTCGCCGGTCTCTTTATATAGTGACGGCAGGTCGTGACCGGTCTCTTTCATCACGGTGACCACCTTGTCAAACGACACACGGTGAGTACCGTCGGTAAAAGCCGAATATATGTTGGCATCCAACGCACGTGCGGCGGCATAGGCATTGCGCTCGATACACGGTATCTGAACAAGGCCGCATACAGGGTCGCAGGTCATGCCCAGATGATGTTCAAGGCCCATTTCAGCGGCATACTCTATCTGTGCGGGGCTACCTCCGAACAGTTGACTCGCCGCGGCCGAGGCCATAGAGCACGCCACTCCCACCTCTGCCTGACAGCCGGCCTCGGCGCCTGATATGGAGGCATTGTACTTCACTATATTGCCTATGAGTCCTGCGGTAGCCAAAGCACGCAGTATCTTCATGCGGCTGAACTCACGGCTCTCCTGAAGGTGATAAAGCACCGCCGGCACCACACCGCACGAGCCACATGTGGGTGCCGTGACAATACGGCCTCCCGATGCGTTGACCTCGCTAACGGCAAGCGCATAGGCAAATACCAGCCCGCGTGAACGCAGGTTGTCTTTATACCCTTTTGCCTTTATATAATATGTCGATGCCTTGCGCCGGAGATTAAGCGGCCCGGGCAACACTCCTTCTTCATCAAGTCCGAGTTCTACGGCTGCGCGCATGGTGTCCCAGACCTCGCTCAAGTAGTCCCATATGTCGGAACCCTCACACTGCAACACATACTCCCAGTAGCTCTTGCCAGTACGCTCACACCACTCAAGGATATCGCTGAGTTTATTCATCTCATACAGATCGGGGGTGTCGGTCGACGGCTTGCCCTCCTCGGCGAGAGTACCACCGCCGACACTGTATACCGTCCACTCCTCCATCAACACTCCATGTGCCGTAAAAGCACGAAATGTCATGCCATTAGGATGAAACGGAAGGAAAATACGCGGCTCCCACCTGATAGTGACAGGGGCCTTGCGTTCAAGAATATCAAGAATAGCCACATCGGTCATATGACCGCGGCCTGTGGCGGCAAGACTTCCGAAAAGAGTAACCTCAAACGCAGCCGCCTCCTGATTTCGGCCAAGAAATATCTCGGCCGCCTTACGCGGCCCCATCGTATGGCTGCTCGACGGCCCGTGGCCTATCTTGTAAAGCTCCTTTATTGACTTCATGGTTCAGTACGATTGATACACATTACAAAGATACAACAATTAACGGGCCGAAACAACCCGGCGGATCCTTCACTATATTTTCATCTGAAAAGGCGGATACAATCTATTTTTACATCTACTTGACGTGAGACTGTCGCAATCGCCTAATCCAGATATAATACCCGGTAAGCGGAAGGCTTGCGCCAAGCAATGCGCCTAGAAACCACAGAATCCGGGTGACTATGCCGCCAAGACTACCGGTATGTATTGAATAAATCCAACCGCGCAATCTGTCTGCCGGAGCAGAATCGGCATATTCGATGACAGGAGCAATCTCTCCCGAACAATGATTGAATCTGTAACAGTCTGATGCCTGACTATTGCCAAGCGTGCCGAGTGTAACGGTGGCCGTACCGTGCCCGACCGTTATTTTTGCCGCATCGTGATTTTGGGTCTTCAACTCATCATAAACCCATTGCCAACGGCTGAACTCCGAACTCCCGTCGCCTTCTCCGCGGCGTGTTATGTCATGCGTACCGCCTTCCGAATTATCTTTATTGCCTTTTCCCGTGTTGCCTAACTTCCGGGGGGCGTGCTCCACTCCGCAAACGGCATAGAAAGCCGTACGATACCAACTGAATGACCAAGTCAGTCCGGTAAGCGACATGACAAGGAGAATTACCAAAGCGTATATTCCTCCGGCCACATGAAATCCTGTCCAAAGGCCTCGCCACCCATTTTTGAATGAAATGGAGAGACTGCGGGTTAAATTTTTTCTCGCACGAGGCCACCATATGATGACCCCCGTAATCAGTGCCACGACAAACGCCAATGTGGATATGCCTACAAGCATCTTGCCTGCTTTCAGACCGTCACCGTGGGGATTGGCACTGTCCAAAAGCCATCGATGAAGCCGAAACATGACAGTAAAAAAGCCCAAACGCTCGTATTTGCCGGTTATCCGGCCGGAATACGGGTCGATGAAAACCGATGCCTTGCGCGGCTTGGAAAGATTGACCTGATATGTACGGTCCTTATCATCAAATACAGTGACACCGGTTATGGAAACCGAGTCGGGCAAAGTAGCCTTAACGGTTTCCATAAGTACATTCATGTCCATAAGCTCACCCTCCGGCGATGCCACATAATACGCTTCGCTTTTCAGGCTTCGGGTTATTTCAGGCTCGAATACGAGCATGGCACCGGAAAAGCAGATCAGAGTTATTATTATACCGAACGGTACCGAGAGCCAAAGATGAATTTTACGAAACAATTTCATGCGTCATGTCATTTTTTCACTTCCATATAACCGAATCCGGTGATGTCGGTGGCCTTATCCACCGTCAATCCCCGGGATGCCTGCGCAGTGGTTGTTGCTATTTTATATATGGCAGGATCGCCATCGGTGACATTGACTGATACGTACACATAGCCGTCTTTTGCAAAGACGGTTTTGCCGATTGAGGAGACGGTTGAAGGGAGTCCGCTCACAAAGGTAAGCTTTTTTGCCTCAGCATCAAATATGGCAAAGTCTGTGGCTACAAAATTTTTCTCGGTAAACGGACGGTCATACATCAACATCAGGAAGCGGCTGCCGCCTGCCGGCCAACAGCGCATGAAAGAACGCCCCTCCGACTGCTCCTCAATATTACAATAATATGAATCAAACTGCGATGAACCGGCAGGAATCCGGCAAACGCCCGCGGGCAAAACGGTTTTCTGGCGTGAATCGGTCATGGTTTTGGCATAAGAGGGTGAGAATACGTAGATGTCGCCGTTATCGGCTGCCCATATGGTCTGATAATACTGCGACTTGAAACGTCCGCATGGATAGCTTATTCTGTCGGTCTTGGCAAACGTAGGGTCTGTAAGGGTCTCGTCATTGAATATCGCCACCCGGCACTCGTCGGGATACTGTGTCCACTGAAGCTCGCCTTTTTTATAGCTGCTGCTGTTGGAACCTCCATCGGCCGTCTTGACAAGATCCTCATAACCGGGACGAATCCATTTACCGTTTTCGACAGCCGCTCCGTACTGGCTCAGCCCCATGGGGATGGCTCCCGAGAAAATCCGGTCGCCACTCTTTTCAAGACCTGCGAGAGTCACATATTCACCGTTGTCGAAGTAATTTTCCACGGAATATGCTCCGGTTGATGTGTCGTTCTGCCTTGATGTTTCAGCATCAACATCAAGGTAAGAGACGAGGAGAGTTTTTGGCAGATACCCGTTGCCGTCAGCCTGCGAGGCGGGAGCACTGCCCGTCGAGGTGGTTATAATCAAATCCTTGTATATGCCATAAGAGGTAAAACGACTAATCTTGTACTCCATCTCGCGCGGCGCTACATCCCCGTCGCTATTAAGAAGATAGCTTCTTGTCGTGCCGGCATTGCCCTGATTATAGGTAAGTGCATAAAGATAATTGCCGGGATGAAACACCCATTGGCTCGCTCCGTCGTTGAGCAGTCCGGTATTATTGCCTACAGAGATATGCCCTTCATCGAGCGACTCCGCCGTCAACAATATATTGGTCGTACCTTTAGAATCTGTCACTGTGGCTGCAATGACAAATTTGCCGTTTGTCTCCTCGGGTTTGGTTTCATCACTGAGTTCTTCGTTATCGGAACATCCCGACAATATCACTGCCGGCAATGCAAGCGTACACATGGCACGCATAAAAAGATGATTATTCATTTTATTATGATTTATTGTTATTAGTTTCCGAAATATACGCGTACCTTGCCGTAGAAAGCACGCCCCGCTTTTTGAAGACTGAAATTGTCGTAGAGCCTTGCATCGGTAAGGTTACGGCACTCAAAAGAGATATTGTATCGTCCCTGCTTGATGCCATAGCTTATTGTGATGTTATGGGCAAGCTGATCCGGCACCATATAATCATCGCTGTTACTTCCCAGATTTGAAGAGTAATAGCAGAAACTATGTGTATAGCGGTTGTCGTAAGTCACTGTCAGGGTGTTGTCCTTGCGGCCGAACCCAATCCAGTAGAAATTCACGTCCGAGTCAGCAAACATATATGGTCGGTTTGGCATGCGCTCCCCGTATGACACATTGGCGGTCGAGCCGTTCATAGCAGCACGCATATTGTCGCGGATATTCATCTGCGTAAAGTTGCCCCCTACGCTAAGCCATTTCGAGAAAGCGTAACGTGCCGACACGCTGAACCCGTCGGTCTTAACTTTTCCGTAGTTTACATACGATGCCGCGAATTTACCTCCGCTCAACGACATGATGTTTCGCTGTATATAATCGCGGGTATCACGGTATATCAATCCTGCTTCGACATAAATTACATTACTTCCGAATGTGGCGTTATAGCTGAGATTCATATTTACGTTATGGCCTGATTCCGGCTTTAGAGCCATGTCACCGTTCTCCAGATCTTCGTCACCGAACATTTCTTCTATTGTGGGCATACGCAACGCCTTTTCGCAAGACGCTTTGAGCTGTATCCCGAAGGGCATGAAGAATGTACATGCCGCGCCGTAGCCCCAGTAATTGACCGACCGTGAAGTCCGTTCATAATTATCCTGCGCCGATGATGTGGCCATCGGGCCTGACACATATTGGAGATACTGCTTGCCAAAAACGGTGAAGTTCAGTTTTGAATTCGGCATGTAGCGGTAAGACAGCCCTATTACATTCTTGTGTGTCACCTTAGGTACAGCATCCTTTGTCGCGGGCTTCGTCAGCAGGCTTTCATTTGACCTGCTGAAAGAATTGAACACATCATTCAGGGTAAACATATGGTTTTCTCCAATCCTGTAGTTGGAAGTAAATGCGGCCGACCAGTTATTGTTATGCGCCTTGGAGTTCTGATATGACTGTTCTCCGGGAGAATTGAGCCGCACGGTTTCACCTCTCCAGTTATACTTTACCGACGCGGTATCGACATTCACTGTCACATTTCTGTTGTAATTGGCATTGAATGAAACATCCAGCCCCCTGACAAACAGGTTATGCTTATAATACTCGACCGAGGGCATCAGGTTATGGCCGTGACGGTGCTTTTGGCCATAGACAATCTCTTGCCGGACTCCGGTCTGTATCTCCTTATACATGCGGGAATACGTAAATCCCACCAGCAGACGGTCGGCCCAAGGCTTGTTCACAAATCCGAGTTTGACTACCACAGCCTCGTTGTGGTACGTATCGTTGAATCTGCGCACATGCTCCATCTTTTTGCGGTTTATAGCTCCGGTCGCGAAATCCTCCACGGGAGAATCTATCCAATAATCATTATCAGAATAATTCTGAAACGCGTTTATCTCATATTTGAAGCCGCTGCTCAATGTCTGACCGACATTTATATATGATTTATGAGTATTAAATGAACCGTAGGAATAAGAGGCATCCACAAACCATTTTCTTCTGCGCTTAGGCGTAACAATATTGATTATTCCACCAATCGCATCAGCCCCAAAACCAACAGGAACAACTCCGCGATAAACCTCTATACGTTCTGCAAAATTTACGGGAATATTGTTTATACCGAAAGAATCGCCCACGCCCTCCTGCGGAACACCGTCAATAAAAACTTTTATATGTTTTCCGCTGAAGCCATCCATTGTGATTGCCATATCCGAACCGACGCCGCCACTCTCTCGTATTTTTATTCCCGGAACTTTATCAAGGGCATCGCCGAGGGTTTTGGTTGTATTGATTAAATCCTGTGTATTCACCGCCACAGCGTTGTATGCCGAATTTTTCACTCTACTGACCGAACTGCCCACTACGACCACTTCAGTCAGCTGTGTCGCCGACTTCAATTTAACGTTCAGTTTTATTCTGCAGTCAGCCGGAATATTTACCTTTTGTTCAGTTTTTTCGAATCCGACAGAAGAAAACACAATAATATAATTACCTGCCGGAACTTTAATACGGTATATTCCGCGCTCATCAGTCGAACATGAATATTCCGTGCCTTTCAGATACACGGTAGCACAATCGATTATTTCCCCATCAGAAGAGGTTACCTTTCCGTAGACCGTACCCGCAGACTTTGCCTGAGAAGCGGAAAGGCTTATTGAAGTCAATACAAACAGAGTATGCAACAGCAGTCGTTTATAAGTCATTATTTTCTTTTTTTAGAATGAAATCGGCTGCAAAATTACCTCACTCTGAATTAGCCCGCAATACCCAAAAATCGGACTTATCCGCCTGCCTCCGATATACTACTTATAGGAGTATATCGGTATGTCGGTTACTTTAGCTCTATATCCTTCGGATTGACAATACCGTGAAGTATGGCAAATATTGTGAGTGCCGCAGTGGAGTGGATGTTCAGCTTGGCACTTATGTTTTTACGATATGTCGTTATCGTATGAAAAGACAGAGAAAGCCTGTCGGCAATCTCTTTATTGGCAAGGCCATGGGCTACCAAACGTATTATATCTTTCTCTCTTTGGCTTAATTCCCGATTACCGGATGCGATGTTCTGTTGACTCATATTTGTCGTGTAGACATCTTTTTCAAGCGCTTCCACTGCCGGAACAAGTATCAGATTCTCGATCTCACAGTGCGACACCAAATCCTCGCCACAAGCTGAGATATTAAACAACGCACGATTCAGCATTCTTGTATTTGGCATTGCATAGTGTTGCAGAAATATATCTTTCAACTCATTGAGTTTAGACACAACCGACTCATGCTTTGAGGCAAAATCAGATATTTTGAAATTCTTTGCAACATTTCCTTTCAGCAGTTCTTCAATATAAGGAAACACTATACGATCCTCATAATCCATATGGCGATGCACCTCGTCGGCATATTCATCAAAAAATCTGATTATGCGGACTGCCACTTCATCAAGTCTTTGCTGATGGACGGCACTTACAAGAGTATCGCGTATATCCGGCAAACGGAAATCCAATATATAGGAGTGAGCCTCTCTTAAATAAGACAACAAGGTCGGTAGTTCAATTTCATTTATAGAGAAACGTCTGCCACTAATAAGATTCGCAATAGCGAGAAAGGTAGAACAATCAATCTCTTTTTCCTCACACATCTCACATACAGTTCTCTCTCCGAATCCAAAAGGGATATGAAAACGATTGAGGACCAACAACAATTGAGTATTGTCCTCAACCAAATCTCTGACTTTATCGGTTGCCTGATATCTTATAGATGACTTTATCATAATGTCGCCGCTTTTTTGTGAACTGCGCTGCAAAATTACTCTAAAAACACCAATACCGCCATACCTAAAAATAGGTAGCACGGATAATCGGATTTTGGGATTCTCATATTTTCATGCTATATTTGTTTTCGATAACATAACCGATAATCTCTCCTATCATGCCTACTGAAAAAGCAAAAATTATAGGTATATCGCGTCACCGACTGTCAACCGACGGCGATGGAGTGACTACACTCGTGGCTTTTCACGGCTGCCCTCTGCGTTGCCGCCATTGCCTCAATCCCCATTCGCTCGACGGAGGAGATATGTTCAGGGAGTACACCACGGAGGAGCTGTATGACACAGTGGTCATCGACGAACTGTATTTCCTCGCGACAAACGGCGGTGTCACCTTCGGCGGCGGAGAACCGGCCATGCGTCCCGGCTTCATAAAAGAGTTCCGAGAATTATGCGGCTCCGAATGGAGGATTACAATCGAGACCTCGCTCAACGTACCGGCAGCCAACATCGATGCATTGCTGGCTGTAGCAGACGAGCTGATAGTCGATATCAAGGACATGAACCCTGACATATACCGCCACTACACCGGACGCGAAAACACACTTGTCATCGACAACCTCCGGCTGATAGCAGGCCATGGACGGCAGAATGACTGCCTGATACGTCTGCCCCTAATACCCGACCACAATAACGACGCTGACCGGACAGCGAGCCGCAAGGAACTTGAAGCGCTCGGATTCACCCGATTCGATCTGTTTAACTACATAATACGCCGACACTGACTATGGAAAAAGGTAAACGTACATGCCGGATACTAAAGGATATCCGCCGGCAGATAGCCGAAGCCAACGACATCGAGTTTATAACCTCGGAATGCCGCTACAAGGGCGATTGCTTCGGCACATGCCCTAAATGCGAAGCGGAAGTGTTCTATCTTGAGCAGCAACTACAGGCCCGTCGGCTGTCGGGCAAAGTCGTGGTGCTGGCCGGACTGTCAGCGGGCATAATAGCCTTGAGCGGATGCGGCACAGACAAGACGTCGGCCTCCTCCGAAACACGACTGCAGGGAGAACCTCCCGAAATGGTAGAAGACTCCACAAGCACTATAGCAGACCGTAGCCAATGCGAAGCCGACACTCAGGCCGTGACCGAAAAAGGAAAAAACATAGAACCGGTAAAGGTTGAAGACCTCGCCATTGTAGGCATGGTGTACGTGCCTGCATCATTCCCGGGTGGAGACGATAAATTGAACGAATGGCTCCATTCACATCTGCAATACCCTGAAGAAGCTCTGCCCGACAGTATCGAAGGAGTGGTAAAAGTATCATTTACGGTAAACGAAAACGGCAGCGTCAGCAATGCCTCGATTGTAAAAGGCTTACATCCTGCTCTTGATAAAGAGGCCATAAGGGTTGTCGAGTCTCTGCCCGCTTTCAAACCATGTACATTTGATGACATACCGAACATCGAACCGGGAAAGGAGGTGACGGTAACATTTAAGATGCCTGAAAACGCAGTGATCCGTGACAGTGTGCCGCCGAATAAGAATGCAGTATTCGGTGCCATGGAACAAATGCCGATTTTCCCGGGCGGAGATGCCAAGCTTATGGAATGGGTAAAATCGCATATGCAATATCCCGAAGAGGCTCTCCAAGACAGCATTGAAGGGCGTGTGGTAGTGCAATTCGTCGTTAAAGCAGACGGCAGCATCGACAATATCGATGTAGTCCGCAGCAAGCATCCGGCGCTCGATGCAGAAGCCATCCGCGTCACCAAGACACTACCCAATTTCAAACCAATACATGGAAAAACCGTGGAGTACAGATACCTCTTGCCCATTATATTCAAGCTACCGCGCCAAGAAGAATAGCCCGAAGCAGCGTGTTATAGGTATGGGCGCCGTGGTACCGGAGCCCCTAACTTCCAGAAGGATGTAGATGGTGTTGCGGCGACGGCTCATAGGAGACGGAGTAGCCGTCGAGGTGTCGTTCAAGATATTCTTTATAAATAAAAAGCGGAATGCGGTCGACACCGTTGGCTGTCAACAACGAGGATAAGTGATCTATCTCGGCCTTGATATCACAGTGGATGAGATTGTAGCGCTTGGCAAGGAGACGCATATACTTGCGGTCCTGCTTGACAAGGCAACCGGCCTCGATGGTGACGGGTGCACACTGCATTTCAGCCTTGGCCTCACGGCGACGGCGCTGATAAGATGCGGCTTTGGCGCGACGGTCAATGACAGGTTTGAGCAAATTGAACACGCATTGTGCTATCGGATGCAGGTCTGTTGACTCGGTGCCTGTGGTCTGATACTCCTTGATGGCGTTGACGAGAGGTTGCTGCAGTTCTGCGGGGAGCATGGCTATGGACTCGCTCCATGCCTTGTCAAATTTCGGTGTACGTTTCATAATATGTGAAATCGGTTTAATGGTTGTTTCCCGCAAAGATAATATGGCAGAACGCCGTTTTTATGTACAATCGGGCGTTAACATTTCACATACAACAAAAATGACCTACAAATCAAGACGTTGCAGGCCATTTTGTCGTAACTTTTTTAGTGCGGCACTTTAGGTGATGACGCTCACCTTATGATAATGTCATTTTATCGTGGGGTGATGACGCGGTAATTGCCGCTCAGGTGCATGAATGCGAAGAGGCGCAGAAGTCCATCGTAATAGGCGTCGAAGTAGCCGTCTTCGTAAGGCTCGTGACGCGCATCCCAGAATCGGGTTACAAACTCACGGCCGATCATGTCGGTTGACACAAGCGATGCCGCCGCCGATGTTGCGACCAATCCAAGAGAATGACGCAGAGTGCGATAGCCTCCTGCGTCAAGCACGCGCTCCACATCGCTGCCGTCAACATTATATTGATCCTTAAAGTCATCTATACCACGGCTGTATAGAAAGTTCTGCAACCGATTGGCATAATCGCGTTGCCACTCGCCGTCGGCACATGACCATGAATAATCAAGGGCAATATTCATAGGCACCCGCCAAGAATCAAAACGAAATGCATCGCCCACTATACCCTTGCGCCCCGTAAGAGAGCCGTCATAATTGCTATAATCAGGCGTCAATCCGGTGACGGGATGCACACACGCATGCAAGTACTCGCGACTGCGCTTGGCACAATCCGACCAGAAACCGCTGCGACCGTCGTCAAGATACCGGGCCCACACTTCATAAAACGCAGGTACATGATAGGACGGATCGGTAAATGTACCGCCATAATTATCAGGAGTGAAAGTTATGAGTCTGTGTTCCAGATTTATTAACGGAGCCGCATGTGTCTTACCCACTTTCAGCATTGACTGGTCGACTATACGCTGTGC
This sequence comes from Heminiphilus faecis, assembly GCF_008728965.1. Taxonomy (GTDB): domain Bacteria; phylum Bacteroidota; class Bacteroidia; order Bacteroidales; family Muribaculaceae; genus Muribaculum; species Muribaculum faecis. Next base: position 2,168 of record NZ_VSMC01000027.1, on the reverse strand, counting down.
TTCGGCCAGATAATTTATGCCGGTGTCATTTCCCCAGCGATTGGACGCGAATATCAGCGATGTTATAAAATACAATTCTCCATCGGAAGCCGCTCCATATGAGTTTGGCTTACCGTCAATGCTGCAACTCCACGCAAAATAACCCTCGCGTTCACCGCTCTGATGCTGCATATAACGTCGGCTCCAGCGCCACAAACGGTCAAATACATCTTTTTTATCAAGCTGAACGGCCACCATCATGCCATAAGACATGCCCTCGGTACGCACATCACGGTTCTTGATGTCGCTTATGTAGGCCATACTGTCGCCTACTTCAAAATATATCTTATCCGGACCGTGAAACAACGAGTTATAAATCTCTTCGAGGCGTTGTGATATCTCTGCCTCGCTGTAACCCGCCTCGGAAAACAGATTGCGGTACGTGCCGCTCTCAAAAGCTCCCGCTTCCCACGGCAACGCATCAAAACCGATCCAGTCAACCTCAACGCCTTTACCGCCGGCAAGGCGGACAAACAGGTCACCAACTCCCTGCGGAGAGGCGGTAACCGGCATTGTAACATCGGTCCACCGGCCACTGCGTGGCAACGTCATACGGGCAATAAGGCTATCGGAGTCCATGCCGCCGGCATATACCTCAAGAGTTCCGCCCGAAGGCGACTTAACACGTGCAGTGACATGAGTCACCGGACGGTCGCCAAAATCCACACGGTCATATCGCACCCAAGCGCCACGGCGCGACAACACTGTCTTCCATCCTTTAAAGCGGTCGGAACGGTCAAGGAAGTCGATAGCGGCATGCTTAGGCGATATGTCGCTGTAACGGTCTATATGTATGCGACGGCGTGCATCGCTCACTCCTACGCCTCGCAGTGTCGGAGTCACCTTACGTATTGTGCCGTCGTCATTGAAAGCCAAAGTGTCAATACGTACCGAGCGATTTTTGTCAAAATCGGGCGAATAGTCGTTGTGATGATAGAAAAGGTACCACTGGCCGCGCCACTCCACTATGGAGTGGTGATTGGTCCAACAGCCGTCGGGCCACTGGTCCATAATCAAGCCTTTAAACTCAAACGGGCCAAGAGGAGAATCGCCCATAGCGTAAGCCAATGTCTCGGTTTTGTCCTGTACCCATGGAAATGTGAAATAATACTTGCCGTCGCGCTTGAATACGAATGGCCCCTCCTTAAAACCTTCGGGCAGTCCTTCGAAAAGTACAGGCTCGGAAGCCAGTGCCATCATGTCATCGGCAAGACGTGCACCGCGCAACCCCATACCGGCCCAGTATATGTAGCTTGCTCCGTCGTCATCGACAAGTACGCAAGGGTCAATGCCATCAATGCCGTCTATAGGCTTAGGCATGGGCATGAACGGTCCTTCCGGACTGCCCGATACGGCCACACCTACTTTAAAACCACGCTCTCCTCCCTTAGGTGCAGCGGGAAAATAAAAATAATATCTGTCGCCCTTACGCACACATTCGGGCGCCCACATCGTATAAGAACCGGCATCTACCCACGGTACACGCTCCTGACTGACAATAACACCATGGTCGGTCCAGTCACATAGATTGTCGGAAGAAAAAACATGGTAATCGGCCATACAGAACCACTCTTTGAGTTTCTCGGTAGCACCGGGTATGTCATGCGACGGGTAAAGGTACATACGGTCATTGAAAACACGTGCCGTAGGGTCGGCCGAGAACTGATCGCGGATTACCGGATTCTGTGCCGGAACTGAGAATGACGCCATCGTTAAGGACAGCAACAGGATTGCATTGCGTAATGACATTTCAGGGTATGGTTATGAGGTTATATTAATAAAATACAAAGTTAAAATTTCCTGCAATAAATACGAAATTTTAACCCTACTTATAAAAAACTGTAGAGTCAACAAGCAAGTGCAAAATTAAGTCAATAGTTTGAAGAACTCAATACGAGGCGCTGAGAAACCTAATTTTTCTCGCGGTCTTCTGTTGATTTTGGCTTGTATTCTGTCAAGTTCTGCCTGTTCGACATCACGGAAGTCGGTGCCTTTTGGGAAATATTGCCTCAACAGCTTGTTTGCGTTTTCAACCGCGCCTTTTTGTCCTGAGCAGAACGGGTCGGCAAAATAGACCGAGGCTCCGATTCGTCGTGCCAGCCATTGATGATTCATGAATTCACTTCCGT
>NZ_VSMC01000026.1 GCF_008728965.1 Heminiphilus faecis | reverse complement strand
CAAAAAATCTCTAATAACTCTTGTGTTAAGCGGTTAATGTTATTTGGGCCAAAAGGGTCAATCATATTATGGCCAAAGGGGTGAATTCTGTTTGGCCAAAAGGGTCAAAGTAGAGTGGCTTTTCCAACAGCTTCAGGACGTATAATATACGTAATTCGCCATTGCGAAGCAATGCCGTCACGTCACTGCTGTATGATGATGCAGATAACAAACTTTATATCGGCACCCGCAGGGCGGTTGAAGTGCTTGACCTGACCGAAATGAAGTTTGAGCGCATCGAGGCGATAGACACGCTGAAGATTAACTTAAATATCAATGCCATATGTGCTTCGGGCAATGACGGAATATGGATTGCCGCCCGATATGGCACTCTCATGTATTACGACAAGCGCCGGGGCGATGTAAAAATATATGACGACAAGACATTGCCCGGACTGCCTATAAATTTCGCGGCTCTTCTTGATGACGGTAAAGGCAAGTTGTATATAGGGCATCTGTGGGAGGGGATGAGTGTCCTTGATAAAAATACCGGTGAACTTGTCCGATACGTAGCCGACTCTTCCCGTGATACTTCGATAGCCGACAATGGTGTGCTGAGTATAGTAAAAGACCGGTTCGAGAATATATGGGTAGGTACGACTAACGGCCTGTCGTTATTTAACCGCTCGACAGGTACTTTCCGCACGTTTCGCAACTCTTCGCGAAACGACAAGCTTCTTGCTTCATCAAAAATCAATCATCTTGCCGTCATGGACGACAACACTCTGTGGCTGGCATGTGAGATGGGCGGCATCAGCATTCTTGATCTGGAGAGCCTCGCTCTTAATAATCCAGACAATATTGAATTTGCAAGTGTGCAAGTGACCTATGACGAGACCGGTCTGTCTTCGCCCGGAGTTCATCGTATATTTCAGGACAGTTACGGTAATGTCTGGATCGGCAGCCTTAATACCGGACTCGATTTTATAAGCCGGTCTACTTTGCCGTTCAATATGCTTCCTTATGCGTTTGCCAATAAAAAGAGAATGGTTAACCGGCCTGTGCACAGTATGGTTGTATTACCCGGCGACCGGCGTAGCGTATGGGTCGGCAGTGAAAACGAGATTGCTCTTTTTGTCGACGAGAATTTCGTAAGGTCGGTCAATCTGAGCCGATATGTTTCACGTCCATATGCTCAGGTATTTTCTATGGGCGGAGATGAAAACGAAATGTTGCTGGGACTTGATGACGGTACGTTGCTGCTTTACAATCCCAAGTCAGGCCGTATTTCGAAGGTCGATGCCGGAAATCTTCAACTGCCTGTCATAAATGGCATAGTGCGTTGTGATGACGGTACTTACTGCCTTGCCGGGTCGTCGGGACTGTTTACTTACTGCAACGGAAAAGTACATGAATGCAATTATATCAATGAGAAGATGCAGCATGTGACGCTAACCGATCTGACTTTTGACAAAGACAAAAATATGTGGATATCGACTTACGGGGCCGGAGTGTTCGTAATCGGTCCTGATAAGGAGATTAAGGCCCATTTTGAGTTGGCCGAGGGTCTAAGCCATAATGTGGTCAACAATATATACACCGACAGTGAAGGACGTGTATGGGCTGCCACACAGGACGGAGCGGTGCGTTTTGACAATGCTGACGGCACCGGACTTGTGACGGTGGGTTACGAGCATGGACTGGCAAATACAAATATACATTCCGTTACGGAGGACAAGCAGGGCAATCTGTGGTTTGTCTCCGACGTCGGTATATCGAGGATGTCATCAGACCTTACCGATTGCCGTAACTATGACATTCATGATGGCATCATGCCGGGACGTTTTTCCAATACACCGGTGGCTGTGACGGGTGACGGCCGTATGTATATATGCGGATTCCAAGGTGTATGTACATTCTCTCCGTCCGACCTTGATGCAGTCGAGGCGGTATCGCCGGTAAGTATATTGGGCTATAAGGTCTTGTCTGACTACGTAGACGGAGCTGAAACCCCTGACTTCAATATACTGTCGGGCGACGGCATAAAGTTGCCATATGATAAAAACTCTTTCAGCATATCTTTCTCCGTGCCTGACTACTCGCAGTACAATATGGTCGAGTACGCTTACAAAATGGTCGGCTACGATGACCGGTGGATCAACGTCGGAGGCAATCATACGGTTGTGTTCCGCAATATTCCGCCGGGCGATTACAGGTTTATGGTTAAAGCGCGTCTGCGTCATCAGGAGTGGGACGAGCCCAATGTGGCATCCATAGAGATGCAGGTGACTCCGCCTTTGTGGCTTACATGGTATGCGAAGCTCTTTTACGGATTGATTGCCGCCGCGGTGATATATATGATAGCACATTTTTATACACGCCATGTAGTGATGAAAAATTCTGTCGAGGCGGCGCGCATGAAATCGCAGAATGAGCAGGAGCTTATAAACGAGCGTCTGCGTTTTTACACCAATATCACTCATGAACTGCGTACTCCGCTGACTCTTATAATCGGCCCGCTTGAGGACATGATAGAGGACAAGAAGTTGCCGGCTGTTTACAAGAAACGTGTAAAGCTCATCTACAGTAGCGCCGTAAGGCTTCTTAATCTGGTCAATGAGATACTTGAGTTCCGTAAGACCGAGACTCAAAACCGCAAACTTGCCGTGGAACGCGGCTCGCTCGCAGGCGTGGTAAAAGAGATAGGACTACGTTACAAAGAGCTTAATCATAATCCGGATGTTAAATATGTTATCGATGTGCCCGATAAAACCGGCAATGACATGTATTTTGACAGCGAGGTGGTGACGACGATATTGAATAACCTGCTCAGCAATGCGGTAAAATATACTCCCAAAGGCCATATATCGCTGTCGCTGCGCGAAGAGATGGAGGACGGTGTGACATATGCCGACATTATAGTGTCGGATTCCGGCCACGGCATAAGCGTCGAGGCGTTGCCACATATATTTACCCGTTATTATCAGGCCGAGGGGAAGCATCAGGTACCCGGTACGGGCATCGGGCTTGCATTGGCCAAGTCGCTTGCCGAACTGCATGGCGGAGAGCTTACCGTACAGAGTGTGCTCGGCGAAGGTGCTACATTCCGCTTCCGTATACGTAAGGACAATCCTTATCCCGACGCACTACGCAAAGAACCCAAACCGGTAGAGCCGGAGGCGGATGAGGAGCAGGCTGAAGAGACTGCCGGCAAGGTGTGCACGGACAAACGTCCGCTTGTACTTATCGTGGAGGATAACGACGAGGTGCGGCAGTATATGGAGGATACTTTTTCGGAGTATTACCGCATAGCCACTGCCCATGACGGCAAGGACGGCATAGCCAAGGCCCGTACTTTGATACCCGATATAATAATATCGGATATAATGATGCCGGAGATTGACGGTCTCGAGATGTGTCGCATAGTGAAAGAAGATATGCTTACATGCCATATTCCGGTCATACTTCTTACGGCAAAGGACTCGACCAAGGACAAGGAGGAGGGCTACGATAAGGGAGCAGACTCCTATCTGACCAAGCCATTCAGCGCAAAACTGCTGCTCCGCAGGGTCGAAAATCTTCTGGAGAGCCGTCGCAGACTCGCCGGGCGCGTGAAAGAGACGGTGCCTGACATCGCAGGCGACAGTCCGGTAGTGAAGACACGCGACGGATTGAAGCTGAGCCGTCTTGATCAACAGTTTCTCGAACGTATCGAGACTATAATCGAGGAGCATGTCAATAATCCCGACCTTGATGTGGCATTCCTTACGGAGCAGCTTAATATGAGCAATTCCACCCTATACCGCAAGATAAAGGCCGTGGTGGGGATGTCGGCCAATGAACTGATACGTAAAATCAGACTTAGACACAGTGTAAGGCTTATGATGGAGGACGGCATGAACGTATCGGACGCCGCTTACGCGAGCGGTTTCAATACGGTCGACTATTTCCGTGCATGTTTCAAGGACGAATATGGTACTACCCCGTCAGACTACATTAAGAAACATAAAATATAGTACGATATGAGATTTAAAGGGAAATGGACGGCATCGTTTATTGTTGCCGCAGTGCTATGCAGTGCTGGCGTTAATGACGATGAGGCGGTTGTGACGGGCAGAGTATACCCGGAACGCAATGACGACCTTGCGTGGGAAAACGAGTTTGTGGCATTCAGGGCCTACGGTCCGAAGACTCAGCGCCGAGGTGAGCGCGGTTACGGCTATGATATATTTCTTAAGCGCGTTACGCGCAAGCCTGTACTTGACATGATGTATGCTTACCAGCTCGATCCGAACGATGAGCGTACTTATCACAAGGACTACGGCTATGGCATGGACTGCTATGCAGTGGGGCCTACTCTCGGTGCCGGTGTTACAGCTTTGCTTGAAGGCGACAGTCTGCTTTATCCGTGGTGTTATGACAAGGTGGATATATTGCGAGATGGACCAAGGCGTTTTGAGGCCCGTCTTACGTTTGCTCCCGCTGTTGTAGGGGGCGATACCGTGACGGAGACACGGCTTATATCGCTTGACGCAGGAAGTAGGCTTAATTGTACAAAAGTTGTTTATGGCGGGCTGAAGCATCCTGTAGAGCTTGCCACGGGCATAGTGCTTCATGACGAAGCAGGAGCGGTCACCACCAATCCGCGATGGGTGTCATATGTTGATCCGACACAAGGACCCGACAACGGCAAGGTATTTATGGGCATTGTCTTTGCAAAACAGCCGTCGGTAACCCGACGCCTCGACACTGTTGACGGAAAGAGCCATGTTGTGGGGATAACCCGTTATAATCCCGGCGATACACTTACATATTACTGGGGGTATGCGTGGGACCGCACCGACATAACCACACTCAAGCAGTGGCACGACTATCTCGACAGCTTCATGTCAAAGTAAAAAACGCCGATACAGCGAGAGCCTGCAAAGGCTCTCGTATAATGTAATCCGGGGACAAGCCGGCTTTCGGACGGCGCAGTCTCCGGTATGCAGGTCATCCAACCATCAATGAGTCTGCAAAGACTTATGCCGACAGCAATAAGCATGAGTCTTTGCAGACTCGAATATGTTTGAGACCAATTCCCCGGTCCGGACACTTCGTGCCCGGCTAACGAATGGCATGAGCCTTTGCAGGCTCGCGTGGTTGTTATACGGCGATAAGGCTGATAGGGGCGCGCCGTACTACCGGCATTCCTGCCCGTCTGCAGCATTTTAACAGTTCAACCGGGTTTTGCAATTAGACTCACGAATCGCTTTTCAGCATTCTGAAAAGCTTTGAACGCGCATAATCCATTGGCCCAATGTCTAATACAACCCATCTAAGCCTACTTTTTGCAATTAGTCCGTTTTACAGATGATTCCGTTTAATCGGATTTTGGGTGTATGAAAAAGCCCCCGGCGAATGCCGAGGGCTTTTTGTGCGCACGAAGGGACTCGAACCCCCACGTCGTCAGACACTAGATCCTAAGTCTAGCGCGGCTACCAATTACGCCACGTGCGCAGGATTTATAGTGCAAAGTTAATGAGTTAAGAGAAACTATGCAACTTTTAGGCCTAAAATGTAGGTTAAAAGTTGCATAGCTATGGTTAAACAGCTGTTATTCAACAGTTACGGATTTGGCGAGATTACGAGGCATATCTACGTTGCACCCTTTCATCACTGCTATGTGGTAGGCAAGAAGCTGCAACGGTATCGATACGATAATCGGTGACAGGCACTCGGGTACGGGAGGTATCTCAAGCGTGTGGTCGGCTATTTCGGGTATGGTTTCATCGCCACGAGTCACTATGGCTATTACCGAACCTCCGCGGGCTTTGACCTGCTGTATGTTTGATATGATCTTTTCATGCAGCTCGTCGGTTGGAGCTATCACTACCGTGGGCATTTCGCGGTCTATAAGTGCGATAGGGCCGTGTTTCATTTCGGCTGCCGGATAGCCTTCGGCGTGTATGTAGCTGATCTCTTTTAGCTTCAGAGCTCCTTCGAGCGCGCTCGGATAGTTGTAGCCGCGTCCGAGATAGAGGAAGTTATGGGCATATGTGAATATGCTTGACAGACGTTCTATGTTTTTGTTCAGTTTCAGGGTCTCCTTTATCAGTTCGGGCAGATTTATCAGTGCATGGGCCATCTCGGTCAGTTTCTCTTTGGAGATTGTGCAGCGGAGCTGCCCTATGGCAAGGGCGAGCATGGTGAGCACCGTGACCTGTCCTGTAAACGCTTTTGTCGAGGCCACGCCTATCTCGGGTCCTACGTGTATGTAGGTGCCGGTGTCGGTCTCGCGCGCTATTGAAGAGCTTACTACATTGCATACTCCGTAGACAAAGGCTCCTCTTTCCTTAGCCAGCTTTATGGCAGCCAGAGTGTCGGCGGTCTCGCCCGATTGAGATATGGCTATGACGATGTCCTGAGGAGTCACTACCGGATTGCTGTAACGGAACTCGCTGGCATACTCTACCTGTGCCGGTATACGTGCAATGCTTTCAAACAGGCGGGCACCTATAAGGGCGGCATGCCATGATGTGCCGCAGGCCACTATGATGATGCGCGAGGCATTTATAAAACGGTCGGGATGGTCGGTTATGCCTGACAGCTTTATCTCTGTGCCGTTGTTGACTATTCGGCCGCGGATGCAGTCATATATGGAGTTGGGCTGTTCGAAAATCTCTTTGAGCATGAAGTGGGGATAGCCTCCTTTTTCAAGCTGTGACACCGACAGGCGCAGAGTCTGTATGTCAATGCTTGATGTGCGGTTGTCGTTGGTTATCACGCGCAGCGGTTCGCCGCGTGATATGATTGCTATCTCGTCGTCGCGCAGATATACCACCTGATTGGTATAATCGATGATCGGCGTAGCGTCGGAGGCGATAAAAGTCTCTCCCTCTCCGATGCCTATTACCAGAGGCGAACTTTTGCGAGCGGCAATTATGGTGTCGGGATTCTCGCTGTCGATGACTACTATGGCATAGGCGCCTATGACCTGATTGAGGGCTTCGCGCACAGCGTCAATGAGCGGACATCTGTTGGTCGACTGGATGTATTCTATAAGCTGTACTACCACTTCGGTGTCGGTCTCGCTTCTGAATACGCATCCGTGTTGCTCAAGTGCCTGTTTGAGCACATTATAGTTTTCGATTGTGCCGTTATGTACAATCGCGATTTTACCGTTTGAACTGTAGTGGGGATGTGCGTTTACGTCATTAGGCTCTCCGTGGGTGGCCCAGCGCGTATGCGCTATGCCTATGGTGCCTTCTATGTCTTTAGATTCGCAAAACGCCTCAAGGTCGTTTACCTTTCCTCTTGTCTTATAGACGTTAAGTCGGTCTTCAGAGTTAATCAATGCCACTCCCGCGCTGTCATAGCCTCTGTACTCTAATCGATGTAAGCCTTTAATCAATATCGGATAGGCTTGCTGGTGTCCTATGTATCCTACAATACCGCACATAAATATAAATCGAGATGTGTTATTTGTTGTTTAACGGGTGTTCAGTATTAATCTATTGTTTAATCGGAGTCAACCGCTTATTTGGTCTCCCAATTAGTTATATCCACAAGTTTGATGTTAAACTTGAGATTGCTGAACGGGAGTATCTTGCCTGTACCGGAAGTGCCGTATGCCGACTGATAGGGTATTATGACTTCCACCGAGTCGCCTACGTGCATTTCCTGAAGAGCTATGGTCCAGCCCGGAATGACAGAGTTTACCTTTGTCTTGAACAGGGAGTCGGGGGCAAGATAGCTCGAATCAAACGCTTCGTTATTGTATAGACGTCCGATATACTTGACAGCCACGGTCGATGTATAATAGGGCTTAAGGTTGCCTGCGGTACTGTTGCGGTCGTTAAACCAGTGCATCAGTACATACTGTCCTTTATCATACGACGGTACTACCTTGCTATAATATGATCCCGAACTCAGTTCAATCTCGGCCAGCCAGTTGTTGTTCAGGTTGCGCCACTCCTTGTAGTCGTCAAGGTTATTGTCGTCTTTACAGGATATAAGGGTTACGATGGCTATAACAAAAAATGTTATGATCGGGAATTTTTTCATTGATAGTTTTTTAGAATTCTACTTTTGGCGCGTTTTCGGCTCCCGCGGCAGCTTTGAACTGCGGTTTGGCCGTAAAACCGAACCATCCGGCATAAATGGTTGTGGGAAATTTCTTTATGGAAGTGTTGTAGTCCTTTACAGCCTCGGTATATCGTCCGCGGGCTACTGAAATGCGGTTTTCAGTGCCTTCGAGCTGTACTTGCAGGTCGCGGAAGTTTTCGTTGGCCTTCAAGTCGGGATATGCCTCGGTGACGGCAAGGAGCGATTTTAAGGCTCCGGTAAGCTCGTTCTGAGCTTCCTGAAAGCGTGCGAGAGTCTCTTCATTGAGGTCTTCGGCAGTGATGTTGATGGAAGTAGCCTTGCTGCGTGCTTCGGTCACCTTTGTCAGGGTGCCCTCTTCGTGGGCGGCGTAGCCTTTGACTGTAGCTACAAGGTTGGGTATAAGGTCGGCGCGACGCTGGTACTGGTTCTCTACCTCAGCCCAGTTCTGGTCTACGTTCTGTTGCTTTTCAACCAATGAGTTATAGTTGCATGACGAAAGAGAGGCCATGCAGACAATTCCTATAAGAAGTGTCTTTAAATTGTGGAATTTCATTTTCTAAATATAAAAATATGTGTTGTAGGGTTGTTATCCGAGTTTGCGCAACAGAGAGTTGATGCTTACCGTATCATGGATAAGGCGGTGCAACTCGCTGATGTCAACACGTTTCTGCTCCATAGAGTCGCGTTCGCGCAAAGTTACGGTGTTGTCCTCAAGGGTCTGATGGTCTACGGTAACGCAGAAGGGGGTGCCTATGGCGTCCTGTCGGCGGTAGCGCTTGCCTATGGAGTCCTTTTCCTCGTAATGGGTCGGGAAATCAAATTTCAAGTCGTTGACAATCTCGCGGGCCTTTTCGGGCAGGCCGTCCTTACGCACGAGCGGCATGACCGCGCACTTTACGGGAGCGAGCGCCGGCGGCAGGTGTAGTACTACGCGGGTATCGCCGCCCTCGAGCGGCTGCTCCTCGTAGCTTGAGCAGAGTACCGACAGGAACATGCGGTCGACACCGATTGAGGTCTCGATGACATAAGGCACGTAGCTCTCGTTGAGTTCCGGATCGAAGTACTGGATTTTCTTTCCCGAGAATTTCTCGTGCTGCGACAAGTCAAAGTTAGTGCGTGAGTGGATGCCTTCCACTTCCTTGAAACCGAACGGCATCTCAAATTCGATGTCGGTCGCGGCATTGGCATAATGGGCCAGTTTCTCGTGGTCGTGATAGCGGTATTTGGCATCGCCGAGTCCGAGGGCTTTATGCCAGCGCAGACGGGTCTCTTTCCAGCGTTTGAACCATTCGAGTTCTTCGCCGGGACGCACAAAGAACTGCATCTCCATTTGCTCGAACTCGCGCATGCGGAATATGAACTGGCGTGCCACGATTTCGTTGCGGAATGCTTTGCCTATCTGGGCTATACCGAACGGTATGCGCATGCGGCCTGTCTTCTGTACGTTAAGATAGTTGACAAATATGCCTTGAGCTGTCTCGGGGCGCAGATATACAGTCATGGCACCGTCAGCGGTCGAACCCATTTCCGTGCGGAACATGAGATTGAACTGACGAACTTCGGTCCAGTTTTTGGTGCCTGATATAGGATCAACGATCTCTTGGTCGATTATGATCTGGCGCAATTCATTAAGATCGTTGTCGTTCATAGCTTTGGCAAAGCGCTCGTGAAGGGCGTCGCGCTTGGATTTTTGCTCCAGTATGCGGGGATTGGTCTGGCGGAAGAGAGTCTCGTCGAAAGTATCGCCGAAACGCTTGCGCGCTTTCTCAACCTCTTTCTCTATCTTATCGTCCATCTTGGCGATAGCGTCTTCGATAAGTACGTCGGCGCGATAACGCTTCTTGGAGTCTTTGTTGTCGATGAGAGGGTCGTTGAAGGCGTCGACGTGTCCCGAGGCTTTCCAGATGGTCGGATGCATGAAAATTGCCGAGTCTATACCAACAATGTTTTCATGAAGCAGGGTCATTGCGTCCCACCAGTAACGCTTTATGTTGTTTTTGAGTTCCACTCCGTTTTGTCCGTAGTCGTAAACTGCCGACAGACCGTCGTATATTTCGCTGGACTGGAACACAAAACCGTATTCTTTGGCATGTGATACTATCTTTTTGAACTGATCTTCCTGTTGTGCCATTTCGAGTAGTTTTATAAGTCAGTGAATTTAAAGACGCAAAGATAACGAAAAAAGCTCAATCGAACAAAATTTCGGCTTTCTCTCCCAATGAAAGGTCCAAATGTATAAATTCGTCGGCTTTTACGTCTTTGCCGTTGACCGATATATGCCGTACGTATGCTGGAACTTTTATTTTCTGGGAGGATACCGGGCCGCCTGTTATCGTAGCTGATGTCACTTTGCCGTTTTTCCACTGTATGTCGGCTGTGGCTCCTCCCCTGACTTTGAAGCCGTGCAGTGAGCCCGACTGCCATTCGTCAGGAAGGGCTGGAAGCATATTGATGAAGCCGTCCTGACTCTGAAGCAGCATTTCGCTTATGCCGGCGGTCCCGCCCCAGTTGCCATCCATCTGGAATGGCGGATGAGAGCAGAACAGATTCGGGAATGTGCCGGCTCCGTGGCCCTGATAATCAGTGCTATTGTATATATAAGCCGGTGTGAGTAGCGCCTTGAACAACTTGTAGGCTCTGTCTCCGTCGCCCAAGCGGGCCCAGAAGCATACTTTCCAAGCGCGGCTCCATCCGGTGCCTCCGTCGCCGCGGCGCTCAAGGGTTTTACGGCATGCTTCGGCAAGTTCAGGAGTGAGAGAGGCCGATATGCCGTTGCCCGGGTGCAGGGCATAAAGATGACTTACATGGCGGTGGTGCGGGTCGGTTTCGTCGTACTCTTCAAGCCACTCCATAAGCCGTCCGTCATGGCCTATGCTGTCGGGTGGCAACAATGCCATGTCGCGGCGCAGCGAGTCGGCAAATAGCGAGTCCACACCAAGTATTGTGGCGGCTTCGGCCACATTGCCGTAAAGTTCGCGTATAATCTGAGAATCCATTGCCGGGCCCATGCATACGCTTATCGGGGTGGGGTCGTCGCCGACGGTAAATGTGTTCTCAGGAGATGATGATGGCGCAGTCACGAGACGTCCGCGTTTCGGTTCTTTGATCATGGTGGACTTGAAAAATTCTGCCGCGCCTTTCATGACGGGGTATATCTCCGACAGATATTGCCGGTCGGCAGTATACAGGTAGTGTTCCCAAAGATGTGCGCACAGCCATGCGCCTCCTGTATTGGTGGCTCCCCATGAAGGGTGCTGTCCGGGGTCGGTGTATTCCCACGGGTTGGTCATCATGTGCATGACCCATCCTCGGGCTTCGGGTCCGTAGAACACTTTGGCCGTATGTGCTCCGTTGGGCACGGCGCGCTTTACCAAGTCTATGAGCGGGCCGTGGAGCTCCGACAGGTTGCCCGGTTCTACGGGCCAGTGGTTCATCTGTACATTTATGTTGGTGTGGTAGTCGCCGTTCCATGGTGTCGACACCCCATTGGCCCAAAGTCCTTGAAGATTCGGGGGCATGCCTCCGGGCATGGTGCTGCATATGAGCAGGTATCGGCCGTAGTTGTAATACAAAGCTGCCAGTGACGGCTCGCTTTGTGTCTGGAACGCTTCGATGCGCCGGTCTGTCGGCAGTGCGGCGGCATGGCCCTCTTCAAGTTCTATGCCGGCACGGTCAAAGAGCATGCGGTGGCGTTTTATACCCTCTTCTTTCAGTGCGGCAAGGGCTTTGGTGCCGGCGGTGGCTTTATTGACGGCATTCAGCGCCGCTGTATTATAAAGGGCTCCGTATAGATAGGTCGTGGCCGCTCCCATGACTATATAGACTTCGTCGGCATTTGCCACTGCGAGTGTAGAGTCGGTGGAATGTGTGGATGCCCCTTTGCCGCTTGCTGTAATGGCTGCTGCAAGTGCATATTTCATGCCGTCGATGCCTTTAGCTCCGCTGTCAAGTGTGCCTGTCATTAAAAGGCGGTTGTCGCCGGCCGACGATACTACGGCTCTTTCGGGCCTCGACAGTGATGCGGTGAGGTTTATGCTGCCGGGCCTTGATGCTTTTATATGATAAATCATGACATCTTCGCCACGGGGCACATAGCACTCCTGTACATACTCGGTGCCGGATATGGAGTAGGATGTATAGGCTGCAGCTTCGGTGAGATCAAGCCAACGTGTGTAGTCTGATACTTTATCCGAACCGTATGAAAGGTCGATGTTCAGGTCGGCAAGCATATGATAACTGCCGTATGTGCCGCCGTCGGTTGTCATTGTCGGTACGAAAGTCGTGTACATCAGTTCCTGCGCCTCGCGGTTTCGGCCCTCGGCAAGCAGGCGTTGTATCTCGGGCAGGCTTTTGGCAGCATCAGGGTTGTCGTAGCAGGCCTTTGACCCGCTCCACATGCTTATCTCGTTCAGCACCACGTGCTCTTTAAACGGATTGCCGTAAGGAGTCATGCCGAGACGTCCGTTGCCTACCGGAAGAGTTTCTTCCCATTGTACGGCCGGGGCTTTGTACCATAGTGTCTTGTCGGGTGAAAAACGGTTGTCGGCCGTCATTGAGCCGGCAGTTGTGTAAAATAGCAATACTATAATGCCGGAAAGGTAATTTTTCATCTGTAAACAGGCTGAAGTTAAAGTTGTGTTAGAGTTTTTATCTGCAAAGATACTAATATACATAATATATTTCGGCGGAAACCGAAAAAATCGCTATCTTTGTAGTGATATGACGTTATGTGTCATTTTACCATTGAAATCATTATCCCATAAATGAGCGACGATATTATTACCCCTGAAAATACCGATGAGGCAGCGGACATGCCGGACGAAAAAAACGGAAAGACTTCGTCACACATGTCTGTCGATACAACCGGCGGTGTTGTTAAACATCAATTGCGAGGCATGTACCAGAGCTGGTTTCTCGACTACGCCTCTTATGTGATACTCGAGCGTGCCGTGCCTCATATAGCCGACGGCCTCAAGCCGGTGCAGCGCCGTATACTCCATTCGATGAAGACGATGGACGACGGACGCTTCAATAAGGTGCAGAATGTGGTGGGCGATACGATGAAGTATCATCCTCACGGCGACGCGTCGATAAAGGATGCGCTTGTGCAGCTCGGTCAGAAAGAACTGCTTGTGGAGACGCAGGGTAACTGGGGAAATATACTCACCGGAGCATCGGCTGCTGCCGGACGTTATATTGAAGCGCGGTTGTCGCCTTTTGCGCTGGAAGTGCTTTACAGTCCGAAAGTGACTGACTGGACGGTGTCATATGACGGACGAAATCCGGAGCCTGTCACGCTGCCCGTAAAGTTTCCTTTGCTGCTTATGCAGGGGGCCGAGGGTATAGCCGTGGGTCTCTCGTCAAAGATTCTGCCTCATAATTTCAATGAGATTATAGATGCCGCTGTGTCTTATCTGAGGGGAGAGCCTTTTGTGCTTTACCCCGATTTCCCGACCGGAGGCTTCCTTGATGTAAGCAAGTATAATGACGGCGAGCGCGGAGGGTCGGTGAAGATAAGGGCTAAAATAGAGAAGGTCGACAACAAAACCCTTGCCATAACGGAGATACCTTACGGCAAGACGACGGGCACTATAAACGACTCTATACTTAAAGCCGCCGAAAAGGGCAAAATAAAGGTGCGCAAAGTCGAGGACATGACCTCAGCCACGGCTCTTATACTGGTGCATCTGCTCCCGGGCACATCGTCAGACAAGGCTATCGACGCACTTTATGCTTTCACCGACTGCGAGGTAAGCATATCGCCCAACTGTTGTGTCATATCTGACAAGAAACCTCATTTCCTCGGCGTGAGCGATGTGTTGCGCCACAATGTCGACTATACGCTTGAACTGCTACGCCGGGAACTGATGATAAAGCGCGGCGAAATACAGGAGGCACTGCACTTCGCCTCGCTCGAGCGCATATTTATCGAGCAGCGCATATACAAAGACAAGGAGTTTGAGCAGGGTG
Organism: Heminiphilus faecis; assembly: GCF_008728965.1. Classification (GTDB taxonomy): domain Bacteria; phylum Bacteroidota; class Bacteroidia; order Bacteroidales; family Muribaculaceae; genus Muribaculum; species Muribaculum faecis. The sequence goes on along the minus strand of NZ_VSMC01000026.1, from coordinate 29,824 downwards.
AAACCATGGATAAAGTGCTGGAGCACATTGACCGCAGACTTGAACCTTTCAAGGACTCGCTGTTTCGCGAAGTCACCCGCGATGACCTGCTTAAGCTTATGGAGATAAGGATGAAGCGCATCCTGAAGTTTAACAGCGATGAGGCCGACCGCGTAATAGCCACTCATAAAGAACGTATTGCTGAAATAAACGACCGTCTCGATCACATGGTGGATTACACTGTAGACTGGTTTCTCGGGCTTAAGGAGAAGTACGGAGAGCCTTATGTGCGCCATACGGTGATAAGAGGTTTCGACAGTATAGAGGCGGCTACCGTGGCCGAAGCCAACGAAAAGTTGTATATCAACCGTGAAGAAGGATTTATCGGCACGGCTCTGAAGAAAGATGAGTATGTATGCAGTTGCTCCGATATAGACGATATAATCATATTTTATAAAGACGGCAAGTATAAGGTAGTACGAGTACAGGATAAATTGTTTATAGGCAAAAATGTGCTGTATGTCAATGTGTTTAAGCGCAACGACTCACGCACTATCTACAATGTCATATATCAGAACGGCAAGGGTGGCATATACTACATGAAGCGCTTTGCCGTAACCGGTGTGACGCGCGACAAGGAGTATGATGTCACGCAAGGACTGCCCGGATCGAAGATTCTATGGTTCTCCGCCAATCCTAACGGTGAGGCCGAAGTGGTCAAGGTGACTTTGAAACCGAAACTGCGACTGAAGACACTGCAGTTTGACGTGGATTTTGGCGAACTTGCTATAAAAGGCAAGGGTGCTCAGGGCAATATCGTCACCAAAAATGAGGTGCACCGGTTTACTCTGAAAGAGAAAGGGGCCTCCACTCTCGGCGGCCGTGAGGTGTGGTTTGATCCGGATGTCCTTCGTATAAATTATGAAAAGAGGGGCACATTCCTCGGTGAATTTGCCGGCACTGATAAAATACTTGTCATTCTCAAATCGGGAGAATACTACATGTCGACTTTCGATGCAGGAAACCATTATGAGGACAACATACTGCGCATAGAGAAGTATCGTCCGGGACATGTGTGGACGGCGGTGTTAAATGATGCCGATCAAGGTTATCCCTACTTGAAACGCTTTACATTTGAACCGGTGTCCAAACGTACGCGCTTCCTCGGCGACAACGACAAGTCGACGCTCATCCTGCTTAGTGACGCTTCCGGATGTCGTATTGAAGTCACTTTTGGCGGTGACGATGCATTCCGGCCCGCTATGATGGTGGATGCTATGGAATTTGTTGCTGTCAAGAGCTATAAGGCTAAAGGAAAGCGCTTGACTACTTATGCCATCGAATCGGTTGCCGAGATTGAACCGCGTGAAGTTGATGATGTCGATGACGAAGTTTCGCCCGACGATATTGATGCTGATAGCGATGAAGCCAATGAGCCTGACCGCTCCGATGATGAGGTCCGCGATGAAATAAACGGACAGAAACGCATATTTTAATGATTCATGAAACGTACGATTATATATATAATAGTATTGATTGTCGCAGTGCTACCGGCATATCCGCAGGAAGAAGCGGCGACTTTGCGTCCGGTGACTTCGGCATATACGGCTGAAATAGGTGATGCAAGGCTGGCCAATACTTATCTGACTCCGCTGAAATATACCGGATGGAGCGCCGCGTTCAATTACGAACGCATGCAGGCGATGAAATTCAATCCTGACAAGTGGGTTATGCGGCTTGCTGCTGGACTAACTCTTGACGGCACCGAGAATCCGGCCAAAAATGCCGATATGTGGCGTCTTGTCGGTGAATTTTCATGGGGTATGACTCATAGATGGCGTATTCCCTGTAATATAACCCTCGCTGCCGGCGGGAGCACCGGTGTTGACTTAGGTGTGTTGTACAACTCGCGTAACGGCAATAACCCTGTGGCTGTGGAGGCGGCGTGGACTGTCAATCTTACCGGCTATGCGGCATGGAATACACGCATAGGCCGCCTTCCTCTGACATTGCGCTACCAGCCTACGCTACCGGTGGCGGGTGTGTTTTTCTCGCCCGATTACGGAGAGTTGTTTTATGAAATATCGCTTGGCAACCGGTCGGGACTTGTGCATTGTGCTTGGTGGGGCAATTATTTCCGTATGGAAAATCTTGTCACCGCCGACTTGCATTTCGGTGCTACATGTCTGCGGCTCGGTTTGCGAAGCAATGTGCTGTCGACAAAGGTCAACAATATAGTCACCCGGGTCGTGACCACGGCAGCCGTAATCGGCATATCTGGTGAGTGGATGAGTCTTAATCCTTCGCGCGGCATTGACTCCAAGGCCCGCATAATTTCTGCATTGTATTGATGATACGCATATGTTATTTAATGATGCTCGTGCTGCTGGCGGCTACGACATCGTGTCATAAGTTAGAGTCGTGGAGCGACAGCCAGCACGGCAACTTTGAGGCTCTGTGGTCTATTATGGATCAGCACTATTGCTTCTTTACCGAGAAAGGTGTGGACTGGGACGAAATACACTCGCGCTATGTCGCTAAAGTGAGCGATGATATGACTGACAAGGAGCTGTTTTATGTATGTGCCGATATGCTCAACGAACTCCGCGACGGACACACCAATCTAAGCTCGTCGTTCAATGTGTCATATTACCGTAAGTGGTGGAGCGATTATCCCGAGAACTACAATGCGCGTCTTGTCGAAGAGCATTATCTTAATTTCAACTATCTAAGTGCCGGAGGCATGGACTATGCGATTCTGCCTCAGAATGTGGGCTATATGCGATATTCAAGTTTCAACAGCATGGTAGGAGAGAGCAATCTCGACCAGATATTGCTGCATCTTAACGTGTGCGACGGGTTGATTATAGATGTGCGTGACAATGGGGGAGGCAGTATGACGAATGTCGAGACAATCGTAAGGCGTTTTATAACCGAGCGTACTCTTGCCGGCTACATATCGCACAAGACCGGACCCGGCCATGACGACTTCTCCGAGCCATATGCCTATTATTATGACCCGGCTGAAGCCGGCCGTATCATGTGGGGCAAGCCTGTCGTGGTGCTGGCGAGCCGCGGTACATTCAGTGCCGCCAATAATTTTGTGTCGATAATGCAGTACAGGCCCAATACAGTCATAGCCGGTTCGACTACCGGAGGCGGCAGCGGCATGCCGTTTAATTCCGAATTGCCCAACGGATGGGGCATACGTTTCTCGGCATGTTCAGTGCTTGACGCCAAAGGCAATACCACAGAGCAAGGTATAGAACCGACACCCGGGTGTGCTGTTGACCTTGATCCTGTGCAGGCTCTTGACGGCCATGACACAATACTCGACTTTGCCATAAGCTATCTTACCGGAACTTCGTTTGCTTACAATCGTCAGTAAATTTAGGGTTGTGTAAACTCACTTTTAAATATTTAAAGGAATGTCAATGAAAAAGTTGTTTTGCGCTATGGCAGGGATTGTTGCCGTAGCGTCGGCCGTAGCTGATACGCCGTTATGGTTGAGGTATCCGGCCATTTCGCCCGATGGCTCTACGATAGCGTTTTGTTATCAGGGCGATATTTTTACCGTGCCCTCGTCAGGTGGTGCGGCAAAACGTATCACGACCAATCCCGCTTATGACTATATGCCGGTATGGAGTCCCGATGGCCGGTCAATAGCATTTGCTTCCGACCGCAACGGTAATATGGATGTTTATGTTGTGAGTGCTGAAGGAGGAGTTCCGCGAGCAGTGACTGTAAATTCGGTAAATGAGACTCCCGTGCTGTTTATTGACAACGACCATATTTTGTACTCGGCTTCGATGCTGCCTGACCGTAAGGATATACAATTCCCGTCCGGACAGTTTCCGCAGCTATATAAAATACCTGTTACCGGTGGTCGTCCCGTCATGTTTTCGTCGCTTGCCATGGAGAACCTGTCGGTGAATCCGGTTGACGGCACGATATTATATAATGACAAAAAAGGTTATGAAGATACTTGGCGCAAGCATCACCGTTCATCAATCACACGTGACATATGGTCATGTGCGCCCGATGCTAAATCGTCATTCAAAAAACTGACTGATTTTGCCGGTGAGGACCGCAATCCGGTGTGGGCCCCCGACGGTAAGTCTTATTACTTCCTTAGCGAGCGCGACGGTAGTTTCAATGTCTACAAGTCGTCGCCGGGAAAAGCTGTCGAGCGCTTGACTCGTCACGACCGCCATCCCGTGCGCTTCCTTTCGTCATCTGACAAGGGACTGTTGTGTTACTCATACGACGGCGAACTCTATACCCTTGCCGAAGGATGTGAGCCGAGTAAGGTAAGTGTGTCGATCGTGAGCGATGTGGTGGAGCGTTCGGTGTTTGCACGCAATCTAAGGAGCGGTGCGTCAGACGTATCGGTATCGCCCTCTGGCAAAGAGGTGGCTTTTATAGTGCACGGCGATGTTTATGTTACTTCGATTGAGTACAATACCACGCGCCGCATAACGGATACTCCGCAGCAAGAACGTGATGTGGATTTCAGCCCTGACGGCCGGTCGCTTGTGTATGCGGCCGAACGCGGCGATACATGGGGTATATATGAAAGCAAGCTTGTCCGTGACGAAGATAAATACTTTACATATGCCCGGGTTATTGCCGAGACTCCTCTTGTCGTTAATGAAAAAACATCATTTCAGCCCCGATATTCTCCCGATGGCAAGGAGGTGGCTTTTCTTGAGGACCGCACCGCGCTTCGTGTCATTAACCTGAAAGATAAGTCAGTGCGCACAGTGCTTGACGGCAAGTATAACTACTCTTACAGTGACGGCGATCAGGAGTATCAGTGGAGCCCCGACAGCAAGTGGTTTCTTGTTAGATATATAGGTGTCGGCGGATGGAATAATACTGACATTGCTCTTGTAAAAGCCGACGGCAGCGGCGATATAACCAATCTTACCGAGAGCGGGTATTCCGACAGCAATCCGCGCTGGGTGCTTGGCGGCAAGGCCATGATATGGTCATCGGACCGTGCCGGATATCGCAGTCATGGCAGTTGGGGGGCGGAGGATGACGTATATGTCATGTTCTTTGACGGCGACGCTTGGGACCGATTCCTTATGAGTAAAGAGGATCTTGCACTTGTCGAGGAACTGGAGAAAGAAACCAAGGATAAAGAAAATGACGGTAAGGATGATGCCGTCAAGAAGAAAAAGGAGAAAGGCGATAAAAAAGATAAGAATAAGGATGATGAGGCCAATAAAAAGAAAGACCTTGTCTTTGACCTTGCCAACCGTCGTGACAGAGTCATGAGACTTACCGGCAACTCTTCGCATCTCGGTGATGCGTGGCTGTCGGTCAAGGGCGATAAGCTGTATTATTGCGCTGCTTTTGAAAGCGGATATGACCTGTGGGAGCATGACCTTAAGGAGCGTTCGACCAAGATTATAATAAAAGGTGTGGGAGGAGGCACCTTTAATATCGACAAGGATGGCAAGAAGGCTTATCTGTCGTCGGGCGGAGGTATTAAGGAGATTGACTTTGATGGGGCCAAGAGCAAGGATATTCCCTTTGTGGCTGAATTTAATTATCGGCCGGCTGAAGAACGTATCTATATGTTCAACCATGCTTGGCGTCAGGTGAAGGATAAGTTCTACGACCCAGTCATACACGGCATAGACTGGGAGGCTTATCATCGCGATTATTCCCGGTTTCTTCCACATATAAATAATAATTATGATTTCCGCGACATGTTGTCGGAGATGCTTGGAGAGCTTAACGGCTCACACACCGGATCGCGTTACTATGGTACGATGGCGGAGTCTTCGCCGGCTACTGCCGTGCTCGGTGCTTTTTATGATGACAGTTATGACGGTGACGGACTCTGCATAGCCGAGATAATAGCCCGCGGTCCGCTTACAAAAGCAGATAGCAAGATAAAACCCGGATGCATTATTGAAAAAATAAACGGTGCCTCCATTGTGAATAATGCCGATTATGCTCCTTTGCTTGCCGGAAAATCAGGCAAAAAAGTCGTGTTGTCGGTATATGATCCGTCCACAGGAAAGCGCTTCGAAGAGACCGTCACACCGATAACTTATGGTGCTCAGTCTACACTTCTGTATCGACGCTGGGTCGAAAATAACCGACGCAAGGTCGAGGAACTTTCGGGCGGAAAGGTTGGATATGTACATGTCGAGGGTATGAATAGTCCGAGTTTCCGCGAGGTGTACTCTGATCTGCTTGGCCGTTATCGCAACTGCGAGGCGGTAATTGTTGACACACGCCATAATGGTGGCGGCTGGTTGCACGATGACCTTGCCACACTGCTTAGCGGCAAGGAGTACGCGCAGTTTGCTCCGCGTGGTCAGTATATAGGCAGCGATCCGTTCAACAAGTGGCTGAAGCCGTCATGTGTGCTTATTTGCGAGGACAATTATTCCAATGCACACGGTTTCCCGTGGGTATACAAGACTTTGGGTATAGGTAAACTTATAGGTGCTCCGGTACCGGGTACTATGACTGCCGTATGGTGGGAGACCCAGATTGACCCGAGTATTGTGTTTGGCATACCGCAGGTAGGCTGTCGCGATATGAACGGCAACTATCTTGAAAATCAGGAGTTGCAACCTGATATCAAAGTATACAATACCCCCGAAATGCAACTGTCGGGCCGTGATCTGCAACTTGAGACCGCCGTTAACGAGATGCTTAAGCTCTGTAAATAAGATTATATACTTTAATAATAAAAATGTCGGCTTCTGTTAAGGAGGCCGACATTTTTATTATAGCGGATTGTTATACCATCATCAGATGGCATCGTCTTCTACTGTTTCAAGTTGATCTGCATCGGCGGCGGGAGCGTCGGACGTAGCGGCTTCAAGTTTCTTCATGATTGAGAATATGAATGCGGCGGAGATAAGGCAGATCACTATAAGTATGCCCCAGATTACCGATACGGGTATCTTGCCCCACAAAAGCATAGGTATAGATACAAGGTAGTTGCCGACTGCCGTTGCGGCAAACCATCCTCCCATCATCGAGCCCTTCAACTTGGGTGGAGCCACTTTGCTTACAAAGCTGATGCCCATGGGCGACAGCAGCAATTCTGCAAATGTGAGCAGAAGGTAAGTTGATATCAGCCAGTCCGGTGATACCGAACCATTGGTGCCGACGAGGTTCAGCGAGGCGAGTACCATGACTCCGTAAGCGGCGCCGGCCATAATCATACCATAGCCTATTTTACGAGGTGCGGAGGGTTCTTTGCCTTTCTTGCCAAGCCATGCAAACAAGGCCATGGAGAAGGGTGTGAGAGCCACAACATAGAACGGATTGAACTGTTGGTACATGGCGGGGTCCACACCAGCCACAACTGCCGGCGTTGTCGAATAGATGTACCAGATTGCTGCTATGACAGCGACTAAAATGCCGCCACATATCGCGCGGGCTTTTGTCGTAGTGCTCTGAATGAGTCCGAACAAAGCATATACTCCTGCGGCGATTGCTACAAGAGCCCATATGTTGAAGCCTATGCGGGTCCAGCCCGATGCATCGGAGGTTGTGCAGCTCTTGGCAAATTCGGTCAGAGTCTGGCCGTTCTGGTGGAATACCATCCAGAAGAATATTACGACTGCAAATACCAGAAGGAGAGCCACCACACGCTGCTTGGTCTGTGACGGAGTAAGTTCCTTTCCTGTAGAGGCGTCAGCTTTCTTGCCGGCGTTATTTTTCTTATCGGTTATTATATGGGCATAAGTGCGGCGTCCGAAAGTATATATCAGGAAGCTGATGATGAGCGAGCCGCATGCGAGAGCGAACGCATAGGAACATCCTGTCGAGAATGTGGTTATATAGTCGTTGGCAAAACCCAAGAGTGAATCGAAACTTACACTGCATTTTCCGGCAAATTCGGTCAGGTATCCGGTCAGGAATGCCGAAAGATCGCCACCTGCTGCCATGCCGTTCTGGGTGGCAAATTCGGTCATGGCCTTTATCTTTTCAGGATCGGCGGGCATGTTGGTGAAGCTGTCGGTGTCGATGCACCAGTTGCACACGGTAGCGGCCATAGGATTGTCTGTGAGAAATCCTTTGCCTGACAGTGCCAGATTCTTAAGCCCCACGGCGGCCATAGGTGCAAACATCGAACCGAGGTTTATGGCCATGTAGAAAAGCGAGAACGCCGCGTCGCGACGGTCACCGTAACGGCTGTTGTTGTACAAGTCGCCTACCATTACCTGAAGGTTGCCTTTGAAGAGGCCTGTACCTACCGATATTAGGAGCAGGGCGGCAAAAAGTATCATCATAGATACATCGGAGCGCACCGGAGTAGGAGCAGACATGAGGGCATAGCCGATAAACATTACGGCAATACCTGTCACTACACATTTTGAGAAACTCCATTTGTCGGCGAGCCAGCCTCCCATGAGAGGCATGAAGTAGACAAGGGCGAGGAAGATTGAGAAAATCTGTCCCGTCCATGTAGCGTCAAACCCGAATTTCGCCTGAAGATAAAACAGGAAGATGGCGAGCATCGTATAGTAACCGAATCGCTCGCCGGTGTTGGCTAACGAAAGCACGTACAAGCCCGCAGGTTGATTTTTAAACATAAATTGGGGTGTTAATTAATGATTGGTTTAAGATTGATTCAGCGGATTTAATAAAAGCCTTTTTATTTCGAACTGTCGATTTTGGCTTTGTAAGCCACGGCATAGAGCTTCATTTGTTTTACAAGTGCTGCGAGTCCGTTGCTGCGAGTCGGCGAAAGGTGCTCGGAAAGTCCTATTCTGTCAATGAAGTACAGGTCGGAGTCCATTATCTCGTCGGGAGTATGTCCTGAAAGAACTTTGACGAGCATACTTATTATGCCTTTTACGATTATAGCGTCGCTGTCGGCTGTGAACTCTATCTTTCCGTCGGGAGTAAGTGCTGCATGGAGCCATGCACGGCTCTGACAACCTTCTATAAGGTATTCCGGAGTGCGGTATTTTTCGTCAATCGGTGGCAGAGCGTTTCCGAGATCTATAATATATGCGTAACGGTCCATCCAGTCATCGATGTCGGCAAACTCCTCGATTATTTCGTTTTGTTGTTGATTTATGGTCATTGTTTGTCTTGTTTATAAATTGACGTATCAGTTCTTTTCGCGGTATATGGTGTTTACTACCGTCTGTCCCACAGCTTTTAGCGTTTCTTTGTCTATATTGCTTAGGTTGTCCTGCATGGTGTGCCATGTCGGCGGAAAGGTGCCGGTTGTATGGTTGCCGCACTCTATTATGTCTATGCACGGTATGCCGGCCCGGTTTATGAATATGTGGTCGTCGGTGACTCCTCCCTGTACCGATGACGGGAACTGCTTGCTGTAGCCCGATGCTGAGGCTATCTGCCATACCTTGTCGTTGATATGCGGGGCTTCCTGTTCCGATACGTATTCTTTATGAAATTTGGCATTGCTTCCGCCTACCATGTCGAGCAGTATGCCGTATTCTGGAAAGTTATCGCCTGAATATGGCATATGGTTTACCCAATACTGGGTGCCAAGACACCAAGTTTCTTCGTTGCTGCCCCATCCTTCATTACGTCCGGAGTCTTCTCCGTCAACAAACAGTAGGTCTATGCCTATGTCAGGACGTTTTTCATGCATGAGTCGGGCTATCTCAAGGAGGACTGCGGTGCCGCTTCCTCCGTCATTGGCACCGGGCACCGGAGTACCGCGGTTTTCTATTTTGGGATCATTGTCGGCCCACGGACGAGTATCCCAGTGTGCTATCAGGAGCACTCGACGTGCCGAGTCGGTATTGAAGCGACCCATTATGTTTACTATGGGCATTTTGCCACCGAGGTAGTTTTCTACTACTGTCGGTTGAAGCAGTATAGTGTCGGCTCCATAGGAGTCGAGGGTATTGACTATTAGGTCGGCACAAGCTCTGTGTCCGGGAGTGCCGGGCACACGGGGGCCGCAGTCAAGCTGTTGTTTTATAAAGTTGTAGGCGCTGTCGGCATTGAATATGACAGCGCTTTGCAGAGTCTCTTGATTGACTTGAGTTTCAGTGCGTCCGCTCTTGGTATGGCACGAACCTAAAACAACCGAGAGGAGCAGAATCGCAAAATGTAATATCTTCATAGGGCACTATGCATGATTGATTACCCAAAGTTACATAAAAGTTACAAAACTTAGGCTTTTTCAGCGCAATGTGCCAGATGTTTACACATTTTTTAACTTTTGGAGCGTCTTGGTATGGGTTACGCACTCGGGGACCTCAGGTAAAAAGTGGGTGACATAGATGAGTGTGAGTTTGTCGCGCTTGACCAATGAGTTTATTGCGGCTTTCACACTACGCTTACGAGCCGAGTCAAGACCGTGCAGAGGTTCGTCGAATATGAGCAGGTCAGGATGCTTGATAAGGGTACGCGCTATAAGTACCAGACGTTGTTCTCCGGTGGAGAGTGTGTTGTAGCGGCGTTCTGCCAGTTTTTCAAGATGAAAGAGGTCTATCCATCGCCATGCTGCTTCTTTTGCCAATGGGGTGATGCGTGCGAAGTTGCCCGACGTGTTCGACAGGCCTTGTGCTATGACTTCTGCAACTGTACCGTTATGCCGGAAATAGAGATGCATTTCCGGCGACACATATCCTATGCGGCTCTTTATGTCCCAGATGCTCTCGCCTGTACCGCGTTTACGGTCAAAGATTACTATGTCGTTGCTATAGGCTTGCGGGTTGTCGGCATAAATGAGGCTTAGCAGTACCGATTTGCCGCATCCGTTGGGGCCGGCAAGAGCCCAGCATTCGCCGTTGAGTATTTTCCAAGATTCGTTTTTTATGATATGTCTGTTGCCGTACCGCACATTGCAGCAGTTCATCTGAAGTGTTACTTCATGTGTCGCCGGCTTGTGTGGCGATTTAGGCAGTCTGTCCGTGTCGATAGCGAAGTCCATCAGACTCATCAGCCGCGAGCGCAGAGCCTCAACGTTGCCGCTGCATGCTATCGGTACTCCTATGGTGAGTCCGGTTAATGGTATGACTGTGTCGGTGCATGGGGGCAGTTCGTTTGGATTGCACAGCAGCATTATAACCGATGTGCCGGAAGCCGATATGCCGGCCACGGCTTCGTCAAGCAATTTACGCGACGGGGCGTCCAGACCTATGTACGGATTGTCTATGATAATTATGTCGGGAGACGACATCAGTGTGTTGATGATTAGCAGCTTGCGTAGTTCTCCGCTCGACAGGTAATTTAGCTTTTTGTTTTCTATGCCGTCAATGTTAAGCTGTCGGCACAAACGATCCCAAAGCGGCAAGTCGATTTTATCGCTCATTATATCTTTTACCGTAGGCACTTCGTCGTTCATTGTCGCTTCGTTGCGCTGCTGGTAATACTCTACGTGACATCCGCTCAAGGAGTGTATGTCGTTGAACTCGACGTAAGTTATCGACGGTTTGCCTTTGGCTGACGATATGGCGTTGGTCATGATGTTCCAGCCTTTCTCGATGATTCTGCCAAGCGTGGATTTTCCGCTGCCGTTAGGACCGATGATAACGGTCACGCCTTCGGGAATAGTCACATGATGTGGATTTTTCAATTCCACTCCGATGTAACGCAGTGTGCCGCTCTGCAACTTTATAAGCTCTTTCATGTCGCAAAATTACACTTTTCTGTCGATTAAAGTGCCCTATATCATGGGAAATGACTAATTTTGCATCCATAAAATATAAAACATACTTCGATGAATTTTATTGACGAACTTAAATGGCGCGGAATGCTCCATACGATGATTCCCGGTACTGATGATTTTATAAACTCTCAGCAGACAACCGCTTATCTCGGCATAGACCCCACAGCCGATTCACTTCATATAGGACATCTATGCGGCGTTATGATACTGCGCCATTTCCAGCGTTGCGGCCACAAGCCCATAGCTTTGGTTGGCGGTGCCACCGGCATGATAGGTGATCCGTCAGGCAAGTCGGCCGAGCGCAATCTGCTCGACGAGCCTACACTTCGTCATAATCAGGAGGCAATAAAGAAGCAACTTGCCAAGTTTCTTGACTTTGACTCCGATGCCCCCAATCGGGCCGAGCTTGTCAACAATTACGACTGGATGAAAGACTTCTCGTTTCTTGACTTTGCCCGACTGATAGGCAAGCATATAACCGTCAATTATATGATGGCCAAGGACTCGGTTAAAAAACGTCTTAACGGCGAAGCGCGCGACGGACTGTCGTTTACCGAATTTACCTACCAGTTGCTTCAGGGTTATGACTTCCTGCATCTGTACGAAGAAAAAGGCTGTAAACTGCAGATGGGCGGCAGCGACCAGTGGGGCAATATGACTACCGGTACCGAACTTATACGTCGTAAACTCGGTGGCGAGGCTTATGCGCTTACATGTCCGCTTATAACAAAAGCCGACGGTACTAAATTCGGCAAGACCGAGAGCGGCAATGTATGGCTTGATTCGCATTATACATCGCCTTACAAGTTCTATCAGTTCTGGCTCAATGTTTCTGACGAGGACGCCGAGCGTTATATAAAGATATTTACTGAACTTACCCGTGAAGAGGTTGAAGCCCTCGTTGCGGAACAGGCCGAGGACCCCGGCCGTCGTCCGTTGCAGAAGCGTCTTGCCAAGGAGGTGACCGTTATGGTGCACTCTCTCGAAGACTACGAGGCTGCTGTCGAGGCATCGCAGATACTGTTCAGCAACAAAGCCGGCGAGCTTCTTCACTCTATTGACGAACAGACGCTGCTTGACATATTTGAGGGCGTAGACCGGTATGAAATCGACTGTAGCGTACTTGACGGTTCTGTAAAACTTGCCGACCTGCTTACCGACAATGCCCCTATATTTCCGAGCAAGGGTGAATTGCGAAAACTCGCGCAACAGAACGGTTTGTCCATAAACAAGGAGAAGGTGACTGATATAAATCTTCCTGCCGGTACGGATTTGTTGCTTAATGACAAATATATACTCGTACAGAAGGGTAAGAAAAACTATTATCTAATCATTGTGAAGTAGCGCTTTTCCTTCCGTCATAAATCATAAAGGGCGCCCGGTGCTTATAGCTGCCGGGCGCCCTTTAAGTAAAGAATAATTGTAATGGGAAAAATATTAACTGTCATAGCCGCATTATCCATATTGGTCCCTTCGGCATGGTTGCATGCAAAGACTGAGCCGGTAGATTACGTCAGTACTCTTGTCGGCACTCATTCAAAACGCGAGTTGTCCACCGGAAATACTTATCCGGCTATAGTTTTGCCTTGGGGTATGAATTTCTGGACGCCGCAGACCGGTAAAATGGGTGACGGGTGGACATATACTTACAGCGCAGATAAAATACGCGGCTTCAAGCAGACACATCAGCCGAGTCCGTGGATGAATGATTACGGTCAGTTTGCCATTATGCCCGTCACGGGTAAGGCGGTATTCAATCAGGACGAACGAGCCAGTTGGTTTTCGCACAAGGCCGAGAAAGCCACTCCATATTATTACAGAGCTTATCTCGCCGATCATGACGTTGTGACGGAAATAACTCCTACCGAAGCGCGGCTATGTTCCGTTTCACATTTCCTGAAAATGACAGCTCTTTTGTCATAGTCGATGCTTATGACAATGGCTTTTATGTCAAAATTATACCTTCGGAAAATAAGATAATTGGATATCTCCAAGACGACAAAAAATACCGGCGGTGTACCTGACAACTTCCGAAATTTTTTCATAATAGTGTTTGATAAGCCGTTTGATTATACCGCTTCCGTTACCGGCGGAGGTATAATAGACCGCGGTTCATTAGAGGCATCTGACAATCATGCCGGCGCAATAATCGGCTTCAGGACTACACGCGGTGAACGTGTGCATGCTCGTGTGGCATCGTCGTTCATCAGCCATGAGCAGGCTGAACGTAATTTACAGGAACTTGGCGTGGCCGGTTTTGATGAAGTGGTGTATGAAGGCAGGAAGATATGGAATGATATACTTGCACGTTGAAAAAAACGATGAAAGAGATCGGTGTCTATGCCAAGAGAGCTATGAATTACAAGAATCTGTTTGACTCTGAAAGCAGACTGATGCGTGGTCGTAATGAAAACGGTGAATTTCAGGCACCGTTTAATCCGTTGAAGTGGGGCGATGCTTTCACTGAAGGCAATAGCTGGCACTACTCGTGGTCGGTGTTTCATGACCCGCAAGGATTGATTGAGCTTATGGGTGGTCGTGATGAGTTCAACCGTATGATGGACTCCGTGCTTGTCGTGCCTCCTGTGTTTGACGAGAGCTATTATGGCAGTGTTATACATGAGATAAGGGAGATGCAGATAATGAACATGGGCAATTATGCTCATGGCAACCAGCCTATTCAGCACATGCTGTATATGTACACTTACTCCGGACAGCCGTGGAAAGCCCAGAAATGGATACGTGAAGTGATGGACAATATGTACTGGGAACTCCTTATTTCAAGTCAATGAAACTTCATCTTGAAAACGGCAATACCGTTACTCTCGATGCGCCAGAAAATAGTGCCGATAACCGTTATATAGGTTCGATGTATGTAAACGGACATGTATATGACCGAAATTATTTGACCCATGACGACCTTATGAAAGGAGCATACGTAAACTATAGGATGATATCGGAGCCAAATACCGAAAGAGGTGCGACCCCGTCATCATTTCCGTATTCTTTCTCAACTGAATTGACGTCGCCGAGGTGAAACGTGTATGGAACTGCGCGTATACCATCTCGGTAGTCAAGGCCGCGAAGCTGAATCGGGTTTGACCAAAAGAGTGCTTACGGGCGCTCTTTTTGCATTTAAATGATAGTGAAGATTGAAGCCGATGTGAAAAAATGGCGATATGGATGGATAAATTCAACTATTCTATATAAATTTACGTTTTAAATAAATATTGCATCATATGAACCGGAAGGGTAAATTATATTTCCGTTATGGCACTATGGGGTCGGCTAAGACCGCGATGTTGTTGACGACCGCTTACAACTTTGAGGAGCGAAACATGACTTATGCGTGTCTTAAGCCCATTGTCGATACTCGTGATAAGGACAATGTGATACGGTCGCGCATAGGCATAGAGCGTAAGTGCCGATGGATATACCCTGATACCGACCTGTATATGATGGCGCAGGAGATGTTTGAGGAGACTATGACTGTTATAGACTGGTTTCTGATCGATGAGGCTCAGTTTCTATCGGCCGAGCAGGTCGATCAGTTGGCCAGAATTGTCGACGATTACGGTAGTAATGTGCTTTGCTACGGACTGCGTACCGATTTTCAGACTAAACTTTTTGAGGGTTCGAGGAGGCTTTTTGAGATTGCCGATACTATCGACGAGATTAAAAGTACTTGTACGTGCGGGCGCAAGACCATTGTCAATGCGCGCATTGATGCCTCAGGCGACTTTGTCGTGGAGGGCGACCAGCTTGAGATAGGCGGCGATGACCGTTATATAGCGGTGTGTCGCAAGTGCTGGCGCAATAAGCGTATCGAGCAGTCCACACGTCACTCGCTCCCGTTTATCGAATAAAAAGACGGCTTATGATTGGATTAAAAGGGTGTTTGCGTATACTGGCGTTGGCCTTGTCGTTAAATGTCGCTTCATCAGCTATGGCTGTTGTGGAACTGCCTGACGAGGACCTTAATTACGTGATACTTTATAAATGGGGTATCATAAACAAAGAAGCGGCCACGGCTGTATTGTCGCTCCGCAGCGATGCCGACAATTATTACGCTCAGCTTGCCGCCAAGACTGTACCGTGGGCCGACAAAGTCTTCATGGTGCGTGACACTCTGAAATCGGTCATGATGCGTCCGTCGTGTATGCCTACGGTATATAAAAAGATTACCCATGAAGGGGCTCAGTATAATTACGATGTGGTGACGTACCTGCGCAACGGCAACGAGGTAACAGGCGATGCTCTTCGCGAACGTTCCCGTAACGGGGGCCCGATTGTGAGGTCTGATACGGTATTGCATGCTACCGGGCTGACGGTCGACATGCTGTCGGTGTTCTATTACCTGCGCACTGTCGATTTTGTTGATATGAAGCCCGGTACAACGATGAACCTTAATGTGTTCTCGGGTCGAAACGTCGAGCAGCTTTGTGTGCGCTACTGCGGCATCGAGGATGTGAATCTGAACGGTCGCCGATGGCAGACCTACAGGCTGTCGTTTACATTTACAATGCGCGGTAAGACGACATCCGATGCCATGGACACATGGATAAGTACCGATGCCTCGCGCATACCCGTCAAGCTCGAGGGACAATTGCCGTTGGGCAAGGTCCACGCCTTTTTTACCGGAGCGACAAAAGTACAATAAGTATGCATAATCCGTTTGTCGCCGCAACCTCAACGACATAATGAAATTTAAGTATGGTTTATCTCGCAATAAATTCTTAACTTTGCGGTGGTTTTTTAATAATTTAACGAAATGGACCGTAAAGTCAGAGTAAGATTTGCTCCTTCTCCCACAGGACCCCTGCATATAGGCGGTGTAAGAACCGCTCTGTACAATTACCTATTTGCCCGCAAGCATGGCGGCGACATGATACTGCGCATTGAGGACACCGACTCCAATCGGTTTGTGCCCGGAGCCGAGGATTATATCAATGAGTCGCTCGCATGGCTCGGTATAAGGATTGACGAAGGTGTGCGCGAAGGTGGAGCTTACGGCCCTTACAAGCAAAGTGAACGTCGCGACATATACCGCGAGCATGTCAGGATGCTGCTTGACAGTGGCAGAGCGTATATAGCATTTGATACTCCTGCTGAACTTGACGCCAAGCGGTCGGAAGTGGCCAATTTCCAATATGACGCTTCTACGCGTATGGCGATGCGCAATTCTTTATCGCTTTCCGCTGACGAGGTGAAGAGTCTTATCGATAGCGGTACGCAATATGTGGTGCGTTTTAAAGTCGAGCCGGGGCGCGACGTCGTGGTCGACGATCTTCTGCGTGGAAAAGTCACTATAAACTCATCGATACTTGATGATAAGGTCATATATAAAAGCGCCGATGACCTGCCTACATATCACCTCGCCAATATAGTTGACGACCATCTGATGGAAGTGACTCATGTGATACGAGGCGAGGAGTGGCTGCCGTCGGCTCCGCTGCATGTGCTGCTTTACGAGGCTTTCGGATGGAGCGATACCGCTCCTAAGTTTGTGCATCTTCCGCTGTTGCTTAAGCCCGACGGCAAAGGCAAGCTGAGCAAGCGCGACGGCGATCGCCTCGGATTTCCCGTATTCCCGCTTGAGTGGCATCCCGAGGGCGGAGAGATTTCGTCGGGTTATCGTGAGTCGGGTTATCTGCCGGAAGCGGTTGTAAACTTCCTTGCTCTGCTCGGATGGAATCCGGGTGATGATACCGAGATTATGTCAATGGACCAACTGATAGATAAATTTGACTTTTCGCATTGTTCCAAGGCAGGAGCCAAGTTTGATTACGAAAAGGGCCGTTGGTTCAATCACGAATATCTGCAGATGTTGTCTGACGAAAGTCTTGCCCGGTTGTTTAAGCCGGTTCTGTGTCAGCATGGAGTGAATGCCGATGACTATAGCGACGAGTTTCTGGCTCATGTCGTGGGCCTTGTGAAAGGACGTATCTATTTCGTGAAAGACCTTTGGGAGCAGACCAAGTTCTTCTTTGTCGCGCCTGATGAATATAGCGCCAAGGACGTGAAAAAACGCTGGAATGAAGATACTCCCCGCATCATGGGCGAACTTATCGAAGTGCTTCTTGCGCTTCCTGACTTCGGCAGCAAGGCCGCCGAACCGGTTGTGCTTGACTGGATAGCTTCAAAAGGCTATCATCTCGGCAATGTCATGAATGCTTTCCGTCTTACTGTGGTCGGCGAATGCAAAGGCCCCCATATGTTTGATATAACCGAACTGCTCGGCAAGGACGAGACTGTGGCCCGCATAAAGAAAGGCGTCGAAAGAATCAAAATATAAATAGCCGCGATGAACCCGTTATATAACTTGGGAATGCGCGCTTTTGACGCCGGCATAAGTCTTGGCGCCCTTAAAAGCGAAAAGATAAAGAAACTGCGCATAGGGCAGAAGGAGGCTATTGACTATCTGCGTGGAAAAATACGGCCCGGCCAGCCTTATGTATGGATTCATGCCGCGTCGCTCGGTGAGTTTGAACAAGGACGTCCGCTTATTGAAAAGATACGCCGTGAAAATTCCGATGTAAGGATACTGCTTACTTTCTTCTCTCCGTCAGGCTACGAGGTGCGTAAAAATTTCAGCGAAGTCGATGCGGTGTGCTATCTGCCGCTTGATGTGAAGTCGCGCGTCAAAGAGTTTCTTGACGTAGTCAATCCGCGCATGGCTGTTTTTGTAAAGTACGAGTTCTGGGGCAATTATCTTCAGGAACTTAAACGGCGAGGTGTTCCCACTTATATAATTTCGTCGATATTTCGTCCTTCGCAGATCTTTTTCAAACCTTGGGGTGCTATGTTCCGCAATATGTTGCGGTGCTATACTCATGTGTATGTTCAGGACGAACGCTCGCGCCGGTTGCTTGCCGGAATAGGAGTGACCAATGTCACTGTGGCGGGCGATACACGCTTTGACCGTGTTACCGATATTATGCGTAGCTGTGTGGAGATACCTCAGGCTGCCGCTTTTGTCGAGAAGGCGCCGGTCACTATTATCGCCGGCAGTACATGGCCCCCTGACGAAGAGTACCTGATACCGTATTTTAACTCTCATCCTGAATTTAAGCTTATTATAGCTCCTCATGAAGTTGAGTCCAAGCGCCTTGATGCTATCGAGCGCAGTCTTACTCGCAAGTCATGTCGCTTGTCATCGGCCACTCTTGAGGAGGCTCGCGAGGCTGATTGTATGATAATAGACGGCTACGGCAAGCTGTCGAGTATTTACAGTTATGGCGATATAGCTTATGTCGGCGGCGGCTTCGGAGTCGGGATACATAACATAAACGAAGCCGCGGTATATGGCATGCCTGTGTTGTTCGGGCCCAACTATCATAAGTTCAAGGAGGCTTATGATCTTATAGAAGCCAAAGGCGCGTTTACGTTCAGCGACATTGTCCGGTTTGAAGGCATATTGTCACGATTGCTGACCGACAGTGAGTATCTGGCCGAGTGCGGAAATAACGCTTCCCGATACATAAAGGAAAATTTTGGCGCCACCGATGTCATATACGGCGATATAAAATCACTTCTTGACTCTCTTGCATAGGTTGCTCCTCAATCTGTGCTATAACAGCAGCTCGAGGTCGACGACGTCGAGTATTTGGCCGTGTTTGTAGCCGACTTCCTTAAAGCATGAGACTTTGGAGAAGCCGAGGCTTTCATGCATCTTTATGCTTGCTTCATTGTCGCCTGTTACGCAGGCTATGAGCGCATGATACCCCTTTATACGGCATTCGTCTATCAGGGCTTTCATGAGCCGGTGTCCTATGCCGCGTCGTTGCCACGTGTTGTCAATGTATATCGTTGTCTCCAACGTGCGCGAGTATGCGGCCCGCTCTTTCCACGGGTGCGCATAACAGTAGCCGACGGGTTTGCCGTTCTCTTCCCATACGAAGTACGGATATTTTTCCGATATGTCACATATCCGTTCCATCATGTCCTTTTCGGTCAGGCATTCTGTTTCAAACGATATCGTGGTCTCTGCTATGTAGCGGTTGTATATATCCGTTATGGCGGAGGCGTCGGTAAACTTGACTTTGCGTAACATAAAATTTTTACACCCTCTTAAATTTGAGGCAAAGGTAAAGTTTTTGTGAAATATATGTATTATATTTGTAGGAGAAAGTAACGCAGATGGAAAACTATATAGTATCGGCCCGAAAATACAGGCCGGCTACATTCAGCAGTGTGGTGGGGCAGAAGGCACTTACCACGACGCTAAAAAATTCTATAAGCAAGGACAGACTGGCACATGCCTATCTGTTCTGCGGCTCACGTGGGGTGGGAAAAACTTCTTGTGCACGCATATTTGCAAAGACTATAAACTGTGAGCATCGTACTCCCGACGGCGAGGCATGCAATGAGTGTGTGTCATGCCGTGAGTTCAACAAAGGCAACTCACTTAATATTGTTGAGCTTGATGCCGCGTCAAACAACGGTGTCGACTATATGCGTGAGCTTACCGAACAGGTACAGGTACCTCCTGTCAATGCACGTTACCGCGTGTTTATTGTCGATGAGGTGCACATGCTCTCGACGCAGGCGTTCAATGCATTTCTAAAGACATTGGAGGAGCCGCCTCATTATGTGATTTTTATACTCGCCACTACCGAGAAGCACAAGATTATACCTACCATACTGTCGCGGTGTCAGATATATGACTTCAACCGCATCACGATTCAGGACATGGTGGAGCACCTGCAGTATATAGCGGGTGAGGAGGGCATTTCGGCCGAGCCGGCAGCGCTCAATGTCATTGCGCGTAAAGCTGACGGAGCCATGCGCGATGCACTGTCCATATTTGATCAGGTGGCCGCATCGTCGATGGGTAATGTCACATACCGCTCTACTGTCGATAATCTTAACATACTTGACTATGAGTATTATGACCGTCTTGTCGAAGCCTTTCTGACCGCCGACGTGCCGGCGGCGCTTCTTATATACAAAGAGATACGCGACAAGGGCTTTGATTCGCAGTTTTTTATAAACGGGCTGGCAGCACATTTCCGTGATCTTATGGTGGCGAGCTCTCCATCGACTATAGTGCTGCTTGAGGCGAGCGACGAAGCCCGTACGGCTATGGCTTCCGTGGCCGCCAAGTGTACTCCGGCATTCTTGTATAAGGCTATGGACTTATGCAATGATGCCGACCTGAACTATCGCATGGCTTCCAACAAACAGCTCCTTGTCGAACTTACATTGATAAAGCTGTGCCAATTGCTCAGCCCCTCCCACGGTGAAAGCGGTGCAGGAGAGGGGCGGTTGCGTCCTATAGCAAAGGACAGCGCACCGCAGTCTGTCGTTCAGGCTCCGTCGCCGGCGCCAAAACAAGCCGCCGCTACACCGGTGGCATATGGTCCGGCTCCTGTAAAAGCCCCTGTGGCCGGAGCTCCCAAGGCTGATTATGTGCCGGCGCCCAAAACGGCTGACCGGCAACGTACCACAACATTGCGTACTCCCGGACTTTCGCTTAAATCATCGGCCAATCGCAATGACGGCGGCGAGGAGAGCATGACTGACAATAAGCCGCGTCGCTCGTCGGCCTTTACTGACGAGCAGTTGAAAGCGGCATGGGGCGCTATTATAGAAGCCCATCCTAAAGAACATCTGCTTATAAATGCCATGAGATTGGCGGTTCCCGTGCGGGTTGAGGCTACCCGGTTCGGAGTGACCGTCGAGAGCGAGGCTATACGTGACGCTATAGCGCAGTCGATAGACGTATTGCTGTCGGAGTTGCGTACGCGTCTTGACAATGATTATATAAATTTGGAAATTGTGCTTAACAAAGGCAAGGCTACGGTGACATCCTTGACCGACTCCGAAGTATTTGCGGTCATGAAGCAGCACCATCCTTACCTGAATACCTTGATTGAAGACCTTCACTTGACTCTGCAATAGTAATTATGACTGACATTAAGTGTTTGATTGATGCGATTAATGTGCGAAAATCGGTGCGCTCTTATTCCCGACGTCAGCTTGAGGAAGACATAGCCGATAGTGTTTTGAGGTTTGCTGCTTCGTTGGAGCAACCTATATCGGGATGTCGCGCGCGTGTTGAACTTGTTCATCATGACGGTAATGATGCTGATGGCGAGAAACTTGGCACTTACGGCGTAATCACCGGTTGCAACGACTATCTGGCGCTGATTTATGAAGAGAGCGATTATGCCGATGTCAATGCGGGCTGGTTTTTTGAAGAGGTGCTGTTATACTGTACCTCAATAGGATTGGCTACATGTTGGCTCGGCGGCACTTTTAAGAAATCTTCTTTTCTGAACAGGATAACGCTTGAGCCCGGAGAGGTGCTTGCCGCCGTTTCGCCGCTCGGTTATGCCGCCGACAAGCCTACGTTGCGTGACAGGCTTATGCGCATGGGTGTGCATGGCAACAGGCGTATTGACTTTGACCGGCTGTTTTTTTGCGGAGATGCGGAAGAGCGTGTAAATGACGGGAATGTTTACCGTAAAGCTCTTGAGAATATGCGCAAGGCTCCTTCTTCGCGCAATTCACAGCCGTGGCGGGCTGTTGTTGACGGCATGACAGTCAGGTTTTATCATATTGACGGCGCATCAGCTTTTATGATGCTTGATATGGGCATAGGACTGGCTCATTTCACGTTGACGTGCCGTGACGAAGGTTTGCTGGGAGCTATGATGGTTGAGGAGGATGTGCCGCTTCATGAAGGCTGGACATATCTTGCTTCTTGGCAGGGTTTCTGATGTTGCGCCGGCTTGGGAAAACTGTCATATAATCGGGCTTGCTTAAAGTGAAAAAAAACGATAAAATGTGAAATTATACATTATTATATATAACTTTTTCCTAATTTTGCCGAAAAATTTGAATTAACAGGATAAATGTTTAAGAATCTCGTCATAGTTGAGTCGCCTGCCAAGGCCAAGACCATAGAAAAATTTTTGGGTAAGGACTATAAAGTGATGTCGAGTTATGGGCACATACGCGACCTGAATAAGAAAAAATTCAGTATTGACATCGACCATGGTTTTGCCCCGATTTATGAGATACCCGACGATAAGAAACAGCTCGTTGCCGAACTTAAGAAAGCGGTAAAGAGTGCCGAGATCGTGTGGCTTGCTTCTGATGAGGACCGCGAGGGAGAGGCTATAGCTTGGCATCTTTGTGAGGTACTCGGTCTTGACCCGGCGACGACAAGGCGCATTGTGTTTCATGAGATAACAAAAAATGCTATTGAAGAGGCTATAAGCCATCCGCGTGCCATCGATCTTAACCGTGTCGATGCGCAGCAGGCTCGAAGAGTGCTCGACCGCATCGTGGGCTTCGAGTTGTCGCCTGTGTTGTGGAAAAAGATAAAGCCGGCATTATCGGCCGGACGTGTCCAGTCGGTGGCTGTGAGGCTTATCGTAGAGCGTGAAAACGAGATCAAGGCCTTCAGGAGCGAGAGCTATTATCGTGTTAACGCCACTTTCCTTGACAAGGGCGGCGCGCCCGTTAAGGCTGAACTTAGCCGCCGTATTTCCGATAAGGACTCGGCAGTGAAGTTACTTGATGACTGTGCTCATGCTTCGTTCAGTGTGAAGAGTGTGAATGTAAGGCCGGTTACCAAGTTGCCGGCTCCTCCGTTTACCACTTCCACTTTACAGCAGGAGGCGTCGCGCAAACTCGGATTTTCTGTTACGCAGACCATGATGGTGGCGCAGAAGCTATATGAGGCCGGTTATATAACTTATATGCGTACCGACTCGTTGAATCTGTCATCGCTTGCACTTGGTGCCATAGCATCGGAAATAACCGGAAAACTCGGCGAAAGATATCTTAAGACAAGACAATATCATACTCATTCAAAGGGCGCTCAGGAGGCCCATGAGGCTATAAGACCTACCGATATATCGTCGTCCTCTATTTCCGCCTCGATACAGGAGCAGCGGTTATACAGCCTTATATGGAAGCGTACCATAGCATCGCAGATGTCTGATGCCGAGATAGAAAAGACGACAGTCGAGATTCAACCGTCGACCCGTGACGAACACTTTACCGCTACTGGTGAGGTGATAAATTTCGACGGTTTCTTGAAGGTGTATATTGAGGGCAACGATGATGATGCCGACGAGACTGACGGCGATTTGCTGCCGGCTATGACCGCGGGCGATACTCTCGAAGCTTCGGCTGTGACCGCTACCGAACGCTTCACCCAGCAGCCTCCGCGTTATACTGAGGCGTCGCTTGTGAAGAAGATGGAGGAACTGGGCATAGGACGTCCGTCAACTTACGCGCCCACCATCTCGACTATACAAGCCCGTGATTATGTAGAGAAAGGCGAGAAAGAGGGCTCCGAACGCAAATATAATGTCATTTCGCTTGACGGAGGTAATATAACCGATAAAGTGAAGAAGGAGGTGGTGGGCTCCGAAAAAGGCAAGCTTATTCCCACTGATATAGGTGTGGTTGTAAATGATTTCCTTACCCGTTACTTCCCCTCGATTCTTGACTATGACTTCACCGCCCGTATGGAGGAGAAGTTTGATGATATAGCTGAAGGTAATCTGGCTTGGAACAAGGAGATAGCCATGTTCTACGAGCTGTTTCATCCTGATGTGGATTCTGCGTTGAACATGCGCCTCGAGCATAAGGTCGGAGAGCGTGTGCTTGGTGTTGACCCGCATGGTAAGCAGGTGAGTGTGAAGATTGGTCGCTACGGTCCTCTGGTCCAGATTGGCGACGGCGATGGTGACGAGAAGCCCCAGTTCGCCTCTTTGCTGAAAGGACAATCCGTCAGTACGATTACTCTTGAGGAAGCATTGAAACTGTTTGAGTTTCCGCGTAACCTCGGTACATATGAAGGCTCCGAAGTCACTGTTGCCATAGGCAAATACGGTCCGTATATAAAGCATGAAGGCAAGTTTGTGTCGATACCCAAGGATATGGCTCCCGCCGCTATAACTCTGGAGGAGGCGGAAGAGCTGATCAAGGCCAAACGCAGTGCCGAGAGCAAGCGTGTGGTCAAGACTTTTGACGAGGATCCCGAGGTGCAGATACTTAATGGTCCTTACGGTCCATATATATCATGCCGCAAGAGCAACTATAAGATACCGCGTACTGTGACTTCTCCCGAAGCCCTGACCATTGATGAATGCCGTAAAATAATGGAGGAGCAGAATGCCGCTCCTAAAAAGTCGGCGCGTAAATACACTAAAAAGAAATAGTAATGCGACCTAAGAATCCATATGCAAGCAAACCCGGTACTCAGCACACCGGATTCAAACCCGATGTGATTGAAATATACACGCCGCAGGCTGATTGCAGGCTGCTCGATTTCCTGTTTCAGTCCATGCCTCAGCGTAAACGTACCAATGTCAAGGAGCTGCTTAAACACAATCAGGTCGCTGTAAATGGCATACCGGTCACTCGGTTTGATACTCTGCTGACGCCTGCTGACGAGGTAAAGGTCAATCTGACGCGTGAATTCCGCTTGTTCTCCAATCGTAGGGTGAAGCTCATTTATGAAGATGATGACATAATAGTCATAGAGAAGGGGTATGGACTTCTGTCTATGGGCACCGACAAAGTAAAAGACGGTACGGCCTACTCTATAGTGCGTGAGCACGTAAAGTGGGAAAATCCGCGCAATAAGGTGTTTATCGTTCATAGGCTCGACCGTGATACATCAGGCCTTATGATGATGGCCAAAACAGAGGAGGCCAAGGACACCATGCAGCATAATTGGAACAATATGGTGCTTAACCGTACTTATGTGGCCGTGGTTGAAGGTATTGTAGAACAAGATAGCGGTGTTGTAAAAAGCTATCTTGCAGAAAATGCGCAGTATGAGGTGTATTCGACTGACGATCCTGAAAAAGGCGATCTTGCCGTGACTCGCTATAAAGTTATAAAGCGGGGCAAAGGACATACATTGCTTGAGGTCGAGCTTGATACCGGTCGTAAGAATCAGATAAGGGTTCATATGAAAGATCTTGGCCATCCTATAGCCGGTGACCGCAAGTACGGTGCACACTCTACAATCATACATCGTCTTGCCTTGCACGCCCTTACCCTGCGTTTCGTACATCCATCGACTCGACGCGATATGAATTTCTCTACTCTTGTACCCGGCTCTTTCTACAAACTCGTTGGCGGTAAATAATCTCCGATATAAATCCCACATGGAGTTTCGGAGGTCAAAACGGCGACAAACTGATGCAAAAAATCAGCGTTATAATACTTTGGATTTCAGCTGATAGATTTTAACAAACGAGATTTTCGCCTATTGGCGTTTAGTCCTAATCGGAGTATTTTTGTACCGCGATTGTACCACGCGAGAGGGGGGCGCACGGCACGACTTCCTTTCAGCAACGTGCAACAGCTTTCAAGAGCGTGCAACAAATATCTTCGATAATGGACCGTCAAATTAAACACAATTTAACAGATCAGCCCGGCTATGACCGGGGCATGACCGACAAGCCTTTCCTCACCATCGGGGAAGTGGCGGACATCCTGCAAGTGAGCAGCCGGACTGTGTATAATCTCATTTATAAAGGCACTCTCCGGGCTTGCAGGCTGACCTATCACAATCATCATCAGGGCGGATTTCTTTCTGATGATTATAGAGACAACTCATGTCCCCCGTTGAAAACAGATATGTCACTTCTTTCTCACAAGTTCAATAGCTTCTTTGCCAGTCAAGTGTTCAATGTCAAATCGGAGAACAAGCATGTGAGACAGACCTTTTTCTAACTCTTTGTGTAGTCCTGCATCATCGCCGGGATTATATCGGGCACCTAACAAAGAGGCTGCATACATTCTCTCGTCTTCTGATTCGATGATTTGGATTCTACCAAAAGCTATGACGCTTCGGAAATAAGTGGTAAACTCAGATGGATGAATATCATCGGCGGCAATGACACAGAATGACGCTTTGTTAGATTGTCTTATGGCATCTACCTTATGACCTGCTTTGGCACTATGAAAATATAGCTTGTCGTCAGAATAGACATAACTTATAGGAACGGCATAAGGATAACCGTTATCTCCAAGTAAGGCGAGTGTGCCGGATGTCCCAATTGACAATATGGCATCACATTCCGATTTTGTGAGTTGTTGGCGAAAACGTCGCATTTTACGAAATTCCATGGCTTATGATACAATTTTAAGTCCGATAATTGACGATATCAGCGTAAAGATGAAAAACAAACGCCAAAAGGTTGCCGGTTCGTGGAAAAAGAGGATGCCAACCAAAACTGTCCCAACAGCTCCAATACCAGTCCATACGGCGTATGCAGTGCCTATCGGCAGGCTTTGCGTGGCTTTTGCCAACAATCCCATACTTATAATTGTAAACACAAGGAATCCGGCAATCCAGCCCCACCATGCGAGACCTTCAACGGATTTTGCCCTTCCGAGGCAGTAAGTAAAGCCGACCTCGCAGAAGCCGGCTACAATTAGAATTATCCAATTCATAACTGAATCCGAACCTGTTTGAGGGCTGCAAGAATTCTCGGCGACTCCTTCTAAGGCATTGCAAAATTATAAAAAATCGGTGAGCTTCAGGCGCTTTTCTAAAAAAAATGACTTGAGGTCATTAGGATTCGTGGTTTAATCCTATCTCCATACGGTATCCCCCCCAAATGGTAAAAATTATTATTAATTGTTAAGAGTTGGTTAGATTTTTCATTCAGAATACACGCCTTTTCTAATCCTTTCACTCCCTCAAAACAACTTTTTCATATTCTCATTTCCCTAACGGATAGTTGTATCGTTATTTTCTTATATTGTTGATTTTCAAAGGCAAAAGCCATCTCATATAATCCACATGGAGTTTCGGAGGACAAAACGGCGACAAACTGATGAAAAAATCAGCAGAAGCGTTGTAATGCTTTGATTTTAAATGAATAGATTTAAAAACGAGAAATTAGCTTATTGGAGTTTATCCTAATCGGAGTATTCTTTCTTATGATTATAGAGACAACGTGGTTGGATTTATGTTTCAAGAATTACCCGTCAAATGCCTGTGAATATCTGACGGTACCATGTGGTAATTCGGGTTTAAACGGAAAGACCATATAGAATCGAGGAGGTACGTCAAATGGTGGAATTATTCCAAATGGCGATGCCGGAAGATAACCGCTCTTTGAATAATACTCAGGAGATCCGAGTACGACCGAGCAATAATAGTCACTTTCTGCTGCTTTTTTATGTCCGGCCTCTATTAGTGCACGGCCTATTCCATAGCCCTGAAAGTCAGGAAGCACTGCTAATGGAGCCAGTGCTATTGCTTTGGTAATCCCGATATTTATTCGTGAAAACATTGCATATCCCACGATATTTCCATTGACTTCAGCTATAAACGAAAGCTCGGGGATATATTCATTCGTGCAACGCAACCTATCAACGAGATTGTGCTCGTCACCGTCGGTATGTTCCGCCCCGGCAAACGCCGTTTTCACAACTGAACGGATTTTATCGAAATCAAATTCTCGTTCCGGTCTGATTAACAGAGTCTCAATCATAATCGATGCGTTCTATCTTAAAAATGACAGGGCGTGTTCCGTCATTACAACAGGTTATCATGGTGTTCTCGTTTTTCATCCATCCTCTCATTATTGACCCGCCTTGCAAACCGGTGTAGATATAACGTGATATGGCATCCCAAGCTTCCGTGCAGAACGGTTTTTTCGGACCTCCGGCAATCTCATCGGGCTTTCCGTCAGTTTTTACCAATGTATCAAGACCGCAATTCCAGTAATCATCACGCTCATCATCACGATAGAAGAAGAACTCATCCCCTTGGTTATAGACCGGGCATTTACCCGAACATGGATTGGCACAATACTGCTGCTGGTATTCAGGATATAGTTTGGTGTCAAGCACCGTTACTTTAACTTTATGTTTCATAACATATAAGCAGTTTCTGATATTGACTGTAAAGTTAATTAGAATTGTCCGATATTCAGTAATCTAATAATATGAAGATTATCCATAACACACTGTACTTATGACGTGCACTTTGCGATTTTGACATCATTCTCTCTTGTCATCGTCAAATGATAAATATTTATCAGATGTTAATATTGGGTTGAGTCTTTCATCACGAACACACGCTGTTCTGTTCCTTTCACTACTTCAAAGCAGTTTTTATCGTCAAGCCAGATGTCAAACCGACTGTCGGTCTTTTCAAAGCACTCGCCATCGAAATTATCTATCAGAACATCCAGAAGGATGGCGCGGAACTGTTCCTCTGGTTTCAGAGGCAAAGATAACATATATACTCCTGAAAACTCGCCTTACCAACCGGAGAAATCCGCTGCCCCCTTAGTCCCAGCCATCTACAAAATTGTGGGGTATAAAAAACGGTCGACATAAGTCGACCGTTTTGTGACTCCTACAGGATTCAAACCTGTAACCTTCTGATCCGTAGTCAGATGCTCTATTCAGTTGAGCTAAGGAGCCTTTAAAACTCTCTATTTCATTGTGACTCCTACAGGATTCAAACCTGTAACCTTCTGATCCGTAGTCAGATGCTCTATTCAGTTGAGCTAAGGAGCCTTTTTGCTCGTTTGCGGTTGCAAAGTTAAGTAACATTTTTCAATTAAACAAGGTTTAGTCTAAAAAAAATAATTTATTGAATTTTTTCGTTCTAAAATTTTGGTATTAAAAATATAATGCCTACCTTTGCAACGCAATCGCGAAAATGAGGTTGCCCACTGCGAAAATAGCTCAGTTGGTAGAGCACAACCTTGCCAAGGTTGGGGTCGCGGGTTCGAGTCCCGTTTTTCGCTCAGAGTACTTAAACATACTTATCAAGCCGATTTTTGATATTTAATGCGAAAATAGCTCAGTTGGTAGAGCACAACCTTGCCAAGGTTGGGGTCGCGGGTTCGAGTCCCGTTTTTCGCTCTAAGCATAGGCTTGATATTTGTCCGGGTGGTGGAATTGGTAGACACGCTACTTTGAGGGGGTAGTGGCCGTTCGGCTGTGTGAGTTCGAATCTCATCTCGGACACTCTTGAAAATCCCA
Organism: Heminiphilus faecis; assembly: GCF_008728965.1. GTDB lineage: Bacteria > Bacteroidota > Bacteroidia > Bacteroidales > Muribaculaceae > Muribaculum > Muribaculum faecis. Next base: position 213 of record NZ_VSMC01000026.1, on the reverse strand, counting down.
AGTAATTGAAATTCAATTATTTGGGATTTTTCTTTTATATTTCTGTCAACCATATGTCAACCAAAATCAGGGCACATGGTAATAAAGGGTCAGCGGATTTTCCCGGTGGGCGACGTGGATGTATCGTGGTATAGTATTACCTTTGCATCATGAAATCGGAAAAACTGCTTCGAGCCATCCTGCCGGAGGTACTCATAGATAATTTTGAAGTCG
>NZ_VSMC01000025.1 GCF_008728965.1 Heminiphilus faecis | reverse complement strand
TTTTCTACCGATTCACTCTTGGGGGCGGACTCGGCCGCCCCCGCCGCTTGGGCATCCCCCTCCGAGAGGAGTGAGGTTGGTCTGCTTATCTAAGCAAAGTTTTTGCACTTCGATTTTGAATCTTCATTGCATTTAGATGGTACGGAAATAATTGTTTAAATTTGTAATTCAGTGCAAAATCAGCTTTAAAGTGCAATGTTAAAAGTAATTCGTGTAATTCTCGCAGTGATATGCCTGTTGGCTGTCACATTTCTGTTTTTGGATTTTACCGGTATAGGAGTCCGGTATTTCGGCTGGCTTGCCAAGTGGCAGTTCATTCCGGCCCTGCTTTCCACCGCCGTAGTGCCGTTGGCAGTGCTCATACTCTTGCCGTTTGTTTTCGGACGAGTGTATTGTTCCGTGCTGTGTCCGCTCGGTGTTATGCAGGATGTCATATCATGGGTGCATCGCAAGGTCAATCGACGTCATAAGTTCGGTTACAGCCGTCCGTTGACATTGCTGCGTTGTGTGGTGCTGTTGCTTTTTGTTGTGGCGCTTATGCTTGGGTTGTCGAGGCTTGCAGCTTTCATCGAGCCTTATAGCGAATATGGTCGCATCGTATCGTCTTTACTAAGACCGGCATATATCGAAGTCAACAATCTTATAGCGGCTAATGAAGCTCCCGACAGCTATACATTTTATAATGTGGATTATTATGCTGCACTTTCTGCGGTTGTGGTTGGGGTCGTCACGCTGCTTGTTGTAGGAGGATTGGCGTGGTGGAAAGGCCGTATATACTGCAATTCTGTCTGTCCTGTAGGCACCATACTCGGCTATATGTCGCAATTCTCACTGCTTAAACCGGTTATCGACTCGTCGAAATGCGTTAAGTGCGGCAAGTGTGCGCGTGAGTGCAAAGCCTCGTGCATCGACGCAAAAAACGAACGTATCGATTATACCCGTTGTGTGGCTTGTATGGACTGTATTGGCAATTGCAGCACAGGTGCCATATCATATATTCATCCTTCAAAGAAAAAAGACCGGAAAAGCGAAGGTGACTCTACCGCCAACGACAAGGGCCGTCGTGATTTTCTGACAGTCAGCGCTCTTCTTGCCGCTACGGCTGCTGTCAAGGCGCAGGAAAAAACAGTTGACGGAGGTCTTGCCGAGATTATAGATAAGAAAAAGCCTGTAAGACGTACACGTATAACGCCACCGGGCAGTAAAAGCCATGACAATTTTTACAAGCATTGTACGTCATGTCAGTTGTGTGTAAGCAAATGCTCCGAGGGTGTATTGCGTCCATCTGTTGAAGCCGGTACTTTCATGCAGCCGGAGATGAGCTACGAGCGCGGTTATTGTCGTCCGGAGTGCACCGATTGTTCTCAGGTGTGTCCGGTAGGAGCTATTCTGCCGCTCGATGCCGCCGAGAAGAGTGCCGTGCAGGTGGGCCATGCGGTGTGGATACGCGAAAACTGTCTTCCCGCCGTCGACGGTACATCCTGCGGCAACTGTGCGCGTCACTGTCCTGTAGGCGCCATAACCATGATAGCTCTGAAGCCTGAAGACCCGGCTTCGCCAAAGGTGCCGTCGGTCAATACTGAGCGTTGCATCGGTTGCGGTGCGTGTGAGAATCTTTGTCCGGTGCGTCCGTTCAGCGCTATTTATGTTGAAGGTCATGAGATACACCGTATGGTCTGACGAAAATTGAATAAATGTTATGAAAAAAAATATTAATATAGATCGCCGCAGATTTCTTCAGGTGTTAGGAGCCGGAAGTGCCGGCATGGTTCTGTCGCGTTGCGGTGTTAGAAATAAAGAGAATAGTGACGCTCCGGGCATATCGTCGGGCATGCCCTCTGACGGAACAATGACCTATCGGACCAATCCTTCAACAGGCGACAAGGTGTCGATACTCGGCTACGGATGTATGAGGTTGCCGACCAAGAATGAAAACGGGGAGGACATAATAGATCAGGATGCAGTGAACCGGCAGGTGGATTACGCACTGGCGCACGGTGTAAATTATTTTGACACGTCGCCCGCTTACTGCAAGGGCAAGAGCGAGCAGAGTATGGGCATAGCTTTGAGCCGTCATCCGCGTGACTCTTATTTTATAGCAACCAAGCTGTCCAATTTTTCACCTGATACTTGGCCCCGCGAAAAGTCATTGGCTATGTATCGCAACTCCATGAAGGAGCTTCAGGTCGACTATATAGACTATCTTTTGCTACACGGCATAGGCATGGGCGGTATGGAGGCTTTCAACGGACGTTACATCGACAACGGCATGCTCGACTTTCTCTGCAAGGAAAAAGAAGCGGGACGTGTACGCAATCTCGGTTTCTCCTATCACGGTGATGTCGAGGTATTTGACCACCTTCTGTCGATGCATGACAAGGGTGAGGTGCACTGGGAGTTTGCCCAGATACAGATGAACTACATCGACTGGAGGCATGCCAAGGAGATAAGCGAAAGAAATACCGATGCCGAATATCTGTATGACGAACTGCACCGACGCGGCATTCCCGCCGTGATTATGGAGCCTTTGTTAGGCGGACGTCTGGCGCAGGTCAACAATCATATAATGGAGGAGTACAAACGCCGCCGTCCCGATGACAGTGTGGCGTCGTGGGCATTCCGTTTTGCCGGTACTCCCGAAGGCATACTGACGGTACTTAGCGGTATGACCTACATGGAGCATCTGCAGGACAATATCCATACTTACTCTCCGCTTGAGCCATGCGACGAAGAGGAATTGGCTCTTCTTGAGACCTCAGCCCGGCTTATACTTGATTATCCTACAGTGCCGTGTACCGACTGCAAATACTGTATGCCTTGCCCGTACGGGCTTGACATACCGGCCATATTCGCTCATTACAATAAGTGCGTAAACGAAGGCAATGTTCCGGAGAGTCTTCAAGACCCCAACTATGCCAAGGCTCGCAAAGCATTTCTTGTCGGTTATGACCGCTCGGTACCTAAGTTGCGGCAGGCGTCGCACTGCATTGGTTGCGGAGTGTGTAGCCCGCATTGTCCGCAAGGCATAAAGATTCCGAAGCAGATGACCCGTATCGACGCTTTTGTAGAGAAACTGAAGCAGAACCGTCCGTAGAATGATTCCGACATTAAATGATACGTATAGGTAAATATCGGTTTGGTTTGGCTCCGGTTTCGATGGCTGTCGTTTTTGTGGTGTTGAGTGTATGTGCCGTTATTGCAGCTGTAGTACAGGCGCGGCCGGAGTATCCTGTGCCGTTGTATCGGTTGATACTTGTTTATGAAGGTATGGCGCTGGTTGCAACGGTGGTCTATGGTATTTTCATCCATTTGGCGTTTTCTTTAATTGAATTTATGAGAACGAAAAGCCGATGAATAGAATTAAATTCATATTGGCATCGTTGGCGCTTATGCTTTCGACGTCAGTGGCCTGTGCGGGCAATCCGGCTTTTATAGAGGTTACCGGAACTGCCACGCTCAATATCGTTCCTGACCGCATAACGGTTGAAATCGGCATCGAGGAATACTTCAGGCCCGTATCAGGCGCAGGCGACAGTGTGAAAATCGTGCTGTCAGAAATAGAGAACCAAGTGCGTAATACGCTTGCAGAAGCCGGGGTGTCGGAAGTTACAGTTTTCGATATGGGAAACTTCCGCAATCGCTCATCGTCAGAAAGATTTCTGATGGCTAAGACACTTTCGTTCGTGTTGACTGACTTAAGCCGGCTTGACAAGATAGCTTCATCACTGCCATCGCAGGGTATATCGAGCTTTCATATTTCATCGCTTGACAACAGTGACATGGAGTCGTATAACCGTCAGGGGCTGAAAGCGGCTCTTGATGCGGCAAGAGAAAAGGCTTTGTTTATTGCCTCTAATGAGAAGCTGATATTGTCTATGCCGCTGGAAATAGTGGAGACTGGCCCCAATTATTATGAAGCTCCGCGATTCAGCAATGTGGTATTTGACAGTGGGGCGGGTATGGACCATATGCGCCGTATCTCACGCCGTTATAGTGTTAAAGTCCGATATCTGTTTACCGTAGGGGCGCCGTCAGGCAGCTTATCCTATACAGGTGCTTATCGTAGTCCTGCTGATGAATCAAGTCTGATAATAACGGAGGATCGGAAAGGAGAGTATAGGGTTAAGATGGCGCTTTTTCGTCTGACTTATCTGGATGACGGAAAAGGCAAAATAACACCCGACGGATTGCGGTTTGTCGCTACTGATGCTGCGGGCAATCCCATCCACGGGGTAATCACTCTTGACGGCAGCAACGCCAAGGTCGTATTTACCAATTCCACATGGGAATATCTGCCGACAGGCAGCATGTTTGAATTCGAACGAAACACTACCGATAACTGACAGCCATGATGGATATTGAAGAGTTTCGTGAATATTGCCTTTCGTTGGGAGATGTAGCTGAGAAAACGCCTTTTGGCAAATTTGCGCGCCGCTATGACTCGATATTGGTGTTTTATGTGCTCGACCATATGTTCTGTCTGATTGATATGGACAACTTCAGTTTTGTCAACGTCAAATCCACTCCTGAAGAGATTGACGATTTAAAACTCACATATTCAGCGGTAGCCAAACCGATAAACCTTAGTGAAAGGCATTGGATTCAGCTTGACTTCAACGGTGACATACCCGATGATAAGATTCGTGCTCTTGTCAGACGGTCATTTGACATAGTAAAGGAAAAGTACAGCAGGAAAAAACGCGTCAACAGCAAAACACGATAATACGGCTGGCCGGCATAATATTGATGGCAAGAGGTGTTATTGCTATTTATTGGCGGTCCGTGTTGTCGCACCTTTAGTACCGGCTAAGGTGTTTTTTAGACCAACTCGTTTATTTTGGAGTCGTCGCCTTACGGGTGACATCTCATGTAAAAATAATTATATATTTTTTCTCGTCGTAACACGCTGGTCCATAGTCTGTTACTGCTTATCGCGCTCTGTTGACGCCCGATTGTGCATAAAAACGGTGTTATGCCATATTATCTTTGCGGAAAACAACTATTAAACCGATATCACATATTATGAAACGTACACCGAAATTTGACAAGGCATGGAGCGAGTCCATAGCCATGCTCCCCGTAGAACTGCAGCAATCGCTTGTTGACGCTATAAAGGAGTATCAGACTGCAGGCACAGAGCCTGTCGACCTGCATCCGATAGCTCAATGTGTGTTCAATTTGCTCAAACCTGTCATAGACCGCCGCGCCAAGGCTGCATCCTATCAGCGCCGTCGCCGTGATTCAGCGGCTAAAGTGCCCCTCACACCCGCCACCGCAGATGCCGGCCGATTTGTAAAGCAGGACCGTAAGTATATCCGCCTCCTCGCCAAGCGCTACAACTTCACCCATGGCGATATAAAGTCGGAAATCGACCGTGTGTCAGCGTTGCTGTCTTCCAACGGCATAGACCGTGTGCCGCTCTTCCTTTACAAAGAATACCTCGAACAGTACCTTGCCGGCAATACGGGCCACTTAGACCGACAGCGCATTACCCATGATGTTGACGGGTAATGCGCTGTAGTATGGTCGTTATGTGTACGAGTGTGCCGTTACGGCTGCACTCCTGCCGTTCTTTATTCCGATTTGGGGATGGGCGGGATTTCCGGAGGAACAATTGTCGCCGGAGCATCGTCGGATTGTTCAGCCGGTTGCTCGCTTTCGCCTGCCTTTTCTTCAATGTCCTCTTTCTTGCCCTCTTCAAGCTGGCGTCCCGCAAATATTTCGTCGGTGCGTGATATCCACTGGCGTTTGCCGAATATGTGTTCCACATCTTCCGTAAATATCACTTCGCGGGCTATCAGCACTTCGGCAAGCTGTTTATGGCCTTCGGCATGTTTGCGCAGAATCTCCTTGGCTCTCTCATACTGTTCGTTTATTATACGCGACACCTCGGCGTCTATGTCTTTGGCGCGCTCTTCGCTGTAGGGCTTCGAGAAGCCGTATTCCTGACCTGTTGAGTCGTAATAGCAAAGGTTGGGCAGTCGATCGCTCATACCGTAATAGGCCACCATCGCGTAGGCCAGTTTGGTCACGCGCTCAAGGTCGTTGGCCGCCCCGGTTGATATATGTCCGAGGAACAGTTCTTCGGCCGCGCGGCCTCCGAGGGTCGAGCACATCTCGTCAAGCAGAGCTTCCGAGGGAGTTATCTGGCGCTCTTCAGGAAGATACCATGCCGCTCCGAGAGCTTTTCCGCGTGGTACAATTGTAACCTTGATCAGCGGGCTGGCGTAGCGCAGATGCCATGAAATGGTGGCGTGCCCGGCTTCATGTACGGCAATTGCATGCTTTTCTTCGTCAGTAGTGATTTTGGACCTCTTTTCAAGACCGCCTATTATGCGGTCTACAGCATCGTTGAAATCCTGCTTCTGCACGCTTTTTTTGTTGCGGCGCGCTGCAATAAGGGCTGCCTCATTGCATACATTGGCGATGTCAGCACCCGAGAAGCCCGGAGTCTGGCGGGCGAGCAGTTCGACGTCAAGCGAGTTATCGGTCTTGATGTTGCGCAGATGCACGTTAAATATGGCTACACGGTCATTCAGGTCGGGTAGGTCGACATATATCTGCCGGTCAAATCGTCCGGCACGCATAAGGGCCTTGTCAAGTATATCGGCGCGGTTGGTTGCGGCGAGTATTATGACTCCGCTGTTTGAACCGAAACCGTCCATTTCCGTAAGGAGCTGGTTGAGAGTGTTCTCTCGTTCGTCGTTGGCTCCCATGTTTGGATTGCGGCCTCGTGCGCGTCCTACGGCATCGATTTCGTCTATAAATACTATACAGGGTGCTTTCTCCTTGGCTTGACGGAAGAGGTCGCGCACACGTGATGCTCCAACGCCGACAAACATCTCCACAAAGTCGGATCCTGACATGGAGAAGAACGGCACATTGGCTTCTCCGGCCACGGCTTTGGCAAGCAGCGTCTTACCGGTTCCGGGAGGGCCTACAAGGAGTGCGCCCTTGGGTATCTTGCCTCCGAGGTCGGTGTAGCGTTGCGGATTTTTAAGAAACTCCACTATCTCTTCAACTTCAGTCTTGGCCTCCGACAATCCTGCCACATCTTTGAATGTGACCTGAATGGGGCCGTCCTTGTCAAATACCTTGGCCTTTGATTTGCCTACGTTGAACACTCCGCCGCTGCCGTCGCCTTTACCCGACATATGGCGCATAAACACAAACCAGAACACGATAAGCAGAAGTATGGGGGCGATTGACCAGAACATGGCCATAAAGTCGCTGCCTTTTTCAAATGATACGGAGCCAGTGAATACACCGTCTTTCTGCCATTGGTCTATTTTGTCCTGAAGCTTGTCGGCGCTCGGTATGGATGTCGTTATCTTTACATCGTGATGTTCTCCCTGAGTGTATTGCGAGGGTGCGAATATCTTGGATGCAAGGGAGTCGGTGATAAATGCTTCCGCCTCGTTTTTGTTTGTGTACACGACTATTTTTTCCACTCCGCCTTCAGTGACATACTTCTCAAATTCTGAGTATGTAACCTCCTTGGTTATGGAGTTCTGGTCGAGGTAATACAATCCGCCGAGTACGAGAAGTATGATGGCATACATCCAGTACAGGCTGAATTTTATGGTCTTTTTTTTCGGGTCCGGTTTCATATGGGGACGATGAATGATATGATACGTTTAGGTTTGTCAAGAGGCAGTGTCATTAAAACACCTCTTAATCGAGATCTGGTATTTCGTTGATGTCGGCGTCGCTCCATAATTCCTCAAGATTATAGTATTGGCGCACGTCGGGAAGAAACACATGTACGAATGTATCGCCGTAGTCGATTACTATCCATTGTGAATTCTGATATCCGTCGTAGTTGTACGGCTTGACGCCGCACTCTTCGCGTACTTTATCTCTAATACTGTCGGCTATCGCTGCAACCTGCATGTTCGATGATCCCTGACATATTATAAAGCGGTTGGCTGCTGCGCCTTCAATGGCGCTTAGGTCCACTACGGAAATCTGTTTTCCTTTGCGATCCTGAATTCCCTCGATGATGAATTTTACAATATCCGTATTCTTATTCATTTATAGTTAAATTGTTTGCAAAGATAGTTCAAAAAATCTAAAATACAGGGTATTTAGCTATACTTAATATTTCAATAACAATTTTAGAGCATAAATAGGTCATGAACGTATACATATTTATTCGTAACGTATTGTGCGGCAGGGACTGATGGATGACACTGCATGACTGGGCACTATTATTGTGAGGCCCGATATGACAAATACTCCTATGTTTAGCAGTATGATGTATGGCCAGTTGATTTCTACCGGCACATAGTTGAGGTAGTAGGAGTCGGGATTCAATGGCAGTATTCTGTAGTGTTGCTGCAGCAGTAGCAGTGTTATGCCGGTTATGTCGCCGATAATCATGCCGCGTATCACGATTTTCTGGGCCATGTATATGAATATGCGGCGTATTTCGCCGTTAGTCGCTCCGAGAGCTTTAAGTATGCCTATCATGTTGACTCTTTCGAGTATGATGATAAACAGGCTTGATATCAGAGTGAAACCTGCCACAATCATCATGAGTATGAGAATGACGGCTACGTTGGTGTCGAGCAGTTCGAGCCAGTTGAAATACATCATTGCCGTATCAAGTACGCTGCTTATGCTGTACATGCCTTGTAGGTGTCCGTTTTCCGCGCTATCCATCATGGCTTCCTGAAGGTGCATGGCTGCCTCGTTTATCCTGTATGTATCGGCCGTTTTCAGTTCCAAGCGATTGCCCGAGAGACTGTCTGTGCCGCATATGCTCTGCGTGAATGACAGCGGGGCGAAGATATATAATTTGTCATAGTCGCCGAAGTGAGTGTCATAGATTGCAGCCACCTCTATGCGGCGGGTCTTTACGGCCCCGTCAATGAAGAAGTAGGCATATATGCGGTCGCCGGGGTGCAGTTGCAGTGCACGCGCCGTTGTCTGCGATACAGCTACTTTGTTGCGGTTCTCGGCAGTGTCGCTTTCAGGCAGTGAGCCTTCCACTATATTGTCGCGCACGAAGTCAAAGCCGTCGCCCGCCTCTATGCCTTTGACAATGACTGCTTGGAAGTTGTCTTCAGTCTTAATGACACCTGTCTGCTGCAGTACGAGCGATGCCGATGTGAACTCTCCGGTACGTTTTATTATGTCGGTGAGCTCCGGTGTCAGGGTCAGATACGCTTCCTCGTCATAATCCGATGACTCGGGGTGTATGGTGACATGTGAGTCGAAGCCCATGACCTTGTTGCGTATCTCGTCTTTGAAGCCGAGCACAATACATAGCGAAGCCATCATTATCATGATGGCCAGCGCTATACCCGCAATGGCTATGACGATGCTTGTCGATAGGCCGCGCCGGCCTTCACGGTTCAGTCGCAGCCGTCGGGCAATAAAGAGTTCGTAGCTCATATAGTGCGCCCGGGGTAGGCTTTCAGTGCTTCGGCAAGTACCTTTATGGCTTTGGCAAGCTCCTCTTTACGCAAAATATAGGCTATACGCACTTCATCTTTGCCCATGCCCGGCGTCGTATAAAAGCCTGATGCCGGAGCCATAAATATGGTCTGGCCTTCATAATCGAAGTGTTCGAGACACCATTCGCAGAAGCGGTCGGCGTTATCCACTGGCAGTTTTACTACGGTGTAAAACGCGCCCATGGGTATGGGTGAGTAACATCCCGGAATTTTGTTAAGCTGGTCTATAAGGAATTTGCGCCGTTCCACATATTCGTTATAGGTCTCAAGCATGTATTCCTTGGGTGTGTCAATCGAAGCTTCGGCCACTATCTGTCCTAAAAGCGGAGGGCTTAGACGGGCTTGGCAGAACTTCATTATATTTTTTTTCAGCTCCTCGTGTTTGGTGATGAGCGCGCCTATGCGTATGCCGCACTCGTTGTAACGTTTTGATACCGAGTCGATGAGCACTACCTGATTTTCGATGTCGGGTAGGTGAAACGCCGATATATAGGGTGCTCCCGTATAGCAGAATTCGCGATATACCTCATCGGAAAACAGAAACAGATCGTATTTTTTTACCAGATCCCTTATCTGCAGCATCTCCTTCATCGTATACAGGTAACCTGTGGGATTGTTGGGATTGCAGATAAGTATGCCTTTGGTCTTGGGGGTGATGAGCTCTTCAAATTTTTCCACAGGAGGAAGCGCGAAGCCCTCTTCTATACTTGACGGCACTGTTATGATTTTTGCCCCGGCCGATATGGCGAAAGCCATATAGTTGGCATACGCCGGCTCCGGCACGATTATCTCGTCGCCCGGGTCAAGGCAGGCTAAAAAAGCAAACAACACCGCTTCCGAGCCGCCGGTGGTCACTATTATGTCTTCGACATCCACATCGATGTTATACGTCTTGTAATACTGGTGTAGTTTGCGACGCAAGGACAGCAGGCCCTCCGAAGGGCTGTATTCGAGCACGGTGCGGTCAATGTGTTTCAGCGCGTCGAGGCCCTCTTTGGGGGTGGGTACATCGGGCTGTCCTATGTTAAGGTGGTATACTTTTATACCTCGGTCTTTGGCTGCGTTTGCGAGCGGAACCAACCGGCGTATAGGCGACGCAGGCATTTCAGTCCCTCGTTGTGAAACATTTGGCATAATCTGTCAGAATATATTAATACACAAAATTAAGTAAAAACAACGAGATTTATTGTCTGCATTGTCAAAAAAGAATCTGTGTCAGCCGATATTTGTGATAAAAAATGATTGGGGCATATCAGTATATTGTCTGAGATTGATTATCTTTACCAACAAAATATGATGGAATTGCTATGTATGACAGTATAGTTAAGAATATATCGTACGGCGGTGACGACGAACAGGTATTGTCGATACTTTATGAGCGTATCACCGGAATATTCCCCCAAGCAGTGGTGCGTATGCCGGGTGCCGGCTCTAACCGCCGTTATTACAGGCTGTCGGGAGTCGTGGATGTAGTAGGTGTATCAAGTGAGGATTTAAGCGAGAACAATACGTTTGTTTATCTCGCCGAGAATTTTTATGACAAGGGGTTGCCGGTGCCTGAGGTCCTCGCGGTAAGCGACTCGGGCGCACATTATCTGGTGGAGGATCTTGGCGATATGTCGCTGTTTGACTACATTGCCCGCGGACGTGACGGGGGAGAGTGGAATGACGATATTATCGACATGCTTAAAAAGACGATTGCAGCCTTGGCCGACTTTCAGTGGCGCGGTATCGCCGGACTTGACATAAACCGCCTTCCCGTGCCGCAGATGGACTATGTGTCTGTCTCATGGGATCTGAATTACTTTAAATATTGTTTTCTGTTGCCGTCGGGCGTGAGGTACAATGAGTCGCTTTTGGAGAAACAGTTTGACAGGCTTGCCATGGCGTTGCTCGAGGCGAAGAGCGATGTGTTCATGTATCGTGATTTCCAGTCGCGCAATGTCATGATAAAAGACGGTGCACCATGGTTTATCGATTTTCAGGGCGGACGCCGTGGTCCGTGCTATTATGACGTAGCTTCTTTTCTGTGGCAGGCCAAGGCCTCTTATCCCGATAGATTGCGGGAGAAGCTGATAACGGCTTATCTTGACAGTGCCAAGCGGTATGCCGACATAGACCGGGTTGAATTTTGCCGTCATCTTGATGACTTTGTGCTGTTTCGCCTGCTTCAGGTACTTGGCGCTTACGGTTACAGAGGCAACTTCGAGGGCAAGTCGCATTTCGTGCAGAGCATACCGTATGCGCTTGAAAATGTAAAAGGTCTTGAGCCGAGGATTGAATCACGGTACGGGTATCTGTGTCAGCTCTTGCGGGAGGTGGCGGCTATACCGCGTTACCGGCGGGTTGAGCCTGCCGATAAGTTGACTGTGAAAGTGGCGAGTTTCGGTTACAATCGTCATGGCATACCGCGCGATATATCGGGCAACGGAGGCGGTTTTGTATTTGACTGCAGGGCGCTCCACAACCCCGGACGTTATGATGAATATAAGAAGCTGTCGGGCCGCGATAGCGAGGTGATAGATTTTCTTGAGACAAAAAGCGATATCAAAGACTTTGTCGACGAGGCGTGCAAGATGGTCGACCGTTCGGTGGCGGTATACCGCGAGCGTGGTTTCACCGATCTGATGGTAAGTTTCGGATGTACCGGAGGCCGGCATCGCTCGGTATATTGTGCCGATTGTCTGGCGCGTTATATACACAAGGCCTATCCTGACGTGCGTGTCGAGTTGACTCACTTTGAACGCGGTATCAGAGAAACATTTAATCCTCGTACTGAACAAAACCGATGAAAGCTATGATTTTTGCAGCCGGGTTGGGTACTCGGCTGCTCCCTTTGACCGAGAACCGGCCCAAGGCTCTTGTTGAGGTGGCCGGAGTGCCGGCGTTGCAGCGTGTCATCATGAATCTGGTCCGTTACGGGTTTGATGAGGTGGTGATAAATGTGCATCATTTTGCCGATAAGATAGAGGATTTTCTTGAAAATAACGGATATTTCGGCATAGATATAAAAGTGAGCGACGAGAGGCAGCTGTTGCTTGACACAGGCGGCGGCATTGCAGCCGCTTCGGCGTTGCTTGACGGCGGCGAGCCGTTTCTCGTGCATAATGTAGACATACTTACTGATCTTGACCTCGGCAGATTATACCGCTGTCACTGTGAATCGGGAGCTGACGCCACATTATTGACTTCTGATCGGGCTACGTCGCGGTACCTACTTTTTGACCGAGAAAAGCGTATGAAAGGGTGGACCAATGTATCGACGGGCGAGGTGCTTCCTCACGGACTGGATATGACAGGACTCGGTATGCGCGCGTTCGGAGGCATACATGTCATATCGCCGTCAATGCTGAAGCCGTTGTGCGAGTATGCGCCGCTACGGCCGTTTTCGATTATTCCGTTCTATATAAGCGTATGCCGCGACATGATTATAAAAAGTTACGAGCCCGATTGTGGATACTATTGGTTTGATATCGGGAAACACAGCACGCTTGCTGCGGCTGCTGACCTATTGGGCCACGTGAAATGACGTAACCCGATAGGCCGCAAGATACCACGCCGTTATCTTACCGATACTTTATGGCTTACTCCGTCGACAACCACTATGTATATGCCCGATGCAAGTGAGTCGAGGCGATTTATTGCAACTCCGTCTATTGTGAATACCTTGACGGTTTCATAGACTCCGTCGATTGTTATCGTTCCTGTGCCTCCATGAACACGGGCAGTCGCGGCATTGTCGTTGAGTATGTCGTCGAGGGCTGTCACATCCTTGCTCGCATACACTACAAAAGCTCCCGGAGCGAGACGCACCTCCTTGCCGTTAAGTTCGGGAGTTGTGCCATAGCTGCCGCACAGCATCGTGTAGTCCGAGGCGTTTCCTGTAAATGGTGCCGCCACTGACTGAGCGATTGTCGTACTCGGATTTACGATACAGTACAGCTCGCTGGTGCCGTCAGCCGATTTGACGGTCACCGAGAAGCCTGTCGTCCAGTTGCCGCTGTTGCACTTCATCGTGGCTTTGGCATCTTTGCCAAACAGTTGCGGATTGCCGTTGCGTATGTCGTTTAGCAAGGCGTAGGTTTCTTTCAGGCCTGCACGATATTCGTTGTCAAGATACTTCCATACTACCTTTTTGGGCTTGGTCTCATTGCCTCCGGTGCTTGTCTTGGTAGTTTCGTCGGCACCGAATTCCTGAAATTGCCATATCATGTGGGCGCCCGGTGTCATTAGCATTATGGCCGCCACCGAACCGAGACGTCTCATGGTCATCTCCGTATTGTCTTTTACTTCTTCTACTCCGTATTGAGCCACTTTATAGGCCATTCGCTCTTCGTCGTGGCTCTCGGCATAGGATACGGTCGACCCGGCCGTGCGGCTGTCGTCGGGAGCGTAGAAGCGGTTTAGATTGCAGTTGCTGCTGTAGCCCATTGCAAACTGGCACGCTGCCTCGTTGATGTTGGCCCAGTTGATCTCGCCGTCAAGAGCCATCTCGTTTTCTTCCTTGGCCGTGGCAAGATTTTCGTTAATGAAGTATGCGTCGGGTTTAACCTCCTTCATAGCCGAGTGAAGTTCTTTCATGCGTGCCACGCGCGAGGCGTTATAAGCGTTGGTCTTGGCGTCGGTAACGCCTGAATACTTATTGGTCGAGGGATTATAAGTGGCGTTGTAGCTGTCGTCGTTACCGAGTCCTTTGACAAGGTCGAAGCGGAAGCCGTCGACATTGTAGGCTTCAAGCCAGTATTTAAGTACATCTTTGAACTGCTGCTGCACGAGCGGATTTTCCTGCTTCCAGTCATTGAGCACACTGTAACCGTGAGGTGCCGAGGCATTGTAGAACGGATTTTTGGCGGGAGTATACATCAGCCACCATGGGTGCTGTCCGTCGGTCTGGTTGAACACCACGTCAAGTATCACGGCCATGCCGCGTTCATGTATGGCGTCTATAAGGCGCCGGTAGTCGTCGGGTGTACCATAGGCTTTGTCGGGTGCGAAGTAAAAGTTAGGATTGTAGCCCCAAGAATTATTGCCGCTAAACTCCATTACAGGCAGCAGTTCGATAGCGTTTACCCCGAGTGACTGGAGGTAGTCGAGTTTTTCCATCACTCCGGCTATGGTGCCGTTGCCTTCAGCCTTGCCTTCTGTACCGGTAAAGTCACGTATCAGAAGCTCGTATATGACGAGCCGGTCCTGCGGCACACCTTTGAAATTCGTTACTTTCCAGTCGTACTCGTCTATTGACGAGTTGTAGACCGCCACGCAGGTATTGCCAACGTATGCCGACGGATATTCGGGCATGTCGGGAAAGACCGAAGCCGGTATATATTTGTCGTTCCACGGATCGAGTACGAGTCTTGCATAGGGGTCGCCTACATTTGTGCCGTCAATGTTGTAGTAGTATATGTAGTCGGTGTTTGCTTTCAGACCGCTTACGGTCCACCAGAAGTAGCGGTTGCCTTCGTAATCGCAATAATACGTGTCGGCCGACGGAGCATAGCCGTTCCACTCTCCGCACAGACTCGCTCTTGTCTTGCCGGGCGCCGCTATGCAGAATGTCACGTCGCCGTTGCCCGCTCTTGTGGCTCCCATTTTGGGCACTCCTCCGGGATAGGGCTTTTCTACCGGAGAGTTGGGCCATACGTAGGTTACGGTTTCCTCCTTTGTCATGCCGCGGCAAGTGGCCCGTGCAGTTACCTTGGTCGTGCCTGTGCCGGTTATGTTCATGGTGTAGGATAGTGTCTTGGCATCGGCGGCTGTTTTTTTCTCGCTGCCGTTGACTGTCAGACTTATATCGGCGTTTTCAGTCGTATTGACGGTAAAATTGACTTGGGCAGGTCCGCTCAACAGTCCGGGAGTCACCGACGGAGTCATGACAAGAACAAACTCATCTGCAGGATATACATTGACAAATATATCGCCTCCGCTTTCGGTTTTGCCTTCTTTGGTACCGGTGGCATTCCTGAATACGAAAGCAAGACGTTCCACCGTTTCACCGGAGGTAATGCCGTAATACTCTTTTATTCCGGGCAAAGTTAATTCCCATGTATCGGCGCTTTTATAGGTCAGTTTGTATTTTGCGCTGTTGTCAAGCCATTCCGGAGCATGCGACCAGCTGTCTTGTCCTTTAAGTATCACACCTGTATGTGCATATATAGGAGTGGAAGCGGTTAGTCCGGCAAGACCCTTGTTGCCTTTGTCGGCGTGAAACGTTATGACAATAGGTGAACTGTTTTCCTGAATAATGGCCGGATCGGTGGTGACAATTTGTGTACGTCCGGTAAACGACACGATGAACAGTGCACAAAACAAGAAATAAATATGTCTCATAAAAAGCGCTATAAGAATTTGTGTACAACTATTAAAGTGCAAATTTGGTTAAATAATATGATTTTACAAAGCCGATAGTGTTGTTTTATAACATTATCGGTTTTATGCACCTGTGTGTACGCAATTCAGTGAGCGTCTTTATCGTCCGAGAGTGAAGCGCAGTCCTAAATTTAAATTAAAATTAAGCGGCTTGTCGCTGTATATGGTCCTGACGCTGGAGCCGTTGTCGAAATAGTAGCTTATTCCGGGTTCGGCGTATAGACCTACGGCATCGGTGAGGTTGCACTGCACGCCTGCTGATGCGTTAGCCGACCACTGAAGCTGTTTTACCGTCAGGCGCTCTGACGTGGATTGTAAATTATTATTGTCGAGAGAATATTCTTTATTCAATTTGCCGGATATGCATTTTTCTGCAAGAAAGCCGCCTGAAGCATACAAGTCTATAGCTTTCCAAGAACATATGCGATATTTGATATTGGCGGGTATGCCTACATAATGCAATTCCTGTTTTCCCGAATAGCAGTGGTTATTGCTGCTTTCCTTTATATCGGAAGAGAGATAAGTATATGTAAGGCCGCTTTCTACAGTGAGTCGGTCGGTTATGGCATAGGATACTGATATTCCCGTCCTTATAGGCAGATTATGATTTATTTCAGTATGCACTTCCTGCCCTTTGTTGAATACCAGCATGTCGAGTGAGGGATTGCTGTCCCAGTAGTCATCGTCAGGACCTACAGCGCTCAACGCTCCAGAAAACAAGTCTTTATGGTTTGATTTGTTGCCTGTGCCTCCCGAAGTGTGTATACTTACCGATACACGTCGGTCGATACGAGGACGCACTGCGGCATATGTCAAGTCGCGGTATGTTTTTCGGCTTTTTTCATGTACTACTTTCGCGGTATCAGGCCGTGACCGTAAATCTGTCATGTCGTTTTTATCGGCCGGCGTTTTT
This sequence comes from Heminiphilus faecis, assembly GCF_008728965.1. Lineage (GTDB taxonomy): Bacteria > Bacteroidota > Bacteroidia > Bacteroidales > Muribaculaceae > Muribaculum > Muribaculum faecis. Next base: position 31,025 of record NZ_VSMC01000025.1, on the reverse strand, counting down.
TCTTCATCGCGTTTATTGTCAACCGACGGCACCTCATCAGAAGGAGCCTCGTAATATGATGCCAATGTCGTTTTATATGTTGCGGTTTTTCTCGGTGTAGGAGCTATTGCCTCGTAGCTGTTATCGTTTTTCTTATTTTTTTCTTCAGTCTTATTGTTGTCAGCAGTTGGTGATGCTATGCTTTTCGGTATGGCGAGGTCGGGAGTGCCGTTATAGAATTGAGTGCCCGTAAGTATAGCTATGGCTACGACGGCAGCCGCGGCGCAGATCCGTTTTGTCCATGCGATTATAGCATGACGATGTCTGTTGCGTCGTGAGATTCTGTCAAGTATGCCTGATGCTTCAATATCCTCCCACAGTCTGTCGGGTTCGTCGATATTGAAGTCGGCCATGCGGTCATGTATATCTTTAAGCCATTTGTCTTTCATAATTCACGAGCGTTTTGAAATTGTCTTATTTTTGCGGCAAGCATGGTCTTGGCACGGTGCAACTGCGATGCTGAGGTGCTTTCTCCGATATTTAAAAGTGCCGATATCTCTTTATGGCTTTTGCCTTCGATCACATAAAGGTTGAATATCGTGCGGTAACCGTCGGGTAGCCGGCGTATCATGTCGAATATGACCTGCGACGGCACGCAGTCAAGGTCCGGTTCATCGTCGGCTATGTCATCGGCTGTTTCCGCAAGGTCGGTAAATTCGAGCCGGTTGTTTTTGTTTATAAACTTCAGTGTTTCGTTTACTACGATTTTTGTAAGCCAGCTTTTAAGAGTGCCGCCTCCGCGATATTCGTAAGAGTCGAGTGTTGAAAAAATTTTCAGAAAACTGTCCTGAAGTATGTCTTTCACATCTTCGGAGTTGGTGATATAACGCGAACAAACGGCAGTGAGATATCTGACATATAACTTGTAGACTGCTCTCAAAGCCGTTGTGTCGCCTTCCTTTGCCCGGCGCACCAGTAATTGTTCGTTGTCGACAGTTTCTGAAGTCATTCCGGTAACTGTTGCTTTCCGATTGTCCGGCAAGTGGATTCTGTCGCTTTCCGAATCCACTTGCTCCCGACATCGGTGCTGTTTTCACAGATTGGACTATGTTACTGTATATTAACGGATAAATCTCCGTCTTTATTATATTTAGGGTTTACAGTCGCGTTGTTTCGCATGCCTACTTCAAACTCCGCCGATTTTTTACCGGTATAAGAGTTCCAGTTGAGTTTTATTTTTAATACATCCTCGGAATGTTGCAACTCGTTCAGGTTGAATGCAATGAGGGCGTCACCATGTCGCAAAGCGGCATCGCCGTGGGCATTGTGTCTCAATTCGAATTCAAGCGGATTTTCGGGATTCACACCTGACAATAGATTAATCTCATGTTTTATGTTGGAGTAACCCCACAATGTACGCAGGCGGAGTGTAAGATAGCCGTCTTCTCCGATGGTGACCCAATCTTTCACAATCTCTATAGGGTCGTTGCCTATATCATCATTGTCAGTATCGGCTAATATTGGATTCTTGGTGCGTATACTGTCGATCCAGTTGATGTGTACTCTTCTTATATCGGAAGAGGCCACTTCTTCATCGAAGTTTACAAGTGCACGCACCTCTTTTTTCCCGAAAGGCGATGTTGACATGTTGGACGGGTACAGATCGGTCTTTTCATCAAGATGCATTACAAATGAGCCGTCGTCATTGGGCGATACGGTCACCAGAGCCGTCGGACGCATGACATTGCACGAGTCGTTATCGTCAAGACATGACTGTAGTGTCGTCGAGAGGAGCAATGCACCGGTAATGATAACAAAAGGTTTAAAAATTTTCATAAAGTAATATATATTTATAGGTTTATATCACCTATATAATCCGGCATACAGGTAAATCTTGCATGTATAAATGTTAAATATTGTGATTAGTCGCATTTTATTTAGTAAGTTTGTGTATTATGATTGAAATTGATTTTTTATGCTCGGGTGACGGGATTATGTCGTTGTGCGACGGCTTGTCGACCGAATATGTGATATTGAAGAAGCGTGGAAGCAGGGTGACTCTTATGCCCGGAGCGTTGCACCGTATGCAGCAGGTGGCCCGTATGACGGGCGCGGTTATGGTTTATGCCGACTATGCCGATATCTGTGCTGACGGTAGCTTTGCGGTACACCCTCTGATAGATATGCAGCCGGGGTCGCTTCGCGATGACTTCGATTTCGGCCATGTGCTGTGTGTTGAACGATGTGCGCTGGAAAGTGCTCTCGTAGCGGTAAGACGCGACTATCGTTATGCTGCCTTTTATGCTTTATGGCTTGCGATATCGCGTCAGGGAAGAATAGTACATATAAATGAGCCTTTGTATAAAGTTGAGCAGAGTGATGATACAGTGTCGCAATTTGATTATGTTAATCCACGTAACCGCGATGTTCAGATTGAGATGGAGGAGGCCTGTACCGACCATCTGAAAGCGGTGGATGCATATATAGACGCTAAAACAGCGATGCCGGTGGAGTTTTGCGATGACCTGCCCGTGGAGGCTTCGGTTATTATACCGGTGCGCAACAGGGCCGCTACGATTGGCGATGCCGTAAAGAGCGCTTTGGTGCAGAATACAGCTTTCAGATATAATATCATTGTGGTCGACAATCGGTCGACCGACGGTACAACCGGGATTTTGGCCCGGTTATCGGCAGAGGAGCCCAAGCTTATACATATAATACCCGACATCGAGGGCCTCGGCATAGGCGGGTGCTGGAATATGGCACTGATGTCGGAGCATTGCGGCCGGTTTGCGGTGCAACTTGACAGCGATGACCTGTATGAGTCGCCTGACACATTGCAAGCTATAGTAGATAAATTTTATGAGCAGCGGTGTGCAATGGTGGTCGGCGCCTATACTCTTACCGATATAAATAAAAATGTCATGGCGCCGGGACTTATATCGCACAATGAGTGGACCGACGGAAACGGTCGTAACAATGCGTTGCGTATCAACGGATTCGGCGCACCGCGGGCTTTTTATACGCCGATAGCGCGTGAGCTGCTGTTTCCCGATACATCTTATGGAGAGGATTATGCAATGGCTCTTGCCGTGTCGCGCAACTATAAAGTGGGACGCATATACGAGTCGCTTTATCTGTGTCGCCGGTGGGAGGGTAATTCCGACGCCTCGTTGTCGCTCGAAGCGCTTAATCGCAATAATTTCTACAAGGACCGTATAAGGTCGTGGGAGCTTTCAGCACGAATCGATTTAAATAGAACGCGCAATGAAGAGTGACGATATAAAAGATTTTGTAAGAAGACAACTTGACGTTTGGCCGGAGGCGGCGGCCCGTCACAAGGCTCTTGCCGGTATCACGGTAAAGCAGCTGAATGTCAACGGTACAGCCGTGTCGGTCATGTACAACAGTTCGAGAAGCATAAGTACACTCGCATCTGTCGACAGCCGGTCCATAGCCGCGCGTAAATGTTTTTTATGTAGCGGTTCGCGTCCTGTGGAGCAGATGTCGGTCACAGACGGCAATTATGACATATGTGTAAATCCGTATCCGGTATTTCCGGGTCACCTCACTATAATAAATCGCTCCCATGTAAGGCAGGAGATAGCCGGACATGTGGCCGACATGATACACTTCGCACATGCACTTGACGGATACACGGTGTTTTACAACGGTCCACGGTGCGGGGCCTCAGCTCCCGATCACAGTCATTTTCAAGGGGTGCCTGAAGAGTACATGCCGCTTGACCGGAAGCATGCGTTCAGGTGTATATATATGGTAGAGCCGCCTGACAAGATTGTGTCGCAGCTGGAGGAGGCGCTTCGTGCGCTACCGGTGCCGGAGGGCGATTACGAGCCTATGGTAAACATGGCTGTACACATGCTTCCCGACGGCAATATGGAGGCTGTCATAATACCGCGCCGCGCACACCGTCCGCGCTGTTATGAACGGTTGCATGTGAGCCCCGGTGCCATTGACATGTCGGGTACATTTATCGTGACTTCGGAGGCTGATTTCGCCGCACTCGATGACGAAAAGGCCGTGGAAATACTTGAAGATGTAGCCTATATAAGCAGGCAGCCGAGTATAAGGGTCGGCATAATGTCGGCCGACGATATCAGATACAGACTTGTCGGTGATTACCGAAAGGAGAACGATACGTTTTTTCCAGAGGATGAAACATGTCGTTTTGAACTTGAGGATGTGACCATCGGTGTCGGATTTCACTGGCAGCGCAAGGAGAAGCAGATGTTTGCCGGAGCGCTGCAGCTGCTTGACCTGCCCGAAGGCCGTGTGGCTGTCAATGTCGTACCCGTTGAGGATTACCTGACAAGTGTCATATCTTCTGAAATGAGTGCCAAGGCTTCTCTCGAGCTGTTGAAAGCGCATGCCGTCATATCGCGCAGTTGGGTCATGGCGCAGCTTGAGCGTAAAGAGAACTCATGTACTTGCCGCGAAGCTGATAGAGGCGACGACGAGATTGTTAAGTGGTATGACCATGACGATCACGAGTATTTCGACGTATGTGCCGATGACCACTGCCAGCGTTATCAGGGTGTGACCCGTATAACACGCGACGAGGCGAGGCGTGCGGTGATGTCGACATGGGGTGAAGTGCTCATGTCGGACGGAAAACTGTGTGATACCCGCTTCTCAAAATGCTGCGGCGGTGCGTTTGAGGAGTTTGAGCATTGCTGGGAGCATGTACATCACAATTATCTTGAACGTGGACGCGACCTGATGCCGGAGCAACCGTTGCCCGACCTTCGCGATGAGGACGTAGCCCGTGACTGGATCATGGGCCGTCCCGACGCCTTTTGTGCGCAAGCCGGCCCTGACACGCTCCGGCAGGTACTCAACGATTATGACCTTGCCACTAAAGATTTTTACCGCTGGTCGGTCAGGTATACGGTTGAGGAGTTGTCAGAACTTGTATATATGCGCTCGGGCATAGACTTCGGGGTGATCAAGGAGTTGCAGCCATTGTCGCGCGGAGTCTCGGGCCGCATAGACCGGCTGCGTATCGTAGGAAGCAAAGCTGTGAAAGTGGTAGGAAAGGAACTTGAGATACGCCGGTGGCTGTCGCCGACACATCTGTACAGCTCAGCTTTTGTGCCGGTAAAGGATGCCTCCGGCTTCACGCTTTACGGAGCCGGGTGGGGGCATGGGGTAGGCCTTTGCCAGATAGGAGCGGCAGTAATGAGCGAGCAGGGATATGATTACCGTCAGATATTAGCACATTATTTTAAAAATGCAGAACTCAAACGCATCTATTAACCGTGTTTCGCCATGGACGTGGGTCTCGACGCTTTATTTTGCGCAGGGGCTTCCATATGTGGCTGTCATGACCATATCGGTCATAATGTACAAGCGCCTCGGCATATCCAATACCGATATAGCTCTTTATACGTCATGGCTCTATCTGCCGTGGGTCATAAAACCGTTCTGGAGTCCGGTGGTGGATCTGTTCGGCACCAAGCGGAGGTGGATCGTGCTGATGGAGATGTGCATAGCCATAGGATTTGCCGGTATCGCATTTACCATACCGCTTACATTTTTCTTTCAGGCGACACTGGCGGTATTCTGGGCGGTGGCTTTTCTGAGCGCGACTCACGACATTGCCGCCGACGGCTACTACATGCTTGCATTGTCGGAGCACCAGCAGTCGTTTTATGTAGGCATACGAAGTACGTTTTACCGTATAGCCACGATAGTGGGGCAGGGAGTGCTTGTGATGCTTGCCGGTTATATTGAAAACCTCAATGACGCACTGTCGCCCGGTGAAAGTATGGACTACACTCCGATTGCATGGATGACTGTAATGGGTGTCTTGTCGGTGTTTTTCCTGTCGGTCACCATATATCATTGGTGGATATTGCCGCGGCCGTCATCGGATCATGCCGCCGTGGAGATGACATGGCGCGAAACCGGGCGGGAGTTTGTCAATACGTTTGTATCGTTTTTCAAGAAGCCGCATGCGGGTATAGCCATTGCGTTCATGCTGCTCTACCGCTTTCCTGAAGCGCAATTGGTAAAGATGATAAATCCGTTTTTGCTTGACGGACGTGAACTGGGCGGACTCGGGCTGTCGACGGCCGAGGTAGGCTTTGTGTACGGTACGGTGGGTATACTCGGTCTTACCGCCGGGGGTATAATAGGCGGTATTGTAGCAGCCCGCGGTGGCTTGAAGCGCTGGCTTCGGCCTATGGCATGGAGCATATCGCTCACATGCAGTACATTTCTTTACTTGGCTTTTGTTCAGCCTGTCGATCTGCTGTCAATAAATATATGTGTTTTTGTAGAGCAGTTTGGTTACGGATTCGGATTCACAGCATATATGCTTTACCTGATATATTTCAGCGACGGTCCGTTTCGTACGGCTCATTATGCAATATGTACAGGTTTCATGGCGCTTGGCATGATGCTGCCCGGTATGGCGGCCGGATGGCTTCAGGAGCAGATGGGATACACCGGATTCTTCTGGTGGATAATGGGTTGCTGCTGTGTCACCATAGCCGTCACCGTCTTTATAAAAGTCCCGTCTGCTTTCGGCCGCAAACAACGCTGACACCACATGAGCTGATTCAAACCGATTATAATACGAAGGGCACCCGATGAGGGCGCCCTTTACTGTTTCGGTTATGTAGGTCGGGGTCAGCGGTTGACCTCTACTTTTTTCAGAACGATAATAGGCTGGTTATTCTTATCGGACATTATCACTGTGCCGTTTTTGCCTGCCTTGGCATATTCGACACTTTCGAGCGCTACAAGCAGAGCGGTCTCTGCCTTCATGTTGGCTTCAGGACACATCATGCGTGTGGTGGCTATGTCAAGGAACTGGATCGAGTTGGATTTGTCGGGATTTATTGACAGCGAGCCGTTCATTATGTTGCAGCCGGAGTTTCCGTGGAGTTTTTGTTCCTGAATGTCGATTACCATCTCCATGTCGGGATTGTTGTACTCCTTGCCGTTGATTGTCTTGACCTGCCAAGTGCCGTTGAGGAAGTCCATGTTATGCTTGCGCAGTGTCATGACCGTGATGCCGTTGCTGTTTTTAAGATCAAGATACAACTCGTGTCCTTTTTTTGTTATCGAGTAGCTGCGTACCGCGTCAAGACCGCTGTTTATGGCCTGTTCAAATGGAGCGTCGGGGCATGCCATCATTGTCGATATGACGTTGGATATTTTTAATGATGAACCGGATGCCGTGGCGAAGTCGCCGTTTATAATGTTGCAGCTGTTGGATCCGTATATACGATGGTCATCCATGCTGAAATTGATATATGGACGATTTTCGCCGGTGACTTTTTTGCCTCCGACCATGTATATGGTCCATTCGCCACCGAGATTTTCCGCCGGAACAGCGACCTGAGAGCCTGTGGTCACGGGGCTTTTTACAGTTTCAGTCTTGGTCATGGTGATTTTGTCGTTGTTTGCCGTGTTCTTGTTTTTGTTGAATACACTGCATGATGTTGAAAATGCTGTTGCAATGGTGAAGCATGCAATGATATTTAAGTACTTAATACTAATTTTCATAATTACGTAGGTTTAATTGTGATATAATGTATATATTATAGTGACACTTCAGAGTGTGGAAAGTTTAGTGAACACTCTTATATTTTGCATCGGGAACCGATATTTCAAGGTTATCGTATGCGAGTCTTACACCTTCGGGAAGAGCAGGCCCGACTTCGGAAGCTAAGCCCAATTTGTCGGAGATGTGGGTCAGATATGCCACCCGCGGACGTATATGTCCGATAGCGTCAAGTGCCTGACGGAGATTCATGTGCGACAGATGCTCTTCCTTACGCAATGCGTTTATGACCAATGTGTCTACTCCGTCCAACAGTTCAAAAGTGGTGTCGGGGATATGTTTTGCGTCTGTTATGTAGGCAAAATCACATATGCGGAAGCCGTATATGGGCAGCCGGTAATGCATGACCGGAAGCGGAGTGATGTCTATATCTCCGATGCGGAAGCTCCTGTCGTCAATGACATGCATATTGAATATCGGCACTCCGGGATAGGGGTGCTTTTTGAAGCAATATGGTAATCGCGAACGCAGATCACGAGCCACATCCTCGCGGCAATAAAGATCGAAGCCGTCAGCGGTGTGGCAATATGGACGAAGGTCGTCGATGCCTCCTACATGGTCATAATGGCTGTGGGTGAGCAGAGCGGCGTCAATAGCCGGTGCTCCGGCTGATATTATCTGCGACCGGAAGTCGGGACCGCAGTCAATAAGCAGATTTTTGCCGTTTACTGTCAGCAATACCGATGCTCTCAACCGTCTGTCGTGCATGTCAGCTGATGTACATACAGGGCATTTACACCCTATCTGCGGTACTCCGGTAGATGTGCCGGTGCCCATAAAACGAACTTTTATCATAGGCCGATTATGTTTACTTCCGGAGATAATAATATGTCGAATTTATCCGATACGGTATCCTGTACATGGCGATACAGGGCCACTACATCATCGGCGGTGGCATTTCCCGTATTTACTATGACAAGGCATTGGCGCGTATACACCTGCGCTCCTCCTACGGCAACGCCTTTAAGTCCTGACCGTTCGATAAGCCATCCCGCCGGAACCTTAATCATGCCTTGACCTGCAGGATAACTCGGAATATCGGCATAACGCTCCTTTAATGCATTGAAATGTTTAAGGGTTATGACCGGATTTTTAAAAAAAGAACCGGCACTGCCCATATATTCGGGGTCGGGGAGTTTGGACTTGCGTATATTTATTATACGTTCGCGCACTTTACGCAACGACAGGTCAGCATCCTCCTTCAATTCTTTTAACGGCCCATATTCAAGATTATAGCTTTCTTTGCAGGATAACCTGTAAGTGACATCAAGAACTATGTAGCGCGACGGAAATTTCTTGAACATACTGTCGCGGTATCCGTAACCGCAGTCAGTCACATCAAGTACTTTTTGCCGCCGGTCAGTAGTGTCGTATACATGTACGGCAGATATTATGTCTTTGGCCTCGACACCGTAGGCTCCGACATTCTGTACGGCAGAAGCACCGACTTCCCCCGGAATATAAGATAGGTTTTCGGCTCCGAAAAGGTCGTTGTCAACGCAAAATTTCACAAAATCATCCCACACCACGCCTGCATCCGCTTTAACCGACACAGTTTCGTTGTCTGAGCCGAGAAGCGTGATATCGCGGGATGCCGGTCTTATCACTATTCCTTCATAGGGCTTTACGAAGAGCAGATTGCTGCCTCCTCCCATACACATGCGTGGAAGGCCCTGCAGCCTCGGGTCCTCAAGCAAGGCGCACAGCTGTTCGATATTTTCAAATTCGCCGTACCATCTTGTCAGAGCGGGCACATGAAAGGTCGTTGTCGCAGTAAGGTCAAAATCACGTAATAGCTTCATATTGTCAGGTTGGCATTATCGTCTGAAACTTTGTAAAAGACCGTCGTCAAATATCAGGTACACACCGTTTTCATACGTCCATAACTCCTGCAGAGAGCTGATGGCCGCACGCCGGTCGATTGATGATGGCGCCCCGAGCGACAGCCGGCACTCCTCGCGGGTCATATAGGGGGCCACTCTTCCGTGTATTATGCGGTCCCATGTCTCATCGGTTATGGCCGGGTAGCGCAGGTGCGGGTCGGTAAGGCTGAACAATGCGGCAAAATTACGGGTAGACCGTGAACTGTCGCCCACCGACATGTATACATATGCCGTGTCATCATAAGGGCTGTCGACAGAAAATTTAAGTTTTACCGGATACACCATATTGCCGGGGGTGATCTCCTCTATTGTTACGGGTATGAATTTCAAACCGTTGCGGGCGTCACCTGTGGCAGTGTACCAAATGGGGGTCTTGATGTAAAATGTCTTGCCTGCCAGAACCTCTTTAGTGGCGTCGACAACCGATGTCTCGATAGTGAAAGGAATTTCTACCCTTTTGCGTTGTTGCAGTTCGTCAGGCGATGCACTTGCCTTATATACAACTTCCTGACCGTTTTCTTTATGAAAAATTATTTCCGTATCAATTGAACCGGTAAGCGATGTCACAGGACGATAGCTGTCAAATGCAATATACTCACCTGCTTTGGGGGCGGGTGTGGCCGACGGCTCCAGAGTAAGGCTGATCTTGTCGTCAGTAACATAAAAGAGTTTTCCCGGTTGCCATGCTTCGAGTGACTCGTATGTTATGTTGTTTAAGTAGCTGTCCTCCGGGGTCTGTACGGCACGTTCTTTTTTTACATCATTGGCCGTAATTTTAGGAGTGCTCTCGATGCCGGTAAAACAACCGGTCATCAAGAGCACTGTCAATGTAGTAGATATAGTTGCGGCTATGCGCTTCATTTATTTATCGGTGGGATCTATGCCCAAGTTGTAGAAGATGAACGAATAGATGTCGGCATACTCGTCGATAACTTTCGATACGGGTTTGCCGGCGCCGTGTCCGGCCTTAGAGTCGATGCGTATATATTTGGGCGCGTCGCCTGTATCGGAGGCCTGAAGTGCGGCTGCATACTTGAATGAGTGTGCCGGTACCACGCGGTCATCATGGTCGGCGGTTGTCACCAGAACAGCAGGGTAGGGTGTGCCGTCGTTCTTTATGTTGTGAATTGGCGAATAATCGAGAAGATACTTGGCCATTTCGGGAGAGTCGGCACTTGTTCCGTAGTCAGAAGCCCAGTTCCATCCGATAGTAAACAAATGGTAGCGCATCATGTCCATGACGCCAACGCGGGGTATGGCAACCTTAAACAGGTCAGGACGCATGTTGACTGTAGCTCCGACGAGCAGTCCGCCGTTGGAGCCGCCCTCTATTGTCATGAGTTCGGGTTTGGTCCAGCCCTCTTTGATCATATACTCGGCTGCAGCGATAAAGTCGTTGAACACATTGAGTTTTTGCTGCTTGGTACCCGCAAGGTGCCACGGTTCGCCATACTCGCCTCCTCCGCGCAGATTGGCCTGTGCGTATATGCCGCCGTTTTCAAGCCATAACAGGCGCTGTGCCGAGAAACCGGGATTAAGCGATATATTGAAACCTCCGTAACCGTATAGATATACAGGATTCTTGCCATTGCGCTCAAGGCCCTTTTTGTAAGTGATGAACATCGGTATCTCGGTGCCGTCGGCCGACGGATAAAATACCTGTTCGGTGATATAGTCATCCATGTCGAAGCCCTTGATTTCGGTGGCTTTGAACAACTCCGATGCCCCATCGCTTAAATTGTACTTATAAATTGCCGACGGGTAAGTAAAGGAAGTGAAAGTATAGAATACCTCGTCATTTTTTTTGCTGGTGGAGAAACCGGCCGAACCTATGGCGGGGAACTCGATCTCACGGATCAATTTACCATCACGTGAATAGACGTATGAGCGGTTGTAAGCGTCAGTCTCATTGGTTACAATGAGTTTATCGCCGGCAAAAGTGACATCGGACATTACGCCTTCGCCTTCAGGGATGAGCTCTTTCCAGTTCTCACGCTGTGGAGCCTTGACTGAAGCTGTCATCAGACGATAGCGTGGCGCTCCGTAGTTGGTGAGAATGTACATGGTGCCGTCAATGACATCAAGAACCGATATTTCGTAATCCTGTGACGGCTCTATAACGGTCCATGAGCTGTCGGAAGTGTTGAGCTTTTTCATGGAAAGCGAACTTCCGAGCCCTTGTCCAGAACCGTAGATAAATATCACCGATTCATCGTCAGGTACATACGCCGAGTGGAAATGCAGGGGATTGGCCGCGTCTTCATATATAAGCTTATCCTCGCTTTGGGGGGTGCCTATGCGATGGTAATATACGCGGTGATTTTCGTTTGCGTGAGAAAACTCCTTGCCTTCCACAGGACGGTCATATGCGCTATAGTAAAAACCGTCGCCATCCCAAGCCGCGCCGGTAAATTTGGCCCACTCGATATGGTCGGTCAGCAATTGCTTGGTCGCAGTGTCCATAACATAGATTTCGGTCCAGTCAGAGCCGCTTCGCGATATGGTGTAAGCCGTGTATTTCCCGTCGTTGGAGGGCGAGATGCCTGTGAGAGCCACAGTGCCGTCTTCGCTCAGTTTATTAGGGTCGAGAAATACTTCCGGAGTGGTGCCGAGTTCTTTTGTACGGTATAATACCGACTGATTCTGTAATCCGTCGTTTTCGTAAAAGTAATACCAGCCATCCTGCTTGTAAGGCATACCGCTCTTCTTATAGTTGAACAGGTCGGTAAGACGTTCGCGCAATTTGCTGCGGAAGGGTATCGACGACATATAATCGTCAGTGAGTTTACGCTGTGCTTCAACCCATTGGAGGGTTTCGGCTGAGGTGTCGTTTTCAAGCGGCCGATACGGGTCGGCCACTTGAATTCCGAAATATTCGTCTACTATCTGCGACGTCGGAGCTTCGGGATATTTCACCGCCGACGCGCACGATGCCAATAATGTCATAACTGTAACAGATGATAGCAATGTTTTCATAATGATCGGTTTTAAGGAATTTATAGGCCTTTGCCATGACAATTTTTGAATTTCTTTCCGGAGCCGCAAGGACATGGATCATTTCGTCCTACTTTGGGGGCGTTGACAATCGGTTGATGACGACGTTGCTCGCCCTGCTGAGCGGATGCGGCCTGACGTTGTGCGTCAGCTCCCGGATACTGTTCCTTGCTTGCCTGATAGCGGCTGTAGTCGTTAGGCCGATCGGGCATGGCTTCACGCATCTGCGGCTGGCGGGGAGCCTGACGCTCCGAGCTCAACTGGGCGTCAGAAGCGCGGGGTGCCTGAGGCTGCGGAATGAATATCTGACCTCTCATAAGCGCCGATACCGCTTTGATATTGAGGGTATTCATGGCGTTCTCGAATAGATGGAACGACTCTACCTTATATATTACAAGAGGATCTTTTTGCTCGTAGGATGCGTTTTGGACCGACTGACGCAACTGGTCGAGTTCGCGCAGGTGTTCTTTCCATACTTCATCGATGGTGACGAGCATGATGGCCTTGTGCCATTCCTTGATTATCGAACGGCATTGGGTATCATAGGCGTCACGGATGTCGCAGGGAAGGTTGAATACACGCTTTCCGTCAGTTATAGGTACGAGCACACGTCCTTTTGCGTCTTTGCCCTCGACAAGTTCTGTTATGCCGGGTCGGGTTATCTCTATTATGCGGTCGCTCTTGCGTCGGAAAGCTTCGTTGACGGCGGCAATAGTGCGGTCAAAGACTTCCTGACGAGGCATACTGCGATATTCGTCTTCGGTAAATGGTAACTCAACGGCAAATACCTTGAGCATCTCCATCGACAGGTCGGCATAGTCATTGGGAGAGTCATAGGTCGATACGATGTTTTCAACCGTGTCATAAAGCATATTGTTTATGTCGATGCCTATGCGTTCGCCCATGAGCGCATGATGGCGGCGTCCGTATATGTACTGACGCTGTTTGTTCATGACATCATCGTATTCGAGAAGACGCTTGCGTATGCCGAAGTTGTTTTCTTCAACACGCTTCTGCGCGTTCTCAATAGCGCGGTTTACCATCTTGGCCTCGATCATCTCGCCCTCTTTGACTCCGAGGGTGTCAAGCATCTTGGTCACGCGGTCGCCTGCGAAAAGACGCATAAGCTGGTCCTCAAACGACAAGAAGAATATCGATGAACCGGGGTCGCCCTGACGTCCTGAACGACCGCGCAACTGCCGGTCGACACGACGCGATTCGTGACGCTCAGTACCGATAATGGCAAGACCTCCGGCATCCTTTACCTCAGCCGGCAACTTGATGTCGGTACCGCGTCCGGCCATGTTGGTGGCTATTGTCACTGTGCCTTTTTTACCTGCCTGTGCCACAATATCGGCCTCTTTCTGGTGCAACTTGGCGTTAAGCACGTTGTGAGGTATGCGGCGCAGTGTCAACATACGTGACAGTAATTCCGATATTTCGACCGATGTAGTGCCCACAAGTACGGGACGGCCCTGCTCCACAAGATTTACAATCTCGTCAATGACAGCGGCATACTTCTCTTTTTTAGTACGGTACACGCGGTCGTTCATGTCGATGCGGGCTACCGGCTTGTTGGTGGGTATTGTCACCACGTCAAGCTTGTAGATGTCCCAGAACTCTCCGGCTTCTGTTTCGGCCGTACCAGTCATACCGGCAAGCTTGTGGTACATACGGAAGTAGTTCTGCAGGGTGATGGTGGCGAATGTCTGCGTGGCAGCCTCTACCTTGACACCCTCTTTGGCTTCAATGGCCTGATGCAGACCGTCGGAGTAGCGACGTCCTTCCATTATACGGCCGGTCTGTTCGTCGACAATCTTTATCTTATTATCGTCAATTACGTATTCGACATCTTTCTCAAACAGAGTATAGGCTTTAAGAAGCTGTGTCACTGTATGTACGCGCTCTGCCTTTATGGCGTAGTTCTGCATGAGGTCGTCTTTTTTCTCCTGACGCTCGGCGGCCGACAAGGATTCATTGCCTTCGACTTCGGAAAGTTGTGAGGCTATGTCGGGGAGTACGAAGAATTGCGGGTCCTGACTGCGGCCGGTAAGTTCGTCGATACCTTTGTCGGTTAGCTCGACCGAACGGTTTTTCTCGTCGATTACGAAGTAGAGCGGCTCGACGGCTTTGGGCATCTCGCGGCTGTTGTCCTGAAGGTAGAAGGCTTCAGTCTCAAGCAGCAACGGTTTTATGCTTTCCTGCGACAGGTACTTGATCAAAGCTCCGTTTTTTGGAAGGCCTTTGTAGGCGCGGAAGAGCTGCAGCGCACCCTCTTTTCTTACCTCTTTGTCGGAGCTTGCTATCTTCTCCTTGGCGTCGAGCAGCAGTTTTGCGACGAGCTTGCGCTGGGCATCATATACTTTCTCGACGTTGAACTTATACTCGTTGAACAACTGGTCCTCGCCTTTGGGAACAGGACCGGATATGATGAGTGGAGTACGGGCGTCGTCAATAAGCACCGAGTCAACCTCGTCGACTATAGCGTAGTAGTGCTTGCGCTGTACCATGTCCTGCGGCGACATGGCCATATTGTCACGAAGATAGTCGAAGCCGAATTCGTTGTTGGTACCGAATGTGATGTCGCATGCGTAGGCTTTGCGGCGTTCGACCGAGTTGGGCTGATGTTTGTCGATGCAGTCTACGGTCTGGCCGTGGAACATGTACAGCGGACCCATCCATTCGGAGTCGCGCTTTGACAGATAGTCGTTGACAGTCACCACATGTACGCCTCGGCCTGTGAGGGAGCGGAGAAATACCGGAAGCGTGGCCACAAGTGTCTTGCCTTCACCGGTAGCCATCTCGGCTATTTTACCCTGATGCAGTACAATGCCGCCTATTAGCTGCACGTCGTAGTGGACCATGTCCCAAGTTATCTCGTTACCGCCGGCTACCCACCGGTTCTTGTACAAAGCCTTGTCGCCTTCGATGCTTACAAAGTCTTTGCCGGCTGCTGCAAGGTCGCGGTCCATCTGTGTGGCGGTGACCTCTACGGTTTCGTTGGCTGCGAAGCGGGCGGCTGTTTCTCGCATGGCTGCGAATACGGTCGGCAACACACGGTCGAGCTCTTTTTCGTAGATGTCGAGAATGTTTTTCTCGCGATTGTCTATATCGTCCCACAGCGGCTGACGCTCGTCAAAGGGAAGTTCCTCGATTTTGGCTTTAAGCTCGGCTATGGCCGTGGTGTCGGCCTCGGTGGCCGCTTTTAGTTCTCCTTTGATTTTAGTGATGGTTTCGCGCAACTCGTCGTTGGACAGCGCTTTCATTTCAGGTCCGAGAGCGTTTATCTTGTCTACGATAGGTTGTATTTCTTTCAGGTCACGCTGCGATTTGTTGCCGAAAAGTTTATTTAAAATAGATGTAAATGACATTTTCTTATGTTGTTATTTTGATGTTACGATATTTGTTTTCTTGTCGAGATGCATTGGAGGGAGTTGCGAGGCATTTGGCGAGCGTATGCGAAGCAGCCGGGCCACTGTGGGCGCTATGGACCGGGCGTCGATCTCGCCTGTCATGCGCGCCGGGGTAAGCTGCGGCGATAGCAGAAACACAGGAGCGGTCATAAGCCCTGAACGTACGGTTGACCGGTGTTCCTGTTGCGATGTCGGTTCCACTTCCACTATTTCCCATCCGGGATTTACCTCGATAAGTATATCGCCGGCATAATCTACCTGTGTGTTGCGCTTCAGCGCATCGGAGTTGACACCGGCCTTTCCGGCCTGTATGTCATCTATTGTCCATGCGCAGCTCACTCCGCTCATGCGCTCAAGAAAGTCGGCGGCGTCAACACGTAGTTTCTTCGGGTCAAGACCCTTTTCTTTTATGAGTTTATGGTTGAGATATATCTGTCCTTTATGATACCCTGCTATCCATTCGCCGTTGCCGTACTGGGGAATGAAAAACATGTTTAGCAACGATATGGCACGTCGTACCGAAAACTCGCCGTTGGGTATGCTCCATTTATCGTCGTCGCGCTTGTCGTTGGCGGGAGCCGGGGTGCCGGCCACCATGATAAATGTATTGTCAAGGCCTACTTTGCCGTCGATTTCGTTGAAAAGGCGGCCGAGATCGGCATCAAGACGCAGATAGCTGTCCATCATCTCTATGCGGCTGTCGGCGTCTTTAGCTCCTGCGAAAGGTGCTACTGTATAGCCGAGGTTGAGCATATCGATGGCCTCATGCGCTCCGAGTTGCAACCCTTTGAGGTATTCCGTAGCTATGTCGGTGATTTCGGTATTGACCGGAGCCGAGGTTTTGTAATTGCGATAACGGTTTACGTCGTTGTGCTGGAAAAGATAGCGAAACGGGTAAAACTTCTTATAGGCAGGCAGGTCGGGATAACGGTCGGGCGCAAGAAGCGGACGCCATGTGAGAGTGTCGAGCCGTACTGTGAGGGGCTTGGAGTAGTTGCGCGACTGCATGGTCGGCGGCACATCCTTGTAGTGGGTGGTCGTGGCCCATTTGCCTGTGGCGTCGTTTATCCAGAAAGCGCTGTTGCCTGCATGTCCGGAGAGCACTATGGCCTGCGGGGCAGACGGAGCTATCGAGTGCACGGCTCCGAAACCGCCGCCGTCTATGCGTACTTCGTCGGCGAGTGTGCTTACTCTGATGGGCTTGGGCGAGTAGGTCTCGTCGGTATAGTTGCCTATTTTAGACGGGTCGAGTACTATAGGATAGCTACGCTTGTTTTCCGGGTCATATACCATGGCGGCTGGAATGCCGTTGACTGCCGGAGCCGAGCCTGTGTATATCATGGCTGTGGCGGCAGTGGCATCGACAGCCGTGCCGTAGTTGACGTTGTCAAACATGACTCCGTCTTTCATGAGGCGTTTGAAGCCGTTTTCTCCGAAGTATCCTTTAAGAAGATCGAGGTAGTCTTCGCGCAGACCGTCGATCATTATTCCCACTACGAGTTTAGGACGGGGTGCGGGTGCTTGCGCCACAACGGTGAAAGTCACCATTGAAGCCACCAAGGCTGTGATGATACGTCCTGTCAGTCGCGGGTCGTTTTTTCGTCGCATCGTGTGATGTATAAATATCGTGCTGTCAATATGGCGTCAGTCAGAATAAGCGGTATAAACGCAGGGTTTATCGACTGCCCTGACAACGGCCACATCAATGTTAACAAAATTAATGCAACAAAGTTAACAATTCCGTACAATATTACCAACCGACGGCACTTTTTTATGAATATGCATGCAGGTATGATAAGGCATAGCGGATTGAGCCACAGCAGCAATATGTTGGGCGATGTGGCTTCATGTACTGATATAAGCACAAGAAATGCTGTTACGCAGCCGGCCGTTCCGTAAAGCGAGAAGATTAAGAAGTCATACCAGCGTGTTATCTTTCGACGTTTTAAGTCGCGGAGAGTCACGACTATGGTTATAATCAGCAATGCTATGGCTGCGGCCATCGGGGTAAAATACCAAGGAGTGGGCGATGCCGGGCCTCCGTCGGGACGGCCTTCTGATATGATCCGCGTGCCGGCTGCAAGCGGTATTTTACGGTTCATGGAGTCTTTTACAACGGCTGTTTTCAGCATTTCCGACAGCATAATTGGGGCAAAGGCCTTCTCCCGGGCGCTTATCGGATAGTCTATGCCGCTTCCTAAAGCGAGGTCTATACCGAACTGATACCATGGATATCCTTTGTGATAATGCCGCATTGCGTCGCGGAACGACCATCCTTCGGTTCCCGACGGAGCCGTAAGTGCTATCGTGTCGCCAAGCGCACGCTCTATCATCGATAGAGGTCTTGTGGAACAGTTGTCCTTTACATAATTGTAGCGATACACGCGGTTCTCGGGACGGAGGTTACGGTCGAGCAGTGCTATAAGGCTGTCGGCCTGCCGGGAGGTCAGATTGAGAGGCTGTTCGGTTACCGATCGGCCTTGACGTTGATAGCCCTCCATGAAATGTTCAAACGGGTAGGCCGCCACCATATAGTCGGTCTCTCCCTTCACGAATCTATACACGAAGTTGGGGGCATTGAAGTCGAAAATGCCGTAATTGACCGCCATGTCCATATCTCCGCTCCTGACACGTAAGGCCGTGTGGCCGCACAATTCATAGATGTCGCGTCCGGGCGAGCAAGTGATCAGGCTTACCTGCACCGACGGCGCTTCGGCCTCTGCCGTGCTGTCGGTCGTTTCCGTCGCGGCTGCATGTACCGGCAGCAACAATGCCGCCAGCATTACCGACTTGAACGTATGAAAAGTTTTAAGAGAAATGAATTGCGACATGAAGGAGTAATATTTATATTTTAAACGAAATTCTCCGGCACGGTCTTCGTAAGTGATTTGCCGTCCGTCTTCCCATAGTTCATTGATGTCATTTGAGTTGAGCCGGTAGCCGTACGCCTTGCCACGGTCAAGAACTGCACCTCTTAAGCTATCAATGAATTTTGAAAGAATTTCTGTTGATATCATGCTGTTTTCAGATATTTTTAGATACAAAGGTAGTCATTTTCCTGAATATTAAGGCTATTTTCTATAAAGTGGCATATTGTGTGTTTGTGCCCTGTGAGGTGTTTGTTGATATCTGGTTCTGGTATGGATCAATGTGCGGGTGAAAAGTATGTTAAAAGTTTTTGGTGTCGGCTCTAATGGAGAGTAATTACTTTGACGGTATTATAATTATGTGTAATTTTGAAGCTAAATTGAGAAAAAAGCGTCATTATGTCATACATAAAGTTACGTAAATACATATTGGGTGTTGCCGTGGCGATGGCTTCGACGGCGACAGCATATACACTTGATGAGGCCAAAGAGATGTATCAGGCCGGCGACTTCGCAGGTGCGTTGCCGGTGTTTGAGGAGGCCTTGGCGAGCAAGCCTAAGGATCCGGCTTTAAACCAGTGGACGGGAGTGTGCCTGCTTCGTGAAGGACGCCATGACGAGGCGTTGCCATATCTTAAATTTGCCGACACCAAGAGGGTGACCGAGGCGCCTCGCTATCTTGCCGAGATAGCCTTTTACCATTATGCTCTTGATGAAGCCGACGAGTATATAGACAAGTATGAAGCGTCGCTCAAGAAGTCGCGTAAGCAGCTGCCGGAGGATATGGACATTCTTCGTGAGCGCATAGGCATGGCGAGGGCTATGCTTGACCGTGTGGAGAAGATTGTGATTATCGACAGCGTGGCTGTAGACCGCGATCAGTTCTTCAAGGCTTACAGGCTGGCTCCGGAGAGCGGTTCGGTCAATTCGACCGAAGTACTACCCAAGAGCGTTGCTGCGGCTGATCCTTCAACCGTATATATGCCGGAGACCCGTAATTTCATGATATGGGCCGCTCCCGACTCGGCCGAGAATTTTGTACTGACCGGTGCCAGCCGTCTTTTTGACGGATCATGGGAGACGCCGGCGCCGCTTGGTAGCGTGCTTGACCTTGACGGCGACAGCAATTACCCGTTTATGATGCCTGACGGTGTCACATTATATTATGCCAATAATGGCGAGGAGTCGCTTGGCGGATATGACATATTTATATCCCGCAAGGACGAAGACGGTTTCCTGCAGCCTCAGAATATAGGTATGCCATATAACTCGCCGTATGACGATTATCTGCTTGCCATCGATGAGGTGACCGGTGTGGGCTGGTGGGCTACCGACCGTAACCGTCTGGGCGATTATATAACGATATATAAGTTTATTCCTTCTGATCTTCGCAACAATTATCCGGTGGATTATCCCGAACTTACCGACATGGCTCGTATAACTGATTATAAATCGACATGGGAAGATGGCAAGGATTATGCCGATCTGCTCGACGCAATAAAGGAGATAGACCCGGATAAAAAGCTGCGTAAACCCGACTTTCGGTTTGCTCTCGGTCAGGGACGTGTATACATTTCTTGGAATGACTTCAAAAACCCTCGTGCACGTAAGCTCATGAAGCGCTATCTTGACGACAAGAAGCATCTTGACGGTCAGTTGGCGACTCTTGAGAAGATGAGGCGTCAGTATCGCGACGGTGACACTTCGTTGAAAACTGCTATCCTGAACATGGAGGCGGAGATTGACAATGCGAGGTCGGAATTGAAAAAGTCGGCCAACGATGTTATAGCCGCTGAGAATTAAATACGGAAAGATTAGTAACCAATCATATTTAGATGACATTGTTTCTTGTATCTCTTGCCGTATTGGTAGGAGGATATTTTATATACGGACTCTTTGTGGAAAGAGTCATAGGATGTGAGCCCAAGCGGGTTATGCCTTGTTATTCCAAGCAGGACGGTGTCGACTATATGCCACTGCCTACATGGAAAGTATTTTTGATACAGTTCCTTAACATAGCAGGTCTCGGACCCATATTCGGCGCCATAATGGGTGTCATGTACGGCCCGGCTGCATTTTTATGGATTGTGTTCGGCACCATATTTGCCGGTGCTGTACACGATTTCCTGTCGGGAGTGATATCTATACGTCGTGACGGAGCATCGCTTCCCGAGATTGTAGGGGCGGAGCTCGGCGCCGGCGTAAAGCAACTTATGCGCGTATTTTCGCTGGCACTCATGGTGCTTGTCGGTGCCGTGTTCATTCTTACTCCCGCCGAACTGATAGCCGGAATGACTCCCGGATGGATGGACTCTACCTTTTGGATAATAGCCATATTTGTCTATTACATGCTTGCCACATTGCTTCCGATAGACAAGCTTATCGGCAATATATATCCGGTGTTTGGCTTGGCATTGCTGTTTATGGCAGTGGGCATAATGAGTGTGCTTATATTCGGTGACGTGGCCATACCCGACGGTATATCGGACGGGTTGTACAACCGATCGCCGTCGGCCGGGTCGATGCCGCTGTTTCCGATGATGTTTGTGTCTATAGCATGCGGTGCCATTTCGGGTTTTCATGCCACTCAGTCGCCCATGATGGCCCGTTGCCTTAAAAACGAGAGGCTGGCCCGTCCGGTATTCTATGGAGCCATGGTGGCCGAAGGTATTGTGGCATTGATATGGGCTGCCGCAGCCATTGCCTTTACCGGCGGATATGGTGAATTGAGCGCATTCCTGTCGGAACACGGAGGCACTGCCGGCCTCGTGCATGCCATATCCATTGATTGGCTCGGAGCCTTTGGCGGAGTCCTCGCCATACTTGGCGTGGTGGCCGCACCTATAACGACTGGCGACACGGCTCTGCGTAGCGCGCGTCTTATTGCCGCCGATTTCATGCGCTATCAGCAGAAAACCGTAGTAAGACGTCTTGTGGTATCGGTACCTATATTTGCCTTGACATTCTTTATCATGCAGATAGATTTCGCTATATTGTGGCGATATTTCGCATGGTGCAATCAGACTCTTGCCGTATTTACCTTGTGGGCGGTGACGGTCTATCTGGCACGTCATCACAAATTTTATTGGCTCACGATGCTGCCGGCGCTGTTCATGACATGTGTATGTACATCATATATATTGTATGCTCCGGAAGGGCTGAGCTTTCGTTATGATGTGTCGATTATGTTGAGCCTGCTGACTGCTGCGGCTGCTCTGGCATGGTTTGTCAAAAAACAGTACTTTACAAAAAAGATTCTTTCTCCTTTAGATTAAACTTATTTTAAGTTTTCCAACAGATAGTTTATGATTGACTTCTCAAATATAGTATCAACGACCGACCGGTACAATTTCCATAGCCACACACAGTTCTGTGACGGGCGGGCTGACATGGCGGTCATGGCCGAGGCGGCCGTTAAGTCCGGCATGCTCCATTGGGGATTTTCACCGCATTCTCCGGTGCCTATAGAATCGTCATGCAATATGCCGATGGATGACGTAGCTCCATACGTAGAGGAGGTACAGCGGTTGAAGACCGTTTTCGGTTCACGTATCAGCCTTTATACATCAATGGAGATAGATTATCTCGGTGATGACTGGGGGCCTTCACACAGCTATTTTGATACAGTGCCTCTTGATTATCGCATCGGCTCTGTGCACTTTCTGCCGTGCGGCGACGGTTACGTAGATGTAGACGGACGCTTTGACTCGTTCAAGATCAAGATGGAGCGTTTTTTTGATAATGATATACGTCATGTCGTAGAAACCTTCTACCGACAGTCGGTAGATATGGTGGAGGCGGGAGGCTTCGATATAATCGGACATTTTGATAAAATAGGCCATAATGCGTCCATGTTTGCTCCCGGCATAGAGGATGAGGTGTGGTACGGAAAGTGTGTTGACCGGCTTGTAGACGCCATAATCAAGTCGGGTGTAGCTGTTGAAATCAATACGAAGGTGTGGGAGGGTGAACGGCGAATTTTCCCCTCATTCCGTTATCTGCCTCGTCTTGTAGAGAGCGGTGTCACCATTGTAGTCAACAGTGACGCCCATTATCCTGACAAGGTCGATGCCGGTCGCGAGGAGGTTATAAAGCGTTTTGTAAAAAAGATTGATAATTATAATAATTGAAATAATGCCTGTTAGAGTTCCGGTTTCGCTTCCTGCCGTCGAGATGTTGAAGGAAGAAAATATATTTGTGATCGATGAACAGAGAGCCTCGTCGCAGGACATAAGACCGTTGCGTATAGGTATACTGAACCTTATGCCGCTAAAAATTATGACGGAGACCGATCTGCTTCGGCTTATTTCCAATACTCCGCTGCAGGTGGAACTTGATCTTATCGACACGGCATCGCACGTGTCGCGCAATACCCCTCGTGAGCACGTCGAGGAGTTTTACAAGACATTTGAAGAGATAAAAGACCTTAATTACGACGGTTTCATAATAACCGGTGCGCCGGTTGAAAAAGTCGACTTCGAGGAAGTCGATTATTGGGATGAGTTGTGCGATATATTTGACTGGGCGCGAACGCATGTCACATCCACATTATATATATGCTGGGCGGCTTTTGCCGGTCTGTACCATCATTACGGAGTGCCAAAGCATGTGATAGACCGTAAGATTTCAGGGGTGTTTCCACATCGGGTGAATGATAGCCGCAATCCTATATTCCGCGGGTTTGATGACGAGTTTTATGTACCTCACAGCCGTTTTAGTGAGGTGTTGCGCGACGAGGTGGAGCAGGTGAAAGGGCTTGACATAATAGCCGAGAGTCCGGAAAGCGGCGTATACATGGTGATGGCCCGCAACGGGCGTGAGTTTTTTATCACCGGACATTCCGAATACTCACCGTATACGCTCGACTTCGAGTATCGCCGTGATACGGATAAAGGTATGAATCCTGCTGTCCCTGCCCATTATTATATTGATGACGATCCGTCCAAAGGGCCTATAGTACGTTGGCGCTCACATGCCAATCTGCTTTTCAGCAACTGGCTTAATTATTTTGTATATCAGGAGACTCCTTACGATATCCGCGATATTCACAGCTGACGACGGCGTAATAAGAAAATAATAAAGCCTGTCGTCATTGATTGCGGCAGGCTGTCGGTTTAGTTGATTGCGATCTCTTTAAGCATTTTTTCTGTCGGGTTCTTTGCTACGATGCGGCCTTGCGGGTCGATTAAGAAAGATTTCATTCCCGACTCAAGGTGATAGTCTTTAATCAGTTGATTGGCTTGACTTCCCTTGACATGGAATTGTGATTTCGCACTAAGACCGTCTCTACGCACTATCTCACGAAAGAGGCGCTCACTACGGTCAAGATTGACCGATAAGAGACGGAATCGTTCTTGAAAGTTATCCGAAGCTTGGCACTCTTCGAAGTCTGAGTAGTCTCTGCATGCTATACGAGAAGCTGGATCGCTTGACGTCCAGAATTGCAGAAGTACCCATTTTCCCTTCATGTCATCAAGAGCTATGACCGAGTCGTTTCGCTCTACTCTGAACATTGGGGCTCTGTAGCCATTCTTGCCGTCTACGGCAGTATTTGTGGCGGCTGATCCGAGTCCCAAAAGAACGGCGAAGATCACAATGATTGTCATTGTTTTCTTCATTCTTTAAAATTAAAATTACTACTAACAAAAAGAGGACGGTAAACGTAGAGTTTTGCGTCGGTGCGTCACTCTTTTTGTTGCCGATTTTCGGCTTAGGCTGAACTCTTTCAACCTTCGAAATAACAATTTCAACGATGCAAAGTTAGTGCTTTTTGCCGTAAATATGCAATTTTAATGAGTGCGGCACCCCGGTTTTAAATGTTTTGTGGCTCCGATTCCCTTTGTCGGCGCGCGTTTCAACCGTTTGTTAAATATTCCAAAAACAATGTTATGCAACATATTTTGTCTGCCGAGGCGTTTAAATCGGTAATGATTATAAACATATCGTATGTCCTGTTGTTGTAATATATGTTAACAAATTTGTATTATTATGAATAAAAAATTCGCTTTGGCGTTGGTGCTTGGTTTAGGTGCTTTATCATCTTTTGCCGTTTCTCCGGCCGAACAACAGTTGGAAGAGCTTAAAAAGAGCCATCACACGGTTAATATAGACAAGGATACCGAGTTGGATTCGTTGACAGAAAAAGATCTTATCGGTTTGTTTTATTATGACCAGTTCAGACACTTTCAGGATCCTCGTGCTCCATATTTCATGTTGATGAGCAAAACCCATCAGTATGCGATGGGTGTGGGAGGTGTAGTAAGGATGCGTGGATGGTATGACTGGAACGGCGCTATGCAGAACAGCGCTTTCATACCTTATAATATAAGTATCCCCAATGATCCTACACGCGACCGTTGGTTCGGTACCACTCCCGCGGGCACGGCGTTGTTTTTCTCTGTATTCGGGCGCAATCCGAAGTATGGCAACTATCAACTGTATATTGAAGCAAATTTCAACGGTTACGGTAATCGTGACTTCCATCTTAAGAAAGCTTATGCCGCCGTGGGCGACTGGACGCTTGGCTACACAAACTCAACTTTCTCCGACCCTGCGGCTCAGCCGCCTACAGTCGATGCTCAGGGGCCTAATTCGGAGACAAGCGATACAAACATGTTGCTGCGCTGGATGCACACAGTGAAGGACCGTTATGTGTTTGCGGTGTCGATCGAGACTCCCAACGGTGACATACCCGAACTTACCGATGTATACAAACCGTGTAATGATTATATGCCCAATTTCGCTGCTTTCGTTCAGTACCAGTGGAAAGGAGGACAGCACATCAGGTTGTCGGGGATTGTAAGAGGATTGGAATACCGTGACCTGAAAGCCGGAAAAAATCATAAGGTGACAGGGTGGGGTGCTCACTTGAGTACGGTATTTCGTCCGGTAGATCCTGTGACTGTTTACGGAGCTTTCATAACCGGCAAGGGCATAAGCAGTATAATTAATGATCTTCAGAGCTCCAATTCGGACTTGGTCGGCGATATAACCCGTGACGGACGCATGTATGCTCCGTTGAGCATAGGATGGTATGCGGCTTTGCAATACCACTTCCGTCCCAATCTGTTTTCGACCATAATGTTCAGCGAGGAGCGTTTTCTTCCTAAGCATGAGCCGCGTTATGAGGATCTTACTTACAAATACGGACTGTACGGTACTGCCAATCTGTTCTGGGACATAACGCCGCGCTGTCAGGTAGGCATGGAGTATAATTTCGGCAAGCGTCAGGACATCGATCTTCAGCATCGTTGGGTAAACCGCGCGTGTCTTATGGCGCAGTTCAGTTTCTGAAGTGGTAATGCCGGTTTTGCACCGTTATTATCAGACAGGGTGTAAATGCAAAAAGAGTTGTACCGATGTGGTACAACTCTTTATTTTTAATGCGAAGTCGCTTAAAGACTTATTCAGCGGCGGGAGCCTCGGCAGCTTCTTCTGCGGGAGCCTCGTTGGCAGCCTGCTCGGCTGCTGCAGCAGCTTCTGCTTCAGCCTTGGCAGCGGCGAGTTCAGCTTTCTTCTTGGCTACTTCCTCGGCTTTTGCCTTGTTCTTGGCAGCTTCAGCCTCAAAACGCTGTTTGTTCTCAAGTTCTTTCTTGCCGGCTATTGATGCTTTTGCGGCATCAACGTTAGCCTGACGCTGGGTTTTCCAAGCTTCGAAGCGGCGCTGAGCCTCTTCTTCGTTGAAAGCGCCTTTCTTCACACCGCCCTGAAGATGCTTCATGAGAAGCACGCCTTCGTTGGAGAGGATGGTGCGAACGGTGTCGGTGGGTTGGGCACCTACGTTAAGCCAATACAAAGCCCGCTCGAAGTTTAAAGTTACTGTAGCAGGATTAGTGTTCGGATTATAAGAACCTATCCTTTCAATAAATTTACCATCTCGTGGTGCCCTGCTATCGGCGATTACAATAGGATAAAACGCATAGTTCTTGCGACCATGACGCTGTAATCTGATTTTAGTTGCCATTGAAAAATAATTAATTTAAGTGGTTTTGTATTGCAAAATGCGGTGCAAAGGTAGACAAAATCCTTGAAATACACAATCTTTAGTGTTACTTTTTTGTGCGCTCCTTGATGATGCCGTGGCGATAGGCATAGAGCAGTTCCGATAGTTCATCGATCTGGCTGAGGAGTTCTCGGCCTTTGTCGGTATCGCGTACGCGCATGCGCTTCTGGCTTAGTTCCACAAGTTGTATTGTGCTTACGATGTCAGTACCGTTTCTTATTGCTTCCTCGGCTGAGGTAAATGGCTCATGCTGCACAAGTTGCAGCCCGCGGCTATGAAAGACGAGTGTGTATCCTGCTATACCGGTCGTGCCGTGATAGGCTTTTGCAAAGCCTCCGTCGATTACCATCAGTTTGCCGTTGGCCCGTATAGGTGTTTCGCCTTTGTTTATACGTACGGGCACATGTCCGTTTATTATATGGCGATGCTCTCCTTCCACACCAAACTCATCAAGTATCATGTCGCATACAGCTTCATTGTCGCGCAGAGTGTAGTAACAGCCCTTTTCCTCGCGGTGGGTTTCTGGGTCGGTTATGAAGTAACGTTCAAAAGTAGCCATCCGCGATTTGTCAAACAGGGGAGAATCGGGCCCGCACCATAGATACCAGTAATAGTCTATAGCGAAGTCGCGTTCTTGTTTCGGAGTATCATCGTTGTAGGCCGAGCGCATCAACATGCCTATGCGGTGCATTAGTTCGCGGCCTTTGTATAGCCGGCCGTTAAGATCGACTTCTTTCAGAGAGCCGTCGGGGTTGATCGGAAGAGAGGCATGAAAAAGCAGATTGGAATTGAATACGCCATACATGCATCCGTGAGTGAACAGACACTGTACGTGTTTTTTGAGTTTGTCGCTTACGAGAAACGAGTGGTGAAGTTTTGCTACAAGATCGGCTTCTTCAGGTGTTAGACGGTAGGGGGCGTCAGGACTGACGGTGGGGAAGTTGCACTCTTTCATGGCATACTCCTTGCCGTCGCGGCGGAATGTCTTTCGGTCGAAGTCGATGTATTCGAGCAGCTTGCGGTCAGTCATGCCCCATTCGGGACGTCGGTCTATCATGGCCGCTTCGAGCTTGAACTGGATTATACTTATGGCCTTGTGCATCTGCGCTATCAGACGGCGTGTCTTCTCGTTGTGGGTGGTGTCGTCGCTGTCGAGATGCGGGCCGAATGTATCGCACGGGTCGTCGCCGTAGGTCTCCATGGCAAATGTGGCCAGCGGCACGAGGTTTATGCCGTAGCCGTCTTCGAGAGTGGCCATGTTGCCGTAGCGCAGTGACAGGCGCAGTACATTGGCTATGCAGCAGTCATTGCCTGCGGCGGCGCCCATCCACAGCGCGTCGTGATTGCCCCATTGTATATCGAAGTTGCCATAGTTACACAAGGTGTCCATGATTATATGTGCGCCGGGACCGCGGTCAAATATGTCGCCGAGTATGTGCAGCTGGTCTATGCTCAGGCGTTGTATGACGTTGCACATGGCCACGATAAAAGAGTCAGCCTGTCCGGTACTGATTATAGTCTCGATTATGCGGTTGAAGTAGGCCTGCTTGTCGTCATCTGACGGCGACTCATGCAGAAGCTCCTCAATGATGTAGGCAAACTCCCGCGGGAGCGCCTTGCGCACCTTGGAGCGTGTGTACTTTGACGATACAGTCTGGCATACCCGTACCAGCTGATGGAGGGTGATATTATAGAAGTCATCGAGATTCTTTTCCGCGGCTTTTATGTACTCGAGTTTCTGTTCGGGATAGTAGATGAGTGTGCACAGCTCGCGTATCTCCTGTCCGCGCAGCGAGGTGCCGAATATTTCGGTGACTTTACGCTTTATGTTGCCTGAGGCGTTTTTCAGTATGTGGCGGAATGCTTCGTGCTCTCCGTGAAGGTCGGCCACGAAGTGCTCGGTGCCTTTCGGTAGGTTCAGTATGGCTTCGAGGTTGATTATCTCCGTACTTGCGGCACTTATGTTGTTGAATGTCTGCGACAGCAGTTCAAGCACCCGCCGGTCGGTGTCTATTTTGGCTGATGTAGGTACATTTGGCATGATCAGGTAGAATTTTTATGACGAAGCCAAAGATAGTGAATATGAATCAAATTAACGTCGGCTTTCGAATGAAATATAAGACCGGTTCATCAAAAAGCAGGTGCGGCTTTCGTATGTCCGCACCTGTATGTGTATTATGCAGGGGTGCAATTTTTATTCCTCTATGCCGTATAGTTTTTCGAGCTGTTTTTTTGTCAGGTTTTTTGTTTCGACTTTGTATTCGCTGCCGCCTACAAGGGCTATGATGACTTTTGTATCTTTCGCCGGATCGTCAGGCAGCACGCAGTCAATGGCTATTTCCGCGGTATCCTGCTTGACAACAAGAGGATTGGCTACATTAAATTTGATTGCCTGAAGGAAGCGTGGCTTTTTCTTTGCTTCACGAGTATAGGCTATGTAGTCATGTATTACTCCGTCCTCAAAAGTATAGCCGGGTATGTAGTCGGCACTGACTCCGGGCACGCTCTTTTCGGTGGTGAAAGTGATTTTGCCGTCCGATACCATATTTACATCAAGAGACTGCATATCGGCTGGCACGGTAACAATCATATATTGTTTGGTAATGCCGGTGAGTTTTCCTGAATCATCGACGGTAAACACGCGAGGGTCACGATCAAGATTTTCGTCCTCATCACATGCCGTGCATAACACTGCCATCATAGCAAAAAGTAAGTAAAACTTTTTCATAATAGTTAAGGTTGATATTATTTCGAAATTTATTAGTTGCGAAACAAAAGCTAATGCAAAGTAAATTTATTTTAAATTTGAAAGCAAATGAAACCGATATGTTATATAACATAAAATTGTATATTTAACATTACTCTTGCTGTGGGGCATTGTCAGTTGGATATATGTCGGTTCTCTCGGTTATTGTCATAGAGTATGTTTCGCCGCGTGTGACTTTGATAACAGGATCCCATATAAGAAAATAATTAAGTTTAAACTCTGCATGCGCATCGGGCGCAGCATCCTTGTCAAAATTGACATTTACAATTACCATATAGCGAGGTTTCTTTTTGCCTTTTGCTGTGTAAGGAGTATAATCATATATGGGGCATAAAACGAAGCGATTTGTTTGTTGGTCGGGCAAATGATGTTAAACGATTTGCAGTTCAATAGGTTAGGTGGCTATCTGAAAAATGAAGCGATATTTCCAAGCGGTTTTTCTTTTACATGGTTCTTACATCAGCTTTACAAAATGGGGCTGTTTGGGGCGAAAACGCCTCGGTTTCTTTACATCGCCTGTGCAATTTGTGTATAAATGGGCTTGGATGGCACTTTGTTGGCGTGTGCGTGCCTTTTTATCCAAATAGGAGGTCTTTTGAAGTGTAGGCGATCTATGGTATATTGATCGCATTTTTTTGCCCCAGTTTCTAAAATTTTTCTCAAAAATATTCCAAATAATCACTATTTGGAATATTTTGGCTATTTTTGTTGCTGTAATGAGCAAGATTATACATGTACATCTTATATGCCCGATAGTGGGTGAAAAACAGCGGGACTGGTACTTTGCCAGTATCTCTGCGGTGTATTCTGTCTTGACACCGGAACAAGTAGGAGCATCCAAGAGCTATCTGCTCCATGCTGGGCTGTCAGATAATGGCACGGTGATAACTAAAAGGGCTATAATTAAGCAGTCTACGCTTATTAGAGGCAGTAGGACGGGCTGAATGATTAATGATAAAATAACGCCGTTATAACAACCTTCGTGCGTTATTCATTTCAATGCTGTGGGGAGCGATTTTCGCTCCCCTTTTTTGTGCCTTTTGAGTTTAGGGTTACATTTAGGGTTACATTTCCCATTTTTTCAAGGTTTGTATTTCATAGGATAATAACACATATAATCATTATAACCTCAAAATATCGCAAAATTATTATAGGAAAATCCCCCGATTGTTTTAGTGTGTTTGTGTGTTGTAAATAGCTGTATTATAGTTTGTTATACTTTTTGTGCCTTGAAAAGCCCATAAGCTTGCGTGTGTGCGTTAAAAAGAGGCTATCATGCGTATTTGCATGTAAGCCGTGTGGTGTTATTCAAGGTGTATTACCCCGACCACACGGGCTATCCCGACGATTTCATCTTTGGGGATGTCGAAAGGGTCGTATTCGTGGTTATCTGATACAGCTGGAAAAGCCACTCTACTTTGACCCTTTTGGCCAAACAGAATTCACCCCTTTGGCCATAATATGATTGACCCTTTTGGCCCAAATAACATTAACCGCTTAACACAAGAGTTATTAGAGATTTTTTG
>NZ_VSMC01000024.1 GCF_008728965.1 Heminiphilus faecis | reverse complement strand
GTTCTCAAATGAGAGGCGTTCGCGACCGAGATTTCTTTATCTTCCGACTTGTCAAACTATACGCCTGAATTTTTAACATTATCCTCGATGCATTTTAACATATGCACCGGTATTTCGGCTTGAGCCCAACTATCCTAAAACTAAAAATACTAACCCTTAATTCTATAAATATCTGTTTTAGACTGAATAATTATTTTACACATTGCAAAGATACTTGAGTTTTCAGTCAGCAACATATGAATTAAAATACGATATAAAATAATTGTTATGCAACAAAATTATATCACATTATTTATCAGGCACATAAACAACAGTCGTCAGCAGATTAATATAAGTCTTTTTATGGATTGCACAAGCCATTTTAATCCTATTATAGCATTCCAGACAATCACTCTACAAAAACAGGCCGAGGCAACCCCGAAAAGCGCACTCCGTCAAAAGACTGCCATATGTGCAGGAAATAAGCGGCATACCGACAAGACCCATCTTTAACGAATCAACCGTATTTTGCCGCTCGTCCATTGCACCGAAGCTGCACCTGAACAGCCATAAAATTACAAATGAAAAAGGAGTTCCTCGCGGAGCTCCTTGTTTCATTACCTGACACAAGTTCAGGCATTCTACTTTACTAACTACCTAAAACAAATTACCTATTATACCTAATTGACTCAAGCTAATCATTACATGTATATACTAAATAGTAGCTACACTTCAACATGAATTTCAATACAAAGATAAAAAGACTATAAGTCTGCGTCAAGAGGATAAATATCAGATATAACACAGTTGCAGTCTCAACATGTAGAACAAGCCTATTACGCAATGAGTTACAACGACATCATTATACTCCGAATATAAAAAAGACAGAACCGGGTTCAATTATACGTACCGATATTTATGATATCGTTTTCAAAAGTTGCCCGATTTTTTGCCCTGCTTTTCATTCGATTGCGATAGGTATACACCGTATTCAATGACAGACCGAGAAAACGCGCTATCTGAGCACTGTCGTCAAGGCCAAGCCTCATAAAAGCCAGTATACGCAATTCCGGAGTCAATTTTACCGGCTCGGAAAGTTGTTCAAAACCTTTATCAGGCCCTAACAGAGCATTTACCTCGTCGATAAACGTAGGAAACATATGCACAAACGAGTTATCGAAAATCTCATAGAACATCTTACTCTGGTCATCAAGAAACTTTCCGGTCTTAACCAATTTATACAAGTCGTCAATCTGACCGGCAGCAATCTTACGGCTAACCAATTTGTTGTAATCATCAAGCTTCTCCATGTATATCGAACACAGCGAAAGTATACGGCCCAAATGTGAATCCTTAACAAGATTGGCATTAACCAACTCTGTCTTTAACCGCTTCAAACGCTTTACGTCATTGTACCTGATATATATAATAATAGCCGAAAGAGCAGCTATAACAACAAGACTTCCTATAAGAAAATACAGCAACATCTCTCTTCGCCGCTGCATGTCGCGATAATCGGCCATCAAACGCGGATATACCGGAGCGACATTGACACTTCTTATATAGGCCTTACACCTGTCCACATCGTCCTGAGCGACCGACATATACTCATAAGCCCGATCAAGATCACCCATCTGATATAACGCACCACACACCTGCCTAAGGCAGTCATTGTCAAGCACTCCGATGCGCGCGTCGACAGCAGCCGCAAGTATAATGTAATACATCCACAAATCCTTGCGCGAACGCTCGAAATAAGACAGAGCCAACATGGACAGCGCATTGGCGTAATCTTCATTATACTCTTTATTATTCTCGATATAATCATTCAACGCAGCAATAGCAAGCGATACCTGTCCTTTAGCAAGATAATGCGATCCGGCCAGTAAACGGTACCGCGGCGAAGAAACATCGGTTCTCGCCATCAACGAATCATTATATTCACCATATTTACTGAAATATCCGCGATGCAATTTGTGAGGAGAATAAATTGAAGTCGTATACAATGAAGCCCATCTTGCCGCCTCGAAAAACAATATCTTATCTTCTTCTTCAAGATCATTGACCCTGACACTGTCGATTCGCATAAATGCCTCCCTTATCTCTCCCCTGACAGGCATATGCTCAATTTCAGCAAGCCAAAAACGGCGTGCAGCTACAGAATCGCCATAAAACGATGACAGAGCTATGGCCTTACTGAAATATCGTTTCAAAGAATCCACATCATAATGTGCATATTCATCTATCAGGCTTTCAATTGCAGATATTTCCGCCTTATAATTTTCAGCATTTTCAAGCTCCGCCTTCAGAGAGTCAATTCTAATGTCTTTTAATTTCAACAAATCACGCCTTTGCGCCAGAGCCTCATCGAGTTCGGAAAATGCGTCATCAAACGTATAAGATGACAAACCGTCAATCCCATACACAAATACAGGAGACAAACACACGTAAAAAAAACAGGCCAGCAAGGTTTTATACATGATGGGCTTAAGGTAATTTGTTAAATCAACGGATTCTGACTACAAAAATACAAAATTATATTCATTATACAACAATATAGGCCGTTTCTCACGAAGCGGCCTATATTGTTGCCTTTACATTAAAGGCTTCCAAACCTAACATAAAACACATTTACTATTATGCACTATTTACATTCGTCACATTTATATCTTCAATACCGCGTCATCTAAAAAACGCGGTTAGTTTCTTTCATCTATGCAAATTTAATAAATAATATTCCGTGCTACCAATAGAGCATGTCAACCATCAAATATTTTTAGAACCGAATATAAATATATCTATCTGATAATCAACAAAAGCGCCCATAAAAATACAAGATATCAATCAAACTCATAATCACTCATATAAATATGGTTACAGTGTAACGCATTCATATTCCGTCCATTTCACACACGCGCTCCATTCATTAGCGCATTTTCATACACAAAGGTACACATTAGAAATCATTCCAACACAAAAATTCATTAATTTTAATAAAAAACATTAACTTTGCGTCATGAACAATATACGACAGCTAATAAAGCCGTGGATATTGCCGTTCGCCATGATTATCGGCGTACTATTCCATGATTATATAGGCAAGGTAGCGTTCTTATCGCCTTACCTAATATTTGTCATGCTTCTTATAACGTATTGCCGCATATCGCCCGACAGATTCAAAATACCACGTTACATATGGATGTTGCTGGCCGTGCAGATAGCAGGCTCGCTGGCGGTATTCATGGCCATAAAGCCATTCGGTCTGGATCTTGCTCAAGGAGCGTTCATTTGTATATTCTGCCCTACTGCTACGGCCGCTCCGGTAGTAACCGGAATGCTCGGAGGCTCAATAACAGCCATTGCGGTCTATTCGCTCATAAGCAACATAGCGGTGGCATTGCTTGCCCCGATACTATTCTCATTCATATCTCCGGGGACCGACATCCGTTTTATCGACTCCGTACTTGCCATAAGCGCCAAAGTATTGCCATTGATATTGGCACCGCTGGCCATAGCTATTCTGCTTGAAATATTCACACCACGAGTGCATGATGCCATAGCTCGGCGGCAGTCACTGTCATTTTACATATGGGCATGCGCTCTTATTATAGTTGTCGGCAATGCCGTCAGTTTTATAATGGACGAGCCCTACGAGAAAATACCCGAGATGCTTCTTATCGCTTTTCTATCGCTAATCACTTGCTGCGGACAATTCTTTATCGGGCGAAAGATCGGAGCTCGTTATGGCGAAAAAATATCGGGAGCGCAAGGACTCGGACAAAAAAACACCGTCCTCGCCATATGGATGGCGCTGACATTCCTTAACCCGATAGCCTCCGTAGGGCCGGCAGCCTACGTCGCATGGCAGAATACAATCAACTCGCTGCAATTGTTCCATAAAGCCAAACAGTCTTCAAAAAGTTAAAAAATCAGAACATTTACAGCTAACTGACGTTAATAACATAAAATAGTACGATTATGAACAGTATGTACGAAATTCTCATGGGACTGCCTCTTTTCAAAGGCGTTAGCCGATACAAGATATCGGAAGTTGTAGGCATGACCAAATTTCACTTCCTTAAATATCTGGAAGGTGAAACCGTAGTTACGGCAGGAGATCCGTGTACACATATAATCTTCATAATATCAGGCAAACTGAGGGTGACCATAGCCAACTCCAACAGTCGCTTCAAAGTATCACAGACACTTGAAGCGCCCAACGTACTCGCTCCTGAGTTTCTGTTCGGACGCGCCCCGTTTTATCCATGCACAGCCGTAGCTCTCGAACCGGTAAGCATACTGCAGATATCCAAAACGGACTATACCAAAATTCTTAATTCCGACGAGATATTCCTCTTCAATTTCCTCAACATATTATCAAGAAATGCCCAGAAAGCGGTCGACGGCATACTCGCCATAACAACCGGAAGCCTCGAAGAGCGTATAGCATTCTGGATAATATCGCTGACACAGCCGGGAGGTACCGACATATCACTCACATGCCGTCAGCGCGACCTATACTCGCTGTTCGGAGTACAACGCACCTCATTCATATCCACACTTGACAGCCTCAAAGAACGCGGCATAATCGAGTACGACACCAACGAGATACGCATAAACTCCCGACAGTCGCTGCTTGAGATTCTCAACACATCAGCCGAATAAGCATCATCAGACTCTCTCGCATATCAAAGTCGCCGACGAAGAGCTGACCACTTTTACAAGCACTTTGTCGCCCACCCGCGCATCGCCACGCGGAAACACACATGTCTTGTTCTGCGGAGTACGTCCTACCATCTGCTCCTTTGACCGCTTCGACACACCCTCGACGAGCACTTCAAAAGTCTTTCCCTCATCGCGGCGGTTGGACTCGGCCGATAGTTCGTTCTGCAAGGCAATCATGCGGTTAAGCCGTTCAATCTTCACTTCTTCAGGCACGTCATCGGGCATAGTGCGCGAAGCAAGTGTGCCCGGTCGCTCCGAATACTTGAACATAAACGAAGAGTCAAACCCCACTTTCTTCATAAGATCAAGGGTCATAAGAAAATCCTCCTCCGTCTCACCGTGAAATCCGGTAAACAGGTCGGAAGAGATGCCACAATCGGGTATAGCGCGGCGTATGGCCTCAATACGTCCGAGATACCAGTCACGCGTATACTTGCGGTTCATGGCCTTGAGCACAGTATCGGACCCAGACTGCACAGGCAGATGCACATGATTGCATATATTGTCATGCGAGGCCATAGCTTCTATTATATCATCGCTCATATCCTTGGGATGGCTGGTGGTGAACCGTATTCTCATCTCGGGCACGGCTTCGGCCACAAGAGCGAGAAGAGCGGCAAAGTCTATCAACCGGCCGTCGGCACGTCTATAGCTGTATGAATTCACGTTCTGTCCGAGAAGCGTCACCTCCTTAAAGCCTCGGTCGCGCAGGTCAAGCACCTCGCGAAGTATGCTTTCGGCCTCGCGGCTGCGCTCGCGTCCCCGTGTGTATGGCACTATACAGTACGAGCAGAAGTTATTGCATCCGCGCATTATGCTGACAAATCCCGACACCCGGTTGCCGGTAATCTTCATGGGTATGATATCGCGATACGTCTCGGTCGTCGACAGGTCGACGTTAATGGCCTTCTCTCCGGCCTCAACTGCGGCAAACAGTGCCGGCAGGTCCATGTATGCATCAGGACCGGCCACAAGATCTACACCATAGTCGGCTATCAGCCCCTCCTTCACCCTCTCGGCCATACACCCGATGACACCTACGATGAAAAGCCCGCGGTGGCGTCGCTTGAGCGAAGCCATGTATTGCAGGCGGGAGTATATTTTCTGCTCGGCGTTATCGCGTATAGAGCATGTATTGAGCAGCACCGCATCGGCGCTCTCCAGATCATCAGTCATCTCATATCCGACGGTAGCCATCACTGCCGCCACCACCTCGCTGTCGGCCACGTTCATCTGGCATCCGTAGGTCTCTATAAACAGTTTTTTCACACCCGAGCCAGCGTTGTCTATATTGTCTTTATTCATTATATATTATCGTCGTTATAGTCCGAAGTACCTTACAAAGGACTTATTAAAATTTTGATTGTCGAATAGTTTTATTTATTTTTGCGCAAAATTAAGCATTTTATACCTTATAATAAACATAAAAACAATTATTATCTGATTATGGCTTTCCCCATCCTTACAGCTCAAGAAGCTGCAGAAGTCATCAACAACGGCGACAACTTAGGTCTGTCGGGCTTTACAGCCGCCGGTACACCCAAAGTAGTCACTGAAGCCTTGGCTAAAAAGGCCGAAAAAGAACATGCCGAAGGGCGTCCTTTCAAAGTCAACATTTTCACCGGTGCATCGACCAACGACCATGTGGACGGAGCTCTCGCACGCGCCAATGCCATCGACAAGCGCACTCCCTATCAGAGTTCGGCCGATCTGCGCAAGCGCATAAACTCGCATGACGCCAACTATTTTGACCTGCACCTGTCGGAACTCGCGCAGAAACTCCGCTACGGCACGTTCGGTGACATAGATGTAGCCATCATAGAAGCAGCCCATGTAAGCGACAACGGCGAAATCCTTCTCGGCACCGGAGTAGGCATGGCTCCCACCGTAGCCAAAATGGCCAAGAAAATCATCATCGAGCTCAACGAAGCCATCCCCACCTCCGTAGAGGGTCTTCACGACATATACATGCCCCTTGACCCGCCTTACCGCCGCGAGATACCCATCTACAAGCCCAACGACCGCATCGGGTCCACCCTGCTGAAAGTAGATCCGGCCAAGATAGTAGGCATCGTCAAGACCAACATAACCGACGGCGTACATGGCTTCTCGCCGCTTGATGACGTGACAAAACAGATCGGCGCCAATGTATGCGACTTCCTTATCGGAGAATTGCGCCGCGGAGCCATTCCGGCTTCGTTTCTGCCGCTGCAGAGCGGTGTGGGCAACATAGCCAACGCCGTGCTTTTCGGCCTCGGCGAGTCAAAGGAAGTACCCGCATTTGACATGTATACCGAAGTCATTCAGGATGCTGTGGTCGACTTGATGGAGAAAGGCAAATGCCGCTTCGCCTCCACCTGCTCAATGACGTTCTCCGACGCCAAGATGACCGAAGTCTTCAATAACATCGACTTCTTCCGCGACAAAATACTCATGCGTCCCGGCGAAATATCAAACAGCCCCGAAATAGTACGTCGATTAGGCGTAATCACGATGAATACCGCTCTCGAAGCCGACATATTCGGCAACATCAACTCGACCCATGTGGTAGGCACAAAGATGATGAACGGCATCGGCGGCTCCGGTGACTTCACCCGCAACGCCTACATATCCATATTCAGCTGCCCGTCTACCGCCAAGGGAGGACTTATCTCAACCATCGTGCCCATGGTATCGCATCTTGACCACAGCGAACACTCAGTGGACGTGCTTATAACCGACCAAGGCATAGCCGACCTGCGCGGCAAGTCACCCGTACAGCGTGCCGAGACTATCATCGAAAACTGCGTAAATCCCGAGTACAAGCCACTGCTACGCGACTATCTTAAATTGTCACAGGCAGGAGGCCATACACCCCACTCCCTCAATGCCGCACTCGGCTTCCATTCGACATTTGCCGCCGAAGGCGACATGCGCAAAACCGACTGGTCTAAATTTGCATAATCGACTAATTCACTTACAAATAGCGTCAGACGTCGATGTCTGACGCTATTTTTTTGTGTCAAACTCTTGACAACGGGGCTTTTATGTTGTAAATTTGCACCTTATTAGGTCTGTTATGGCCTTATCCAAAAGTATGGAAAAGAAGCATCGTAAAGGAATATCGACATTCTCAGCCCAGATAACCGCAACAATAAGTGTGGCACTCGTGCTAATGTTGCTGGGCATAATATCGCTGCTCGGCATAGCGGCCCACTCAATAACTTCAGAGATAAAAGAAAACATGGGCTTCAGCATCGTGTTTTCGGATACGGCCACCGACAATCAGATAAACTACCTCAAACAACGCATCACGACAGCGCCCTACGTGTCAAGTATGCGGTATTTCTCCGCGGCCGACGCCATGAACAAATGGAAAGAGGATACCGGAGAGGACCTTATGCAGGTACTGGGTGTAAACCCGTTCAGTCCGGAACTGGAGGTCAAGGTAAAAGCCGGCTACGCCGATGTAGACTCGATAGGAGCCGTAGTAGCCCCCATCGCCTCGCTTCCTTACATATCCGACATAAACATCCACACCGAGATGGTCGATGCGGTAAACGCCAATATAAAATCAATAACAATCATACTGACTGTCATAGCGGCGGTGCTGCTGTTCATATCGTTCGCACTCATAAACAACACCATCAGACTGTCGGTATACTCACGGCGTTTCACCATCCACACAATGAAACTCGTAGGAGCTACGGGCGCCTTTATACGCAGACCGTTTCTGACCGGCAACCTCGTCAGCGGACTCGTAGCCGGTTTTGTGGCCGGCACCATACTTGCCGGAGCTCTGGCATACTTCCACACTCTTGACAAGACTATCCGTGAAGCTGTCACATGGCCGGCCGCGCTATGCGTATTTGCCGGCGTGATAGTGTTGGGCATGCTCATATGCTTCACTGCGGCCGTTTTCGCGACAAACAAGTATCTGCGTTCATCTTACGATGACATGTTTAAATAAAAACCGAATTTATAATATGGCAAAGCAAAACAACATCACTCCGGTTCAGGACGACGGCATAGACAAAGAGCCGAGGAGTAATTT
This sequence comes from Heminiphilus faecis, assembly GCF_008728965.1. Lineage (GTDB taxonomy): Bacteria > Bacteroidota > Bacteroidia > Bacteroidales > Muribaculaceae > Muribaculum > Muribaculum faecis. The sequence continues at coordinate 40,072 of NZ_VSMC01000024.1, read as the reverse complement.
CCCCCTGACAAAAATCAATTTCATCATGATGGCTGTCTCCGGGCTGATAATTCTCGCAGGATTTCTGCTTATGCTCGGCGGCAGCACCACAACGGAGGCGTTTAACCCCGACATATTCTCGACCCGCCGCATAGTCGTAGGCCCGACTATGGCATTTCTCGGCTTCATATTCATGGGTATAGCCATTGTATTCCGTCCAAAAAACAAAAACAAGGCATAACCCGTTTACATTATTAATTTTATCTACTTTTTACGATGGATTGGCTTGACGCCCTCATTTTAGGTATTATACAAGGTCTGTCTGAATACCTGCCGATAAGCAGTAGCGGACACCTTGAAATATTCAAACAGATACTGAATGTGCATCTTGATCCTGATGCCTCGCTCGAATTCAGCATCATGCTCCATGTGGCTACTGTATTAAGTACAATCGTAATTCTATGGCGAGAGTTTTATCCTTTGATGGTTTCTTTTTTCACTGTCAGGCGCGACAAGAATTTCACTATGGTATGCAAAATATTGATTTCGTGTATACCGGTAGGCATAGTGGGAGTTTTTTTCCAGAAAGATGTGGAAGAATTCTTCAAAGGCAATCTTACCGTGGTCGGCGTATGCCTGATAGTGACTGCGGCGCTTCTGTGCTTCGCGTATTTTACACGTACACGACAGGCTATAATGCACCCCGGCAGATCACAAGGCCGCGACATATCATGGCTTGACGCTTTCATAATAGGGTGCGCACAAGCTGTAGCCGTACTTCCCGGACTTTCACGCTCCGGCAGTACAATAGCTACCGGCATATTGCTTGGCGACAACCGCGAACGTGTGGCACAATTCTCTTTCCTCATGGTGATTATACCTATTCTCGGCAAAGGGCTACTTGATCTTAAAGACATGATTTTGGTTCAAGATACCGCAGCGACCACTGCATCTGCGGGAATGCTTCCTATAGCCGTAGGCTTTCTCGCCTCGTTTATCGTAGGCTGCTTGGCATGCAAATGGATGCTGGATATTGTAAAGAAAGGCAAACTCGTGTGGTTTGCAGTATATTGTGTCATAGCCGGAGTGCTCTGTCTAATCTGGTAAACATAAATATGAATTTTTTAGACGGAGAGATATTATATATCGATAAGCCATACGGCTGGACCTCTTTTGACGCGGTAAAGCGCATACGAGGCGCACTGTTGCGCCGACTGAGAATCAAAAAGCTGAAAGTCGGACACGCAGGCACTCTCGACCCTCTCGCAACCGGGGTGATGATGGTGTGCACCGGCAAAGCCACCAAACTCATCGACGAGCTTCAGGCCCATACCAAGGAATATGTCGCCAAGATAGCCCTCGGTGCCACAACCCCGTCGTTTGACCTTGAGACAGAAGTCGATGCCACCTACCCCACAGAGCATATAACCAGAGAACTGGTGGACGATACGCTGAAGCGCTTCACAGGAGCTATCTCACAGATACCGCCGGCTTTTTCAGCATGTAAAGTCAATGGTGAACGCGCCTATAAACGCGCACGCCGCGGCGATGAAGTGACAATAAGGCCCAAACTTCTTGTCATCGACTCGATAGAGCTGCTTGAATTCTCGCCCGAGAGCATAACGATAAAAGTAGTATGCAGCAAAGGCACTTACATACGTGCGCTTGCCCGCGACATAGGCGAGGCTCTCGGTTCAGGAGGACATCTTACGGATTTACGCCGTACAAGAGTAGGTGACGTCACTGTCGACAACTGCATGAGTGTGGACAGCGCAGTGGCGCTTATAAAGGAGGGCCCTGTCGAAATGCCCGAAGACAAAGAAAACGTATAAATATCAAGATTCTTATATATGAAACTTTCTCAATTCAAATTCAAGCTCCCTGAAGACCTGATAGCCTCTCATCCCTGTGAAGTTCGCGATGAAGCGCGCATGATGGTCATCCACCGTGATACCGGAGAGATAGAACACCTCCGCTTCAAAGATATAATCAACTTTTTCGGTGACGGCGACGTATTTGTATTCAACGACACAAAAGTATTTCCGGCATTGCTTTATGGCAACAAGGAGAAGACCGGAGCGAGAATCGAAGTATTTCTGCTGCGTGAACTGAACGAGGAAAACAAATTGTGGGATGTACTTGTAGAACCGGCACGCAAGATAAGAATAGGCAACAAGCTATACTTTGGCGATGACGAGTCGATGGTAGCCGAAGTCATCGACAACACCACCTCGCGAGGACGTACACTGCGCTTCCTTTATGACGGAAGTCATGAAGAATTCAAGGATGCGCTGTACAAACTGGGCCAGACTCCCCTGCCCCCATATATAAAACGCGCTCCAGAGCCTGAGGATGCAGAGCGCTATCAGTGTATATTCGCCAGCAACGAAGGTGCGGTGGTAGCTCCTTCTGCCGGACTCCACTTCAGTCGGGAACTCATGAAACGACTTGAGATTAAAGGCGTGGAAGCAGGCTTCCTCACAGTTCACTCCGGACTCGGAAACTACCGCGAAATTGACGTGGAGGACCTTACGAAACACCGTATGGACTCGGAAGAGATGGAGGTGACTCCGCAACTTGTCGACCTTGTAAACAACGCCAAGGACAACGGCAAACAGGTATGCGCGATAGGCACTTCAGTGCTGCGCGGCATAGAGAGCGCCGTAAGCATGGGCGGCCATATGAAGACATTTACCGGATGGACCAACAAATTCATCTTCCCGCCTTACGATTTCACTGTGGCATCCGCTATGGTAAGCGGATTTCATATGCCTTATTCGACCATGCTCATGATGGTGGCCGCATTTGGCGGATATGACCTTGTCATGCACGCTTACGAAGAGGCAGTCAAAGAGAAGTACCGCTTCGGAGCCTACGGCGACGCCATGCTCATCCTCTGACAGCACCAAGTCTCAAGAAAGCAAACTGACTCCCGATATATCGGATAATCGCGCCGACAATGCATCAGCATAGTCGGCGCGTATCGTTACAGACATCTCACAAGAATTGTCAAATATCTGGTTTAGAATCTTTATTTCCGGATCTTTCACCGCACGCATCACGTCGTTCATGACCATGTAGGGAAATGTAAATGTTATCTCGCGCTGCTCATGGCACTCTATTATACGCCCTGCCGATATAGCCTCCCTTGCCGCCTCGCGATATGCTACGATAAGACCGCCAGTGCCAAGTTTTATGCCACCGAAATACCGCACGACAACAATCACTACATTTGTTAGATTAAATGAATTTATCTGACCGAGAATAGGCTTGCCGGCTGTACCGGAGGGCTCGCCGTTGTCGTTACACTGAAAGTCGGTACGAGATGCCCCCGTCATATAGGCCCAGCACACATGTCGTGCGTCATGATACTTTTTCTGATATGATGCGACAACCTCCTTAGCCTCCGCCGCACCTGACACAGGCACGGCAAAAGCGAGGAACTTGCTCATCTTCTCTTTATAACATCCTTCCGACGCTGACTCGAGTGTATAAAAAGTATCGCCCATAGTCATTTATTGTCTTTAATAAGAGTGGTCATCGCTTTCCATCTCACCGGGAGTCAGCTGGCTGCGGTCCATCTTATACCAGACATAAGCTATATATGCCACGACCACCGGCACAAGTATCGACACAAAACTCATGACAGTCAGCGTGAAGTAAGTCGAAGAGCTGTTCTGAATGGTAAGCGAACTCGAGGGGTCAGTGAGCGAGGGATAGTAAGGAGTGCTGTTGTAGCCGGCTACCCAGAACAGAGTCAGCACCACAAGCACCGTACCTGTACCTGACCACCATATGCCTTTGGTGTAATGTTTGGCAAACGACGATTTGACGACGGCATAAAGCACCATCGCCACTCCGATAAGGAATAGCACAAGGCACCACCACATCTGCACATAGTTCAGAAAATATTTGTGAGGAGTCACTTCAAAGCCGTGTAGACCTGTAGTTGTATATCCGTCGGCCAGCCAAAGCATTACGACAAACGCCACAAAGAAAACCACAAATACCGCACCGTTGACAAGCACTCGGCGCTTGTTAAGGTCAAAGAAGCGATCATCGCCACCGATATTGTTCATGAAATAAAGAGCTCCCTGCGTACGCGCAAGAAATAGCACGGCGAAACCGAGTATCCAGTTTTTCCAATAAAATATGGCTTCAAATCCGTGGGAGGGTGCCCAACGCGAAATAACAGGAGCCCCGGGATCGAGAATATTACCCATAGTCACCGAAAATTCAGCCCCGAAGAAAAACATCGACACCGCCACTCCGAGCAGAAAGCAGCCAAGACAACCGTTTAACAAGAGCAGCCAGTCATAAAAACCGGTACCATAGATATTTCCGGCTTTGCGACGATACTGGAAACTGACAGCCTGACCTACGAATGTGAACAGTATCAGCATCCACAACCAGTAAGCACCGCCGAAACTCGTGCTGTAAAACAACGGAAACGAAGCGAAAAACGCACCGCCAAATACCACAAGCGTCGTAAAAGTAAGTTCCCATTTGCGTCCGATGGAGTTTATCATCAGATTGCGGTCGACGGTGTTGCGTGTGCAAGGAAGCATGGACTGCCCCCCCTGCACAAACAGCAAAAACACGAGAAGAGCGCCCAACACCGATATGAGCAGCCACCAATATATCTGTAAATGTTCAAGTGCCATGATAGTTATTCATTTGAGATTGTAGTAATATCTTCCTTGGAATGTTTGTTGATCTGCGTGACCATAATGCTGATCTCCGCGACAAGAAGTATGGTAAATACAGCGGCGAACATGAAGAATGTCACGATTACCGATGACGAGGAGATGGCGCTTATAGCAGCCTTGGTAGGCATGATATCTTGTATGACCCACGGCTGACGACCGACTTCAGCGGTAATCCAGCCGCTCTGAGAGCACACCCAGACAACGGCAATCGACAGTATGCCTATCCAGTTGACCACCCGGTTTTGCAACCACTTGGGACGGTAATAAACGGCAAAAAGAGCTATGGCGAAGAACAGGAGCAGATAACCGCCGGCCATAACCATGACCCTGAATGCGTAGAATGTAAGCGCCACGGGCGGCACTGCCTCTTCCGGACTGTCAAGATACCCGTAGCCGAAATACTTGTAATTCGCTTTGATGTCGCCGGCGGCAACGTCCATGGCACTCTTATCGCCGGCCGCCATAGCCGCATCATAGGTGCGGAGCGCTTCATGGGCCTCACGTCCGGCTTTTATGCGGTCGGCATAGCTGACCGCATCCACGGTATCGCCGTTTTCTGTAAGCCTTATTCCGGAAATCAGATCATTGATGCCGGGAACAAAAGCGTGCGGATCATGAGTTGCAAGAAACGACAATCCGTAAGGTATGCTGACATGAAACAGATAAGGGTCGACATCATTGTCAATTGTCTTGTCGGGATTAAGTATACCGAAAGCGACAAGTTCCTGACCGCACTTACCATCGTAAAGGCCCTCCATGGCAGCGAGCTTCATTGGCTGGTGTTTGGCTACACTTACAGCCGAGATGTCGCCTGTGGCAAGAGTTATAAGTATGCCGGCTCCGCCTACCCAACCGGCGACCTTGATTGAAGACATGGCCATATCCACATTGCGCCGTTTGAGCAGAAACCAGCAGCTTACACCGATAACAAACACTCCGGCCACAACCCAAGTGCTCGCCACTGTGTGATTAAACTTGGCTATGGCTGTTTCAGAAAAAACCAATGCCCAGAAGTCGTCCATGACATTTCGCATCTGTGCGGGGTCAAACTCCATGCCTACGGGTTGCTGCATCCAAGAGTTGGCTACAAGAATCCACAAAGCCGACAGTGCTGTACCGGCTGCGGTAAGCCATGTGGCCGCAAGATGAAACTTCGGACTGACTTTTTTCCATCCGAAAAACATCACGGCTATGAAAGTAGACTCCATGAAGAAAGCCACGATACCTTCTATGGCAAGCGGAGCGCCGAATATATCGCCGACGAACCAGCTATAGTTTGACCAATTGGTGCCGAATTCAAATTCGAGTATAATGCCCGTGGCCACACCTATGGCAAAATTAATACCGAACAGCAGCATCCAGAACTTGGTCATGGCAAGCCACTTGACCGACTTGTTTTTTACATACACACTCTCCATGATAGCCACAATAAGGGCCAATCCTATGGTGAGCGGAACAAAGAGCCAATGATACATGGCCGTCAGCGCAAACTGCCATCTCGACCAGTCGACTACGGTAATTAAGTCATCCATAATTAATTAAGGTGTTAGTATTGTATTTTCTTGATTTCGGTTGTAATCAGTCATCGAGTGTCGCACCGCCCGCGCTCTGTCGACATCGTTATCATAATCACGCCGTAACAGATCGGGGAAGAAAAAGAGCTTGAATATAAAAAAAAGTATAAATAGCTTTATTATAATCATGGCCCACAGATAGCGACCGACGGTCATAGACCGGAAGCCGTCGCGATAGAAACGGATAACACGCATCAGCAGATTGCCGCGTCGGGAAGTTTGGTTGTGGTCCATCTAATTGTTTTTAACAAAAATAGGCTTTTATTTTCATAAAACAAAAAATAATTGTCAGAGGTTTCCCGATCCGCGTTCATAAAGTGACGTCACATCATGACTTTCGTAAGCCGGCATAGCGTGTCGGCGGCATGCCGAACATCTCTTTGAACGCGACCGTAAAATGTGACGGATTGGAAAAGCCCGTTGCATAAGCAACTTCGGCAACACTCAGTTTCTGTTCCCTAAGCAGACGCGCCGCCTGCTTAAGCCGCAGATTCTTAATAAAATCGCGAGCCGGCATATTGGTAAGTTCCTTCAGTTTACGGTGCAGATGCACTCGGCTGAGTCCCACTTCCTCGGCAAGCCGCTCCACACTAAGGTCCGGCGATGACAAGTTGTCATTTATCACAGCCATAATACGGTTGAGAAGCACCTCGTCCTGCGACTTCATAGTTATTTTCCTTACCGAATCTTCCTGATCCTGCGCTCCGCTGAACTTGGCGCGCAATAGCTTACGGTTGGCGATCATACCCGATATCGTGCTCATAAGCACCTCCATGCTTACCGGCTTTGACATATATGAATCGGCACCGGCCTGAAGTCCGGTCATACGGTCTTCATTTTCTACCTTTGCCGATAGAAGTATGACCGGTATGTGGTTGATGTTGGGGTTCTGCTTCATTTTACGACAGAGTGACAAGCCGTCAAGACCGGGCATCATCACGTCACTTATGACAATGTCGGGGGCATCGGCGATAATATTTTCAAGAGCCTCATTACCGTTGGAAAACGTGACCACATTATATTTTTCCGACAATTCGTGTCGCAGATATTCCCTGACGTCCACATCATCTTCCACGATAGCCACAGTTATATCGGACCGTGTTTTCGACCCATTTTTATCGGAAAGCGGGGTCACAGGCACCTCATATCCGGGAGCCATACGTGCCGTAGCAGCCTGAAGCTCCTCCGCAGTAAGATGATCGGCACCTGCCGGAAGCCGTATAATAAATTCACATCCTGTGGCGCCGACATGATTGCGCGCCGATATGGTGCCATGATGGAGAGTGACCAGCGTACGACACAGATGCAGGCCTATACCGGCCCCGGCCACAGCTCCGGTAATCTCGTTTTCTATACGGTAGAACCTATCAAATATATGCTCTATCTTATCGGGATCTATGCCTATGCCGCTATCCGACACCGCGATTTCCACATAACGGTCAAGCGGCGGCAAAGCTCCCGAATCCTCTACTTCTGTAAGCGTTATATCGATGTGACCTCCCCGTGGTGTATACTTGAATGCGTTGGACAGTATATTGATCAGTATCTTGTCAAAATTGTTCACATCAATCCATGCCGGCAGGCTCGGCGCAGAGTGATGAAAGGTAAACGTCACATCATTTTCATAAGCCATATACTCAAACGAGCGCATGGCCTCCTCTACATAAGGCACCAAGTCGGTCTCGGAGAAGTGTAGCCGCATCTGCCCTTTTTCAATTTTGCGCATGTCCATAAGTTGGTTGACAAGACGTAGTATGCGCTGGGCATTGCGAAATATCATCATATACGTTTCACGCAGACCGCCATCGGTACAATTTGCTATCAGCTTCTCCAACGGACTTATAATAAGCGTCATGGGCGTACGTATCTCATGCGATATATTGGTAAAGAACTGCAACTTGGCCTCAAGCAACTGCTCGGACTGCCGGCGTTCAAGCTGCCGGCGATGCTCGGCGGCCTTATCCCGTAAAAAATGCAGTACACATACTATGACAAACACCAGCACGCACACATATATCAATATAGCCCACCATGACCGGTACCACGGCGGCAACACATTAATATTAAGCTCGCGCAATGTATCAGGCGACGTATTGCCGGCCACACGCACCTGAAAGCGATAGTTGCCGGGTGCCATATTATTGAACGTGACCCGGCTCTGCCCCGGCGACGTAGTCAGCCAGCCTTTACCAAGTTCCCTGACACGATATTCATATACAAGCTTGTCGGGATTGTCGTAAGAAAAGGTGGAAAAAGCTATGCTGAATGTATTGTCATAGTGAGCCAGTGTCACATTTCGGGCCTCAGACAACCCTGCGTCTATAACCTTGCGCCCTCCCGATAAAGTAGATGTGGTGACAGGAGTTGAAAAAATGTCAAAACCGGTTATAACCGGAGTATAAACACGTTGACTGTCATTTATGTCAAGCGGATGAAAGGAAGTCACGCCATCGGTGCCTCCGAAATATACTATTCCTTTCCCGTCATTGCAGTAAGCTCCATGCGTAAACTCGTTGCCCTGCAGACCGTCGCCGGCGTCAAAATTCACAAAACGCCGTTCACCGACTATGAACTTTGATATGCCATGGTAAGTGCTGGCCCACACATTATGACTGTCATCCTCACACAAGCCGCATACCACGTCGTTGGGCAGACCGTCTTCTGAAGAGTAGTGTACCACTTCATCCGAGAGGACATCGTAGACATATATGCCGCCGGAAGTGCCACACCATATATTGCCCTTATGGTCCTCCATCAACGAATAAGCTATGACTCCGTCAACAAGATTCTCACTGTCGCCAAACCTCATATAACGCCCCGACCGTGTGTCATAACAACTGAGGCCCTGATAATGGGCTATCCACAAATGCCCCGAGGGCATATACAGCATACAGTTTATCCAGTCGTTTCCGATTGAAGTCTCCTCCTTTTTCATGACTTTGAATGACAATTCACTCGAAGTATCGTCATCAGGATCATAACGGATAAGTCCGCTGCCGAATGTGCCGAGATAAAGTTCCCCTTCACCGGCCTCTACAATGCTGCATATCTTCTTTTCGGCAAATCGGCTCACTTCATCAAGAGAGCCATTGGGGCCAACCCTATAAAGGCCGGAATTAAACGATCCGATCCACATCCGTGACCGGGAATCCTCAAGAATACACATGACCGTAGTTGGTGTTGGATAATATGCAATCCGCCGACCTCCCTGATCAAGGCAATACACTCCGTCGTTGTCACAGCTTACCCACAGATTATGAGCGCTGTCGACATACACAGCCATGACACAGCCGTCACCTATGGGATTTTCATGTACGGCCCTACCGTAATAGCCGAACGTATGCCGCAGTTTAGGCACCAGAGCAATACCCTTCTGAAACATGCCTATCCAAAGATTGCCGTCGCGGTCTTCAAGCATGCGGTGCACTTTGGACCGGTTAAACTCGACAAGCGGCGAACTCGAGGATACATCAAGCAGCACATCACCTGCCACAAGTTTGGCTCCGTGACCTTCGGTACCGGCATAAAGAGCGCCGCCATAAGCCGCAAGGGTCTTTACGGAAAGTACACCGCCGGCATATGCAACCGGCTTGAAATTTTCGGCTCCGTAACATAACCGGCTAACTCCCGCATCAAGCGAACTGACATATACGTCGCCGTCAGACGACCCCATCACGGCCGACACCTTATTGCCTACCGTAGAGCATTCAAGATTATAGGACCGCGAACGGTCGCCGGCAGGATAGTAACGGCACACACCATTGTCCTCGGTAGCTATCCATATGGCATGAGTGACATCTTCATATATGTCACTTATAAGAAGACTACCCGCCGCACGTGAAAGATGATGCATGCTACGGGCAGTGTCGGACGACGGGTCATAAAGAAATACTCCGTAACCGGCCGTACCTATCCATATCTCTCCATTTGACAGCCGGGCAATGACCGACACATGAGCCAGCACAGGCCTGTCATCATATATAAGCGGTATATCATGGAACTCTTCAGTAGCACGGTCAAACTCCATCAACCCTGTGATACATCCTACAAGCAACCGTCCTTGCGTGTCCTCCTGAATAGAACGGACATAATTGTCACGAAGCGACAGAGCATTGCCGGGCAGGTGCTTGAATGTGGTAAAACGGGTACCGTCGAAACGGTTCAGGCCATACTCCGTAGCTATCCATATATATCCTTTACAGTCCTGATATACATCGTTGATAAGACAACTCGACAAAAAACCGTTGGAAGTATACAGCTTTGTACGTTGTGCAGGCGAAACAACAGCGGTAAAAGTCAAGCAGACTGCAATAAGAACGTGTTTAAATTTCATGATATATGTCGTATTACATATTTTACGCAAAAATAAGCAAATTGATACACCAAGAAAAGTGTCCTTTTATGTTTTACAGCATATTTGTTACAATCGTGATAATATATGGTACATACACTAAGATTGTATTACAAAAACCAATAATTTTGTTACGCGTAACACAAGCTAATATCTTAAGAACCCTTAAATTTGCACAGTAATCAATCGTTAACAACAATACACAAACCTAAACCAATTGCCCATGCTTATGCAATAAAACAACAACAAGTTTAAGTCCCGTATGACTCATGCGGGCAACCGAGAATTTAAACCAATCAAGAACTTACAATTAATCCCAAAACCAATAACATTATTTTCATGAAATGCACAGATTTTAATCTGCGGTTCATAGCGGTATTATTAATAGGACTTATGTCACCGCTATGGGCATTTTCCCAGACCATCACTGTCTCGGGAACAGTAGTCGACGAATTGGGAGAGCCACTGATCGGAGCCACCGTTCAGCAAAAAGGCACGTCCAACGGTACTTCGACCGACATTGACGGCAAGTACACGCTTACGATCGCTCCCAAAGGTACAATCACAGTCTCCTATGTGGGTTATAACACACAGGACATCGCCGTAGACGGACGCACCGTCATCAACGTAACCATGAAAGAAAACGCGGCCGTACTTGATGAAGTGGTCGTGGTAGGTTACGGCCAGATGAAACGAAGCGACCTCACGGGCTCCGTGGTATCGGTAGGAGAAGACGCCGTCAAGAAGTCGATATCGACAAGTATCGACCAAGTGCTTCAGGGCCGTGCCGCCGGTGTACAGATACAAGCCAACTCCGGAACACCCGGAGCCTCGACTTCAATCCGTATACGCGGTATCAACTCGCTTAACGCCACCAATCAGCCGATTTTCGTGATCGACGGTGTCGTGATCGACTCGGCCACCGACTCGGAGTCGTCCAACCCGCTCTCGTCGATCAACCCCTCCGACATTGTATCGATGGACATTCTGAAAGATGCCTCTGCGACCGCTATATATGGTTCGCGCGCGAGCAATGGTGTGATCATGATCACAACCAAGCGTGGAAAAGCCGGCGAAGCCACCGTCACCTACGACGCTTATCTCGGATGGCAGGAGATGCCCAAACAGTATGACATGCTCAACCTTCAGGAGTATGCCGAACATCACAACTACCGCGCCATCGAGCGCAACCTGCTGATTCCGAGCAGTGCGTTTGTTCGCCCCGACCTTCTCGGCAAAGGCACCAACTGGCAGGACGAACTTTTCCGCAAAGCCTTCATGATGAACCACAGCATATCGGTATCAGGCGGAAACGAGCGTACCACATGGGCATTCTCCGGCGGTTACCTCGATCAGGACGGTATCGCGGTAGGTTCAAGTTTCAAGCGCTACTCGCTTCGCTCCAATGTCGACACTCAGATAAAAGAGTGGCTTAGGGGGGGAGTAAATTTCTCATTTTCAGAGTCTAAGCAAGCAGTAGGCACCGATAACAACACCATCATGAGCGCTTTGCTTCAGCAGCCCACGGTAGCCGTGACCTCGCCCGACGGCTCGTACGACGGTCCGGAAGACCAATGGATGCCTGAAAACCCTCTCGGTCTTGCCGAGCTCATCACCAACAACAACAAGAAAGTCAACTTGCGCTTCAACGTATATCTTGAAGCCGCCCTTTACAAAGGGCTGACCCTGCGCACCGAACTCTCGGGCGACTACAACTTCAACAAGTTCTATTTCTACGAACCAGACTATCAGTTCGGCATAAAGACTCAGGATCACCGGACTTCGCGCTGGACCAAAACCGATACCAAGTACTGGTCATGGCGCAACATCCTCACCTACAACAACACATTTGCAGAAAAACATAACATCAACGTCATGTTAGGTCAGGAAATGTCAAAGAGCCATTGGGAGACACAAATGGGTCAGGCCACCGGCTTTCTCACCAATACCACTCCCGACCTGAGCGCTGGCGACATATCCAAATCAAGCACGACCGGCTTACGCAACATCAATACAATCGCCTCGTTCTTCGGACGCGCATTCTACTCATTTGACGACCGTTATCTTCTGACAGCCACCATCCGCCGCGACGGCTCGTCAAAATTTGCCGACGGCCACAAATGGGGCTGGTTCCCGGCAGTGGCTCTGGCATGGCGCATATCACAGGAAGAGTTCATGAAAGGCATCGACGAAATCAATTCACTGAAACTACGTCTCGGCTGGGGTAAAACCGGTAACCAGAACGTGGCCGATTACGCCTATATGTCCATGTTGTCGTCCAAGACAACACCGTGGGGCGTAGGTGTCCTCGCGGGCAACACCGCCAATCCCGAACTCACATGGGAAACCACGTCATCCTACAATATCGGCTTTGACTTCGGCCTTCTCCAGAACAGAATAGAGTTCATAGCCGACGTGTATTATAAAAAGACCGAGAATCTGCTTCTGCAGGTACAGCTTCCGGCATTCCTCGGGTCTGAAGGCTACGGAGGCGCAAGTAACCCGTGGATGAACGTAGGTTCAATTGAAAACAAAGGTATAGAACTTACGCTTAACACCACCAACATAGCCAACCGTGAGTTCACTTGGACCTCCAACCTCGTGTTCTCGCTCAACCGCAACCGCGTCAAGTCACTCGACACAGCATCGGCATCGGTAGAAAAAGATTTCAGCATCGGTTCAACGCCTTATATAGTCACCAAGACCGTCGTAGGCCAGCCTATCGGCCAGTTCTACGGATACAAGGTCATAGGACGCTTCGACAAAGCCGAAGATTTCTACTATCATGACGCCAACGGCAACCTCTGCGAAGTAGCCCGTCCCGAAGGCAAAGGCATCGACCCCAATCAGACATGGATCGGCGACTACATCTTCGAAGACATCAACAAAGACGGAGTCATCAATGACAAAGACCGCACGTTTATCGGCAATCCCGAGCCTAAATTCACTTGGGGCTTCGGCAACACGTTCAACTACAAAGGTTTTGACCTCAATATCATGTTCTCGGGCTCCTACGGCAACAAGGCACTCAACATGACCCGCATACGTATCGAAGATCCGCGTCAGAACTCCAACATACTACGCTCTTCGCTCAACTTTGCCAAGTTTGCAGTCATCGACCCGTCGCTTCCCGACACCGACTACCGCAACATCTACATCGCCAACGCAGCATCCACCGACATGCCCGCAGTGCAGAACAGCGACGCCAACGGCAACTACCGCCTCAGCGACCTTATGGTGGAGGATGCGTCCTACATACGGCTTCAGAACATATCTCTCGGCTATACCATACCGCGCAATATAGTACGCCGACTCTATCTCGACAATGTGCGTGTGTACTTCAGCGCCCAGAATGTTCACACATGGAGCAAATACAAAGGTCTTGACCCCGAAGTGGGTGCCATGTACGGCGACGCCCTCATGACCGGCGTGGATTACGGTCGTTATCCTTCGCCCCGCATCTACACTTTCGGTCTTAACGTATCATTCTAATATCCAAATCCGAAACTAATGAAAACAAAAATAGCAATATTAATGGCCGCCGGATGTATCGCCTTGTCTTCATGCGATGACTTCCTTACCACGCAGAGCACATCGTCACCGAGTGACCAGACATTCCTTGACAGCGACGAGGCGGTAAGCGCCACAACCTATCCTCTCTACAACTACGCATGGTGGGGATTCAACGAGAAGTTCTACTACTCCGTAGGCGACGGCCGCTCCAACAACATCAACGCACCGTGGTCAGACTACATATATCCTTACACCAAACTTACCGAACAGGCAAGTTCGCCCGGTCTTCATGACGCGTGGAAGTCGTTCTACTCCGTAGTAGCACAGGCCAACAACACCATAAACCGCATAAAAGACTTCTCCGGACCGGCCGTAACCGCCGGCGCCAAGTCGCAAGGCATAGCCGAAGCCCGCTTCATGCGCGGCATCGCCTACTGGTACATCGGCTCCATCTGGAACCGCGCCGTACTTTACGAAAACACCTCGGCTATGGTAGGCAACTATGTAGTGCCTCCTCATCGCGTAACCGACGTCATAGAGTTTGCCATCCGCGACCTTGAGTATGCAGCCGCCAATCTGCCCAAGTCGCAAGCCAATGAAGGACGCGTCACCTGCTACAGCGCTTACGGCCTACTGTCGAGAATCTACCTGTCCATGGCCGGACTTACCACCGACGGCGCATACGACGGAAGCAACATAGCCACCGACTTCAACCGCGGAACCCGCAACACATATTACCTTGACCTCGCCAAGAAAGCGGCCGTCAAATGTATGGAAGGGCCTTACAGCCTTATGGACAATTACGGTGACCTGTTTGATGTAAAGACATGGAACAACAATCGGGAGTCGGTATTCCAGCTGCAATGGATAGCCGGTCCTAACGGAAGCGGTGCCGACGGATGCCACAATCCTATTTCGGCTTTCTTCGGCTGGTCATCGATGGTCGATGACGCAGGATGGGGCAACGCCACCTATGCGTCATATGACATAATACGCACCTACGACCCGGCAGAAACCGACCGCCGTCATTACACAGTCACCACATACGGCGAATTCTATCCCGAATTCAACAAGAAAAACGGCGGCTACACAGTAGGAGTGACCGAAGTGGACGACAATGCCTACAAAAAACGCTGCCATGTGAAGAAGCACGTGCTCGGCAAATTTGACGACAACGGCGTGAGCTACAAGCAGTCCAGCGGCGTCAACACCTACATGATGCGCCTTGCGGAAGTGTACCTAAACCTTGCCGAAGCCATACTCGGCAACGCCGCATCGACATCCGACGCCGTTGCCCTCGAGTATTTCAACCAAGTACGCACCCGCGCCGGCATGCCTGCCAAAAACAAGATCGACTACGACGACATCCACTACGAGCGCCGTATAGAGCTCGCATTTGAAGGCCAATACTGGTACGACCTGCTCCGCCGCGCCTACTATCAGCAGGCCGAAGTGGTCAACTACCTCAACCATCAGGACCGCCACGCCGGCTACGAATATGACGAAAGCGAGCCCTGCAAATACGCCAAGACTTCCGACGCCACCGACGTGTCCACCGCTACCATAGCAAGCCTTCAGTTCCCGCTCTCCGACGTAGACCTCGGCCGTAACCCGCGCCTGAGCGAGACTCCTGTCTCCTACGAGTTCGGCGAACGCGAAGTCACCCCCGCCGATTTGTTTAACTAATTTTACTTATTGACAACAGATATGAAAAATCTAAAATATATATGGCTCTCCGTGGTAGCGCTTCTGTCGGCCGGCTTCGTATCGTGCAACGATGACGACGAGTACTTCGACGGAAAGTATCAGGACCAGCCTATCGTGGTTAACAAGGTCTATCTCGAAAACTACGAGTCATCGGTGCCCGACCGAGAGGTTGAGTTTGCCCGCCTCGGACAACTCATACGTCTTGAGGGCTCCGGTTTCATGGGCATGAAGAAAGTGTTTGTCAACGGTTTCGACACCTACTTCAACCGCGCTTATGTAAGTGACAACTCCATGCTCATCCAACTCAGCAGCAAGACCCCCATCACCGATGCCGAAGATGACGTGCGCAACACCATTCGTCTCGTCAAGGACGGCACCGAGACAGTCCACAACTTCACCATACGCGCCGCCTCGCCCAGCATCAAGGGCATACGGAATGCTCTCCCCGCGGCAGGCGAACAGGTCGTGGTACTCGGCGCAGGCCTTCAGGAAATAACCAGAATCACCCTTCCCGGCGGTGTGGAGATCACCGAAGGCATCAACTCTGACGAGGACGGTGAATGGTACTCCTTCACCATGCCCGCCGAACTCACTGCAGGAGGCGCCATCATCGCAGAAGGAGCCAACGGCATATCGCAGACACCCGCCTACTTCAACGAGCGCCGCGGCATGCTCCTCGACTTCGACACCGAAGGACAGCAAGGCGCTTGGAGTTGGAAAGAAGCCGGCTCAATGATAGGCTTCGAGGACCGCACCGACGATGACGGCAACGCTACCATGAAGAACGATCTCGTGCAAGATCCTCTCGGCACCAACGGACAGGTATGCCAGATAGTACCCGACCGTCTTCTCGCCGATGGCGGCATCGTATCGGGCAAGCCCCGCGTAACAGAGTGCTGGACCGTAGGCGACGGCAATCTCGAATACGAGAACTGGGCACGCATGAGCGCCCTCATTCCGGCCGATACCCCGCTTGACGAAGTGGCATTCCAGTTTGATATTTACGTACCCAATAAGTGGGGCTCCACCGGCCAGATTCAGATATGCCTCGTAAACAACTATCAGTACAAGGGCATCGACTCCGACGAATACGGTTCGGGCAAACTGACCGCTTTCTTTACCCCATGGGTAGTAGACGGCGAAAACGTGCCGTTCACTACCGAAGGCTGGACTACAGTCACCATTCCCCTGTCGGAGTTCGGCAAATACAAAGCCCTGCTTGAGGATAAAGAAGCCGTGGCACCAACATTCCAGACCGTGATAGACGACCGTCTTGCAGCAACCTACCCCAACTTCGGCATGGGCTTCGTCAACACCGACTACGTGCTCGGCGACGTAGCCTTCCCGTCAGACTTGTTCAACACCAAGATCTATGTCGACAACTGGCGTATAGTACCCTGCAAAAACGTCGTTATTTCCGACTATCCAGAAGATGAGGAGGAGGAATAATATTAACCGTTAAAACCCAAGAACGACACAATTATGAAATTAAACAAGATAATACTTCCGTCAATCGCGCTTGCCACAATAATGGCAAGCTGCGATGACCAGATAATGGAGTGGCAGGACAAAGACAACACAGTCGATGCCTCGGAGCTGCCCCTCACCGACAACGAGAAACTAAAACTCTACAAGCCTATAAAGGAGTACGTGGCCCAATATCACCCAAATCTGAATCTTGCCCTCGGTATAGGCGCCGACATGTATCTTGACGATGCCGACGCAAAAGCCCTGATCGACGCCAACTTCACGGGCATCACCCTCGGCAACGCCATGAAGATGGGCGTGATGGTAAACGCCAGCGGCAACATCGACTACACTACAGTAGACAATGTGCTGGCAGCAATGCCCGCCGGCATGAAGCTATACGGCCACAATCTGCTCTGGCACACCCAGCAGCCGCAGACCTATCTCAAGTCGCTCATCGCTCCCGAAATGAAGGTAGTTGTTGACCAAAATGATGTATGTGTAAATGTAATCGGTAACTCCGGCTTTGAGGAGAACATGAACGGATGGATCAGCTGGAGCCACCATACAAAGAGTCTTGTCAGTCCCGGCTACAACAGCAACCAATGTCTTAAATTGTCAGTCGACAACACTAGCACAAACAGTTGGCATGACCAACTGTTCTGGACACTTGACACCCCACTCGTACCCGGCGAGACATACGCTTACCAGTTCTGGGCCCGTACAGACAATCCCGGAGCGGTAGTACAGTTTATGTATCAGAATACAGCCAACGGCAACCAAGACTGGGGCGCAAACTGTGAACTTGCTTCAAACTGGGTATTGTTTACCGGCGAAGTGATTTTGTCAGATGAAAAGACCGACGTGACCCGTGTAGGATTGCAATTCGGCGGAATGGAAGCTGATATCTATATCGATGACTTCAAGTTCGGTATTAAAAACGAAGGCCCCGCCAATCTATGTGAAAACGGTAATTTCAGCAATGGCACAACCGGTTGGACCATCAACAATGCAAGCGGTGGTGTAGAAACCGTAGAGTTAGCCGACGCTCCTTCAGGCAACAAGAACGTGCTTAAAATGGTTGCCAACGACGCTGTCAGCAATGCATGGGACCTTCAGGTCATATCACCGAAGATACCCAACACGACCGGTGCCGATGTGGAGATTTCGTTCTACGTAAAATCCGATATTCCCGGAAAAGGCCGTCTCTCATTCTCCGGCGACATGTCCAACCAATGGCCGTGGATGAACTGGACCGGAAATCAGTCAGGCTGGACCGAGGCCTTCGAGACCGGGACGGGGTGGACCTACATAAAGGTCATACCGCAGAAGTTCAGTTGCGACTTCAATGAAGGCACTACGACGTGGCAGTTCAATCTTGATTTCGGGTATATGCCGGGAGTCACTTACTATATCGACAATGTACTTGTAACAGAAGTTGCCGACGAACCCGCACCTGCAATACTGAACGCATCTCGCGCCGGCGGCATCACCTACATTCCGAAGAGCGCCGAAGAGAAGAAGACCATACTTCTCGACGCTATGGAACAGTGGATCAAGTCCATCATGGAGCATGTAGGCGACCGTGTTGACGCATGGGATGTAATCAACGAGCCTATAGCCGACGGCAGCAACGGATGGCGCGGTATCGACGGCGTGTTCGGCAGCAACAACAATGACGGCGTGGCCGACTCCGAGCCGGTAGAGACAGAGACCGACGGCCTCACCCTCAACTGGGCTTCAGAAGCAGGCAACCAGCACTGGTACTGGGGCTACTACCTCGGCAAGGACTACGCTGTAAAGGCATTTGAATTCGCACGCAAGTATGCACCCAACGCCAAACTGTTTGTCAACGAATACAACCTCGAGACAAGCCCGGCGAAACTTGATGCTCTCATCGGCTTTGTAAACTACATCGACCAAAACGGCGGTCAAGTCGACGGTATCGGCACCCAGATGCACGTCAACTACAAAATCAGCAAAGAGCAGGTTGACGCCATGTTCAAGAAACTGGCCCAGACCGGCAAGCTCATACGCATCACCGAGCTCGACGTGGCGTTCGGCGTGGAGGAGGGCAAGACCATAACCCCCTCGGAAGCTCAGCTAAGCGAACAAGCCGCCACATATCAGATGATTCTCACCTCTTACTTCGAGAACATCCCCGAGGCCCAGCAGTCGTCCATAACCATATGGGGCTTCTCGGACAACAAGAAAGAGCACGAATACTGGCTGCCCGGCGACGCGCCCAACCTGTTTGACGGCGACTACAACCGCAAAATAGCCTATAAGGGCGTATGCGACGCGATAGCCGGATACGATGTATCGACCGACTTCAAAGGTGAAGAGTGGAAAGACCTTCATGAAGGTGAAGAAGGCACACCTGCCGAATAAACCGTAACCCGTTACATTACATACATAACGAGGGGAGGACCGATTTTCCCTCCCCTCGTATTTTTTAACAAAATCTCACGCATATGCACAGATTATTTTTGATGTCAATAGCCTTATGTCTCTCAGTTGCCGCTTATGCCGGCAACGTGCGGCTGGTTAAACATGGCGCTGCCACTCAGCTCACTGTCGACGGCAAACCGTTTATCATCATCGGAGGAGAACTCGGCAATAGCTCGGCTTCATCGGAGGCCGATATAAAGCGTATATTTCCCAAACTGAAGCGCATGAACCTCAACACGGTGCTTGTGCCGGTTTATTGGGACATGATAGAGCCCTCAGAGCTACAATATGACTTCTCACTCGTAGACGCAGCGATTGATGAAGCGCGCAAAAATAATCTGAAAATAGTATTTCTTTGGTTCGGCGCATGGAAAAATTCCATGAGCTGCTATGCACCGGAGTGGTTTAAGAAAGATTACCGCAAATATCCCCGCGCCCGCACCGCAGCAGGAAAACCTCTTGAAATCGCGAGCGCATTTTCCGAGAATGTGTATAAAGCCGACAGCCGCGCGTTTACACGCTGGCTGAAGCATGTAGCCAACCGCGACACCGACGGCACAGTGCTCATGATACAGATAGAAAATGAAATAGGCATGCTCGAGAGCCCGAGAGACTATTCTCCGGCGGCACAGACCGCTTATGACAAGGGTGTTCCAACGGCGCTTATCGACCATCTCAAAAAACACAAGACATCACTTCATCCGCAGTTGGCGGCGCGATGGCGCGACAACGGCATGAAGACTTCGGGCAGTTGGCACGATGTATTCGGCGAAGACATATACAGCGACGAATACTTCATGGCGTGGAACTATGCCCTTTACGTGGAGCGGCTCGCTCAATGCGCGCGTGCCGTAATTGACCGGCCTCTATATGTCAATGCAGCCATGAACAGCCGAGGGCGCAAACCCGGCGAGTATCCTTCGGCCGGTCCTCTCGCCCATCTGAAAGACATATGGCATGCCGCCGCTCCGTCGGTCGACATGCTTTCGCCCGACCTTTACGACAAGGGTTTCACCGACTGGGTAGCACAATACCACACCGTCGACAATCCTTTGTTTATACCGGAGATACGCCGTTTTGACGGAAACGCGGCCCAAGCGTTTTACGTAATCGGCGAACATGACGCCATAGGCTTCAGCCCGTTCTCAATCGAGAACGGCAGCGACTCACCCGATGCACCTGCAGTCAAGGGCTATGCCAAACTGCTTGAACTGATGCCCATATTGGCGAGACATCAGGGCCAAGGCTCCATGAACGGCCTGTATTTTGACAACGACTCGACCGAGCGTGTGATTGCACGCGACGATATAAAGATAACCGCAAGCCACTACTTCACTCTGCCTTGGGACCCGAGGGCTACCGACGGTTCCGCTTGGCCATCGACCGGAGGAGTAGTCATAAGGCTCGCTCCACGAGAGTACATAGTAGCCGGCAGCGGCATAGTATTGAAGTTTGAAAACACCGGCGAAAGTACGGTAACGCAGACTCTCGGAGAAGACGGCTTCCTCAACACCGGCAGCGACCGCAAGGCCGCAAGCGGATGGAACGGAAGCTCCCGAATAGGTCTCGGCACCGTCGACGAGGTATCGGTCAACCCTGACGGCACTCTGTCGCGCGTGCGCCGCTATTGCGGCGACGAAACCCATCAGGGGCGTCATGTGCGTATAGGCGTCGATGACTTTCAGGTGCTTCATGTGACACTTTATGACTACAAATAAGCATGATGTTACGCAGTTGTAGATTTGTGATACATAATTGTACCTTTCAGCCCTCGGCTATTGAGTAATTTTGCTCATGTCAACTTAACCGAAATCCGACTTAATAATACCGCTATTATGAAACATAGTGTAAAATATATCGCATCACTCCTCGCCATGCTATACATGGGAGCCATGGAATGTGACGCAAAAGTGACTTTGCCCCGTATCCTGTCGCCGGGCATGGTGGTGCAGCGTGAACATCCCGTGGTTCTGTGGGGCAAAGCCGACCCCGGAGAGACTGTGACAGTAAAAATCACCGACAGCCGCAACAAAACCGTCGGACCTCGCAAAGGCATATCGGTCACCGCCGGCGATGACGGCCAATGGCGCGCCGAGTACTCCGAGCTAAAAGCCGGAGGGCCTTACACCATAACAATCAATGACATAACTATCGACAATGTGCTCTCGGGCGACGTATACCTCTTCTCCGGTCAGTCCAACATAGACCTGACAGTAGGACGAGTCACTGACATGTTTGCCGACGAGATAGCCTCATACAGCAATGACAAGATACGTCATTTCAACGTACCCAACGCATACGAATTTCACCAGCCGCTCGATGACGTAAAAAACTGTACATGGCAGCCTACAACCGATGAGCAACTGATGGCTTTTTCAGCACTTGCCTACTTTTTCTCAAAAGAACTTAACGAACGCACAGGCCTACCTGTAGGCATAATCAGATCAAGCTGGGGAGGCACCCCCATAGAATCTTGGATAAAGGAAGAGCGTCTTGCCGAATTTCCCGGCCTTGTAAATAAAAAACGCATATATGAGGATGACGCCTACCGCAACCGCATAAACCAGCTCGCCGGCGAAAGTTCGGCACGCCGTCAGTCATTGCTATATGCCACCGACCCGGGCCTTCATGATGCGGTAAAATGGTATGAACCCGCTTTTGATGACTCCGACTGGCCTACGGTTGAAATACCCTCAGGTTCTGTCACTGACGGCACTATAGCCGGCGACGACATACATTGCGGCTGGAAAGCCGCCGACGGATGGGCCACCGACGGCCTGAATCCGGTCAACGGCTCACACTGGTTCCGCAAAACCGTATCGCTCCCCTCCTCGATGGCGGGCAAGCCGGGACTGCTACGCTTGGGCTGCATAGTCGACGCCGATTCGGTATATGTCAACGGCACTTTTGTCGGAACCGTATCCTACCAGTATCCGCCCCGTAAATATCCCATACCCGCAGGATTGCTTAAAGAGGGCGACAACCAGATAACCATACGCCTGTTCAGCAACGGAGGCAGAGCTAATTTCGTGCCTGAAAAGCCCTACAAGCTCATAGCCGGCGACGAGGAGATAAATCTCGAAGGCGCATGGAAATATCACCGCGGTGCCGTCGTGCCCCCTGTACAGGGAGGTGTATCGTTCAACTATATACCCGCAGTACTGTACAATGCCATGATACATCCTATCATCAACTACCCGGTAAACGGAGTGGTATGGTATCAGGGAGAGAGCAACGTCGACACCCGCAATTCATACACATACATGCTCAAGACTTTGATGGACTCGTGGCGCGCCGATTTCAATGACCGCGACATGCCGTTCTACATAGTGGAGCTGGCCGACTTCCTGCATAAAGACGACCGCGGCGGACGTGCGGCATGGGCTGAAATGCGCCGCAATCAGGCTGAAGCGGCCAAGTCCACCCACAATGCCTACCTTGTGCCAAACAGTGACCTCGGAGAGTGGAACGACATACATCCGCTTGACAAGAAGACCGTAGGCCACCGTGTAGTCGAAGCCGTAATAAAACATAACGAAATAAAGAAATAACATAATCCACCTTATAGACATGGAATCACAACTGACTATGAATGTAAATAATACCGAAGCACAGAGCAAAGGCTTCTACAAACTTGGCTGGATGCAACGCATCGGATTCGGGTCGGGTGACCTCGCCCAGAATCTTATCTACCAGACGATCAGCATGTACCTGCTGTTCTTCTATACCAATGTATATGGTCTCGATCCCGGCGTAGCGGCCATAATGTTTCTCATCGTAAGAATCGTGGACGTCATCTGGGATCCGCTCGTAGGCACTTTCGTCGACAAGCACGACCCTAAACTCGGCAAATACCGCGCATATCTGGTGCTCGGCGGCATACCGCTTACAGGCTTCGCCCTACTGTGCTTCTGGAACGGCTTCTCAGGCTCGCTTCTGTATGCCTATATAACCTATGTGGGGCTGTCGATGTGCTACACTCTTGTCAATGTGCCCTATGGAGCGCTCAACGCGTCACTGACACGCGATACAGACGAAATAACCATTCTTACTTCAGTGAGAATGTTCATGGCCAACGTGGGCGGCCTCGCGGTAGGTATGGGTATACCTATCATCCTGAAGATTTTCGACCCCTCGGAAACCTCCGACCTATCGTCAAGTGACTCCGCATGGTTCATCACTATGTCCATATACGGCATAATAGGTCTGGCCCTGCTATTCTTCTGCTTCTCGCAGTGCAGAGAGCGCGTGGTCATGGACAAGAAAGAGACAGAAAACGTCAAAGTATCTGACCTTTGGCTTGAATTTGTACGCAACAAGCCCCTGCGCATACTCGCATTCTTCTTTATCACGGCATTCGCCATGATGGCAATAGGCAACTCGGCAGGAGCATATTACATCAATTACAATCTCCACGGCACAGCCGAAGAACTTTCCATATTCATGGGCCTCGGCTCGATACCCGCATTCATCTTCATGCCCATGATACCTTCCATAAAGCGCATGGTAGGCAAGAAAGGCATGTTCTACATATTTCTTGTCACGGCTATAGTGGGCATGGGCCTTCTTTACCTCATCTCCATGGTCGACGCACTCAAAGAACACATGTGGCTGGTGTATGTGGCACAGTTCGTAAAATCCACCGGCGTCATTGTAGCTACAGGCTACATGTGGGCGCTTGTGCCTGAAGTCATATCTTATGGTGAATATACCCACGGACGCCGCATCTCCGGCATCGTCAACGCCCTTACCGGCATCTTCTATAAAGCTGGCATGGCTCTTGGCGGAGTGGTTCCCGGCCTCGTGCTTGCGTTTGTCGACTTCAACGCATCCGACAACGTACAGTCGCCGCTTGCCGAACAAGGTATACTTTGGCTCGTATCGGTCATCCCTGCCATACTGCTCGTTGTAGCCATATTTATAATATCAAAATATGATCTTGACGACGACCGTATAGACACGATAAATAAAGAGATTGAAAACCGTCATAAATCAGACAATTAAATAAAATCATGAAGAAAATCACAAAATTAATGCTTTTATCGGGCGTAGTGGCCCTGTCATCAACATTCTACATGTGTGCCGAAAAAACAGCGGCCGAACCTACACTTAAAGACAGTTTCAAAGACTGCTTCCTCATGGGCACGGCGCTGAATGTTCATCAGGTTTCGGGTCGCGACTCTATGGGACAGGCTACAGCCTTGAAGCACTTCAACTCCATCGTGGCCGAAAATGCCATGAAATCCGCCAATATACATCCTGAAGAGAACAGATACTACTGGGATGACGCCGACGCATTTGTCAAGTTAGGCGAGGACAACGGCATGTTTATCATCGGACACTGCCTTGTGTGGCATTCACAATGCTCACCGTGGTTTCTTGTCGATGAAAACGGCAACGACGTTGACGCCGAAACGCTTAAATCACGTCTGCGCGATCATATACACACCATCGTGGGCCGTTATAAAGGACGCGTACACGGATGGGATGTCGTAAACGAGGCCATTGTCGAGGACGGAAGTTACCGTAACAGCGGTTTCTACCGTATACTCGGAGAGGAATTCATACCGTTGGCATTCCAATATGCTCACGAAGCCGATCCCGACGCCGAACTCTATTACAACGACTACGGCATGAACGTGCCGGGACGCCGCAACACTGTCGTCAAGATGGTCAATAGCATGAAAGAGCGCGGTATCCGCATCGACGCCATCGGCATGCAGTCGCACATGGGCATGGATTATCCCGATCTGAACGAGTTCGAAGAGTCACTGGAAGCTTTTGCCGGAACCGGCTGCAAAGTCATGATTACAGAATGGGACATGAGCGCCCTTCCAACCGTGAACCAAGGAGCCAACGTATCCGATACAACCGCTTACCAGAAGCAGCTCAACCCATACCCCGACGGATTGCCTGAAGATATCGACACCAAGTGGAATAACCGTATGGCCGATGTCATGCGTCTGTTCATGAAGCATTCCGATGTTATAACCCGTGTGACCGCATGGGGAGTAAGCGACGGTGACTCATGGAAAAATGACTGGCCCGTACGCGGACGCAAGGAATATCCCCTGCTTTTTGACCGCGATTATCAGGTTAAACCGTTTATTAATACTGTCGCTGCCGAAGCTAAATGCGGCGACAAATAAAAACAGACCACAGCTATGAAAAAAGAAAGATATCTTGTCCCGCAGGACTACATGGCCGATCCCGCAGTACACGTATTTAACGGACGCGTATACATATATCCCTCTCATGACTGGGACAGCGGAGCCGGTGAAAACGACAACGGCGACCACTTCGAGATGAAAGACTACCATGTCTTCTCTACCGACGACATCATGGAAGGCGAGGTCATAGACCACGGCAAAGTACTTGATGTAGCCGATATACCTTGGGCCGGACGTCAGCTCTGGGACTGCGATGTGGCTGAAAAAGACGGCAAGTACTATATGTATTTCCCGTTAAAGGACAAAAACGACGTGTTTCACATAGGAGTGGCCGTGGCCGACAAACCGGAAGGTCCGTTCATTCCGCAGCCCGATCCCATCCGCGGCAGCTACTCTATAGACCCGGCTGTGTTCCGTGAAGGCGATGACTACTATATGTACTTCGGCGGACTTTGGGGCGGACAGTTGCAGCGCTACCGCGATAACAAAGCTCTCGAAGAGCCACATCTGGAACCCGATGAAAACCCGGCCATACCATCTCGGATAGTACGGCTCACCGAAGACATGCTCCAGTTTGCCGAAGAGCCTCGTCCTATCGTCATACTTGATCCTGCGACAGGCGAGCCGCTGAAAGCCGGCGACAATACGCGCCGCTTCTTCGAGGCTTCATGGATGCACAAGTACAACGGCAAGTACTACTTCTCCTATTCTACAGGCGACACCCACCGTTTGTGCTATGCCGTGGGCGACAACCCGTATGGCCCATTCACATATCAGGGCTGCATAATGACGCCTGTCGTAGGATGGACCACACACCATGCCATAATAGAGCACAAAGGCAAGTGGTATATCTTCCATCATGACTGTGTGCCCTCAGGCGGCAAGACATGGTTGCGCAGCCTCAAAGTGACTCCGTTGGAGTATGACGCCGACGGTCATATAATAACAATAGATGGCGGCGGTACTGGTGATGAATAAACTGGTTATACATTATATTATTGGTGCTTTCGCCTTCATGCTTACATGCATGTCGGCGAAAGCTTCCGTTTATGACGGTTCACGGTTATGGCTGCCGCAACCCGTTGAGAATAATGCCGCTGTTATAAAAGCTCCAAAGTCCTCATCCGCTACTATCAACGTTGCCACAGCCGAATTACGTAGTTCATGGACCGGAGCACCGGTGGAGATGAAACTCATAAAAGACAAAAGCCTTGGACGTGACGGCTTCATTATCACACCGGGAAAAGATAAGGTGACACTAACGGCAAACAGCGCACCGGGACTGCTGTATGGAGCATACCGCCTCTTAGCCATGCAGACAGCCGGCAAATCTCTGCCGAACGAAATCAGAGAAGTTCCCTCCTACGACCTGCGCATACTTAATCACTGGGACAATCTTGACAGGACTATTGAACGGGGCTACTCCGGTAGCAGCATATGGGTGTGGGATGAACTGCCGGCTACCATATCGCCACGTTATAAGGAATATGCCCGGGCCAATGCGGCTGTAGGCATAAACGGAGTTGTCCTTAACAATGTCAATGCCTCGTCAAGCATCTTGTCGGCTGGGTATCTGCACAAGGTTAAAGCAATCGCCGACATATTCCGTCCTTATGGCATAAAGGTATATCTGTCGGCCAACTTTGCGGCTCCCATGCAGCTTGACAGCCTTCCGACAGCCGATCCCCTTGACCGGCAAGTCATAAAATGGTGGAAGGATAAGGCAAGTGAGATATACCGCCTTATACCCGATTTCGGTGGATTTCTTGTCAAAGCCAACTCTGAAGGACAGCCCGGACCTTGTGATTTCGACCGTTCACATGCTCAGGGAGCCAATATGATGGCCCGAGCATTAAAACCCCATGGCGGCATCGTCATGTGGAGGGCATTTGTATACTCTCCGGCTGACGCCGACCGCGCAAAACAGGCTTATATCGAATTTCAGCCGCTTGACGGACAGTTTGATGACAATGTCATCGTACAGATAAAGAACGGCCCTGTCGACTTCCAGCCCCGCGAGCCTTACAGCCCGCTGTTCGGCGCCATGCCGTCAACCGACTGCATGGTAGAGTTTCAGATCACGCAGGAGTATCTCGGCCACAGCAATCATCTGGCATATCTCGCTCCTATGTGGAAGGAATTCTTCAGCTATGTGAATCCTAAGTCAATAAAAGCGGTAGCCGGAGTCGCCAACGTGGGTGATGATACCAACTGGACCGGCCACCCGTTTGCACAGGCCAACTGGTACGCATTCGGACGACTCGCATGGAATCCCGCTCTAACCGGCGAAGATATAGCCGACGAATGGCTTTCACAAACCATCTTTAACGGTTGCAACGTCCCGGCAGAGATAACTGCTGAAGTAATCGACATAATGATGCGCAGCCGTGAAGCTGTTGTAGACTACATGATGCCTATGGGTCTGCATCATCTGTTTGCGTTCGGCCATCACTACGGTCCCGAGCCTTGGTGTGCCATAGAGGGCGGACGCCCCGACTGGATGCCGTCATATTATCACCGGGCCGACAGCGCCGGCATTGGCTTCGACCGTAGTTCAAAAGGCAGCAACGCTATAGGTCAGTATCCTGACAATCTGGCCAAACGGCTTGATAATCCGGCTTTATGTCCCGAAGAGTTTCTCCTTTGGTTTCATCATCTGCCGTGGGAGTATCAGCTCCCGTCCGGCGATACGCTGTGGGATAGTCTCTGCCGCCACTATGAGCGTGGAGTTGTAGAAACGAGGGACTTCCAGCGCCGATGGGAGCACGTGCAACCCTATGTAGACCCGGCATTGTTTGACGACATACAACGACGTCTCAAGACGCAGGTACGCGATGCCATATGGTGGAAAGACGGATGTCTGCTGTACTTCCAAGAACTATCACGACTCCCATTCCCCGATGACATCACTCCTCCTGTCCACAATCTCGACGACCTGAAAAAAGTGAATCTCGGCATAAGCAATTTTGAATGCCCCACCGCCGACTTGCTTAACAGACAACGATAAATCGAGACCAACTTAATAATAGACGCCGTCCGGATTAAATAATCGCGAGACGGCGTCTATTGTTATGTCATATACCTTTAAACGGCTCTATATGAATGGTTATGACTGTATCATATCCGTATAAGTCGCGTAGTCCTGACTCTGCCGCGGAAGCAATATCATGACCCTCCGTCACGGTTATATATGGGTCTACCTTTACATGACAGTCTATCATGACGGTGTGTCCGTTTCGACGAGTGCGCAGATTATGCAGACCTTTCACCCCACCCACCGACTTGATAATATCACTTATTCGCATGACCTCATCCTCGGGCAACGACTGTTCAAGCAGTTCGTTTATAGCGGGCCGCCCTATCTGAACGGCAGAAATAACGATAAACGCCGCTATCAGCAACGATGCCACCGGGTCAAGAATACGCCACTGCTCACCCAGAAAATATGATGCCGACACCCCTACAAGAGTGGCTATAGACGATATGGCATCGCTCCTGTGATGCCACGCGTTGGCTATAAGCGAACTTGAGTTTATACGACGACCCGCTTTAACTGTGTATCTGAACAGATACTCTTTGGCAAGTATCGATACTATAGCCACGACAAGAGTCCATATATCAGGCCGCGGCAGCACACTTCCGTCAACAAAAGCCATAATGGTCCTTACTCCGCCTATACCGAGTCCGACAGCCACTATAAGAAGAGCCACGGCTATAAGCAAAGTGGCAAACGTCTCATATTTTCCGTGACCGTAAGGATGTGAGTCGTCAGCATGTTTATAAGCCAGTCCCACAAATACAAGCACGATAAAATCAGTGGCAAAGTCACTTAGCGAATGTACGCCGTCGGCCACAAGTGCATCACTATGGCCATACCATCCAAAGAATATCTTCAGAACCATCAGTACCGCATTGACCCAGAAACCGATCCAAGTCACCCGCTTTATCGTAGATACGATTGAATTGTCCACATTATTAGTCCCTGACATAGTCATATTCCAGTTATATAGCTTCGTATTTTGATTCAATAACCGAAGTTACTATTTTATCGGTATTTATACTAATAAAATATGTGTCACAATATTATTTTATATTTCAATTGCACAAATTCAACATTTTAATTACCTTTGTTCGAAATCATTCATCACATAACAATTAAACGACAACCTTGAAAACAATCCTGTCCATAACATGCTTTATGGCATTAGTCATATCCATCTGCACCCCGCGCGATAATGAAATAATCGTTGTCAACAAATCGGATCACAATATATCTTCATGCTATGCCTCAATAGCAGAAGAATATATCCGTGATGTTATTTCAGGTGACTTTACAATTACTGACATCGACGGGCAAGAGATACCTTACACCATCACTGATACCAAATTAGTCATATTTCCCGTAACCATCGAAGCCGGCTCAAAACTATACTACACCTTGAGACAAGGCGTACCGACCGTCATGCTGAAAATAGACAAAGATATTGACTTCGCCGACACAGAGATGGGCTCCTCCATTGCCGTCGCTGTCATATGAGCACAAACGCCGTATACTTACCGTAAAACAGACCATGCACAGTCATACCTGACCACCTGCAAAATCCGGTTAACCGTTCATGTTAAGCTCGGTTCTTCTGATGATGTAGCCCGTCACATGGCATCAAGCCGCTTTTAAATGTAAAATTGCGTATTAAAGCTATTTTCAGTAATTTTGCAGAGAAGTAGCATAACAATGACCTATTACAGCGATATACTTAAGGATATTCAGAAACAGGGAAATTTCAGGACTATACCCAAAGGTGGATCAACCGGCTATGTCGACTTTTCCACCAACGACTATATGGGACTCGGTGAACGCGAAGACCTACGCTCCGATTTTTTTTCCGATGAACACAACCGGCTCATCCCCCTGACTTCATCGGCCTCACGCCTTCTTGCCTCACGTCAGGACGAACACTTCCGGCTTGAAGAGATGATGTCGCAACTCTATCGTCGCGACATATTGTTGTTCAACAGCGGATACCACGCCAATACCGGCATCATATCCGCAATAGCAGGACAAGGCACATTCATCATAGCCGACAAACTAAGTCACGCAAGTATAATCGACGGTATCATACTGTCACGGGCACCGTTTACTCGCTTCAGACACAACGACTACAACCATCTTGAGTCCATAATAAAGCAGAACATCGATCGCTACGAACGGTTGCTTGTCATAACCGAATCCATATTCAGCATGGACGGTGACAGTTGCGACATAGCCGTTCTTGCCGCCTTAAAGCAGAAGTATCCGTCAGTACAATTGTATGTCGACGAAGCACACGCATTCGGTGTATGCGGCCCACAAGGACTCGGACTCGCAAAAGCCTCACCATATTATGAAGCTGTAGACATCATAGTGGGAACTTTCGGCAAAGCGGCAGCCTCATGCGGAGCGTTTACAGCCGTTTCGCCAGTTATAAAGTCATTTCTTATCAACAAGTCGCGCAGCTTTATCTTCTCGACGGCGCTGCCGCCGCTCAATTCGGCATGGACTCGCTTCATTGTAAACAAATTAATATCAATGGACGCTGAACGTGCAAAAGTATACCGACTATCTTGTCGGCTCGCCGAAGCCTTGGGCTCGACTCAGCAGCACAGCCATATAGCACCGCTCATAACAGGCGACGCAGTCAAAGCGGTAAAACTGTCGGAAAAATTACTGTCCTCAGGATACAAAGCCCTGCCTATACGCACTCCCACCGTACCGGCAGGTACAGAAAGACTGCGTTTCAGCATAAGCGCAGCTATGAATGACAGCGACATAACAGGACTGAAAAAAGCATTGTCGGCATTATGAAACAGGAGTTTACTTCATTTGAGAACAACAATAGCCTTATAATCATATTTGCAGGATGGGGCATGTCGGCCGATCCGTTCCGACAACTGCGCATCGAAGGATGTGACATAATGACAGTGTGGGACTACTCCGTTGTCAATTTTGACACCACACCCCTTGCCCGCTATGACGACTTGTATATATTCGCATGGTCATTCGGTGTTTTCATGGCTCAATCTGTCATAAAACAATACAAAATAAAACCCACACTGAAGATAGCGGTAAACGGCTCGCTGCACCCCATTGATGACCTGCTGGGAATACCTGAAGATATATTCCAAGGCACTCTTGACAGGCTTGACAGCAGAAATCTCGAAAAATTCTACCGTCGCATGTGTGACTCCCGCGAAACTTACGAGAACTTCAGAAGCCACATGCCGCAACGCGATATTGAAGATCTGCGCAACGAGCTATTGTCGATAAGTACACTCTACCGTTCAGATGCTTCAGCCTACGGCCATTCTACATGGGACCGCGTCATAATCGCCGAAAACGACAGAATATTTCCCCCCGATAACCTGCGTCGGGAATGGGACGGCCATAACCGAATACGCACAATTGCCTCGGGTCATATGCCCGACTGGCAGGTCCTTATCGAGCAGGAGATAATAGACAAGCGCCTTGTAGGTGAAAAATTCAGCAAAAGCGCCTCACGCTACGACGACAATGCGTCAGTACAGAGAGAGATAGCCCATCATCTTCACACTCTGTGGCTGGCTCACACCACCGAGTCACCATCATCGATACTCGAGATCGGCTATGGCACAGGCTTTCTGACAGCCCTATATGCCACATCATGGCCTCTTGCCGACCTGTCGCTATGGGATCTCGCTCCACAGCCAGTCAAGGGAATTCCGGCAAATACAAATATAACTGCCTGCGACGGAGAAAAACTCATAGCCGACGTACCGGATGACACATTTGACGTCATAACGTCGGCCTCATGTATACAATGGTTTCAATCACTGCCTAAGTTTCTGTATCATGCCGCTCGTGTCGTAAAATCCAGAGGGCTCATCGTCCTCTCCACTTTCGGCCCGCAAAATATAGCGGAGGTATCGGAAGTCACTCACCTGCCGTTACGTTACTATTCTGCCGACGAACTTAGAGCCATGATACCGGAAAACTGCGATGTGATAGCTCTTGAAGAGAGCGAGATGAAACTCAACTTCCCTTCACCGCGGCATGTAATGTCACACCTGCGCAACACCGGAGTCAACGCACTACGCCACACCGCCATGACGGTCACCGATTTCACCCGTGGATATCCGGTCACATCGTCAGGAGCGCCGCTAACCTACCGACCAATATACATCATTATAAAAAAGCGCAGCAATGAGTGATATAATATTTATTTCGGGCATAGACACCGATGCAGGCAAGACATACGCCACCGGCATCATAGCCCGCCGCCTTATGGCAGAAGGCAAGTCCGTGATAACACAGAAGTTTATTCAGACCGGCAATACAGACATGTCGGAAGACATATTAAAACATCGAGAGATAACAGGAACCGGATTATTGCCCGAGGATACAGCCCGCCTGACCGCGCCGGTAATTTTCACATATCCCGCCTCGGCCCAGCTCGCGGCAAAACTGGACGGCAAGAGCATAGACCTCGACCTTATCGACCGCTGTTCCCGACAACTGAGCGAGCGATATGACACTGTGCTTGTCGAAGGAGCCGGAGGACTTATGGTTCCGATTACAGACGATTTTTTTACAATAGACTACGTGACCACTCGCCGAATGCCGCTCATTTTGGTCACCAACGGAGTACTCGGCTCAATCAACCACACCCTGCTGTCTCTTGAAGCCATAAAGTCGCGTGGCATTCGATTGCTGGAGGTTGTATATAATACATTTTTCGACAACGACAAGATTATAGCAGCCGACACATCATCGTTTATAAAGCGTTATATCGAACGTAATTTTATTGGTGTTAAATTTACAACTATTTGACACACTGCATTCCCCGAAAAACACTATGAATCTGTTTAAATGTTAAAAATACACCGATTCCCGGCATAAAAGTGTATTTATTTCACCATTATTTACTAACTTTACGCCAAGCGTTAACGCCGTTCAAGAGAAATCTACTTATTTTTATTATGAATGTCAATACATTAGTACTGTCTATCACAAAGGAGCAACTCTCCGCTCTACCGACCGTCACTTATCCCGGACATATCATAGTGATAAACACGGTTGAGCAGGCCAAGAGTGCGCTTGAAACAATCAGGCGTTTCCCTGTAGTGGGATTCGACACCGAGACAAAACCGTCGTTCAGAAAAGGGCGCACAAATCAGGTGGCACTGATGCAGTTTGCCACCGAAGAGTGCTGTTACCTTTTCCGCATTAACAAGTTCGGCTTTCCCGATGAATTGCGCGACCTTATCGAAAATCCCCGGATTACAAAGGTCGGGCTGTCGCTGAAAGACGACTTTCATGTCATGCACAAGTTGCATGATTTTCAGCCAGCCGGCTTCGTCGATCTGCAGGATCTTGTCAAAGAGTTTAATATCCTTGACTGCAGTCTGCAGAAAATTTATGGCATAATATTCGGCGAACGTATATCAAAAAGTCAACGGCTCTCCAACTGGGAAGCCTCGACACTATCAACCCCTCAGCAGACCTACGCCTCCATTGACGCGTGGGCTTGTCTGAAAATTTACTCTCACCTCACGGCAGGTCGTTTTGATCCTTGCCGGTCGCCTTATATAAAACATGTCGACGAAAGCAATGACACCAACCGTTAAAGAAAAATCGCTATGGTACCTATGAAAAAATCTACATTTGTACCGCTCATACTCCTCGTATACCTTGGTGTTATGAGCTACATCGGCCGCGGTGAGTTTTTTGCCGGCAATTATGGCTATTATTTCAGCATAATAGGCTTGACATTGCTGTGCATAGTGCTTTTGCACTTCTTTTTGAAAAAACGCGAGCGGTTACGTAAAGAACGCGAAGACGATCTCAATAAAAAGAGATGACGTCTTCGCACTAAATTTTTGCATCCTGCCAATGCACATGTCAGGTAATGACCGATGACATGTATACTTGGCAGGCCTAATTGTTATGTCAGCCTGATAATCGGATGTCGCTGTAAATTATTCCTCTTCGGCATCGGCACCGGGTGGCACCATAGTCTGCCGTCTGCCGAGTGGCAGCGTATAGCTGACTGAAAACGAAGCATTGAATAATGAAGACTTGGCTCCGTAGCCGGGCACATACCACGGCTCTCCATATTCACCCTTGCCTCCATGCGCTATACGGTGCACCTTTAGCTCCCATCCGAGCGACACATTGCCAAGAACTTTGACCCGTATGCCTACCATAGCCTCAAAATAGCCGACTGTAGCACGTTGGGAGGGAATGTCGAAAGATACGTTTTCATCCCAATAGCCTTGGTTCATAGTCACATCAGTAACCTCATAACTGAAGTTGCTGACACCGTAACGCAACCCGGCATAAACAGAATAATCGGGATTGGAATTATATAGAAAATTATAGTTAAGTCCAATCTTGAAATAGGGCGCTATAGATGACTTGTAAGTATAATTACCATCATCCGGAGTATAGTTGGCAGACCCCAGACCTATCTCAACGGCAGGCTTTATCCAATTATGCAGACTAAGCTCTCCCCAAAAGCCTATGAGTCCGTATTTTTGCCCGAAACAACGCATCAGAGGGTCCCACACATTGACTCCGACAGTAACAGCATCGAATCGAGGATAGATGAGTTTAGGAGCGGTAGTGAGAATAGTGTCACGATACTCCTCACCCGAGATAGTATCGACAAGAACGGTATGTCCGGCCAAATCGGTAGTTTCAACAACACTTGCAGGACGACCACCGGCCACAGTATCGACTGCCTCCGGAACAACAGGAGCACCACGCTTTTTATCAGGATTGTCCACCGGAGTAATGCGTCGTTGAGCCGCTGCTGACAGGGCCAAAGCGCCGATCAATAATATTATACAGAATCGGTTCATTCGTCAGGAGTTTCGTTTTGGCCGGGGTTATCTCCGGGATTGTCATCAGGATTATCGGGATTGTCTCCGGGCACATCAGGACTATCGGGGTCGTCAGGAGCATCGGGTTTTTCAATGTCGGCTGTGCGGAAATAGATATGGATTTTCTCCACATCCTCATTGGTTATAAGACTGTCAACCAAGCCGACGGAGTCTATCAGATGCTTCGTATAATACATCTCATTGATCTTATAGCGAAACATAGCGCCGCACTCCTCCGAAGCAAAATAAGGGATTGAAGTGTAATTGAACGTTATGATATCGTACAATGCGCCACCACCAAGTTGCTCCGATTCATATCGTATAAAGTAACTTGTCTCCTCGGCTGTAGATCGGAAAGGCAGATACATTTTGCCAGCCGAACCATTGTCAAGCAGCAACGAGTCGTCAGGAGCATCCACCCCCCCGATAGAAATCTCGTTTACAGTAATAGCGCCAAGTGTCTCGTAGGAATAAAATCCCGCAAGCGGTATGGAACTCTTGTTTTCAGTACACCCCGATGTGTTGCATGACGTATGTAAGACGACAAGCATACATGCGAGTAAGACCAGTTTCAGAATTTTCCCCATTTCACAATATCGTCTAATGCCTTACGCTTCTTTTCAGGTACAGTTTCTCCGTCGACAGGATATCCTATAGGGATTATGGCTATAGGCTCGACATTGTCAGGCAACTGGAGTCCATCTTTGACTATCGCAAGGTCAAAGTTGCATACCCAACAGGTTCCCAGTCCCACAGAGGTAGCAGCAAGACATAGATGCTCCACGGCAATAGCCACATCCACATCAGTGTGGTCCTTTCCGTCAAAGCCGCGGTGCCAAGCTTCATCATGCGTGCCGAGAGCCACAATATAGACCGGCGCATTGTCAAACCACTCCCGCGAATAACTCTTTCGCAGGACCTCGCTCTGCGCGGCGTCATCTATGACAAGAAAACGCCACGGCTGCTTGTTGCAGGCAGAAGGAGCAAGACGTACTATATCAAGTATGGCGACAAGCAAATCTTCAGGCACTTTGCGGTCGCTGTAATTACGGCATGAGTAACGACGTGAAACAAGGTCGTAAAATTGCGGATAAGCGTTCATTTCAAATTATATCTATTAACAATGTGTCGTTATTTCTTCTTCTATCTCATATTCATTGCGACGATCGGAATTGCGCACGATCAACTCTCCGATAAAACCGGTCAGAAACAATTGCGCACCCAACAGCATTGCTGTCAGCGCCAAGTAAAAATAAGGCGAATCCGTAACAAGAATATAGTGGTTGCCGTGATGCATGTCGTACAATTTTGTGAAGCCTACAACAGCCACGGCAATAAGACCCAAGAAAAACATAAGGCTTCCGAGCAATCCGAAAAAGTGCATCGGCTTAATCCCGAAGCGCGAGGTAAACCAAAGTGTTGCGAGATCAAGATAACCGTTTACAAAGCGGTCGAGTCCAAATTTAGTAGTACCGTACTTCCGGGCCTGATGATGCACTACCTTTTCTCCTATGCGGTTGAATCCGGCATTTTTTGCGAGATAAGGGACATATCGGTGCATGTCGCCGTAAACCTCTATGCGTTTTACTACTTTATTGCGGTAGGCTTTAAGGCCGCAATTGAAGTCATGCAGATTGCGTATACCGCTCACTTTGCGTGCAGTGGCGTTAAACAGCTTGGTAGGTATGGTCTTAGACAGCGGATCATAGCGTTTTTGCTTCCATCCCGATACAAGGTCATACCTGTCTTGGGTAATCATGCGGTAAAGCTCGGGAATTTCATCGGGACTGTCTTGTAAATCCGCATCCATTGTTATTACAACATCGCCCTGAGCTCTCTGAAAGCCGGTGTTCAGTGCCGGCGATTTCCCATAGTTACGTCTAAAGCTTACTCCCTTCACGTTAGGGTTCTGCTGCCGGAGCCGCTTAATCACTTCCCATGAATCATCGGTAGAACCGTCATTAATGAAAAGTATCTCATACGTGAAGTTATTTTCATTCATGACACGGGTAATCCATGCCTCAAGCTCGGGCAGAGACTCCGCCTCATTATATAAAGGAACGACTACAGAAATATCCATCGCCAAAATTTATTTATGTTTTTTATTATAACCGCGTGCCTGCACAAGCAAGGACATGAGCATCGACAAAATGGACCCGGAAAATACAATGAGCCACAACATATTGATGGAAAATTCTATAGGACGCGGTATCAAACGGGCTTCACGCGCACGCGACACTACATCAGCCAACTCTTTTCCACGCTCCCAATCGGCCTGATTGTACACCGAAATCATCGCATCAATCTGCGCATCAATAAATCCCGGATTGACATAGCGCATATAAATCACCGATACGAATGCCGATATCACTCCGCCGAAAAAAAACGTAGCGATACCCTCCATCCACAATGATGAGAAAATAGTCTTGCCCATATCTGTTATATAAGATCGGCGCAAAGACATGTAGATAAATACCGGTACACCGGCAATAAGCACCAATGACACCGGACTTAGGATGGGATATGTCATGGAGTAGGCTGTGGCAAAAAATATGACACAAAGATATACTCCCAAAATCAGGCCTGCATCAGCACCCCGACGATAAGGAGACTGTCCTGTTGATTTTCCATCATTCATACGGTTGCAAAGGTATAAAATAAAACTGACATTTCAGTCAATTTTTCAGTTACTTTGAGGTGTATCACGGTATACATACGCACCGAGATCGGGAGCAGCACCACGCTGCAGTCCATAGTAATCAACCGAGCTTTCGGGCAGCGACAGTGAAGCGTCACCGGCACCTATGGCCGGAGAACCGGATGTCAACCGATAGTCAAAACGATATTCTTCAAGCGATACGTCAAACCGAGGATCGAAGCCCCATAGTATTTCCGAAAAACCGGCATCATCAATGCCGTTAGCTTTAAGCAGACAACGCTCAAAAAAGACAGAACGGCCAGAGATATCCAAGGGACTCATCAACGCTCCGAGACCATATACAATAGAATTGGCACAAGACACCTCGGTATGCTCCGCTTTCAAAATCAACATGGCCTCTTCTACCGGCGCAAATATATAATCATTGGCTATTGTACAATGATTGAACAGATGATGGCCTCCGTCAAGAACAACGACTCCCGAAGGTGCTCCGGAAAATTCGCAACCGACAGCAGTGACATCAGCACCGACAGCGGACAAAACCGAAGATGACGAATTGCGCAACCGACAATTCAGCAGATGAAGCCGTGATGTACCATCGGCAACAATCCCTCTTTCCGTATTGGCAACCGTCGTATAATTCATATTACCGTCACTTGACGCACCCGACAGCTCAATACCGCGCCACTGCCCCGGCACAACATCGTAGGGCACCGCAGAAGAAGCCACGCAGCCGAAACGGTCACCGCACATCACAACAGGAGCATCGGATGTTCCGTCAACAACAAGATGCCCATAAACATGCAAACCTGCACCGGCATGAAAATAGAGCCGGGCACCGCGTGCAATATTAAGCGTAGAGCCTTCCGGCACCGTGACATTACCATATATATTATACGGATAGCGGGCATCCCACTCCGTAACACCGTCAAGGGTCACAGATTCGACATGAACCACATCCTGAGCCGACGCCTCAAGCAAAACAGTAGACCTGACGCCATTGGTCATAAAATCAAGCGGAACGGAAACGCGGACAGGCTCCGGTGTTCCGACAGGAGGCAACACAGCCTCGACAAATACATATATTGAATCTTTTCCCCGTATAAGAATATTTTCAAAAACCTCACCTGACGCACCATCCACATTAAGTAGGAAACGACCGGTCACAGACTCGTCGCGAAAGGCTATCGAACCGATGACAATACCATCCTTATCACGATTATATACTTTAAACGCATACACAGGCGAAGGTAAACCAGTAAACACAGTGCCCATATCCAACACTTCACAAGAAAATTCGGGCTGCACCGCCATATCGGCGGTGACATCATCATTAATACATGACAACAGCATTACAGAAAGTACAAATACCTGTAAGCACAATATGATTTTCTTCCGCATCAGAATAAATTATTATAATATGTATATAACGGATATAACAGGCAGCTTATTGCAATACAGAAAACATGGATGTGAAAGGTAGGGGTATAAAAAAAGGGTGCAAGCGTTGTGCTTGCACCCTGAAGGGGGCGGTTACCTACTCTCCCACTTTCGCAGTACCATCGGCGTGATGAGGTTTAACTTCTCTGTTCGGA
>NZ_VSMC01000023.1 GCF_008728965.1 Heminiphilus faecis | reverse complement strand
ATAGATTTTATTATTACCCCTTACACCAGGACTCGGGTTCTTAAATCTACACAAAAAATCTCTAATAACTCTTGTGTTAAGCGGTTAATGTTATTTGGGCCAAAAGGGTCAATCATATTATGGCCAAGGTGGGTAAATTCTGTTTGGCCAAAAGGGTCAAAGTAGAGTGGCTTTTCCAGAAGTCTTGGAAGCTGGACTTTCGGGCAATAAAAAAAGCCACAAATCATTGATTTGTAGCTTTTTGTCCGCTTACTGACCATTTCTGTCCAGTAAGTTCAGCGGAGAGAGAGGCTCCCGAACCTACGCTTTCAGAAAATATCATAAAATTGCAAATCACTGATAATCATACATTATCTACAATGCAGAGTAAATCTAAATCTTTCTAAATACCTTTTGCTATTTCAATTTTTGGGTGTATATTTGGGTGTAGAATTTCAAACGCACCTAATTATGAATATCAAACGTAACATCATTTTTGCATTGGAGAGCCGGAAGAAGAACGGTGTGCCAATCGTAGAGAACGTGCCTATCCGTATGCGTGTCATATACGCAAGCCAACGCATCGAGTTTACAACAGGCTACCGGATTGACGTAGCCAAATGGGATGCCGACAAACAACGGGTAAAGAACGGTTGCACCAACAAGCTGAAACAAAGCGCATCCGAAATCAATGCGGACTTGCTGAAATACTATGCCGAAATGCAAAACGTGTTCAAGGAGTTTGAGGTACAGGAAACCATGCCCACCACCCAACAGCTAAAGGATGCATTCAATCTGCGGATGAAAGACAGCAGTGAAGAACAGCCGGAAGAAGCGCAGATAAGTTTTTGGGAAGTGTTCGATGAGTTTGTAAAAGAGTGTGGCAACCAGAATAATTGGACGGCATCCACATACGAGAAATTTGCAGCGGTGAGAAATCACATCAAAGAGTTCAAGGAGGATGTAACCTTTGAATACTTCAACGAATTCGGGCTAAATGAGTATGTCAATTTCTTGCGTGACAAAAAGGACATGAGAAACAGCACCATCGGCAAACAGATGGGATTTCTCAAATGGTTCCTGCGTTGGAGCTTCAAAAAAGGGCATCATCAGAACATTGCATACGACGCATTCAAACCCAAATTGAAAACAACCCCTAAAAAGGTGATATTCCTGACATGGGATGAACTGAACAAGCTGAAAGATTATCAGATACCGCATGACAAGCAGTATTTGGAACGTGTCAGGGATGTCTTTCTGTTCTGCTGCTTCACGAGTTTACGATATTCGGATGTTCGTAACCTTAAAAGAAGTGATATTAAGCCCGACCACATTGAAGTCACCACAGTCAAGACTGCGGAC
This sequence comes from Heminiphilus faecis, assembly GCF_008728965.1. Classification (GTDB taxonomy): domain Bacteria; phylum Bacteroidota; class Bacteroidia; order Bacteroidales; family Muribaculaceae; genus Muribaculum; species Muribaculum faecis. The sequence goes on along the minus strand of NZ_VSMC01000023.1, from coordinate 52,194 downwards.
AGCCTGATAATCGAACTGAACGACCACAGCAAAGCCATTCTTGAAAAATACAAGGATGTTCATTTTGAGAACCATATGGCATTGCCCGTCATCAGCAATCAGAAGATGAACGATTATCTGAAAGAACTGGGTGAGCTGGCGGAAATCAACGAACCTGTACGGGAAACCTACTATAAGGGAAATGAGCGCATAGATGAAGTCACACCCAAATACGCATTGTTAAGCACCCATGCCGGAAGAAAGACTTTCATCTGTAATGCGTTGGCACTCGGAATTCCGGCACCGGTGGTTATGAAATGGACTGGACACAGTGATTACAAAGCCATGAAGCCCTATATTGACATAGCGGATGACATTAGAGCAAACGCCATGAACAAGTTTAATCAACTATAAAAGTATCAATTAGTTTCATAGATTACCACCATTGAAGTATATTTGTATTCTGAAAATATCATAAGATGATTAACAACGGACATAACATAGAAAAGACGAACTTTGACGCATTTATAAATGCGATCGGTTCGGAAATACAGCAGGCGCAAGTCCGGCTGATTACCGCAGCCAATGCGCAAATGTTGTTCCATTACTGGAAAATGGGCAACTATATTCTCTATCATCAGCAATTGCACGGATGGGGAAGCAAAACCATCAAACAGCTGGCAAAGGCTATCCGGCTGAATTTTCCTGAAAAGAAAGGCTATTCGGAACGCAACCTTACCTATATGTGTCAGTTTGCAAAGGCATATTCTTTAAGGACATTACAGAATTTCATTGAAACGGACGCAAAGCTGATAGCTCCAAGCGTGGAGAAAATTGCAGACGAAGTACGCTACTTAAACAATGTGCAATTTACGCAAGAGCCTCTTGCGCAAATTCAATCTACTGGTAACAAGGAAATTACAATCACGCAAGAACCTCTTGCACAAATTCATAATGTTGCCAAAACCGTATCCGACATTTACCGTATGGAAATTAAGGATATAGAAAACATATTTATGGCATCACCTGTTGCAAAAACCAATTGGGCGAGCCATGTGATTATGCTTAACAGTTCGCTTCCATTGGGTGTAAGCTATTGGTACATGAAACAGTCCGTAGAAATGGGCTGGAGCAGCAATGTTCTTAAAATACAAATTGAAACCAATCTGTATAGCAGACAAATCAGCAACAACAAGGTTAATAATTTCACAGCCACGCTTCCTGCACCGCAAAGCGACCTTGCCAATTACCTTCTGAAAGACCCATACATCTTTGACTTGGCTGGAACGAAGGAAAAGGCAGACGAAAGGGACATAGAAGAACAACTGGTTAAGCACGTCACCCGTTACTTGTTGGAAATGGGAAATGGCTTTGCTTTCGTTGCCCGACAAAAACACTTTCAAATTGGCAACAGCGATTTCTTTGCCGACCTGATTCTGTATTCAATCCCCCTGCACGCATACATCGTAGTGGAATTGAAAGCAACCCCATTCAAACCGGAGTATGCAGGACAACTGAACTTCTACATCAATGTGGTGGACGACAAACTGAGGGGAGAGAATGACAACAAGACTATCGGATTGTTGCTGTGCAAGGGGAAAGACGAAGTTGTAGCGCAATACGCATTGACAGGCTACGACCAGCCGATAGGCATCAGCGATTACCAGTTGAGCAAGGCTATACCTGAAAACTTAAAATCGGCTCTGCCAAGTATAGAAGAAGTGGAGGAAGAACTGACTTCCTTCCTTGATAAAGATAAGAACCCGTAAACCAAGCGTATATGGCAGGAGAAATACAGATCATGATTCCCCAATATGGCGAACTCAATCGGATATACAACGACTTTTTAATCAGCCATACTTTCTCTTTTGACAGGCAGAAATTCATCACGGACTTCTACAAGCAATACAATGACACAAAAGCTTTTGAAGCCGCCATCCTTGAACTGGTGCTTGACAAACCGAAGGAACAATATACTCTGGTTCTCAACAGCCTGAGAACCGAGATAGAGAAAAACATACTGATTTACGAAAAACATCCATTGTTTGATAACGAGGTAATTTCTCGTGTATGCTACAACTTCGCAGGCAGACATGATATTGATATAAAGGCGCAACTGGAGGTTACACAAAAATTAAGCAAGCCTTTGAATGAAGCATACAACAGGTATGATTCCATTGGCTACAGGGTACATACGGCAGCAGAAGAAAAACAAGCCGAAAAGGAGTATGAACGCTGCAAGGCTGAATATGAGAAGGAAAAAGAAGAACTGGACAGGCTTTATGAATTGGAAAGGCAGGCAAGAAAAGAAGCTTTCCAATATATAGAGAACTGTTGCGGAGATATTTATAAACTGAGTTTTCATTTTATGGAAATATTGGCAAAATATATTCCCGTAGCAAAAGACAAGCCGGATGAAACGAGCAAGCAAGAGAAACAGCAGGATGCGCTAAAGGAGCAACCCGAATATTTCGATGCAGAATTACTTTCGCTTATTCATAAAGTCTGTGTGGGGGAACAGTTTGAAGATATTGCAACGCAGGACTTTTATGCCAACATGAACCTCTACTCCTGTAAAAAGGAATTAAAAATCAAGGCACGAGAAAAAATACGGGTGTGTTACCTGATATTCCTGATGAGTGAAAGACTGCCCAAACAAGACAGGGATAAATGGAAGAATATAATCCTGAAACAGTTGGATATTGACGAGAACTACTACAAGTCAAAGTACAAGGAACCGGTGTCGGATTTTCCAAGTGACAGTAACCAGAAGTTCGCCAAAGAAATGGACGCAATATTCCGATAATCCGTGATACACCCTGATATTTTACGAAATTACCACTTTTACCACTCAAATTAATTTTTGAGTGGTATTTTTATTATCTGATATTCAGAGAAATAATAAAATATTCCATTTATACCAACCACATCCTTTCCACTCACTCCCCTATCTAATTTTGCATCGTTCGAGAACAGAGATAACAGCCAGTGCGCAGGGCTGATTGTTTAACGGCTAAATAGATTGAACTATGACAAATCTTCAAGAGTTATTATTAAAACCCGTCTGGCAGATGACAGGCGAAGAGTTCATATTCCTGAGCAAGCACGCTTCCGGTCAAACGGAAGTGCAACCACGACCCGTTACGGACACAGAAAGAAAGTATGTGTACGGAATACTGGGCATAGCCAAACTGTTCGGGTGCAGCCTGCCCACCGCCAACCGCATCAAGAAAAGCGGAAAGATTGACAAAGCCATCACCCAGATAGGACGCAAGATTATCGTGGATGTGGAGCTTGCCCTTGAACTGGCAGGAAAGAAAACCGGAGGACGGAAATAACGGGAGGAATGGCTATGGACTATATGAAAGAGTTTAAGGACATATCGGCAGAAGAAGCCGTAATCCTTTGGCAAGCCTCACGTTTGAGTCTGTCGAAAAGTTATGAGAAAGCACCTGAAATCCTCAAAGTACATGGTTCTGTCATTGGGACATTGGGCAATTTCAGTGCATCCATCGGCAAAGCCAAAAGTAAAAAGACATTCAATGTTTCGGCTATCGTAGCCGCTGCATTGAAGAATGGCACAGTGTTGCGGTATGTAGCGGAGCTCTCCGGCGGGAAGCGGAAAGTGCTTTATGTTGATACGGAGCAAAGTCCTTATCATTGCCTGAAAGTCATGAAACGTATTTTACGGATGGCAGGCTTGCCTGATGACAGGGACAATGAGAACCTTGAATTTCTCGCTTTGAGAAAATACACACCTGAGCAGCGTATAAAGATTGTCGAACAGGCTATCTATAATACGCCCGACATTGGGCTTGTAATCATAGATGGTATCCGTGACATGGTATATGATATCAACAGCCCCGGCGAATCCACACGCATCATATCCAAACTGATGCAGTGGACGGACGACAGGCAGATACATATCCATACGATACTGCACCAGAACAAAGGGGATGAGAATGCGAGAGGGCATATCGGCACGGAGTTGAACAATAAGGCGGAAACCGTATTGCTGGTGGAAAAGGACAAAAGCAACGGAGATATAAGCAATGTTTCAGCCATGCACATCCGGGCAATGGATTTCGAGCCTTTTTCATTCCGCATCAATGACAATGCCCTGCCTGAACTCATAGAGGGCTACAAACCCGAAGCGAAAAAACCGGGAAGACCGGAAGAGGAAAAGTTCGACCCTTACAGACATATCACCGAACAGCAGCACCGTATCGCATTGGAAGCCGTTTTCGGGCTGAAAGAGGAATACGGTTACAAGGAACTGGAAGATGCTTTAATCAAAAGCTATACGTCAATAGGTGTAAAGCTGAACCATCAAAAGGCGGTACCGCTCATCACCATGCTTCGCAACAAACGGATGATAGTGCAGGAGAACGGCAGAAAATACACATTCATGCCCGACTTCCACTATTAGCCTGTTGCTTGTAATCGCTTCACTTTATTCTGTGTGTCTATATATTAAGGATAAAGCGAAGTGATGCAAGGAATGGATAAACCGCTTCACTTTATTACCGTACTCTATATATACGACAATTTAGTGAAGTGGTTATACAGACCGTACTTCTTAAAATGGTACGGGCGAAAAGAAAAATAAATTAATTCACCAACTACTCAAACAATTATCTTATGGATATACAGACAGCCAAGCAAATCAGGATAGCAGATTATCTTCACAGTTTGGGATATTCTCCCGTCAAACAACAGGGTATCAACCTATGGTATAAATCACCGTTAAGGGAAGAAACTGAATCCTCGTTCAAGGTAAATACCGAGCGCAACCAATGGTATGATTTTGCACTCGGCAAAGGCGGCGGCATCATCGAACTGGCTTCACACTTATATGCTACCGACCATCTACCTTATATATTGGAACGCATAGCGGAACAGACACCACATATCCGTCCTGTTTCTTTCTCTTTTGGCAAGCAGTCATCTTCCGAGCCACGTTTTCAACAACTGGAGATTGTACCGCTTTCTTCGCCTGCCCTACTCTCATATTTGCAGGAAAGGGGAATAAACACGGAACTGGCGAAAAGAGAATGCCGCGAAGCTCATTTCACCAACAACAGCAAACGGTATTTCGCCATTGCCTTTCCAAACATATCGGGCGGCTATGAGATTCGCAACCGTTATTTCAAGGGCTGTATTGCCCCTAAGGAAATCTCCCACATCAGACAGGCGGGAAAAGCGAGGGAAACGTGTTATGTGTTCGAGGGATTTATGGACTATCTTTCATTTCTTACTTTGAGATTGGAAAATTGCCCAAAATTTCCCGAACTGGACAGACAAGATTATATGGTATTGAACTCTGTATCGAATGTGAGCAAGGCTCTCTATCCTTTGGGTAGCTACGAGCGCATCCATTGTTTCTTTGACAATGACCGTGCAGGGATGGAAGCACTCCGGCAAATTCGTATGGAATACGGCAGGGATTTATACATCCGTGACGCTTCGCAAACCTACAGCGGATGCAAGGACTTGAACGAATACTTACAGAAACAGGCTGAAAGAAACAGGCAAGTCCAGTCCGTAAGAGAGACGCACACCCAGCCACCGAAAAAGAAGAACGGCTTTCGGTTATAGCCCACTATAACTACACGCTCCGCTTTCGTAGTTGTGGGCTCTCCCGAGGGGATTAGGGCTTTGCCCTAATAACCCACTCAGGGCGTTCACCCCTGAGAACCCCGAGCAAAGAGTGACCCTCTCTTTGCAATCACCGCTTATGGGTTGCACCCCTAAGAACCCCACTGCGGAAGCGAACAAAGTAATCTAATGTAAACAAAAAAACTATGGCAACAAAATCAAGCATACATATCAAGCCTTGCAACATCGCATCGAGCGAGGCACACAACCGAAGGACTGCCGAGTACATACGCAACATCGGAGAGTCCAGAATCTATGTCGTTTCCAAACTTTCCACCGATAACGAGCAGTGGGTAAATCCTAACTTCGGCACTACCGAATTGCGGACACATTACGACAACATCAAACGGATGGTCAAGGAAAAGACCGGACGTGCCATGCAGGAGAAAGAACGTGAACGCAAAGGCAAGAACGGAAAAATCATCAAGGTGGCAGGGTGTTCACCTATCCGTGAGGGGGTGTTGCTCATCAGAGCGGACACCACATTGGCAGATGTGCATAAATTTGGCGAGGAGTGCAAACAACGCTGGGGTATTACTCCGCTGCAAATCTTCCTGCACAAAGATGAAGGACATTGGCTGAGCGGACAACCCGAAGCTGAAGACAGAGAGAGTTTCCAAATTGATGGAAAGTGGTTCAAGCCGAATTATCACGCTCATATCGTTTTCGATTGGATGAACCACGATACAGGAAAAAGCTGTAAACTCAATGACGAGGATATGACCGAAATGCAAAGTTTGGCTTCTGACATTCTCCTGATGGAACGAGGACAATCTAAAACCGAAACAGGCAAGGAACATCTGGAACGTAACGATTTCATCATAAAGAAACAGAAAGCCGAACTGCAACGTATAGAGGAAACACAAAGGCACAAGAAGCAGCAGGTAACTCTTGCTGAGCAAGAACTCAAACAGGTAAAATCGGAAATACGCACCGACAAACTCAAAAGCGCAGCTACCGATGCAGCCACAGCCATAGCAAGCGGTGTCGGTTCTCTTTTCGGAAGCGGAAAATTGAAAGATTTGGAACAAACCAATGAGAATTTACGTCATGAAATTGCCAAGCGTGACAAGGGTATTGATGAATTAAAAGCCAAGATGCAACAAATGCAGGAACAGCACGGCAAGCAGATTCGTAACCTACAAGGAATACATAATCAAGAGCTTGAAATCAAAGACAAGGAAATATCACGATTGAACACCATTCTTGAAAAAGCGTTCAACTGGTTCCCTTTACTCAAAGAGATGTTTAGAATGGAAAAATTCTGCTATGCCATCGGATTTACCAAAGATATGGTAAACAATCTTTTGACAAAAAAAGAAGCAATCAGATGCAATGGGAAAATCTATTCCGAAGAGCATAGACGAAAGTTTGACATAAAGAACGATATTTTCAAGATTGAGAAAAGTTCGGTTGATAATAATAAATTGGTGCTTACAATAAACAGGCAACCGATAGGCGAATGGTTCAAAGAGCAATGGGAGAAACTCCGGCAAGGTTTACGACAATCAGCGGAAGAGCCAAGAAAAAGTAGAGGATTCAAGCTATAATTCCGCTCTATATAATGCAAAACATCAATAAAATAACTAATTTTGCATTCGGATAGGGGCAACTCTTTCCAAGACATAAGAAAAAGAAGCGTTATGCTCATCTTGTAACTTGAAAACCTGAGAGCCTTTCAAATTTGATGCAAGAGATAGCATAGTGGTTCTCACGCATATAGCGTGGGCTGCTATCGTTGTATCTGCATCATAGGCTTTCTCAGGGCCGTCAAGTTAGATTGACATAGGTAGTCCACGCTTTTGTATTTAATAACCTACCCTGTTGGACTGATGGGCGAAAAGGAAAACGATATGGAACAAAAATTCTGTCAAAGCTGCGGAATGCCGCTAACAAACGAAATCCTCGGTACGAATACCGATGGCACACTCAATGAAGATTATTGCATCTACTGCTACAAAGATGGCAAGTTTGCGCAGGATATGACTATGGAGCAGATGATTGACCACTGCGCCCAATTCACTGATGAGATAAACAAACAGTCAGGACAGAACTTGACACAGGAACAGGCTAAAGACATGATGCGTCAATTCTTCCCTCACCTTAAACGCTGGAAAAATAGACTCGTTATGTTTATTGCAATTCTCACATACAAAAAGCCGTTGAGCGAGGTTGATAACTATCTGAGTGCGCACCGTGAATATCTCGCCAAACATTATGCCATCGGAGATTTCATAACATCTGGGCCACAGATCCCTCGCATTGGTGGCGTGATAATGATAAAAGCCAACAACCGCGAAGCGGTTGATGCTATTATTTCCGAAGATCCGTTCCACATCAACGACATTGCCAACTATCAGATTGTGGAATTTACCCCGACAATGTTTTGCAATGAAGAGTTGAAAACAATTCTATAATGATGCGCCTTAGTCTTAGACCATATCAGCCCACAGATGCCAATGTAATTACTACTTGGCTAAAAAACGAATATCTTATGCGCCAATGGTGCGCTGACAGATATGAGTGTTACCCGGTCACACCAGAAGATATGAATATCTATCACGAGCGGTATATTGACGGACAAAGTCAACGCGCCCTGACAATGTTGAATGGCAATAACATTGTGGGATATATCACCCTGCGCACTCCGGCAGATGATTCATCGGAACAACGCTTGGGATTCGTCATTGTCGATGATTCAAAACGTGGTCAAGGTTTTGGTAAAACTCTTGTTTCAATGGCAGTCAAATATGCTTTTGAGACGCTTGGTGCTACGAAAGTATCACTCGGTGTCTTTGAAAATAATCCGTCAGCCATCCATTGCTATAAGTCTGTCGGATTCAGGCGCGTGATTGTTCCAACAACAGAAAGCTATTCTTGCTTGGGCGAAACTTGGAATTGCATTGAAATGGAACAATACAAAGGACTATGAAAGTAATTGGAATTAACGGCAGCTCACGGAAAGATGGTAATACAGCTATCATAATCCGCACGATATTTGAGGAACTGAATAAGAGAGGTATTGAAACCGAGTTTATCCAATTGGCCGATGTCGATATAGAGCCATGCCGTGCTTGTTTTGCCTGTAAAGGTAAAGGTAATTGTGTATTCCGCAAAGACGGTTTTTCCGATGTATTTAGCAAAATGGTTAGAGCTGACGGGATAATTCTCGGTTCGCCGGTTTATTCAGCAGATGTTTCCTCTCGAATGAAAGCATTGTTGGACAGAGGTGGCGTTGTCGCTGCTGTCAATCCGGGAATATTGAAACATAAATTGGGCGTGGCAGTTGCCGCCGTTCGTCGTGCCGGGGGGATGACAGCCGTTGACACTATGAATCATTTCTTTCTCAATAAAGAGATGATTGTCATAGGCTCGACATATTGGAACATGGTTTATGGGCGAGAAATTGGCGATGTCCTTAAAGATGACGAGGGAATTGCCAATATGCGCAATCTTGGTCAGAACATGGCTCTAATTCTGTCTAAATTAAAATTATAATATATTATGCCGTACATTTCAGTTGAAAGCGGGGCTTTGACCTCCGAACAGAAGAAAGAACTTATTGAGCGGCTGACAGCAACAGCTGCCGAAATAACCCATATCCCGGCGCAATTCTTCACCGTAACCATTAAGGAATTGCCGGATGAGAACTTTGGTATCGGCGGCAAGTCGATTGATGAAATAAAACGTAGCTATAAAGGATAGTATTATGAATATCGAGGAACAACTACGGCGATTATCCGAAAGGGAAACAGATATGCACTTCAACAATGTAGAGGTTAATCCGGAAATCATACGGGCAATCATGATAAATGAGGTTGTCCCCTCATGCCCGGAAGATGATTTCTATGGAAAGCCGGATGCCGCATATATGTCAACGACAATTCCATTGTTCCGAAAAGCCGGGATAGAGGTGAATTCCGCACCGGATATCCTGAACAAAGGGATTTACATCACCAACGCTGTTAAGATGCCCAAAACCGAATATGCCGTTTCAAAAGAGAACATAGAGGAAAATCTGCCTTATCTGGAAAGAGAACTTGCATTGTTTCCCAATGTCAGGGTCATTATGCTTATGGGGGATGTGGCAAAGAAAGCCTTTAATATGATAAGCAAGAAGGCGACCGGGAAGAATGCTGTCCCAAGCATATCTACCTATAAATTGCGCAATACCGAGATTTTATACAACGGTATTCGTATCCTTCCATCCTATATAATGACGGGGCAAAATATCCTGATTGAGAAATCAAAATTTGAAATGGCATCGGAGGATATTGCAACGATGCACCGGTTAATTAAAGAATCATGATTACAATATGGCTATTACACCTGACAACATTCTGAAATATTGCCTTGACAACCTTGAAGGAGTTGTCGAAGTTCGTAGCTGGGGCGAGCGTGGTATTTTCTATAATCCCAGTAGCGTACTGAAACGTGGCGTATATGTCTTGACAATCAAAGAAAAGGATGGTGACAATGACCGAGCTTCCCGACTAGACCGTGAGGGAGCGTGGCGAGTGAATATAGGTGTCCGAAAACAGACATTCCGCACTTTGTTCGGAGAATTGCCCAAACGTCCATGCAAAGGCAGTATTGTGGATATGCCATATAACTTTAGTGCAAAGAATGTCATTATGCCGCATCCGGTCTATGCGTGGATGGGTTGGATTTGCGCTTTGAGCCCATCCGAAACGACTTTTGAATCATTGAAGCCATATATCCTCGAATCTTATGAATATGCAAAAGAGAAATTCAGCAAAAGGAAATAGCCGTTGTGATAAGAAACATATTTATTGATTGTGTATCACAGTTGCAGTAATTTACCCTTGGCGATTGCTCGTTTTGCAGCAGAGCGCAGCGACATGGCTGTGTGTATGATATTGTTTTAGGCTTCATAAGGTGATTGAAAATGGAAAGAATCACTGATCAATGCATAGTCGCTCGGCAGTTTTCTTAAATAATACAAAAACACCCAATTTTACATTCTTGGGTGTAAAATTGGGTGTTCATTTTGCAATTTGCTGATTTTCAGCATTTATTGCGGAGAGAGAGGGATTCGAACCCCCGGAGGTGTGACCCTCAACGGTTTTCAAGACCGCCGCAATCGACCACTCTGCCACCTCTCCATGGATGACGGGTGCAAAGTTAGATACTTTTTTTGGTTTGTGCAAGTAATTTTATGTTTTTTCGCGAAAATTTGAGCCAGTCTCCGGTTATTGCCGAAAGTTCTACACCGGACGCCGTCTCGACGGGCGATAGTTTGTCTACAGGTACTATGATAAGTGAGTATCTGGGATTGCGGAGATACAAGTACATATTTTTGTCATCAGCACTTGCATCGGTTATATCGGTCCAGCCGATCAGTTCGGGCTCAGGCACGTTCGTGTTTTCATATTCGGCAATGTATGTTATATGCAGTCCGGAGTTGTCAGCCGTGATGTAGTGTAAGAGTATTGAGTAGCGGGCGGCCGGCGTCACACCGTAGTAAAAGTATATTATAAATACGGCTGGAGGAATGACTGTGAATATCATGATCAGAGCCACAAACATAAAGCGTATGTCGCCCATCGCGGCAAGCATGAGGCTTATTGCGGGCGCTATGGCAAGCATCCACCAGTTGTCGGCGAGCCATCGTTTAGTTATACTTGCGATAAGGCATGAGGGTGAAACTTTGAATCGGGCGGTTGTCATGGCACCAAAGTTACACAAAATCTTGCAAACGGACACAATTGTCCGATATCGGACAGTTCTTGAAATGAGACTATGCTGGTTATCAAAGAGATGCGTTTTTGGCACGGTTAATGTACTATTATTGTCATATAATACAAAGTTTTTTACAATGGATAGAGAAATTCCTAAAGAAGTGCGTGCACGGGCACGTCGTAAGACATTCATCACTTACGGAGCCATAGCTGCGGCTGTGATTGCCGTTGTAGTTGTGCTTACATCTTTGATGCGTACGAGCCTTACGCGCAAGGATGTCATCATAGTCACCGCCGATCAGGGCAGCATTGAGACTACCGTCAGCGCCACGGGTAAGGTTGTTCCGGCATTTGAAGAGATTATAAACTCACCGATCAACACCCGCATAGTGGAGATTTACTGTAAGGCCGGCGATAGTGTAGGGGCAGGTACTCCGCTGCTGCGTCTTGATCTGCAGAGTACCGAGACGGAGCTCAACAAGTTGATGGACCAGATAGAGATGAAACGGTATGAGCTTGAGCAGCAGCGTATAAATAACGATACACGCTTGAGCGACCTCGACATGCAGATCAAGGTCAAGGCTATGGCGGTAAACCGTATGGAGGTCGAGCTTCGCAACGAACGCTATCTTGACAGTCTCGGCTCGGGCACCGGCGACCGTGTGAAGCAGGTAGAACTCGCCTACAATACCGGCAAGCTGGAGCTGGAGCAGATGAAACAGCAACTCGAAAACGAGCGCAAGGTCACTGATGCCGACCTTAAAGTAAAAGATCTGGAGCTAAACATATTCGGAAAAAATCTCGGAGAGATGAAGCGTACTCTTGATGACGCCCGTATCAAGGCTCCTCGCGCCGCCACACTTACATATATAAACAATCAGATAGGCCAGAAGGTAAGCGAAGGCGAGCGTATAGCTGTGATATCGGATCTCAGCCACTTCAAAGTCGAAGGGGAGATAGCCGACTCGTACGGCGACCGCGTGAGCGTAGGCGGCAAGGCTGTTGTCAAGATAGGCAAGGAGAAACTAAGCGGCACTGTGACGAACGTCACTCCTCTGTCGCGCAACGGAGTCATATCGTTTAACGTACAGCTCGACGAGGACAATCACCGTCGTCTGCGCTCGGGACTCAAGACCGACGTATATGTCATGTGCGATGTGGTGGAGGACGTGACGCGTATAGCCAACGGCTCCTTCTACACCGGCCCGGGAGAGTATGAACTGTTTGTCCTCGACGGCGAGAACGAGCTTGTTAAGCGTAAAGTGCGTCTTGGCGACAGCAACTTCGAGAATGTCGAGGTGGTACGCGGCATCAGTCCCGGCGAACAGGTGGTGATAAGTGACATGAGCCAGTACAAGAACAGCAATAAACTCAAACTGAAATGAAAGACTTCCGACAATCGCTGACTCAGACTTGGGCCGATGCCCGGAAGCAACCGGCCTTTGCCGCGCTCTATGTGGGCGGTGTGGCTCTTGCCATAGCTTTCACCATGATATTCGCCATGATATATTATGTGAAACTTGCTCCTGTCTATCCCGAATACAATCGTGGCGGCACATTGTATGTCAACAGTGTGTCATATAAAGATGAGGCAAAAAACATGTCCTGTATGTCGCTTGTAGGCTATCCTTTTTTCCGCGATTACCTGTCGCAGGTTGAGAATGCGGAGATTGTATCGGCTCATGTCACCCCCAATGCAAGCAGCTGCTCGTTTATCGGCACAGTAGACGGGGCCAAGCAGTTTGAAGTGGAGGCAAAAGGTGTCGACCCTGCATTTTTTGAGCTTTATGGGTTCCGCTTTATAGCGGGCAAACCGTTTGATGAGGCCGACCTTAACAGTGCGCTTCCGGTATGTGTCATAAGTCATCGTATGGCAGAGAGGCTTTTCGGCAATCCGGAGGATGCCGTGGGCAAGTATGTTGATTATAATGACGTAAGGTCACGTGTGACCGGGGTTGTCAAGGAGGGTAGTGTACTTACCCCGGCGTCGTTTGCACAGGTTTATTGTCCTTATACAACTGTACCCGGTTATGACCGTGTAAGTCCGTGTGGTGTGCCTTGGGTAGGAAGTGTGGGTGTGAGCTATTTTGTAAAAGACAATGAGCAGGAAGCCGCTTTGCGTGCTGAGCTAAACGAGATCGTGCGTCGTGTAAATGCCGCCGATACAACCGGTGTCGTGTCAATGCCCAATCCGCTCGTGACGCATTATCAGACGGCATTCATGGATTCTAATAATGAGGAGTTTTCTTGGATGACAGTGGCTAAGAAATATGCCGTGATACTTCTGGTGCTGTTGCTTGTGCCGGCTATGAATCTCAGCGGCATGATAGCCGGACGCATGGAGGCGCGCCTCGCGGAGATGGGTATCCGTAAATCGTTTGGCGCCACACGCCGCCGTCTGCTTTCGCAGGTCCTTGCCGAGAACCTTTATATGACTCTCGCCGGTGGACTGCTCGGCCTTGTGGTTGCTTGGGTCATGATGTTTGCCAACCGCAGTTGGATCTACGGCATCATGACGAAGTATTCGAATTTACACGTCGATACGGTGACAACCCAAGTATCGGGCGAGATGCTTTTTGCTCCTGCCGTATTTATTGCCACATTGCTTCTGTGTGTAGTCCTGAACCTTGCCTCGGCCCTGTTGCCTGTATGGTGGTCGCTCAGACGCCCTATAGTATCATCGCTTAATGAAAAAAGATAGACTGTTATGTTTCGACTAATAATAAAAAATCTGTGGAGCCGCCGCAAGCGTAACGGCTGGCTTCTTGCAGAGCTTGTCATAGTCACTGTGCTTGCGTGGATTATTCTCGACCCCGTCATTGTGAAGACTTATGTGGCCCATTGCTCTCCCGGCTATGACGCCGAAAGGCTTGCACGTATAAGCCTGTTTGAAATATCGCCTATGTCGTCGCGGTATGACGCCGCAGCCGCCACTCCCGAGGCAAGGACGGAGGCTATTACACGCATAATCGGTTCTATAGCCGGACATCCATGCGTCGATAAGGTGGTGCCTGTGCTTAGATGGGCGACTTTTGAAAGTCAGGGAAGTTCTTGGGAAGTCGTAAATCCAAATGACTCGGTAAGCCTAAGTGTGTCGAGGATCGATTATGTCGGCGGCACGCCGTTTTTCGAGACATTTGGTCTTGAAGGAGTGGCCGGAGGTCCTTCGGCGGCTCAACTTGACGGCATGACTCCCGGTCCCGGCGAGATTGTGATAAGCGAGTCACTTGCGAGGGCTCTGTTTCCTGATGGTAAAGCTTTAGGACACTATATGCTGGAAAACACTCATGATTTCGATGAGGCATCTGCTGCCGACAATGACCGCAGGATTGTCGGAGTTGTCAATGACGCCGTGATACGAAGTTCCATGGGCCGTAGCATGATTACCTACACGTCATCGACTCTTGCCGGACTTGTATCTAATGATGCCGGCAATATTGAACTGGTAGTACGCATTAAACCCAATGTAAATATGGCCTCGTTTCTAAACGATTTTCGTCCGCTCATTAATACGGAATTGAAATCAGGCAATGTCAAGGCGTATGACATAAAGTCTTATGAGTCGATAAAAGAGGACCTCGGCCTGTCGCAGGGCGAGACTAACGAATTGCGTCTTAAGACCGCTCTCGCCGTATTTTTCCTTGTCAACCTGTGTCTGGGCGTTATAGGCACATTCTATCTCCAGACACGCAAGCGAAGCGAGGATGCCGGCGTGATGCGTTCATTCGGGGCCACTCCCGGATATATAATGCGCGAGATGCTCGGAGAGGTATGGGTACTTGCCACTCTGGCATGGCTCGTCGGATGTCTTGCATATATGCAGTATGCCCTTAAGGAGGGCCTTGAGATTATAGGAGGTTTTAATGGAGCCACTCTTGCCGCTTACATGCCCGACTGGACCGATAGCTTCATGCTGCATTTCACCATCGTGTCGCTTATCATATATGTGATACTGATAGCGGTGGTTAGTGCCGGTGTATACCTGCCGGCAAGGCGCATAAGCCGGGTGAGCCCGGTCGACGCGTTACGTGACGAATGACACTGTGATAAATTTTTGTGAAATATAGTTCAAAATAAAATAAACAAACATTATGACAATGATTAAACTTAGCGGTATAAATAAGATATACCGTACTGACGAAATTGAGACTCTTGCACTGGAAAATGTGAATCTTACCGTCGATCAAGGCGAGTTTGTAAGCATCATGGGCCCTTCGGGCTGTGGTAAATCGACATTGCTCAATGTCATCGGGTTGTTCGACGAGCCTACAAGCGGCACTATCGAGATGGCCGGCACTGTCATCGGAAAAATGAAGGACAAGCAGCTTGCCGAGTTCCGTAATGCCAATCTCGGTTTTGTATTCCAGAGTTTCCATCTGATCAACTCGCTCAACGTTGTAGACAATGTGGAACTTCCTCTGCTCTACCGCAAGATGCGCGGAAGTGAGCGCACCCGTCTTGCCAAGGAGGTGCTCGAGCGTGTGGGACTGAGCCACCGTATGCGCCACATGCCGTCGCAGCTCTCGGGTGGTCAGTGCCAGCGTGTGGCCATAGCCCGCGCCATAGTAGGCAATCCGGAGATAATACTTGCCGATGAACCGACCGGTAACCTCGACTCAAAGATGGGTGCCGAGGTGATGGAGCTGCTTCACAATCTCAACAAAGAAGACAACCGCACCATAGTCATGGTGACTCACAACGAGGAGCAGGCCAAGATGACCGATCGTATAATGCGTTTCTTCGACGGACGTCAGATACAGTGATGAAGTCGTGTTGAAAATATAACCAATCCATTGTCAGATAATGAATACCAATATTTTTAAACAGACACTGGCTTCTGTCAGGCAGCAACCTGTACTTAGCATTGTAGCCGTGACCGGTACGGCACTCGCCATATTTCTCATTATGGTAGTGGTTATGATGCAGCAGGTCATGGTGGCGCCATTTTCGCCGGAGAGCAACCGCGACAGGTTGTTGCATGCGCAGTACGGATCGATCAAGGCTTTAAACGAGAGTGACGGGTGGTCGTCCAACGGCCCCATTTCTGAAAAATCGGCCAAAGCGCTCTATAAATCGCTTGACACTCCCGAGGCTGTGACTATACATCAGGCATTTCTTGAAACTTCATCGGCGGTGATTCCCGGAGGGACACCTGTTGAGGTCGATCTGTCCAAAACCGATGATGACTTCTGGAAGGTATTTGACTTCCGCTTCATTCACGGCAAACCATATGACAAAGCCGCTTTTGACGCGGGACTGAAGCAGGCGGTGATAACCCGTAGCGTGGCGCGTGCGGTATTTGGCACCGAAGATGTTGTGGGACGTGAGTTCAAGCTTGATTATACAGCCTACTCCGTGGCCGGAGTGGTCGAGGATGTGTCGACACTCGCCTCCGCAGCTTACGCACAGGTGTGGATACCTTATACCTCATCGCCTGTCGAGACGTGGAACAGCGGTCTTATGGGCTCTATGCGGGCTACATTACTCGCCAAGTCGCGCGATGATTTTGATGCCATAAAGAAGGAGGTCGAGCATAATTATGCCAAGTATAATGAAGAGATAGTGCCTACCGGATGGAAATTCGTGCCATTCGGTCGCCCATATGATCAGGAGACGGCTTCGATATGTTTTGATGCCAGCAGCGAGCCCGATGTGACGATTTCACGTCGTAAGCGCTTTGTAGTGTATCTGATACTCCTTATTGTGCCGGCCATCAATCTTAGCAGTATGACCGACAGCCGTATGCGGCAGCGTGTGTCGGAAATCGGTGTCCGTCGCGCTTTCGGCTGTCTGCGTAGCGAAATCGCTCTTCAGATCATAAGCGAAAGTCTGATTATAACACTCTTTGCCGGAGCTTTGGGCTGGCTCATGAGTGTGGTTTTTGCGTACCTGTGCGGCTCCATGCTCTTCACTCAGCCGTTCAGCGCGACGCTTAATCCTCCTTCGGTCGATGTGTCGATGTTGATTCAAGGATCTACATTTTTATGGGCATTGCTGTTCTGCTTCATCCTTAACCTGCTGAGCAGCGGCATACCCTCGTGGCGTGCGTCGCGTACCAAAATAGTAACCGCCCTCAACGGCAATAAACATTGAGCGCTATGGAACGAAAATTGCTTAAACAGATAAAAAACGAATGGCGCAGCAATCTGTGGCTTGCCTTGGAACTACTTGTGGTGAGCGTTGTGCTGTGGTACGTAGTAGACTATTTTTATGTAAAGATAAACTCGTACACTTGTCCGCGCGGTTTTAATATCGAGCACTGTTACAGGATAGGAGTAAAGTCTCTTTCAGAAAACAGTGCCGACTATATTCCAAATCAGACGATGGAAGAGCGCATGGCGGACCGTCAGGAGCTTTTCGACCGCATAAAACGCCGTCCCGAAGTAGAGTATGTGGCCGTGAGCACCAACTCATATCCCTATAACGGCAGCAACAGCGGCAGATGGTTCAGTTACGACACTATAATGTGCAAGGGCTACTGCGTATACCGCAACGTCACACCTGATTTTGTCAATGTGTTTCGTTACGAAGGCACACGCGGCGAAACCTCCGAACAGCTTGCCGAAATACTCCGTCGCGGCGAAGTGCTGCTCTCTGACAATGTGTTCATGTACGACGACATACGCGTGACCGACATAGTGGGTGAGGGTCTCTACCTGAATCGTGACACTACGATGACCTACCGTATAGGCGCGGCCATTAACGAGGTCAAGTATAACGACTTCGGAGGCTGGGGACACGATTTTAGCATGGTAGGCTCGATAGAAAATCCTCTCAACGGAAACGAATGGTGTGTGAGAGTCTACGATGACAAGGACCGCGATTTCATAGAGAACTTCATGGCCGATGCCGACCGGCAGTACCGTGTGGGCAACCTTTATGTGACAAATGTCAGGTCGTTTGATGACATACGGCGCAACTATCAGGTCTATATCACCAATGAAATGCGTAATAACTGTGTGGGCATGGGCTTCCTGCTGCTCAACATATTCCTCGGTCTGTTCGGTACATTCTGGTTCCGTGCGCAGCAGAGGGTGAGCGAGATTGCCATACGTAAGGTAAGCGGCGCCACACGCGGTGACGTGTTCCGCCGGCTTATCGGGGAGGGGCTGTTGCTGCTGACTGTGATAACGCCGCTGGCTTTGGTGGCCGATTTCAATATAGCTAAGCTGGAGATGACCTCTTGGTTCGACGGATATTTCACGGTCATGCGGTTTGTGATATGCACTGCGGTGACCTATGTGATTATGGCTCTCATGATATCGCTCGGTATCGCCATTCCCGCATTCCGTGCCATGAAGATGCCTCCTGCTGTAGCGCTACATGACGAATAGCAAGCGATTTTAATTTTGAAATATTGGTTTATGGTATGCTTTTTAAGCAGTTGTATCGCCTTGTGTCCGACAATCGCCTTCACGCAGTGATTGTGATTGTCGGCACGGCGGTTACCATGACATTTGTCATGGCGGCCGTACGGCGATTGTCGAAAGCCTATGCCGCCGATATGGTGGGGTGCGAGATAGCCCGGCGCGAGGGCGCTTTCCGACATGAAGGATGACTACGACCTCACTCACGGTACGGTGAGCTATGTGTGCACTCTTTATGGTGTGATAGCGTTTTTTTGTTTACCGTGGTTCTTTTCGTAATCGCGATATGGCCTGCCGCCCGCTCGTCAATGAGGGTGTCACCGGCAGTGGCGCTGCATGATGAGTGACAGACTTATATATAATCCGAAAATAAAGATATGACAGATATGATACTTAACAGACTTTTTACCATAGCGGTGCTTATGCTTCCGCTTGTGTCGGGAGCGGAGGACCTGAAGCGCTCGATAACTCTTGACGAAGCCATAGCCATAGCCCGTGCGCAGAGCGTTGATGCGGCGGTGGCACTTAACGAACTTAAGACCGCTTATTGGGAGTATCGCACTTTCCGTGCCGACCTGCTTCCGGAGATAAACTTTCAGGCTACCGCGCCGAGCTATCGCAAGAGTTACAACTCGTATCAGCTTGAAGACGGTTCGTACACTTTTGTCCGTAACAACTATATGCAGATGAGCGGTACGGTGTCGGTCGACCAGAACATATGGCTGACCGGAGGTACGCTGTCGCTCAACACTTCGATAGACTTTCTCAAGCAGCTTGAAGGAAATAAATACAATCGCTTCATGTCGGTGCCGGTGGCTCTGACTCTGAGTCAGCCCATATTCGGCGTAAATCATATAAAGTGGAACCGGCGCATCGAGCCGGTACGCTATGAGGAGGCCAAAGCACGGTTCATGAGTGCCACGGAGCAGGTGGCCATGTCGACCATCAACTACTTTTTCAATCTACTGATGTCAAAGGAAAACTTGTTGATAGCACGTCAGAATCTGACCAATGCCAATAAACTCTATGAGGTGGCAAAGGCAAAACGTTCAATGGGCCAGATAAGCGAGAATGACTTGCTGCAGCTTGAGTTGAATAAACTTAACGCTGTGTCGTCGCTCACCAACTGCGAGAGTCAGTTCAAGAGCGACATGTTTAAATTGCGTTCGTTTCTGTCGCTTGAGGAGAATGTCGACCTTGAACCTGTGATACCTTCTGATATACCTAAGGCTGTGGTGGGCTATGACGATGTTCTTGACAAGGCGTTGGCCAACAATTCTTTTGCAAAGAATATAAGGCGACGTCAGCTCGAAGCCGATTACGAAGTGGCCAAAGCCAAAGGCAACATGCGCGAGATAACTCTTTTTGCGCAGATCGGTTATACAGGCACTGCCGACAAGTTCGGTCCGGCTTATGACAATTTGAAAGACAATCAGGTGGTGGAGATCGGCTTCCGTATACCGCTGCTCGACTGGGGAAAACGCCGAGGCAAAGTGAAAGTGGCCGAAAGTAACCGTGACGTTGTCGAGAGCCGTCTGCGTCAGGAGACCATGAACTTCAATCAGGACATATTCATTCTTGTGGAGCGCTTCAACAACCAGCAGCGACAGCTCGATATAGCCATCACCGCCGATAACATAGCGCAGAAGCGCTACGACACCAATGTCGAGACATTTCTGATAGGCAAAATATCTACACTTGACCTTAATGACTCACAGGCAAAAAAAGACGCTTCACGTCAGGCTTATATCAATCAGCTCTATACGTATTGGCATTATTACTACCAGTTGCGCAGCCTTACATTATGGGATTTCGGTGCGGGAAAAAGCATTGACGCCGATATCGAGGCTGTGATCAGGCAGTAGTGTTACAAAAAAATAATCAGCAGTCCCGGTCGTATTGTTGAAGTTCATCAGGGTCTTACGGGCGCCGTGTTTCTACGGCGCCCGTATTCAATGAAAATTTAACACCCTAACTTTTAGATTGTTCCTTAAAAATAGTACATTTGTAGTCATGATATTGGTAGTTGATGATGATAATGCCATAAGGCTGTCGCTTAAGATGCTTCTGCAGCGGGCAGGATATGAGGTTGTGTCCGTAGCCGGTCCGGTCGAGGCCATGGATGTGGTCAGGTCGACAGCTCCGCAGCTTGTGTTGCTTGACATGAACTTTTCGCGGGCCACTTCGGGCGATGAAGGGCTTACGCTACTTAAACAGATGAAGATTTTCCGTCCCGACATGCCGGTCATACTTATGACGGCGTGGGGCAGCATACCTCTTGCGGTTGAGGGCATACATGCAGGGGCTTTCGATTTTATAACCAAGCCGTGGGACAACCGCAATGTGCTTGAGCATGTCAAAGCGGCCCTTGACATTGCAGGGCATAATGACGGAGTCGTGACCAAAGAGTTTGACCGGTCGGGTATAATCGGTGACAGCCCTTCCTTGAACAAGGTGCTTGACACCATACGGCGCGTGGCCCGGACCGACGCATCTGTGCTTATTATGGGTGAGAACGGTACGGGTAAGGAGCTGATAGCCGAGGCCATACACCGCAACAGTCTGCGTGCCGGCAAACCGTTTGTAAAGGTCAATCTCGGCGGCATATCGCAGTCGCTTTTCGAAAGCGAGATGTTCGGACATAAAAAGGGCGCATTTACCGGAGCTGTGGCTGACAGGACCGGGCGTTTCGCTCTTGCCGACGGAGGCACGATATTTCTTGACGAGATAGGCGATCTGGATCTCGGTAGTCAGGTGAAATTGCTGAGAGTGCTTCAGGAACACACATTCGAGGTGCTCGGCGACAGTCGTCCGCGGAAGGTCGACATACGGGTGGTGTGCGCCACCAATGCCGACCTGAACAAGATGGTTGCCGACCGTACTTTCCGTGAGGATCTGTTTTATCGTATAAATCTTATTACGGCCGTGCTTCCGGCTCTCAGGGAACGGCCTGAAGACATACCGCTGCTTGTACGGCACTTCGCCGACGAGTATTGCCGGTCGTGCAGGCTCCCTAAAGTAGAGATAACGTCAGGTGCCATGGCGTATCTCGCATCGCTGCCTTATCCGGGCAACATAAGGGAACTTAAAAATATTGTGGAGCGAACTCTTATCGTGGGCGGTACCGACGTGTATGACCGGCGCCACTTCGAGGAGCTGTACCTTCAGTTGCCTCACGACCCTGCGGTGCAGCTGCAGTCATCGGAAAAACTTGAGGATGTGGAGCGCCGGACGATAATGAACATGCTTGTAAAGCATAATTACAATATGTCGCGGACGGCGGCGGCTTTGGGTATATCGCGTCAGACTCTGTACAGGCGCATGGACAAGTTCGGCATAGATTATGAAGTTTAGGCGTATATTCATCGCTCTTTCAGTCGTGTTCTTCGGTGCCAACATAGCGCTTATGTGGATTCTGGCCGGGAGTGGCAATCTTGCGTTCTATATTACCGAAGGAGTCGTTTTCTTGAGTATGTTGCTCCTGTTTTTCTTTTATGGTAAAATTATAAAATCGTTTGACACTATAGCTAACGGTATAGACCTGCTGCGTGAGCAGGACTTCAGCAGCCGGCTTTCGCCGGTTGGGCAGCACGAGGCCGACCGTATAGTGGATATGTTTAACCGCATAATGGCCCAGTTAAAGGAGGAGCGTCTTCATGTCAGGGAGCAGAACCACTTCATGGATCTTCTGATAGCCGCTTCGCCTATGGGTATAGTGATTTTTGACAGTAAAGGCTGCGTGAGCATGTGCAATGGTGCGGCGGCCAAATTTCTCGGCTGCAGCTCCGTGGACGCTTTGGTAGGCCGTCCTGTAGAGGATAGCGGTTCGGCCTTAGGGCGCGTTGTGGCGCGTATGCCATATGGGGGAGTGGAGACTATGCGCCTCAGCGACTCAATGATATACAGGTGCTCGCGACTGTCGTTTATGGACAAGGGTTATGCCCATCAGTTCGTAATGATAGAGAAGCTTACCACCGAAGTGATGAAAGCCGAGCGCAAGGCTTACGAAAAAGTCATAAGAATGATAGCTCATGAGGTCAACAACTCTATGGCGGGGGTAAATTCCATGCTTGACAGTGTGTCGGCGGCGGTCGAGGATATCGGCGACGATGATCTGCTGGAACTCATAAAGGTGTGCGAGCAGCGTTGTATGTCGATGAGTAGATTTATAACGTCGTTTGCCGCTGTTGTTAAGATACCCGATGCGGTGCTGTGTGTCTGTGACCTGAATGAGTGTGTGGGTGCGGCCAAAGTATTGCTCGAAAGCATGTGCGGGCTTCGTGACGTGAAGTTGCATATGGAGTTGTGTGAGGAAGAGGTGCCTGTAATGTTGGACCGTGTGCTGATGGAGCAGGCGCTTATAAACATGGTAAAGAATTCTACGGAGAGTCTTGTGAGCGGAGGCGACGTGACAATAGTCACCTCGGCTTCACCGCCCACTCTTGCCGTGATTGACAACGGTCCGGGTATAAGCGATGAGGTGGAGAATAAGCTGTTCAGCCCGTTCTTCTCGACAAAACCCGACGGGCAAGGCATAGGACTGTTGTTTATCAGCGATGTTCTTAACAAGCATAAGTGTACATTCTCGTTGCGTACCGGCGATGACGGTCTTACACGGTTTTCTGTGATATTTCCCCGCTGATTGAAACGTGTATGCTGACATATCGGCCCGATATTTGTTATAACTACAAAATATAAATAAACGATATGGCCGATAAAACGATATGGAATAAGATTATAGTCACCGCTCTGTCTTCAGACATCCTACGGGTGGACAGGGCTGATTTTATCAGGGAGCAGATGTCGCACTGCATGCCCGGCATTGACCGGGATGCGGCCGAGGTGATATCGCCCCGGCATGTGTTGGACAAACGCGACTTCGACCGGTTTGTAAGGAAGAGTGTCGATTATCATATGAGGCTGGCATGCCTTGCTTCGGCCGGGGCCGGTCTTGGTGGGGGATGGCTGTTGCTGGGCACTATTCCCGCCGACATACTTCAGTTTTATTCTCATGCCATAGTCCTGCTTCAGAAGATGCTGTATCTTTACGGTTGGCCCCAGCTTACAGGCCGGTCGGGGAGCATGGACGACGAGTCGCGACGTATAGTGACCCTTTTTCTCGGTGAGATGATGGGTGCGGGAATAGTTTCGGCTCTTGCCGGAGAGATAGCCGAAGCCGCTGTCAAGCAGGCTGCGATAAGACTGCCTCAGAATGCCGCGGTACAGGTTGCCGTGGACCGGGCGTTGGAGTACGTTATCAAGACTACAGGGGTGAAGTTGTCAAAGGATGCCTTAGGGCGCGGAGTGTCAAAAGTAGTGCCTTTCATTGGTGCGCCTGTATCGGCGGCCATAACTTATCGGACTTTCCGGGTCATGGCTTCAAGGCTGCGGCGGGCGCTTGAGTCGGAGTCATTTCCTGTTGTGGCGAAAGCGCTTGCTCCCTAAGTGGCCTTTCGGGTTGGGCCGATATAAAACAGTGTTGTTATTAGCCCCTGTTTTAGGATTTTGTGATAAAAAATAAATAGCTGTTCAACTTTCGTCGTTTAATGTTGTTTAATTAATTGTAATTTAATTTCACGTTAATCTAACTAAAAACGATTATTATGAAGAGGTATTTACTTATTATCGCGGCCGTTGTCGCCTTTTTCACAACTGCCAGCGCCCAGCGCGCCGAATTGACTGCAAGTTACGGCGGTTATACTCAGATGGATGCCATGGACTGTCATGACGGCGGCGGTGACGTCAACACCGCATGGGGAGCCTTGAACTTGGGAGCCAATTTCAATATCGCACCCAATTTCTGGATAGGTCCCTCCTATACTTTCTCCAGTACTTCGCGTAAGCATCACTCCGATAATAAGTTTTATTATCACGCCATTATGCTCAACGGCCGTTACAATTATTATCGCAACTCGATTGTAACCGTGTACGGTAAAGTAGGTATCGGCTCAATTATCACCCACGAGACCTATGATGACGAATCGGAAAACAAAGGCTACTTCGCGTTTCAGCTGACTCCGGTAGGCGCACAGGTGGGTCTGAGCAATACTGTGTCTATATTTGGCGAGGCCGGTTTCGGTGCGCAGGGTCTTATACAGGTAGGCTTCAAGATACATCTCTGAAAAAGGTAGTTGCAGGGTGTTTTGCAACAGCTGCCGACTTATTTTTTTATTTTATATAGTATGGTTTTCAGGCGTGATGACATTGGTTCGTCGCGCCTGTTTGCTTTCTTAATATATATTAATTGTCATATGTATTCCTGAAGAGATTGTAAATGAATGTTAACGCTTCGGCAGAAAAGAGCGCCTATAGTGTTGTTTAGTAAGGCTAAGGCTTTAACTTTGTCAAGTAAAATACTGATTTATGCCAAATATATTGACAAATCTGGTCGGTACGCAATCATTAAAATACGGGGATCGAATAGCCTTCAGTTTCAAGGCTACCCCGCAAGGAGCATGGGTCGATACCACATGGTCCGATTTTGCCGGTCAGGTGGAGGCTGCCGCATGCGCCCTTGAGATAATGGGCGTGGAGCCGGGCGATACCGTGGGTGTTTTCTCCGGAAATCGTCCTGAAATACTTATGACAGATTTCGGTGCATTTGCCAATCGCGCCGTGCCTGTATCCATATATGCCACGAGCAGTCGCGAACAGGTTGAATATATAGTGAACGATGCCCGGGTAAAACTGCTTTTTGTCGGGGACCGTCAGCAATACCTTATAGCCCGTGAGGCCGCAGTTTCGTGCAGAGGTCTGATGCAGGTCATAGTATATGAAGATATAATTCTTGATGCCGATGACACTACAACGATGACTTTTTCGTCGTTTCTTAAGCTGGGACGTGCTGCCGGCGAGAACTGTCGCGAAGAAGTGAAAAAACGCCGTAAGGCGGCCCGTCCGGCTGACCTTGCCACTCTTCTTTATACATCGGGTACTACCGGCGAGCCGAAAGGAGCCATGCTGCTCCATTCGTGCTTTGACGCTGCTATGGATGTGCACAGGGAGCGCCTTGTCATGCTTAGTGACCGCGATACGTCCATAAGCTTCCTGCCGATGAGCCACATCTTCGAGAAAGCATGGACTTATTTCTGCCTTTATAGCGGTATGAAGGTGTACATAAATCTTGACCCTCATGACATACAGACTTCGATACGTCAGGTGCGTCCTACATGCATGTGCAGTGTGCCTCGCTTCTGGGAGAAAGTCTATTCTGCCGTGCAGTCCAAAATCTCGCGCATGAATGCCGTGCAGAAGTTTATGGTTAAGCGTGCTATTGCAGTGGGGCGGCGGCGCAATCTTGATTATGTGCGTATGGGCCGTCAGGCACCTCGCATACTTGAGATGCAATATCGCTTTTATGACAGACATGTGTTTCTGCCTATGCGCAAGGTCATAGGCATAGAGAACGGAAATATATTTCCCACGGCCGGAGCGCCTCTGTCTGATACGATAGTGGAGTTTCTGCATACGTGCGGTATCAATATCGTGGTCGGATACGGACTGTCGGAAACTACCGCTACGGTGACTTGTTATCCTTCTCTTGGTTATGAGATAGGCACGGTAGGTACTGTCATGCCCCGTATACAGATCAAACTCGGAAATGAGAATGAAGTGCTTGTGAAGGGTCCGACAGTTATGGCCGGCTATTTCAACAAGCCCGAGGAGACCGCCGCTGCGTTTACCGAGGACGGATGGTTCCGTACAGGCGATGCCGGAAAAATAGATGATACCGGAGCGCTTGTGCTTACCGAGCGACTGAAAGACCTGTTCAAGACCTCCAATGGCAAATACATAGCTCCGCAGGCTATAGAGAGCCGTCTCGGAGAGGACGAATACATCGAGCAGGTGGCTGTGATCGGCGATCAGCGCAAGTATGTGACAGCTATAATAATACCTGCTTTTGAGGCGTTGAAAGAGTATGCCCGGAAAAAGCATATTCAATATAAGTCGCTTGTCGATCTTGTGAACAACAGTGAGATACGTCGTCTTATACAGGAGCGTATCGACAAGTTGCAGAATGGATTCGCCAACTATGAGAAGGTGAAGAAATTTGTGCTTCTTCCCAAGGAGTTCACGATGGAGTCGGGCGAGTTGACCAATACGCTTAAGATACGCCGTCCGGTCATCAACAACCGGTATGCCCGCGAGATAGAGGCTATGTACGCACAGTGATTGATGACAGACTATTAATTCAAATACTATAAAATTTTAACCATATTGCTATGATTACGTTTGAGCAGCTAAAAGAGACGATAGAGCGCAAGGATGCGCTGGGGAGGTATCTTTGACATCGACAGTAAGCGTGTCGAGGTAGAAGAGGAGGAACTGCGCACTCATGTACCGGATTTCTGGGAACATCAGAAGGAGGCGCAGGCCCAGATGAAGAAAGTAAAGGAACTGCATCAGTGGATTGACGGTTACGATGAGCTTGACAAAGCGGTGGGCGAGCTTCAGCTTGCATGGGATTTTCTCAAAGAGGGTCTTGTGGAGGAGAGTGAGCTTGACGCCATGTACAGCGACATCATGACTAAACTCGAGGCTCTTGAACTGCGCAATATGCTGCGCCGTGAAGAGGACTCGCTTGGTGCGGTGCTTAAAATAAATTCCGGTGCCGGTGGCACGGAGAGTCAGGATTGGGCGTCGATGCTGATGCGCATGTATCTTCGCTGGTGTGAGGCCAAGGGCTACAAGACATCCATAGCCAATATACTCGAAGGCGATGAAGCCGGCATAAAGTCTGTGACCATCGAGGTGGACGGTGCCTTTGCCTACGGTTATCTGAAGAGCGAGAACGGAGTACACCGTCTTGTGCGTGTGTCGCCGTACAATGCGCAGGGAAAGCGCATGACGTCGTTTGCGTCAGTATTTGTGACGCCGCTTGTCGATGATACTATCGAGGTTAAAGTGGACCCGGCGCTGTTGTCGTGGGATACGTTCCGAAGCGGCGGTGCAGGCGGTCAGAACGTCAACAAGGTGGAGTCGGGGGTACGACTACGCTATCAGTTTACCGACCCGTATACCGGTGAGAAAGAGGAGATACTTATCGAGAATACCGAGACCCGCGACCAGCCTAAGAACAAGGAAAATGCGATGAGGCAGTTGCGCTCGATACTTTATGACAAGGAACTCCAGCACCGGCTTGCCGAGCAGCGCAAAATTGAGGACGGCAAGATGAAAATCGAGTGGGGCTCGCAGATAAGAAGTTATGTCTTTGACGACAGGCGCGTGAAGGACCATCGCACCAACTGGCAGACAAGTGATGTCAACGGAGTCATGGACGGTGATCTTGACGGGTTTATCAAGGCATATCTGATGGAGTTTGCCGGAGAGAACGACAATAACTGACAATGAAAGATAAACTGACAATAATAAAGGTCGGCGGCAAAATAGTAGAGGAGGAAGCATCCTTGAAAGCCTTGCTCGCCGACTTTGCCGGTATCGGTGGATTCAAGCTGCTGGTACATGGCGGCGGCAGGTCGGCAACGAAGCTCGCAGCCGATATGGGTGTGGAGACCAAGATGATCGACGGCCGCAGGGTGACCGATGACGAGATGCTCCGTATTGTAACTATGGTATACGGAGGTCTGGTAAACAAGAATATCGTGGCCGGACTTCAGGCTCTTGATGTCGATGCGCTCGGAATGACCGGCGCCGACATGAATATACTGCGCAGCCGCAAGCGTGCGGTTAAAGAGGTCGATTACGGCTGGGTAGGCGATGTGGAGAGTGTGAACGGCGAGGCTCTCGCCTCTTTGCTGCGCGCCGGCATTGTGCCTGTGATAGCTCCGCTTACACATGATAAGCAAGGCCATCTGCTCAATACCAATGCCGATACTATGGCGGGAGAGACAGCCAAAGGTCTTGCTCCTTATTTTGATGTGGAGTTGGTGTACTGCTTTGAAAAACCCGGCGTATTGCGTGACGAGAATGACGACGCTTCGGTGATACCGTTTATTGACAGGGCATTGTATGGCAGGCTGAAAGAAGACGGAGTGGTAGGAGGCGGTATGCTTCCCAAACTTGAAAATGCTCTTGATGCCATCGACCTCGGTGTCGGAAAAGTGATTATAACCAAGGCATCGGAAATAGGCAATATGACATCCGGTACGCACATAGTAGCGAAAATTTAGCATTATTTTGGAAAAATGAAATTAATGCGCTACTTTTGTAGCGAAAAATCAGGAAAATTATGAAAGTTGCTATCGTGGGTGCAAGCGGTGCCGTAGGACAGGAGTTTCTGCGTGTGCTTGACCAACAAAATTTCCCTATTGATGAGTTGTTGCTCTTCGGCTCAAGCCGAAGCGCGGGGTGTAAATATACTTTTCGCGGCAAAGAGGTAGAGGTCAAGGAATTGAAGCATAATGACGACTTCAAAGACGTAGACATAGCGTTTACCTCGGCCGGAGCTGGCACTTCGCGTGAATTTGCCGACACCATCACCAAGCACGGTGCTCTTATGATAGACAACTCCAGCGCTTTCCGCATGGATGATGACGTGCCCCTCGTTGTACCGGAAGTAAACGGTGACGATGCATTCAACACTCCCCGCAATATCATAGCCAATCCGAATTGCACTACCATACAGATGGTAGTGGCCCTGAAGCCCATCAATGACATATCGCCCATAAAGCGCGTACATGTGGCCACTTATCAGGCTGCAAGCGGTGCCGGTGCCGCCGCCATGGACGAACTTGTCGAACAATATGCCCAGCTCGGACGCGGCGAGAAGCCTACGATAGAAAAGTTTGCCTATCAACTTGCATATAATGTCATCCCTCAGGTAGATGTATTTACCGACAACGGTTATACCAAGGAGGAGATGAAGATGTATAACGAAACAAAGAAGATAATGCATGCTCCCGGTCTTGATGTCAGCGCCACATGTGTGCGTGTGCCTGTGATGCGCGCTCACTCCGAGTCGATATGGCTTGAGACGGAGAGCCCCGTATCGGTCGAAGAGGCCCGTGAGGCACTGTCGAAAGCAGAAGGGGTGGTTGTGTTTGACGCTCCGGCCGATAAAAAATATCCTATGCCCCTGCATGTAGCCGATGAAGATCCGGTGTATGTGGGGCGTATCAGAAAAGATATAACGTGCGACAATGGTCTTTCATTCTGGGTGGTCGGCGATCAGATTAAGAAGGGTGCCGCCCTCAATGCGGTTCAGATAGCCCAGTACATGATAGCCCACGGCAAAAAGTTTTAAAGGAATAATATCCCTATAAAGAAACCTCTGTACAAATAAGATTTATTCTTTTTAAGCCTTTATTTTATGTGTGTGAAAAGGGGTCGGCGAGAGCCGCCTCCTTTTTTTATGACCGTATGGTACGGTGTTAAATGAAAAAGTTGTAAATTTGTGTCGGATTCCTAAAAAACACTTGAAACGATGCAGAATGCCACAGCCATAGTGACCGATCCCGTGCTGATTTTTTTTATAGTGCTGGTGATAATTCTGCTTGCTCCCGTACTTCTGAACCGCTTGAAGATACCCCACATCATAGGTATGATTGTGGCCGGTGTCGTTGTGGGCCCTTACGGCATTGACCTGCTGGCCCGTGATGCCAGTTTCGAGATTTTCGGACAGGTAGGTATTTTATATCTGATGTTTCTTGCCGGAATAGAGATAGACATGTATCACCTGAAGAAGAATCTGGGCAAGGGTATGAGCTTTGGTGCTTACACGTTTTTTGTGCCGATGATAATCGGTACTGTCACGTCTTATTACATGCTGCATCTTGACTGGCTTACGTCGATACTTCTTGCGTCGATGTACGCTTCGCATACGCTTATCGCTTATCCGGTCATATCGCGCTTCGGTCTTACTAAGTCATCGACCGTGATAATAACCATAGCGGGTACGATAGTGACGGTACTGGGCGCTCTTATTGTGCTTGCCGTGTGTGTGGGCATACATGTCGACGGGGCATTTAATCCCGGTACGGTACTGATGCTGCTTTTGCGTCTTGTGGTGTACTGTGTAGTCGTGGTATATGCTTTTCCGCGGGTGACAAGGTGGTTTTTCAAGAAGTATAATGACAATATAACCCAGTTTGTCTATGTGCTCGCTATGGTGTTTCTGGCGAGTTATTCGGCCAAGATGATAGGGCTTGAAAGTGTGCTCGGTGCATTCTTCGCCGGACTTGTGCTTAACCGGTATATCCCCAATATGTCGCCTCTGATGAACCGTATTGAGTTTGTGGGCAATGCCATATTCATACCTTACTTCCTTATAGGAGTGGGCATGCTTATAAATGTAGAGGTTATAGTGAAGGGATGGGATGTACTTTATGTAGCGGTGATAATGTCGGTAGTGGCTACTTTGTGCAAGTGGATTGCGGCATGGATGACGCAACTGACTTACCATATGTCGGGCCTTGACCGGAGGATGATATTCGGTCTGTCAAACGCTCAGGCTGCCGCTACCCTTGCCGCCGTGATGATAGGCTTCAATATAGGCATGTTTGACGAGTCGGTACTGAACGGTACTATTGTCATGATACTTGTCACCTGTACGGTATCGTCCATCGTTACTGAGCAGGCGGCGGCCAAGATGAAGTTGCAGCAGATGCAAAGTAAGGGGGAGGGTAGTGTCGATAAAGTGGCGCGGAGCCGCAATACGCTCATATCCGTAGCCAATCCTATAACTGCAGGAGCTCTCGTGGACTTGGCCATGCTCATGCGCAACCCGTTTGCCCGTTCGGGTAAAATGTATGCGTTGCATGTGCGCAATGACAATTCGGAAGGTTCGAGAGCCATCGGGCGTAACTCGCTTGAGCTTGCCGTTCAGGCTGCGGCGAGTGTTGACACGCGACTTACTCCGATAGAACGTTATGACCTTAACTTTGTTACCGGTCTTGTGAATACGATAGAAGAACGCGATGTGTCGGAAGTGATATTGGGTATGCACCGCAAGGCTACCATAATAGACTCGTTTTTTGGTTCAAAAATAGAGCAGCTTCTGGCTTCCACCCACAAGATGCTTGTGATAACCCGCTGTTTTATCCCGGTAAGTACAATTACACGCATAGTTGTGTCAGTGCCTCCCAAGTCGCAGTATGAAACCGGTTTTACCGGATGGGTTGCGGCTTTGGGCAATCTTGCCCGGCAGCTCGGGTGCAGAATAATATTCTGTTGTCCGGTTGAGGTGCAGTCGTACATTCGCGCGGTGCTCAAACGTGACGGTTTCGAGATAAGGAGCGAATATCGTGATGTGGAGGAATGGGATGACTTCGTATTGCTGGCCAACAAGGTGCTTGACGATGATCTGTTTGTGGTGGTTAATGCCCGTCGCGCGTCGGTGTCGTTTGACTCGTCGATGGATCAGCTTCCGGCGTTTCTTCAGAAATACTTTTCGCGGAATAATCTTATTGTCATATATCCCGAACAGTTCGGCGCAGGAGCCGCTACAACATCTTCGATTGATCCGCTCGCAAGTGACATTACGGCCACACCGAGTGAACTGTGGCTCCGTGTGGCCGGATATTATCGACGTCTGATACTGCTTCGCAAGCGTTTTACGCAGCGCAATAAGGTGAAGAAGATAGACCTATAGTTTAGGTCGCTGCATTAACTGAACTGCGAAAGCGGCGGGACATTATTATTTATACGTCTCCGCTATGGCATAGATTGAGTTGAATATGTCGATGTCTATGTCGGTGAGCTCGACATGCCGGCGCGCCATGACGCGACGTGCTATATCAAAGAATTTATTAAGTGATACATCGCTGAAGCCCGAGGCTCCGCCTTCGCTGAAAGAGGCCACGAAATTGCGCGGGAATCCGGAGCCGTGGATGTTGCATCCTACGCCTACCACGGTGGCTGTGTTGAACATTGTGTTGATGCCGGCTTTGGTGTGGTCGCCCATGATCAGCCCGCAGAATTGCAGGCCTGTACGTAGGAAGCGGTGAGCCGGATAATTCCACAGCTTAATTTCCGAGTAGTCGTTTTTGAGGTTGGACGCCACGCAGTTTGCGCCGAGATTGCACCATTCGCCTATGACCGCATTGCCGAGGAAGCCATCATGGCCTTTGTTGCTGTAGCCTATCATGACCACATTGTTGATTTCGCCGCCTACTTTGCAATACGGACCGATGGTAGTGGCTCCGTATATTTTTGAACCCATATTTATATATGAGTGCTCGCACAGGGCAAGAGGGCCGCGTACACAGGTGCCTTCCATTATCTCTGCATTGGGACCTACGTATATGGGTCCTTTGGTGACGTTGAGCGTCGCGGCCTCGACCGTGGCTTCGGGGTGGATGAATATCTTTGGTGTGCCGTCGGGGAAACACGGGTCGCCTATGAGTGTGCAGGTTTTGCTTAATGGGGCGGATGTAGCAGTACGGGCTATTGTCATATAGTCGTCAATGAGAGCCTGCTCGTTGAGCATGAATATGTCAGTGAGTGAGTTGACTGCAAGGGGCATTTCGTCGATTTCGACAACGGTATCGGTATTTTTGCCGTGTCGTGCCAGAGTGACACCTTTGCAAGTAAGAGCGGCTCCGGATGGGAGTTTTTCAATGGCTTTAATCAGCGAGGGGTTGGGGCATATATTGCCGGCGATGTAGAAGTCGTCGAGGGTGTTGACTTCGTGCGCCGGATATTTGGGCTGCAGATAGTCGGCCGTAAGGTATGAGTAGTCGCCGGGAAACGCGCGTTGCCACTTGCGGCGTATGGTGAATATGCCGAAGCGTATGTCGGCTATCGGGCGGGTAAATGTTATCGGGAGCAGGTTTTCTCTTAATTCGGGATCGTCGTATAGGATGATGTTGCGTGCCATGGGCATTTTGTCTTTTTTGTTTTAGATGAAATGTGAAGAGCTGCAAAAATAGCGAAAAACGCGTTGAGCGCGAAGAAAAGAGCGAATAAAACGGTTGAGATGTGGTTAAAAGATATTAAAGGTCTTGAAAAGTGTTAAAATTATGTAAAATCCCGTTTCAGTTGAACAATTAAGGGTTTAAAAAGCCAAATACTAATTTTTTAGAACGGAAATATTTGGAAAATAGCGATTTAGTGAGTAACTTTGCGAAGTTTTTGAGCGCTGTATGCGTGCATTGCTGTCTATGAAATTGAATTTCAGCTCGATAGCGGCGCGTAGCTCTACGTAAAGAAGACAATTTAAACGATAATAACTTTAAAGTAAAAACAAGAACTAAGATGCCTACAATTCAGCAATTAGTAAGAAAAGGACGTGTAGCTCTTGAGGATAAGAGTAAATCTCCGGCACTTGACAGCTGTCCCCAGCGTCGTGGTGTGTGTGTGAGAGTTTATACCACTACTCCCAAGAAGCCTAACTCTGCAATGCGTAAAGTAGCCCGTGTGAGACTGACCAACGGTAAGGAGGTTAACTCCTATATACCCGGTGAAGGTCATAACCTTCAGGAGCACTCTATCGTACTCGTTCGTGGCGGTCGTGTAAAAGACCTTCCCGGTGTGCGTTATCACATTGTGCGCGGTACTCTTGATACGAGCGGAGTGAAGGATCGTACACAGCGTCGCTCGAAATATGGAGCAAAACGTCCGAAACCGGGAGCAGCACCCGCGGCAAAAGGCAAGAAGTAATTTTGACCTATAGCCGAAATTCTTGCAGGAGATAAACAAAACCCAGTTAATTACAACTTCGTTTTTGATTTATTGGACAGCAATTTAGGTTGAGTAAACGAGGCGAGAGAGCCGAGTTGAAGATTAAAAAGCAGCCAAGCAACCAAAAACGCCAATTTTAAAAACAAAATGAGAAAAGCAAAGCCTAAAAAGCGGGTCGTATTGCCTGATCCCGTTTTTCATGACGTAAGAGTGTCAAAGTTCGTCAATCATCTGATGTATGACGGCAAAAAAAATACCTCTTATACTATATTTTATTCGGCGCTCGAGACTGTGAAGTCGAAGTTGCCTAATGAAGAGAAGACAGCCCTCGAAATCTGGAAGAAGGCTCTCGAAAACGTGACTCCTCAGGTGGAGGTGAAATCACGTCGTGTAGGTGGTGCTACATTCCAAGTACCTACCGAGATACGTCCCGACCGCAAAGAGTCGATTTCAATGAAAAATCTTATTATCTATGCACGTAAGCGCGGCGGCAAGACTATGGCCGACAAACTCGCAGCTGAAATTGTAGACGCATATAACGAGCAGGGAGGCGCATTCAAGCGCAAGGAGGACATGCATAAGATGGCCGAAGCCAACCGCGCATTTGCTCACTTCCGTTTCTAATTAAATATGATTCACTAATATCATTTCGATAATGGCAACCAAAGACGAACTTTTAAAATATACCCGTAATATCGGAATTATGGCTCACATCGATGCCGGTAAGACTACCACATCGGAGCGTATCCTGTTCTATACCGGTCTTACTCACAAGATCGGAGAGGTGCATGACGGCGCCGCTACTATGGACTGGATGGAGCAGGAGCAGGAACGCGGTATTACAATCACTTCGGCCGCTACCACCACTTTCTGGAACTATGTCGGCGAGAAGTACAAAATCAACCTGATAGACACTCCGGGACACGTTGACTTCACTGTTGAGGTCGAGCGTTCACTGCGTGTGCTTGACGGTGCTGTGGCTACGTTCTGCGCCGTGGGCGGTGTTGAACCCCAGTCAGAGACCGTATGGCGTCAGGCTGATAAGTACAATGTTCCCCGTATCGGTTACGTAAACAAAATGGACCGTTCGGGTGCCAACTTCTTTGAGGTTGTGCGCCAGCTTAAGGAGATACTTGGTGCTAACCCTTGTCCTATTCAGGTTCCTATCGGGGCTGAAGAGACATTCAAGGGTGTCATTGACCTCGTGACCATGAAGGCCATCTATTGGCATGACGAGACTATGGGTGCCGATTACACCGTAGAAGAGATACCTGCCAACCTCCTTGCCGAGGCTGAGGAATGGCGCGACAAAATGCTTGAAAAGATCGCTGAATTTGACGACGATCTCATGGCTAAATATTTTGACGATCCCGCTACTATCACCGAGGACGAGATACGCAAGGCTTTGCGTGCCGCCACTCTTTCTATGTCGGTTGTGCCGATGATATGCGGTAGCTCGTTCAAGAACAAGGGCGTTCAGTGTCTGCTTGACTCTGTCTGCGCTTATCTTCCCAGCCCTGTTGACTCTGGTGCTGTTGAAGGCCATGCCGTAGGCAATCCTGACGAAGTGCTTACTCGTGAGCCCAACTTCGAGTCGCCGATGTGTGCCCTCGCGTTCAAGATCGCTACTGACCCCTATGTAGGACGTCTGTGCTTCTTCCGCGTTTATTCGGGTGCTATCCCCGCAGGAAGCTATGTGTTTAACAGCCGTTCAGGAAAGAAAGAGCGTATATCGCGTCTTTTCCAGATGCACTCCAACAAGCAGAACCCGAAAGAAGAGATCGGTTGCGGCGATATAGGTGCCGGAGTAGGTTTTAAGGATATCCGTACCGGTGATACTCTTTGTGCCGAGGATGCTCCTATCGTACTCGAGGCAATGGAGTTCCCCGATCCTGTAATCGGTATCGCGGTAGAGCCCAAAACTCAGAAAGACCTTGACAAACTCGGAGTGGGTCTTCAGAAACTCGCCGAGGAGGATCCTACTTTCCGTGTAGAGACTAATGAAGAGACCGGTCAGACCGTTATATCCGGTATGGGTGAGCTTCATCTTGATATAATCATCGACCGTCTGCGTCGTGAGTTCAAGGTAGAGTGTAATCAAGGTCGTCCTCAGGTTACTTACAAGGAAGCTATCACCAAGCCTGTCGAACTTCGTGAAGTATTCAAGAAGCAGACCGGTGGTCGTGGTAAATTTGCCGACATCATTGTACGCGTAGAGCCCGTTGACGAAGGCTTCGAAGGCAATCTTCAGTTTGTAGACGAGGTTAAGGGCGGTAACATTCCCAAGGAATTTATTCCCTCTATCCAGAAAGGTTTCCAAGCCGCTATGAAGAACGGTGTTCTTGCCGGCTTCCCCGTAGAACACCTCAAGGTCACTCTTATCGACGGTTCGTTCCACCCGGTTGACTCCGATCAGCTTTCGTTTGAGCTTTGCGCTATACAGGCATTCAAGAAAGCTTCTGAAAAAGCCAATCCCGTGCTTCTTGAGCCGATTATGAAGATTGAAGTGGTTACTCCCGAGGAGAGCATGGGTGACGTGATCGGTGACCTTAACAAGCGTCGCGGTCAGGTTGAAGGTATGGAGACAAGCCGCAGCGGTGCCCGTGTGGTAAAAGCCAAGGCTCCTCTTGCCGAGATGTTCGGTTATGTTACCGCACTCCGCACAATCACTTCAGGACGTGCCACAAGCACCATGACGTTCTCTCACTATGCCGAGGTAAGCAGCTCGATCGCCAAGAACGTGCTCACCGAGTGCCAAGGCCGTGTGGATTTATTGAAATAATATTTTATACAAAAAGATATGAACCAAAAAATCAGAATCAAGCTAAAATCTTACGATCACAACTTGCTCGACAAGTCGGCCGAGAAGATTGTAAAGACTGTAAAGGCTACAGGTGCGGTGATAAGCGGTCCTATACCTCTGCCCACCCACAAGCGCATCTTCACTGTCAATCGTTCGACTTTCGTCAACAAGAAGTCGCGCGAGCAGTTTCAGCTCTCTTCGTTCAAGCGCCTGATCGATATCTACAATTCAAGCGCCAAGACTGTGGACGCACTGATGAAGCTCGAGCTTCCCAGCGGTGTGCAGGTTGAAGTCAAAGTATAAGATTTTAAGTTTAATAAAAGTCAACATTTTAACAATCAAGAGAAATGCCAGGATTATTAGGAAAGAAAATCGGAATGACATCCGTTTTCAGTGCCGACGGTAAGAACATACCGTGCACTGTTATCGAAGTTGGTCCTTGTGTAGTTACTCAAGTAAAGACTGTTGAGAACGATGGTTATGCAGCCCTTCAGCTCGGTTTCGAGGACAAGAAGGAGAAGCACACCACTTGTCCGATGCAGGGCCATTTCAAAAAGGCCGGAGTGACTCCCAAGCGACACTTGGCCGAGTTCAAAGGATTTGAAGGAGAGTACAATCTCGGTGATACTATCGCCGTGGACTTCTTCTCTGAAAGCGACTTTGTCGACATCGTCGGCACCTCCAAAGGTAAAGGTTACCAAGGTGTTGTGAAGCGTCACGGCTTCGGCGGTGTAGGTCAGGCTACCCATGGTCAGCACAATCGTCTTCGCAAGCCCGGTTCAATCGGTGCCTGCTCGTATCCCGCAAAAGTATTCAAGGGTATGCGCATGGCCGGTCAGATGGGCAACGAGCGCGTCACAGTGCAAAACCTTCAGGTGATCAAAGTGATCCCCGAACACAATCTGCTGATGATAAAGGGTTCGGTCCCCGGATCTAAAGGTTCAATCTTATTAATTGAGAAATAATGGAACTCGCAATTTATAATATAAAAGGAGAAGACACCGGCCGTAAGGCTCAGCTTAACGACGAGGTGTTTGCAATCGAAGCTAACGAGCAAGCCGTTTATCTCGATGTGAAGCAGTATCTCGCCAATCAGCGTCAGGGTACTCACAAGTCCAAGGAAAGAAGTGAAGTGTCCGGTTCTACCCGCAAGCTCCACAAGCAGAAGGGTGGCGGCGGTAGCCGTATCGGTGACATCAACTCGCCCGTACTCGTAGGCGGTGGACGCGTATTCGGTCCCCGTCCCCGTGACTATCGCTTCAAACTCAACAAAAAACTCAAGGCCCTCGCCCGTCGTTCGGCACTGACCTACAAGGCGCAGGACAACCAGATAATCGTTGTTGAAGACTTCACTTTCGAGGCCCCGAAAACTAAAGATTTTGTAAATTTTACTAAAAATCTTAAAGTTGCAGACGAAAAAATCCTTCTGATTTTGAAGGACCAAAATAAAAATGTATTTTTGTCGGCTCGAAATGTGCCCGGAGCAAAAATAATAAGTGCTTGCGATGTAAACACTTATGCTTTGCTCAATAATAAAGCTATCATCTTGACCGAAGGTAGCCTTGATGTAATTAACAACATATAATACACAGGAGGATATAGAAATGGAATTTCAAATAACACCTATCGTAACTGAAAAAGCGACTATGCTTACCGAAAAGCGTAATCGCTACACTTTCCGTGTTTCTCCCGAGGCCAACAAGTTTCAGATCCAAGACATGGTTGAGAAGCTCTATGGCGTACACGTTGTTAGAGTCAACACTATGATTGTACGCGGCAAAAACAAGTCGCGTTACACCCGTAGCGGCATCATCAAAGGAGGCACATCTGACTACAAGAAAGCCATCATCACTGTAGCTGATGGTGAAACTATCGACTTCTATAGCAATATATAACAGAAATGGCAGTAAGAAAATTCAAGCCCACAACACCGGGGCAAAGACACAAAGTTATTGGCGTGTTCAAAGGTACGATCACTGCCCGGACGCCAGAGAAATCTCTTACAGTCGGTAAAAAGTCAAGCGGAGGACGTAACTCCGAAGGCCACCTGACCTCTCGTTACCTTGGCGGTGGTCACAAACGCAAATACCGTGTGATAGACTTTAAGAGAAACAAAGACGGTGTACCCGCAGTAGTAAAATCGATCGAGTACGATCCTAACCGTTCGGCCCGTATCGCTCTTCTTTACTACGTAGACGGAGCAAAGGCTTACATAATTGCACCCAATGGCCTTGAAGTGGGCGCGACTGTTGTGAGCGGTCCTGATGTAGCTCCAGAGTTGGGCAATGCCCTTCCGCTGAACGCTATACCCGTAGGTACCGTTATCCACAACATCGAGTTGCGTCCCGGACAGGGAGCGTTCATGGCTCGTTCGGCCGGCACATTCGCTCAGCTTGTGTCGCGCGAAGGAGATTACGCAATTATCAAATTACCTTCGGGTGAAACCCGTAAAGTGCTCTCGGCTTGCAAGGCAACTATCGGCGTCGTAGGCAACAGCGAACACTCTCTCGAGCGTTCAGGTAAGGCCGGACGCTCACGTTGGCTCGGTCGTCGTCCGCGCAACCGCGGCGTCGTTATGAACCCTGTGGATCACCCCATGGGTGGTGGTGAAGGACGCGCCTCTGGAGGCCATCCGCGCTCACGCAAGGGATTGTACTCAAAGGGTCTCAAGACACGTGCACCGAAGAAGCATTCTTCAAAGTACATTATTGAAAGAAGAAAAAAGTAATCTGATTAATTAAGTAACTATGAGTCGTTCATTAAAAAAAGGCCCATATATCAGCGTGAAGCTGGAGAAGAAAGTGTCGGCCATGGAGGAAAGCGGCAAGAAATCAGTCATAAAGACTTGGAGCCGCGCTTCAATGATTTCTCCTGACTTTGTAGGACACACTTTTGCAGTGCACAATGGTAATAAGTTTATTCCCGTTTATGTCACCGAAAATATGGTAGGTCACAAGTTGGGCGAATTTGCCCCCACTCGTAACTTCCGTGGACACGGCGGCAATAAGAAAAAATAAATTGGGCCATTGATATAAAAATTTTTGACAAAAAAAGAAATTAAATACAATGGGTGTAAGAAAAAGACAATCAGCCGAATTGATTAAGGAAGCCAAGAAGTCGCAGGCTTTTGCCAAGCTTCTCGACGTGCCCTCGTCGCCTCGCAAGATGCGTTTGGTAGTCGACATGATACGTGGCAAGGAAGTGTTCCGCGCGCTGGGTATCCTTAAATTCTCAAATAAAGAAGCTGCAGCGCGTTTGGAAAAATGCCTGCGTTCAGCTATCGCCAACTGGGAAGCCAAAAACGAGCGCAAAGCCGAAAACGGCGAGCTTTATATAAGCACAATCTTTGTGGGACCCGCTCCCATGCTCAAGCGTCTCCGTCCGGCCCCCCAAGGTCGTGGTTACAGAATTCGCAAACGTGCCAATCATGTGACATTGTTTGTAGACACAATTGATAAATCTACTAAAGAATAAGAGATGGGACAGAAAGTTAATCCAATAAGCAACCGTTTAGGTGTCATCCGTGGTTGGGACTCTAACTGGTATGGTGGCAAAAAGTACGGCGATAATTTGCTCGAGGATGCAAAGCTCCGCAAATATCTTGAAGTCCGTCTCGCCAAATCAAGTGTATCGCGCATCGTTATCGAGCGTACACTCAAGCTCATCACCATCACTATCTGCACTTCGCGTCCCGGTCTTATTATCGGTAAAGGCGGTGCCGATGTGGACAAGCTCAAGAAAGAGCTTATGAAGATTACCGACAAGGATGTTCAGATCAACATCTTCGAGGTAAAACGTCCCGAGCTTGACGCTCAGATCGTAGCGGCCAACATAGCCCGTCAGATAGAAGGTAAGATCGCTTACCGCCGTGCTGTGAAAATGGCTGTCCAGAGCACTATGCGCAGCGGTGCCGAAGGTATCAAGGTGCAGGTCAGCGGCCGTCTTAACGGCGCCGAAATGGCCCGAAGCGAAATGTTTAAGGAGGGTCGTACACCGCTCCACACACTTCGCGCCGATATCGACTACGCTTTAGTGGAAGCACACACCAAGGTAGGTGTGGTAGGTGTGAAGGTTTGGATTTGCCGCGGTGAGGTATACGGCAAGCGCGAGCTTGCTCCCGTATTCGCAAACTCTGGCAAGGAAAGTCGCGGAGGCAACAACGGAGCGCCCCGTGGCAATCGTTTCCGCAAGCCCAAAAACAATCGTTAACGAATTGAATCAACACAACAATGTTACAACCTAAGAAAACTAAATTCCGCCGTCAACAAAAGGGCCGTATGAAGGGCAATGCCCAGCGTGGCAATCAGCTCGCTTTCGGTTCGTTTGGCATCAAGACTTTGGAATCAAAGTGGATCACCGGCCGTCAGATTGAGGCCGCACGTATCGCCGTGACCCGCTACATGCAGCGTCAGGGTCAGGTATGGATCCGCATATTCCCCGACAAGCCCATCACTAAGAAGCCTGCCGAAGTGCGTATGGGTAAAGGTAAAGGTAATCCCGAAGGTTTCGTTGCGCCCGTTACTCCCGGACGTATACTGATCGAGCTTGAGGGTGTGCCTTTCGATGTAGCTAAGGAAGCTCTCCGCCTTGCAGCCCAGAAGCTCCCCGTGACCACCAAGTTTATTGTGCGTCGCGATTATGACCCAACTCAAAACGTGTAAAAGATTATGAAGAAAGAAGAAATAAAGGAACTCGGCACTCAGGACCTCAAGGATCGTCTTGAACAAGCTCAAAAAGATTATCTTCAGATGAAGATCAATCACGCAATTTCTCCCATTGATAATCCTGCAGCCATTACACGTGACCGTAAAATGATTGCACGCATGAAGACTGAGTTGCGTCAGCGTGAACTTAACAATAAATAATCCCAAGAAATGGAAGAAAAGAGAAACTTAAGAAAAGAGCGCATTGGGGTTGTATCGTCCAACAAGGGTGACAAAACCATCACTGTAATGGTGAAATGGAAAGAAAAACACCCCATCTACGGTAAATTTGTCAACAAGACAAAGAAGTATCACGCTCATGATGAAAACAACGAGTGCAGCGTAGGCGATACAGTGCGCCTGATGGAAACCCGTCCTTTGAGCAAAACCAAAAGATGGAGATTGGTAGAAATAATCGAAAAAGTTAAATAATTATGATACAGACAGAATCCCGTTTAACTGTTGCAGACAACAGTGGTGCCAAGGAAGCCCTTTGCATCCATGTTCTTGGCGGTACAGGTCGTCGTTACGCTTCGGTGGGTGACATTATCGTAGTGTCGGTAAAGAACGTCATCCCCTCCTCAGACGTAAAGAAGGGTACTGTATCTAAGGCAGTGGTAGTGCGCACTAAAAAAGAGGTGCGTCGTGCCGACGGTTCTTACATCCGCTTTGATGACAACGCTTGCGTGTTGCTCAACAATGCCGGTGAACTCCGCGGAACACGTATCTTCGGCCCCGTGGCCCGTGAACTTCGCGCCACCAACATGAAGATTGTTTCACTTGCCCCTGAAGTACTTTAATCCATAGTAAAAGAAGTAAACCACAATGAGCAAATTAAATATTAAAAAGGGCGACAACGTATATGTGCTCGCCGGTGATGACCGCGGCAAGACTGGCCGCGTGCTCTCCGTGCAGGTATCCAAGTGTCGCGCTATCGTTGAAGGTATCAACATGGTATCCAAGAGTACCAAGCCAAATGCTAAGCATCCGCAGGGCGGCATCATAAAGATCGAAGCTCCGGTGCACATTTCCAACCTCGCGCTTCTCGACCCTAAGACAGGCAAGCCCTGTCGTGTGGCTCGTCGTAAAAACGAGGAGGGTAAATCAGTACGTTATTCTAAAAAATCAGGAGAGGAGATTAAGTAATGAGCACAGCCACTCTTAAGAATGATTACAAGGAGCGCATTGTCCCCGCTCTTGAAAAAGAATTTAACTATACAACCGTTATGCAGGTGCCCCGCCTTGAGAAGATTGTCATCAATCAGGGTCTGGGTGCGGCCACTCAGGACAAGAAGATCATCGAGACCGCTATCAACGAGCTTACTGCTATTACTGGCCAGAAAGCCGTAGCTACCTTGTCTAAGAAAGACATTTCTAACTTCAAGGTGCGTAAAAAGAACCCCATCGGAGCACGCGTTACTCTGCGTCGCGAGAGAATGTACGAGTTCTTGGAGCGCCTTATCCGTGTGGCTTTGCCCCGTATACGCGACTTCAAAGGTATTGAAGGCAAGCTTGACGGACGCGGTAACTATACTCTCGGTATCACCGAGCAGATCATCTTCCCCGAAATAAACATCGATTCTATTTCTAAGATGATGGGTATGAATATCACTTTCGTTACATCTGCAAAGACTGACGAAGAAGGATATGCATTGTTGAAACACTTCGGACTCCCGTTCAAGAACGCTAAAAACTAAGATTATACTATGGCTAAAGAATCAATGAAGGCTCGTGAAGTGAAGAGAGCCAAACTCGTAGCTAAATACGCCGCTAAAAAGGCTGCCCTCAAAGCTGCCGGCGACTACGAAGGCCTCCAGAAACTTCCCAAAAATGCTTCTTCAGTGCGTCTGCACAACCGTTGCAGCATCACTGGCCGTCCTAAAGGTTATATGCGCCAGTTCGGTATTTCACGTATACAGTTCCGTGAAATGGCATCGGCAGGCCTTATTCCCGGTGTAAAGAAAGCAAGCTGGTAATTTACGGGACCGATATTATAAGTGAGTATTAAATATTGTTCGGATAATCCCGAATCAATTTAAACAAATCAATAAAATGACTGATCCAATAGCAGATTATTTAACAAGATTGAGGAATGCCATCAAAGCTCAGCACAGAGTTGTGGAGATCCCTGCCTCAAACTTGAAAAAAGAGATCACCAAGATTCTTTTTGAACAAGGCTACATTCTTAACTACAAGTTTGTAGAGGGTGAAAACCCAGCCGGTACTATCAAGATCGCCTTGAAGTACGACCCCGTTGACAAGGTTAACGCTATCAAAAATCTTAAGCGTGTATCTCGTCCCGGTCTTCGTCAGTACACCGGTTACAAAGATATGCCGAGAGTGTTAAACGGTTTAGGTATTGCCATACTTTCGACTTCGAAAGGCGTGATGACCAACAAAAAGGCTCGCGAACTCAAAGTCGGTGGTGAGGTATTGTGTTATGTATACTAATTTAAT
Source organism: Heminiphilus faecis (assembly GCF_008728965.1). Lineage (GTDB taxonomy): Bacteria > Bacteroidota > Bacteroidia > Bacteroidales > Muribaculaceae > Muribaculum > Muribaculum faecis. The sequence goes on along the minus strand of NZ_VSMC01000023.1, from coordinate 7,946 downwards.
AGGAGGAAATAACAATGTCAAGAATAGGTAAAGCTCCCATTGAAATACCTGCCGGCGTAACCGTGACCGTTAAAGGTGACGAAGTTACCGTAAAAGGCCCCAAGGGTGAACTCTCGCAAAAAATAAATCCCGATTTGACAGTGAATGTCGAAGACGGTCATGTGACTTTGACTCGTCCTTCCGATGACCGCGAGCATCGTGCACAGCACGGTCTGTATCGCGCACTTATCCACAATATGGTGGTTGGTGTGTCGCAGGGTTACCGCAAGGAGATGGAGTTGGTAGGTGTCGGTTATCGCGCCACTTCAGAAGGTCAGGTTCTTGAACTTGCTCTCGGCTTCTCTCACGCTATATTCATCAAGTTGCCCAAAGAGATTAAGGTAGAGGCTAAGACCGAACGTAACAAAAACCCGCTCATCATTCTTGAGAGCGATGACAAGCAGCTCCTCGGTCAGGTGTGCGCCAAGATACGTTCGCTCCGCAAGCCCGAGCCCTACAAGGGTAAAGGTATCAAGTTTGTCGGCGAGGTTATCCGTCGTAAGTCGGGTAAGTCGGCAGGTGCTAAATAATTAAAGAAGACAGAATCATGATATCAAAGATACAAAGAAGAAATAAAATCAAGACACGTATCCGTGGTAAAGTGTCAGGCACCGCTTCTCGTCCTCGCATGACGGTGTTCCGTAGCAACAAGCAGATCTATGTACAGCTTGTTGACGATCTCGAAGGCAAGACTCTTGTTGCAACTTCATCGAAGGGCCTCGAAGGAGGCACCAAGACTGAGGTGGCTGCCAAAGTCGGAAAGGCCATTGCCGAAAAGGCTCTCGCCGCAGGCATAACCGAGGTCGTGTTTGACCGTAACGGCTATCTTTTCCATGGCCGAGTAAAATCATTGGCTGACGCAGCTCGCGAAGGCGGACTTAAATTTTAAGAATCATGGCAAATAAGAATAACAGAGTAAAATCGACCAACGATCTCGAATTGAAGGACCGCCTTGTGGCTATAAACCGTGTTACCAAGGTTACTAAGGGTGGTCGCACCTTTACTTTCGCCGCTATCGTCGTTGTAGGTAACGAAGACGGCATAGTAGGATGGGGACTCGGTAAAGCTAATGAAGTTACCGCGGCTATCGCCAAGGGTGTGGAAGCGGCTAAGAAAAATCTTATCCGCGTGCCCGTTCACAAAGGCACTATCCCTCACGAACAGGAAGCGAAGTTCGGCGGCTCTCGCGTTATCCTCAAGCCCGCATCCCACGGTACCGGTGTTAAGGCCGGTGGTGCTATGCGTGCCGTGCTTGAGAGCGTGGGTATAACCGACGTCCTTGCAAAGTCTAAGGGCTCTTCCAACCCCCACAACCTTGTGAAGGCTACAATAGAGGCCCTCGGCGAAATGAGAAGCCCGCTTCAAGTAGCTCAAAATCGTGGTATATCACTCGAAAAAGTATATAACGGTTAATTCGACTTGAAAAATGGCAAAAATTAAAATCACTCAGATAAAGAGCCGCATCAACGCTCCCAAGGTTCAGAAACTCACCTTGGATGCTCTCGGCTTGAAGAAAATGCATCACTCGGTTGTCAAAGAAGACACTCCCAGCGTGATGGGTATGGTTAACCGTGTTCGTCACCTCGTTGAAGTGACCAACGCATAATTCAAGGCTTACAGTTATGGAATTAAATACAATTCATCCTGCCGTAGGATCCAATACAAAGAAGACCCGCATCGGTCGCGGTGCAGGTTCTGGTAAAGGCGGTACTTCAACTCGTGGTCACAAGGGTGCTAAATCCCGTTCGGGCTACAGCCGCAAGGTGGGCTTCGAGGGTGGTCAGATGCCTTTGCAGCGTCGTCTTCCTAAATTCGGTTTCAAGAACTTCAACCGTGTTGAATACAAAGCCATCAACATCGGCGATCTTGAGACTCTCGCCGCAGCTAAAGGCCTCGAGAAGGTCGGCATCGAAGAACTTCGTGCTGCCGGTTTCATCTCGCGCAATCAGCTGGTGAAGATTCTTGCTTCCGGCACTATCACTCGTGCAATCGCTGTTGAAGCCAACGCATTCTCTGAAGCCGCTCAGAAGGCTATCGAGGCTGCCGGTGGTTCAATCGCTAAAGTTTAATGATAATGAGATTTGTTCAAACCCTTAAAAACATTTGGACAATCGAAGAGCTCCGCAAGCGTCTCCTCGTGACATTCCTGTTGGTATTCGTATATCGACTGGGATGTTACGTGGTGCTTCCGGGTATACATCCCGACGATCTTGACGCGCTGGCCAATTTTACTGCCGGCAGCGGCTTGATGCAGCTCCTTGATATGTTCTCGGGCGGCGCTTTCTCGCAAGCCTCTATCTTTGCACTCGGTATCATGCCATATATCACGGCATCCATCGTGATACAGCTTCTCGGCATGGTCCTCCCTTCATTCCAGAAGATGCAGCGCGAAGGTGAAAGCGGTCGTCAGAAACTGAACCAGTACACTCGTTATCTTACCGTGATTATCCTGATGCTTCAGGGCCCCGCATACCTTATAAACCTTCAGGTACAGGTTAACAGCGCAGGTGGCCATGCAGTAATGGGATTTTGGACTGTACTTTATCTCTCGGTCATTCTGGCTGCTGGATCCATGTTCATCATGTGGCTCGGCGAGCGCATTACCGATCGTGGTATTGGCAACGGTATCTCTTTCATCATCTTGGTGGGTATTATCGCCCGTCTGCCCCAGTCGCTCTACTATGAATTTGTAAGCCGTCTTCCCGGTTCAACCGGCTCAGAAGGTGGCCTTGTCATGTTTATCGTCGAGCTCGTTCTGCTATTCGCCGTTACGGTAGGCGCCGTATTGCTTGTGCAGGGTACGCGTAAAGTACCCGTGCAATATGCAAAGCGCATTGTCGGCAACAAGCAGTATGGCGGCGCACGCCAATACATACCCCTGAAAGTTAATGCCGCAGGTGTGATGCCTATCATCTTTGCTCAGGCAATAATGTTTATACCCATCACCCTTGCCGGTTTCGGAGCCCGCGAAAACAGCATTTTTGCAAAATTCTCCGATATTAACGGATTAGCTTACAATATTACCTACTTCATCCTCATCGTAGCGTTCACATACTTCTATACCGCTATCACCGTGCGCCCTGCACAGATGGCTGAAGACATGAAACGCAACAACGGATTCATCCCCGGTGTCAAACCCGGAAAGAAGACTGTGGAGTATCTTGACTCGATCATGTCGCGCATCACATTGCCCGGATCTCTTTTCTTGGGCATTGTGGCTGTTATGCCTGCGTTTGCGCGTCTGTTTGGCGTCAGCCAGAACTTCGCCCAGTTCTTCGGTGGTACTTCGTTGCTCATCCTCGTGGGTGTTGTGCTCGACACTCTTCAGCAGATCGAGTCTCATCTCATGATGCACCACTACGACGGGCTGATGAAGAACGGTAAGATTAAGGGCCGCACAACCGGTAGTGCTTATTGATAAAGTTGAATAAACAAGCTGGAAATCGTCAATAATGATATATCTCAAGACATCTGAAGAAATAATCTTGATGCGCGAGGCTTCTAAACTCGTAAGCCGCACACTTGGCGAAGTCGCCAAGTGGGTGGCTCCCGGGGTTACTACACATAAGCTCGACACCATTGCCCGTGAATTTATTCTCGACAACGGTGGTAAGCCCGCCTGTCTTGGTTACGGAGGGTTTCCCGGAACTCTGTGTATTGAGGTAAACGAGGTTGTCGTCCATGGATTCCCTTCCAATTACGCACTGCGTGAGGGCGACATAATCGGATTGGATTGTGTAGTGGAACTCAACGGTTACAACGGCGACCAATGCTACACATTCCCCGTAGGCGACGTGGCTTCCGAAGTCATGCAGCTCCTTAAAGTGACTAAAGAATCTTTGTACCGCGGTATAGCCGCATGCAAAGACGGTAATCGCATAGGCGACATATCAAATGCCATCCAGTCATTTTGCGAGCGTCATGGCTACTCTATAGTCCGTGAGATGTGTGGCCACGGCATAGGCCGATCCATGCATGAGGACCCTGAAGTCCCGAATTACGGACGTAAAGGAGCTGGACCAATCATTAAAAACGGCATGTGCATAGCCATTGAGCCCATGGTAAACTTGGGAAAACGCAACATTGTCATCGAAAAAGACGGATGGCAGTGCCGCACCCGTGACCGTCAGCCATCGGCCCATTTCGAGCATACGGTGGCCGTGATTAATGGCGAAACAGAGATTTTAACAACGTTCGACTACATTGAACAGGCATTAGGCGACAAAGCAATTTAAATTTATTATATGGCAAAACAGGCTGCAATAGAACAAGACGGTACTATCGTCGAGGCATTAAGTAACGCGATGTTTCGCGTCGAATTGGAAAACGGGCATGAAATTACGGCCCACATATCAGGAAAGATGCGCATGCACTACATCCGCATCCTACCCGGTGATAAAGTTCGTGTCGAGATGTCTCCCTACGACTTGTCCAAAGGCAGAATTGCGTTTAGATATAAATAATAAAAACAACCATAGATATGAAAGTAAGAGCCTCAATTAAAAAGCGCACTCCCGACAGCAAAATCGTGCGTCGCAAGGGTCGCTTGTATGTGATCAATAAGAAAAATCCAAAGTATAAACAGCGTCAAGGATAATTTTTGTTATTTTTGCAGAAAATTTAGTCAATCAATATGGCAGTTAGAATCGTGGGAGTGGATCTCCCCCAAAATAAAAGAGGTGAAATCGCCTTGACTTATATATTCGGCATCGGACGTAGCGCCGCTAACTCTATCCTTGAGAAAGCCGGAGTTGATAAAAATATCAAAGTAAAAGACTGGACCGACGCTCAGGCTGCCGCCGTGCGTGAGGTTATCGGACGTGACCATAAGGTAGAGGGCGATCTCCGTAGCGAGATCCAGCTCAATATCAAGCGTCTTATGGACATTGGTTGCTACCGTGGTATACGTCACCGTATCGGTTTGCCCGTACGTGGACAGAGCACAAAAAACAACGCCCGTACACGCAAAGGCCGCAAGAAAACAGTCGCTAACAAGAAGAAAGCTACAAAATAATAAATTAATATGGCAAAAAAGACAGTCGCAGCAAAGAAGAGAAATGTCAAGGTTGACGCTAACGGTCAGCTGCATGTTCACTCATCTTTCAACAACATTATCGTGTGCTTAGCCAACTCTGAAGGTCAGGTGATCTCTTGGTCAAGCGCCGGTAAGATGGGCTTCCGTGGCTCAAAGAAAAATACCCCTTACGCTGCTCAGATGGCAGCGCAGGATTGCGCTAAGGTCGCTTACGACCTTGGTCTCCGTAAAGTAAAGGCTTATGTAAAGGGTCCCGGTAACGGTCGCGAATCAGCTATTCGTACCATACACGGTGCCGGCATCGAAGTTACCGAAATCGTTGACGTTACTCCGCTGCCCCACAATGGTTGTCGTCCTCCCAAGCGTCGTCGCGTATAAGTCGGGATTTTATCATCATTAATTACTTTCACGAACATATATCAACCGAGGCTCTTGACTGTGAAGCGGCATTGAATGTGAATAGACCACAATTTTTATCACCTCTCTGTGGTCGCGGCTGCACTAAGATGACGACCCATAGTCAAAACCCTAATTAAGATTATTATAATGGCAAGATATACCGGACCAAAAACTAAGATTGCCCGCAAATTTGGCGAGCCTATCTTCGGCGCTGACAAAGTTCTCTCGCGTAAAAACTATCCTCCGGGACAGCATGGCGTTAACAAACGCCGTAAGTCTTCTGAGTACGGCGTACAGCTCCGCGAAAAACAAAAGGCTAAATACACCTACGGTGTGCTCGAAAAACAGTTCCATAACCTGTTCGTTCGTGCTTCTCGCACTAAAGGCATCACTGGTGAGGTGCTGCTTCAGCTTCTCGAGGCACGCCTTGACAACGTGGTTTACCGTTTGGGCATCGCTCCCACTCGTGCGGCCGCACGTCAGCTGGTGCTCCATCGTCACATCACTGTCAACGGTGATGTAGTAAATATCGCCTCTTATCACGTACTGCCCGGCGACGTTATCGGTGTGCGTGAGCGCTCTAAGTCGCTCGAGGTGATAGCTGATGCTCTCGCTGGTTTCAACCACAGCAAGTATCCGTGGATCGAATGGGACGAGGCTCAGAAGGCCGGCAAGTTCCTCCACGTTCCCACTCGCGAAGATATTCCTGAAAACATCAAGGAGCAGTTGATCGTCGAGTTGTATTCTAAATAATCATTTTAAAACGTAGATCCATGGCTATTTTAGCATTTCAGAAACCTGACAAAGTCGTCATGTTGGAAGCCGATAATTTCTTCGGTAAGTTCGAGTTCAAGCCATTGGAGCCCGGATATGGCATAACTGTGGGCAATGCGCTGCGACGCATTCTCCTCTCCTCTCTTGAAGGATACGCCATATCTTCAATCCGCATCGATGGCGTGAAGCATGAGTTTGACACTATTCCCGGTGTGAAAGAAGATGTCACAAACATCATCCTCAACCTGAAGAAAGTTGACCTCAAGCAGATTGTCGAAGATACCGAAAACGAAAAGGCTACAATCACGGTGTCAGGTCAGGAGGTGTTCAAGGCCGGTGACATTGGCAAGGCGCTTAGCGGATTCGAGGTTCTCAATCCCGACCAAGTCATTTGTCATTTGGATCCCGGTGCAAGTTTTCAGCTCGACATCACTATAAACAAAGGACGCGGTTGGGTCCCCGCTGAAGAAAACAGCTCTCCCGCCGATGCGATCGATGTTATCGCTATTGACTCGATCTATACTCCAATCAAAAATGTGAAGTATACGGTTGAAAACTTCCGTGTTGACCAAAAGACCGACTACGAAAAATTGATTATTGAGATCACTACCAACGGTTCTATACTTCCCAAAGACGCCCTTAAAGAGGCTGCGAAGATACTGATTTATCACTTCATGCTATTCTCCGATGAGAAGATAACTCTCGAGACAACCGAGACTGACAGCAACGAAGAGTTTGATGAAGAAGTTCTCCGCATGCGTCAGTTGCTTAAGTCGAAGCTCGTGGACATGGACCTCTCGGTCCGTGCTCTTAACTGCTTGAAGAGCGCTGAAGTGGAAACCCTTGGCGAACTCGTGGTCTTCAACAAGACCGACCTCTTGAAATTCCGTAACTTCGGTAAGAAATCGCTCACGGAGCTTGATGAGCTCCTCGCCAATCTTAACCTGTCGTTCGGAATGGACATTTCAAAATATAAATTAGATAAAGAGTAATAAACGATGAGACACAATAAAAAATTTAACCATCTTGGTCGCAAAAAGGCTCACCGCGATGCCTTGCTCGCTAACATGACTGTTTCCCTCATCATGCACAAGCGCATTTTCACTACGCTTGCCAAGGCTAAAGCTCTCCGCATGTATGCCGAGCCCCTGATCAACCGCGCCAAAGAGGATAACACTCCCAACCGCCGCTTGGTATTCAGCCATCTTCAGAACAAGTATGCTGTCACTGAGCTTTTCCGCGAAGTTGCGCAGAAGATTGCCGACCGCAACGGTGGCTACACCCGCATACTTAAAACCGGAAACCGTCTTGGTGACAATGCCAAGACCTGCTTCATTGAGTTGGTTGACTACAACGAGAACATGCTTAAGGACACTACAGCTAAGAAAGCTACCCGCACTCGCCGCTCGCGCAAGAGCGCTGCTGACAAGGCTGCTGCCGCTCCTGAACAGGCTCCTGTTGCCGACAATGCAGCTCCCGAAGCCGAAGCTCCTGCCGCTGAATAATTTTCAGAACACATCTTATAATGAAAAATCGCTGCCCCTTCCCGGGACGGCGATTTTTTTATTATTCTGAAGATTCCAAATCGAAGTGCAAAACTTTGAGATGGGCATTAGTCATTCTCCTCTCTCCTTCTGGCGAGGGGATGCCCAAGCGGCGGGGGCGGCCTAAACCGCCCCCAAGAGCGGACAGCAGCAGA
>NZ_VSMC01000022.1 GCF_008728965.1 Heminiphilus faecis | reverse complement strand
TTTTTCTACCGATTCACTCTTGGGGGCGGACTCGGCCGCCCCCGCCGCTTGGGCATCCCCCTCCGAGAGGAGTGAGGTTGGTCTGCTTATCTAAGCAAAGTTTTTGCACTTCGATTTTGAATCTTCATGATTTTTTTATCCTCACATATAAGTTTTTTCGTAAAAGCGGTTTTGTCCGTCGGCACACCATCGCCCAAAATGATTTTGGATGAACGTATGCCGACTACCGCATAAGCGGAGAAAAGGGCTTTGCCTCACGCCTAAACAGAAGTTTAGACTGATGATGCAAGGCCCATTTCTTTTGCGCTTATGCCAGAGAGGTGCTTTTACGGATTTCAGACGATTTTTCTTTTTCGCTGTCCATTTGAGCCGGAAGCGGAAAGCCGCGCATGACCGCCCTCTCCATAAATGTAACAAGCCGTCACCCACGGCAAGCAAACCTGAAAGAATGATTTTATATCTCCGACCGGACACGTCCTGCCGGAGATATAAAACCATACTTTCTACACAGTAGTTTGCCCGGTTCCACGCTTCCGGCTATCTCCCTTTTTCTTTTGTGGACTTCTTTTTTACGGATTTCTCTTTTGAAGTTTTCTGTCTAATCTGCCTCCACTTCCGTTTACCTCCATTTCCGCGCCTTTCAGTGGGCCGCATCAGGCAGTCATTTCCGTTCTGGGCGCAAAGGTAATTCCGGGATTGGACGGGAAAGCAAGGTCAAGCCTCCTGTTTTCGGGAAAAATCTCCAGCCCTACGGGTAGTATTTTTCCCGAAAAACCTTGCATTCCCTAATCCCTACCTTTTTAAGCACCCGAAACGAAAACGACCGATGCGACAGAAAGACGCATTAAAAAAATGTCGGATAAACGAGAGGCAGATAAGATAGTTTGAAACTCAACTCCCTCAGCTCTTGAATCCGCATTAAAAACAAAAAAATCAAAACAGCGAAGATATGACGGCAACGGCAAATTTCAGACAATTGGCGCAATACATAGGACTTGCGATATGCGGTTTAATCGTGCGCACCGCCTTCGGGATATTGGGTATCCTTTGGGGCATCATCACGGAGATAGTAAACGGAGTGTCCCGAGTGGCGATAGGCGTAATCGTGGCTATCCTCTCAACCATCGCCTTCTTCGGCTTCATCCTTTGGTTACTAACCCTTTAATCCCTACCGAAATGGCAAAGAGAAGCAGCAAAACGGCAGCACAGCAGTGCAGATACTACGAGGTGGACAACATCTTTGTGTACATGGTGGAAACGTACATCAACGGCAACATATCCGTGTTCCGTGAACTCTACCACGAACTGAACAAGGACGCACGGAGGGACTTTACAGACTTCCTTTTGAGCGAGGTTGAGCCGACCTATTGGAGAGAGATACTGAAACAGACAATTTAAATACCGACAGTGATATGAGAACGATAACAAGAACATACGACTTATTCCAATTAGCCGAACTCTCCGCAGTGGCGAGGGAAACCGCCTATGGCGAATGGCTGCACACTTTTGAATACGGATGGAACAGCGAGAACCGAAACACGCTGGACGCATTTGAAAGCGTGTTCAATATCAAGGTCAATGATTGGAGCTACGACACGTGCCGTTATTCCTACCACTTTACCTCACATTACAGCGGAGAGGAAGAGCAACTCAACGGCATACGGCATCTGAAATACATCGTCAATAACTATTGGCACATCCTATTCAAGCCGAAAACCTATTACCTCAAAGGCGATTACAAGAAAAGGCGCAAAAGCCGTGTATTCACGGATAATTGTTGCGTACTGACAGGCTATTGCGCAGACGAGGACATTCTGAAACCCATCTATGACTTTCTGAAAGCACCCGATACCCGAACTACTCTGTACGACCTTATGGACAAGTGCCTTGACAGCTTTTTCAAGTCGTGCCGTGACGATATGGTATACCAATGCAGCGAGGAGAGTTTTGAGGAAAGTTGCGCAGCCAACGACTACGAGTTTTTGGAAAACGGAAAGATGTATAACTGATAAAACGACAGCGATATGAAAACGACAGACCATTTCAAGAGAACTATACAGATGTATTTGGAACAGCGTGCAGCGGAAGATGCGCTCTTTGCCAAGAACTACCGCAACCCAGCCAAGAACATAGACGATTGCGTGACCTACATTCTGAACTATGTGAAGAAAAGCGGTTGCAACGGCTTCACGGACGGAGAGATATACGGACAAGCCGTCCACTACTATGACGAGAACGAGATAGAGGTGGGCGAACCTATCCAATGCAAGGTAGCCGTGAACCATGTGGTGGAACTCACAGCGGAGGAAAAGGCGGAAGCACGGCAGAACGCTATCCGACAATACCAAGACGGACTGATGCGCGAAATGCAAAACCGTCACAAGCCGAGAACCGACGCCAACAAGGAGATGCTCGCCTCCCACAAGGTGGACACCTCGGATTGTTAATGACTTAAATGACAATAACGGCTATCTCATCTAAATCACTTAAATCGGAGGTAGCCGTTATTTTATCCTATGTTATTCCAATGTGTAGTAGCCTGATTATTACTATCTTTGCGAATGAAAAACAAAAAATATATAAAATATTTCGCGTTTATGAAACTTTCGAGGCTGAATATGCACCTAACGAAGCAAAGCAAACAAAACAAGCTCAGTATGACAGACCCACCAACAACAGAAAGGGATTTTGCCTCGTTCATAAAGCAGCACTCCCGAATCATCAACAAGGTTAGCTATTTCTACGCTACCGATAAATTGCCGTTTGACGATATCAGGCAAGAAATCTATGTCAGCATTTGGCTGGGATTAAATCAATTTCGAGGCAACAGTAAAATGTCAACATGGATTTATAGGGTAGCGGTAAACTCTGCACTCATGGCCTTACGTTCATCGAAGCCAAAAATCGAAACTGTATCGGTTGATTTCGGACTGCTCGAAGCATCTACCGAAATTGACGATGCGCAAAAGGAGAATTTTCAAGCCCTGCACTCTCTTATCAACCGACTTGAAGATATAGAGAAAGCAATCATTCTTCTCTGGCTCGATGAATATTCCTACGATGAAATAGCCGATACCCTCGGCCTTAAACGCAACACCGTTGCGACTAAAATTCACCGCATTAAAGACAAACTCGTTAAACTGATATAATATGCAACTCGACGAACTCAAAAAAAGTATGTCAACGCTTGAGCAGGTGCTCGCCAAGACAAACACCGATATAAAGATAAACGTGTCAGCCTCTAAAACAGCGCAGACCAAGATACTCAAAAAATTCCGCAAGGCATATACATCTTTGCTCTTAGTAGCTATTATATTTGTGGCTGCGGCAATCTACAACATCAATCCAATCTCGTTTCCTCTCTATCTGAAAATATACCTGTCTTCGTTCCTCGCTATCGGTGCAATATGGTACATTTATCTGTACCGCAAATTAAAGAGCATCAACATAGCCGTCCTCTCTCCCAAACAACTTTTTTCAAAAACTGCAACTATCAAGTTGCTGACTTTATCGGGTGAAATATTCATCGGTATGTGTCTTGTTTTCTTTTTCGCCCTTCTTTTGCCGAGCGTATGGACTTTTCACCGTATTGGCTTCTGGATAATGACAATTGGACTGATTTTAGGCATTGTTTACAGCATATTCCATTATTGGCCGCAATACATAAATTTGTTCCGCGACTTCAATTCCATAAAGGAATAAATCAGACCTTCCCAACTCTCCGTATAAGCCGCTCCTAATTCGGGCGGCTTTTTCATACCATCAAAAACGAGAAAACAATGGCAATTAAATAAAACAAACAGCCCTTAAAAATTGCTACCCATATTTGATTTTCCATAAATTGTTTCAATCATACACTTTTCGTACACCTCAAATATCATAAATATCGATTATTCGGAGAATTTATGCCATGCATTACAGCTATGTGTTTTAGCAATACCCAGCTTTTCCGTTCTGTATGAACATCACGTATGCCTGCCGCTTTTCCTTTGAGAGTACCTTGCCTACCAGCCACGTGCGGAACACGTGTGTGCAGTAAGTGTTCAGCCGGAAGGCGACGGGGATGATGATTTCAAGCGAGTAAACATCCGCGTACAGCCCGTTTTCAAGTTGTATGTAGCGGCACACCTCGTAGTCGTTCAGCACGTCCGTCTTTAGGACGGATTTGATGGCGGCGTTCACTGCCGGAACAGCCGTGTGGAACAGTCCGGCGATTTCTCCGGCGGTCATCAATACATCGTTACCGGTTACGCGGACCGCCTTGTCCTCTATGATGATTATGTCACGTTTCATGGCTTCTCTTTTTATATGGTGCAACCTGCAAATTCCTCGATTTGGTTCAATCTTGCGGCAAGGTTCTCCATGTCTTGGTTGAGCTTCTCTTTGGTTATCTTAGCGTATATCTGCGTTGTCTTTATGCTCTTGTGCCCTAACATGGAACTTACCGTTTCAATGGGCACGCCGTTGGAGAGGAACACCGTCGTGGCTGCCGTGTGGCGGCTTTGATGCCACGTGATATGCTTGGTGATGCCGCAACGCTTGGCGACAGCACGGATTCCGTACAGGCAGGTCATGTAGTGCGGCACGGGGAATATCCTACCGTCCTCGCACAGACCCCGGTATTTGTCGATGATGCGCTTGGCTATGTCAAGCAGCCGGATATTGGAAACGACACCCGTCTTCTGGCGGTTGATGTTTATCCACTCGTGTTCGTCGAAATAGGTACGGATGTTCTCTTCCGTCAGGTTGCGCATGTCGGCGAACGACAGGCCCGTGAAGGCGCAGAACAGGTATAAATCACGGTATAGCTCCTGCTTGGCGTTCTTCAGTTTGCCCTCCATCAGCAGCCGGATTTCATCTTTCGTCAGGAAACTGCGCACCGTTTCCTCCTTCTTGATTTCGTACTCGCGGAACGGGTCGCGTGTGAGCCATTCGTTGTTGATGGCGATGAACACCATCGTCCGAAGCGGGCAGACATACAGCCACACGGTGTTGGTGCAGCAGTGTTTGTCCGTGCGCAGGAACATTTCAAAATCGGAAATGAAAGCGGGCGTAAGCTCTTTCAGAGCAATGTCTTTTACGCGGTAGCGGATGGTGAGGAACTCTTGCAGGTGCTTGTAAACGGTCTTGTACTTCAAGAGCGTGCCTTTGGCTTTCATGCCTGCCGCCACCTGTTTCTCGTAGTCCTCGTTGTGCTGCCGGAACACCTGCATCAGCGTGTGATAGCGGTGTTCCAGTCCGAGAAAGGCGTTTTTGACCTTTTCTGCCGTGACGAAGTTGTCACGCTCCATGATTTCCTGATAATGTTTGTTGATGCGCACCCGCATCTTGTCAAGCATGCGGTTCGTTTCGAGTGCAGCCGTGCTTCTGCCGGTGACACGTCCCCCTTTGGTGTCCCACAGCTTGGGATAGACGGTCAGTTTACAGCTGAACTGCGTCTGGCTGCCGTCCACCGTGATGCGTCCCATGACGGGCACTGTCCCGTCCTTTTTCACTACCTGACGTTTGAGGTAGTAGATAACTGAAAATGTACTCTTCATCGTCCTTAATTTTTTAGGATCAAAATTAGTCGGTGAAGAATCCATCGTCGGTACGCAAAACACGGAGGAACGGCGCAATCTTTTTCCGTGACCGGATTTGTTGCATGGGTTGTTAGTAACTCACTAATCCTTAACGCTTTGTTTCGCTATCCGTGTCCGTATGTCGCCCTTTCGGGCATGGTTACGGACAAGTAACGTAGCGGCGTCCAGATTTGGCTTCAGCGGTGATTGTGATGGCTTCACGAATAATCGGAAGCGACTGAAACCCCTGTAACTCAATTCTATCACTATATCTTTACGCATTTCACTTTTTTGTAGTAACTTTGTAAATATTATATAAAAAACTGCGCCTGCCAGATTAAGGGTCTGTATGGTATCGGATTATTTCTTGAAGAAGCGTCCAAAAAGATTTTTAACACCATTGGGCTTTTGACCACATGCAACCACATTATCATCGCATATAATCTTATCAGCGGGTACTTCAACCGGAAAGAAGGCTACATGACCGGAATTTCTGACAGCGGCGATACCACTGTCGCAAATCGAATAGAATTTTGCTTCCGGCTCATAAGTCTGTTTAATTATGTTTCCATCATAGTCGCAAAACAAAATACGTTTATCTCGGCAGATAGCATAGAAACACATACATTTGGGATGCATATATATGTTCATCACATCATCGGCCAACTTAACATTATTCAAAAGCGACATGTCACAACGGTAAAGCGAATATCGAGAATCACGGTAAAACAGAAATTCACTATCGTGGGAAACTCCCAGCAAATGTCCTGACAATGGTCCGGCTATTTTAACGCTGCCTGATGGCAATGAAACGACAGATACCTGTCTACCGTCAGATACATATACTGCCAGACCTTCGCGCGAATAAACATACCGAGGCATAAATACCGGCTTGAAGAAGTATTTGAAATAATATATTTGAGTAAACCCAAACTTATCCTTATTTACAAACTTATTTTCCTGCATGTCAAAAATCCACCCCTGACATACGACATAACGATTTCCGGGCAGTATCTCAAACGCATCAAAACAATTCAGCCATGGGGTATCGGCATTAAACAACTCAAACCGTTGAAAAGAGGATGATACTACGTCATATTTGTACAATACCGTATTTCGTTTGCAGGCATCAGGACTTCCTTCCTCTATAAGTTCTGCAGCGATAGCTACTCGTCCGTCAGAAGAGAATCGCAGACACGGACTACCATAGTTTTGCATATGACATTCCGCAATAAAGCGGCCATCATCAACAGAAACGATACGAAATCTATCGCCATCAGGCAGCCCTACACAATAAGCTATAAGTCTGCCGTCAGGAGAAATAGCACTCGACCTCACCCAACCCGGATATTGCCCTTCAGGAGCAAAGAATGTCTCTCGCCATACTCCCGCATCATTTTTGCATATTAAAACCAAAGGAGCCAATGTAGAAGAATCCTGATTATTAATTGTTACAATATGCCGATTACCTGAGGCAGACGATGAAATGCCCAATACTCCGCAAAATCCTTTCTTGCTCACATAATAAGTCGATAGCATTCCATGCAAGTCATAAAAATCGCTACGACCGACAATACCATATAATCCATCATTGGATATTTCAAATGACAAAGGTATCATACTATATGAAACCGCATCATCAACATGTGCTCTAATACGTGAAAGGCTAATTTCAGTGACTACGCCATCATCAATTATATAAGCTATATCTCTGTCTTGAAAGATCTTTCCCCTGAATCCTTTAAAGCACCAATATTCATATTTCCCTTTATTATAATATAACAAATATATGACTGACTTCTTTTTTAATCGATCTATTGGGGGCCAATTCGCGATAACAGCAAAATCGTCAGACGCATCCAATATTCCCGTACATTGAAATTCAAATACATGAAGCCGTTGCTCATGAAGATCAAAATACATTAATTTACCATTATCACCAATCACCCATGCCACGTTACTTTCATGAGAAAAACGGAAAGGATATTCTTCTACGGACTTAATACGATTGTCTGTACCGGTTATATATATAATATTACCCGTACTCAAATTCACTATATAGATACGTCCTGATTCTGACGGATTACAGTAAGCGACATAATTACCGTCATCGGAAATATCCATTATCACATTATATACTTCTTGTGAGTCTATCAGGCCACCAAAAGCTATCTTTCCATAAAATTCACGTGAAGACAACTTATATATTTCCACCCCCTCCAAATTCGAAACGACCAAAATGTCGGCAGTAGGTTTTAACCGAATTGCACACGGCATTTCACATTCAAGAACAGAATTCCAAGTCCCATTCCGGTAATCGTATTCCAAAAGTGCACGTTTATTGTCGTAATCCGACAATTTATATGATTTTTCATAGTATATAAAATCATCTGTAGCATGTACTCTGTTAGGCTCCACAAATAACAATGAGCGTTCCTCATTAAGCTCACGCAGTTCATCTCTCAAGTAGAGTTTCTCAAGTCCTTTATTCTCAACGGCTTCTCCTAAAATCGTGCCTTTCCAAAGATTAAGACATCGTGTAATATACATATCTTCGGTTAAGTCATACGGCAATTTCGAGAATATGGCTTTCATCTGAAACAAACGGCGCACTTCGTTCTTCATATCAGACGATAATGCATATTTTATAGCGATATCAACATCTTCAAGCAACGATTCAATACCACACAATCTTATTTTCAGTCTTACGAATTCGCTATCGCGAAGCAGAGAAATAATTTCAGGTGCCACAGATGCATCATTAATATCGGCTACAGTTCCGAGACAGTATATCAGATCGCTGACAGCCGACACATGTCCTTCACGCCATGTTTTGCGGTAATAGCAATATTGTAGGTACAATGCATGGCTAATATCTTGAGCTGTCAACCAGTTATCATGTACATATTCCCGTAGCTCATCATTGACAAACCTTATTAGCTCTCCTTTATAATCTTTACGGACAGTCAATATTATGCTCTCAAGCTCATTGTAGTAGCGCGACCAATGAATGGATGGAATCCCATACTCCTCAGTCATCAAAAATTCATGAAAGCTCTCTGACTTTAATTCTGCTACAAGTACTTCATCCAATGCCAATATACGGTTAATCGTAGTAGCATCAACACCTATGCGTGAAGTGGCAATAACAGCAAGTGCAATACGCGAAAATCGTTCCCCATGACGCTCCGGCACAACAAGCATATTGAATATATAACCTACAGCATCAAGACGCGAGTATGGAAGCTCAGTCAAAGATGACCGAGAATCGACAGAGGCCAACGCACCTGACAAAAATCGCAAAAACTGTATAGATCCTGAATAACCGGACAATCTGTTGTTAAGCTGCATCCATTGTTCGTCAGTCATACGACGTCCGGCTTGGGACAAAAATGACGAAATATAATCTCCGCTGTCCTCTCCGGGATTACCGATATCATAAAAATCATTTTTCGTCAAACCTTTAGTAAAACGCTCATCATTTCGGCATGATGCTATTATACGCAAGTTATGATAACATCGTGAAGCTTCATCCACAATTCCCTCACTGCTGTATGGATTTATCAACGAACGACTTTCAGACGCCAACCAGTCCAGAGTACCGCTACTTATACCCTCATAATCAATACGTTCTACTCCATCAAGGATAATGACATAACGCCCGGGGCGCACACATTCATCAGCTAATTCAAAAATTTTACCGCTCCCACTTTTTATCTTACTTTTTACAAACTCCATATCATATGGCTCGGGGGTTCGTTCAAGTGCCTCTTCTGTATAATAAGAGCGAAGTTCGTTAAGTATAGAAGTAATAATGTAATCAAAACGGTTATTTCTCTCCGTAATGCCAACGAAGCGCAGCACCACTCTAAAATCAGGAATCTTGCGACACTCCGTAGCCAAACGAGCCATTAAAGCTGTCTTTCCGGCTCCGACTCCACCCCTGACAACCAATGCATATTGGTCAGTCTGTTGATATACGCGACTCAATATATCGGCAAATTCCCGCTCTCGGCCTACGAAACTACGACTTTCACTTTCTGCAAATTCCCATCTTAAACCTTGTTCAAACTCGTCAACCGACAACGTATTATCACGCACTGCCTGTTCCACAACCCGTCGTATACGTCTCTCCATCTGCTGTTCAAAATAGAGCGCATACTTCTCGCTTTTGTACTCATTGTACTTTAAATCACTACACGTCAATATATTTTCTTCACTAACAAAACTACGTATTCTGTCTTTAAGCCTGACACAGCGCTCTATGGCACCGCTATCTCCATCATAGAATTTTGTCTTATCACAATCACTTACATCAGTCAATGAACGGAAATATGCTACTACATGATCGCCAGCATTTTCCGTGTCAAATATGCCGGCGGCAATCTCCTGCGCAGTTGCTGACTGCTGCGGATAAAATTTATGGAACAGTTCTTGCAAAGGCCGTTCAAACATCTCGGCATAATCCTCGACCGAGATATTCTTATGTCTGCGTCTAAGAATAAACTCTCCGTCAGGCAACTTGTTGCCATCATATTTATAACAGGTTCTCAATAAAGACTTACCGGCAATATCGACATTTTCATATAGTGCCCGCATTTTATCGGCGGCCATAGTCTCCGGGAGAGGTATCCATCCGTAGCGTTCACCCAACAAAACTATAAAATTAGGCTTAGGAGATAGCTTTTGGCATCGCCTCAGTTCATCAAGACATATGCGCATCGTCATGTTTTCTTCTGCATCCTCCCGACCTATGCCCCATCGCAAATCAACAGCCTCGATAGTCCAACCATGTGCAATGTACTCTTTACGCAAGCGCTCCATGATACCAAGAATAATATTACGTTCTATTTCCATATCGGAGAAAGTAGAACTGATAAAAAAAACGGATGTAAGGATGTCGAAACATGATAATCAGCGTATAGTTTGTATATATCGTAAATATACGATTTAAAATACTAATTTGACATATTAGGCTGTCTTTTTCACATACAAAAAGCGGCTGCCGAATTTGGCAGCCGCAGATTAAGGGTCAGTATGGTATCGGATTATTTCTTGAAGAAACGGTTGTAAAGACCTTGGAAGCCTTGACCGTGACGGGCTTCGTCCTTAGCCATTTCATGTACGGTGTCATGGATAGCGTCGAGATTAAGTTCTTTGGCGCGACGCGCTATGCGCATCTTGTCTTCGTTGGCACCAGCCTCAGCTGCCATACGCTTTTCAAGGTTGGTCTTGGTATCCCATACAACCTCTCCGAGAAGTTCGGCAAACTTAGAAGCATGTTCTGCCTCTTCCCAAGCATAGCGCTTGAAAGCCTCGGCGATTTCGGGATAGCCTTCACGATCAGCCTGACGCGACATAGCGAGGTACATGCCCACTTCGCCGCACTCGCCGTTGAAGTGTGCCGTAAGGTCCTTGATCATTTCCTCGTCACAGCCCTTGGCTACACCGATTTCATGCTCGGTTACAAACTGGAGGGCGGCAGTCTCGTCAAGTTCTTTGAACTTGCTGGCGGGAGCACCACATACCGGGCACTTTTCGGGAGCTGCATCACCTTCATGAACATAACCACACACTGTGCAAATAAATTTCTTTTTCATTGTCTTTGATTATTAAATAATTATACGAATAATATTGAATTTCTACATTTTATCATGACACTTCGAGCATAAGCCTCTATAACAGAGCTCAATCTGTTCTACATGAAAGTCTCCGTCAGGCGACATGCCGGCAAACGTCACTGCGTCCAAGGGCAGATCCATAACCGCCCCGCAACAACGGCAGTACATATGAGCATGTGGCGTATCCACAAAATCAAAACGTGCATTGCGCGGATCGGAATTCAGTCTCTCAACACCTATGCCTGATGATACAAGACAATTCAATGTATTATATACCGTAGTAAGTGATAACGACGGCATATCGGGCATAAGGGCATCATATATATTTTCAGCCGTAGGATGCACCGGATGCTCCATCAGATAGCGCATTATCGCAATACGTTGAGCTGAAGGCCGTATACCTTTAGCTTTCAAATATTGGCTTACCTGCGCTGTTGTCATCATAATTACTTTATAATATTTATAAATTTGTAATCACTACAAAGTTATAAATAATTCTGATATCTGCAAAATATTTCAACAAAATATTTCAGAAAATTACCACATCAATAATTACGTCCGCACCACAGACCCGCATAACATTACAGCATGCCTCGACGATCCTGCGGATTATCCTGCCGAATAACAATAAAAAACCGCCGGCACAACCATAGGAAGTACCGGCGGCAAATATGTCGTAGAGTGATATTACTTTATTATACCGTGCTTCTTGAATACTTTCTGTATTTTTTCGAGTGCGACGGTCACCTGATCTTTTGTATGGGTAGCCATAAGACTGAACCGGATAAGAGTGTCATGCGGAGCCACCGCAGGCGAAACCACCGGATTGACAAACACGCCCTCTTCAAGAAGATCGCGGGTCACCTCAAAGGTCTTGTAATTATCGCGTATATAAAGCGGTATGATCGGAGTGGAAGTATGGCCTATCTCACAACCCATCTCACGGAAGCCGTCAAGAGCATAGTTGGTTATATCCCACAAGTGCTCCTGTATCTGCGGCTCGCTCTCCATGATGTCAAGAGCTGCCATGACAGCAGCAGTCGACGCCGGAGTAATGGATGCGGTAAATATATAAGAACGTGAGTGGTGGCGCAGGAAATTGGTTATCTCCTTGTCGCATGCGATAAAGCCGCCGAGCGAGGCAAACGACTTACTGAAAGTTCCCATGATAAGGTCCACGTCTTCCGTCACGCCGAAATGATTGCAGACACCGCGACCTCCTTTGCCAAACACGCCTATGCCATGAGCTTCATCGACCATGACACTGGCATCGTACTTCTTGGCAAGACGCACTATTTCGGGAAGATTGGCTACGTCGCCCTCCATCGAAAACACACCGTCGGTCACAATCAGCTTTACTTTCGAGGGATCGCACTTCTTAAGTTGTGCTTCAAGCGACTCCATGTCATTATGCTTGTACTTGAGTGCCTGAGAGAATGAAAGACGACGACCGTCTATGATCGACGCATGGTCCTGCTCGTCAAAAAGTATGTAATCCTCACGTCCAGTAAGCGTCGACACAACACCGAGATTGACCTCGAAGCCGGTAGAGTATATCATGGCGTCCTCCTTGCCTACATAAGCGGCAAGACGCGCCTCCAATTCTTTATGAATGTCGAGCGTACCGTTCAAGAAAGGTGAGCCGGCGCAACCGGTACCATACTTTTTAATAGCCGCGATAGCAGCCTCCTTCACCTTAGGATGATTGACAAGTCCGGTATAGCAATTGGACCCGAACATCATGACCTTGCGACCATTTATAATAACTTCGGGGTCCTGTTCGCTTGAAATCGCGCGAAAATAGGGATAAATGCCCGCAGCCTTTGCCTTCTGCGGCTCTTGGTACTTGTCAAGTTTAGCCTGTAATAGCTTCATAATACTTCTTTAACGTAAGCGGTTTTATAGGTTGTTACCTTGCCTGCCGATTTTGCAGGCTGCAAAGATAACTAAAATCCGTGAATTAACGGCAACTTTATTTAATTTTATACCGTATTATTTTAAATATGTATTTATGGGGTGTTCTTGCGATTGCGCCATATCTAATTTTCGTTTCGAAAGTTGAATATCCTAAACGAAACAATTATATTTGCAAAATGTAACCAACATTTTATCTCACATGAAAATCAGAAGCCTTAAGAACACAGTGGCACTCATGTCACTGGCCGTGACAACACCGGCCATAGCACAGAAAACGCCGGCGACACCTCCGAAACAAGCCAAACCCAACGTACTTATCATTTATGCCGACGATCTCGGATACGGCGACCTCGAATGCTACGGAGCCAAAAACGTAGCTACCCCCAACGTGAACCACATAGCCCAAAACGGCATAAGATTCACAAACGCCTATGCCGTGGCGGCCACAAGCACACCGTCAAGATATGCCATGCTTACCGGCCACTACAGCTGGCGGCGTCCCGACACCGACATAGCTCCGGGCAATGCCGGCATGATCATAAGGCCCGAACAGTATACGATGGCTGACCTGTTTAAATCGGCCGGATACACTACATGCGCCATAGGCAAATGGCATCTCGGTCTCGGTGACGAGACCGGCACACAGGACTGGAACGCACAGCTTCCGGCCGCTCTCGGCGACCTTGGCTTCGACTACTCATACATAATGGCAGCCACGGCCGACCGTGTGCCATGTGTGTTTATCGAAAACGGACATGTGGCCAACTATGATCCGTCGGCACCGATTGAAGTCAGCTACAAGAAAAATTTCCCCGGAGAGCCCACCGGAAAGAAAAATCCGGAACTGCTCTACAATCTAAAATCGACTTTCGGACACAATATGTCAATAGTCAACGGCATAGGCCGCATCGGTTACATGAAAGGCGGCGGCAAGGCTCTGTGGAAAGACGAGAACATCGCCGACTCCATCACGGCACATGCCATCGACTTCATAAAAGAGAATGCCGACAAGCCGTTTTTCATGTATTTCGCGACCAACGACGTACATGTGCCACGATTTCCGCACGAACGCTTCCGCGGCAAAAACAAGATGGGGCTTCGCGGCGACGCAATAGCTCAGTTTGACTGGAGCGTCGGTCAGCTTCTTTCCACTCTTAAAGAGCTCGGCATCCTTGACAATACGCTTATTATTGTGTCAAGCGACAACGGCCCCATACTCAACGACGGCTATGACGACCATGCCGAAGAGTTGCTTAACGGGCATTCACCCGCCGGACCGCTCAGAGGCAGCAAATACAGCCTTTACGAAGGGGGTACCCGTGTGCCTGTTATAGTGTCGTGGCCGGCAGGCAATCTTAAAAAGGGCGAAAACAGCACATTGTTATCGCAAATAGACCTCGTAGCATCATTTGCGGCATTATTGGGCCAACGCATGCCTTCCGGCAGCGCTCCCGACAGTTTTAACCGCATGGACAACTGGCTTGGACGCGACAATACCGACCGGCCTTGGATCATACAACAGGGCTATGACCACACACTGGCACTGCGCACACCGAAATGGAAATATGTCGAGGCAAGCTCGTATCCGGCCATGAAACCCAAAGGAGCATGTGTAGAAACAGGATGCGCTCCGGTTCAGCAATTGTTTGACATGTCGCAGATATATGAAGATAAAAATGTCGCTACCCAGTATCCCGACGAGGTAGGCCGCCTGCACCTGCTCCTTGAACTGATACGCAGCTGCGACTACAACGAACTTCCTCCGGCCGACATGCCGTAACTCTTTAAGCCTGCCTGCAGGCTGATATAATATACATCACCTCGCGAACCACGGTCCATATCCATAAGGCCCACTACCGGCTCGCGAGGTGTTTTTTTTCGAATTAACACACATTAAATAGCTATTTAACGCTTTTAATGCAAACAGTTTATGCAAGACACAAAGTGTTAATGCCCAATTCTACATAAAAACGCCATCGTGACATATTATCTTTGCGGGAAACGACAGTCAAACCCTATATCGTATTATGAAACGCAGACCAAAATTTGACAAGCTATGGAGCGAGTCCATAGCCATGCTTCCCGCAGAACTCCGGCAACCGCTCGTCGAAGCCATCAAGGAGTATCAGACGACCGGCACAAAGCCGGCCGGGCTTCATCCGACAGCTCAATGTGTGTTCAATCTGCTGAAGCCGGTTATCGACCGTCGCGCCAAGGCCGCTTCCTATCAGCGCCGGCGTCGCGAGGCCCAAGTGCAGCGAGCGCCCGCCACCGCCGATGCCGGCCACCTCGTCAAGCAGGACCGCAGGTACATACGCCTCATAGCCAAGCGCTATAACCTTGTCCACTGCCGCATCAAGTCGGAGATTGACCGTCTATCAGCCATGCTTACCGACAACGGCATAGACCGCATACCCGTCAGCACCTACAAAGAATGCCTTGAGCAGCACCTCGCCGGCAACACGACTCTGCCGATTGATAAAGCGCATCTCTAACCGTTAAGCCGGGTTGTGCAGACGATGACTTCATCTTGCAGACGGAGCATAAAAAAAGCATAGCGCTCACGGCAGCCATGCTTTTAATTCGGTATATCCGTTGCCGGACAGAATGAAATTCGTCAGTAAGTGATAGTAGGCGGTAATGTAGCGGCCTCGTCAATCATCTTCTGCACCTCCGCAACAGAGGGAACACGACGTGTCAGATGCTTCCCGGTATTTATCTCTTCCATCTTGGCCACAAGATTTTCAGCTTTACGATGACGCAGTTCTTTTACCGTGTCAACGCCGGCGGCTTCAAGGAGTTCGGCAAATTGCGGACCGATACCGTTTATGCGGAACAAGTCGGCATGATTAGCCCACTTCAGTATCAGCTTTGATGAAATACCGGTAGCCTCGGCCAGCTCCTTACGACCTTTGGGTGTAATACAACGCTCAAGAAGATCATCGACGGTTTTAATACCGGCCTCGTTCAGTTTGACAGCATAAGCATCGCCCACACCTTCAATGTCAATAATTTTGTATGTCATAAATGTTAGGTATTAAATTGTTTTCTAAATATAACACATATATGTTATTAGTGCAACGAAATATATAAATTATTTACACAACTTTAACACTTATGACTTACGTTATGTCCAGCCTGCCCTAAATGTCAATATGAAACACACATTGACACATCTACGTTCAGCATCACGCCGCAGGCACACCTGATTAAAAAGCAGGCGGGACAGTTGTCAAGGATGACACTGTCCCGCCTGTAAAAGTCAAGCAAGAATGATGATTATTTTTTCTTGCGGTTACCGTAACGGCTCATGAACTTATCAACACGACCGGCGGTATCGACAAGTTTCTGCTTACCGGTGAAGAAAGGATGAGAAGCGCTGGTGATTTCAAGCTTAACCAAAGGATAAGTCACACCGTCAACTTCGATAGTTTCCTTGGCGGCAACAGTCGAGCGAGTGATAAAAATCTCCTCGTTAGACATGTCTTTAAACACTACTTCGCGGTAGTCAGAAGGATGGATGCCTTGTTTCATCTTGTATAGTTTTAATTGTTTAATTCAAAGTGTTCAAAATCACGCTGGTAAGGCGCAAAATTGTAATGGCTTGCAAATTTACGCATTTTCGTGAAAGTGACAAAACTTTCAATCAACTTTTTAGCATACATCACTCAAATTCGATGAGAACGGCTTCTGTGCCCACAACGTCATCAGGCTCTACGAAGATACGCTTCACAACAGCATCTTTTTCAGCCTCGACTTCATTTTCCATCTTCATGGCCTCATAAACGAGAAGAAGCTGTCCGGCCTTAACCTTGTCGCCCGGCTTCACGCTGACCGACAGTACACGTCCGCCCATAGGAGCCACAAGCACCTCGCCTGTTATAGGCTCTTCGGGCTCTTTTGCGGCAGCCTCTTCAACAGCTTCGGCCTTTGTCGCGGCATTTACTTTCTCCCACTCCTCGGCACGGCGGCGCTTCAAGAATGTATTGGCCACACTCGGCAGAAGTTCGAGCAGAAGATATTCCTCATCATTGGACGCGAGTTTTACTCCGCCAAACTCAGGCAACTCCGGATTTTCAGGCTTCCTGTATTTTGACACATCGTAAGCCTTCTCCTGCGGATCACCGGTAATCTGCGCACGGAATTGCGGGTCTACCGCAACGGGAGTATGACCGTATTCACCCTTGACGAGCGATATAAACTGATTGGATTTGTTGGAATAGTCAGGATTACCTTTCTTGCGGTCAAGAGCAAGACTCACCGCCTGACTGCCCACTATCTGGCTTGTAGGAGTTACCAATGGCACAAGACCAGCATCGCGGCGCACCTTGGGTATAAGACGCATGGCGTCGTCAAGCACATCTTCAGCCTGCAGTGCTTTCAGCTGGGCCACCATATTGGAGTACATTCCTCCCGGCACTTCGGCCTCTTTCACGAGCAGGTTGGGCTTGGGGAAACCGAAATAATCCTCGATGGCATGACATGCGTCGAGCAATTCATCCTCGTTGTCGGCCTTCGCAGCGGCGATAGCCTTGTCAAACAAAGCGTCGACATCGGCCGGAAGCGTGTCGGTGAGAGGATCGAAGTCCATAGGCATGTTCTTGACAAGGTCAAAATCATGAAGCTCCTCGCGCACCGTGCGCAACTCCTTGCGTATCTTGCTGACCGCCTCCATATTGACTTCAACCTCAATACCGAGTTTGCCGGCAAAGACATATATCAGTTCAAGGGCAGGAGCAGCAGAGCCACCGCCAAACCACCATATGTTGGTGTCGAGTATGTCTACACCGTGTATCATGGCCATGAGCGACGAAGCCAGTCCGTAGCCGGGCGTACAGTGAGTGTGGAAGTCCACAGGCACACTGAGTGCTCTCTTAAGCTTGGGCATTATAGTGGCTATACGCGAAGGATTGACCAATCCGGCCATATCCTTAAGCGTTATTATCTTGGCGCCATAAGCCTCCATAGCCTTGGCCTTCTCCACAAAGTATTCGTCAGTAAATATCTTCTCGGGCTTCTTGCCGAAGAGTTTGCTGAAAAATCCTTTCGGTTCTTCCTCCTTAGGATCTACCGTGTAGCAAACAGCTCCGTCGGGAATGCCGCCGAGCTCGTTGATCATGCGTATCGACTCCTTAACATTGTCAAGGTCGTTAAGAGCGTCAAATATACGCATCACGTTAAGACCGTTCTTGATAGCCTCGGCATAAAAGCCTTCGAGCACGGTGTCGGGATAAGGAACATAACCAAACAGGTTACGACCGCGAGAAAGGGCCGACAGAAGCGAGCGTCCTTTCATGGCCTCGCTCACCTTGCGCAGACGGTCCCACGGCGACTCGTCGAGATAACGCATTACAGAGTCGGGCACAGCACCGCCCCACACTTCCATGATATAGAAATCGGCATTTTCATACAGCGGCAACAGCCTGTCAATACTGGACTGCGGCATACGGGTAGCAAACAATGACTGCTGACCGTCACGCATCGTCAAGTCCCTGATCTTTAATTTTCGTTGTTCCATACCTTTGATCTGGTTATAGGGTTATAATACTTCTTGCGGCAAAGGTAACCCTTTAACCTTAATTACGGAAATAAATCCGTAATTATTTTCGCGTATGCACGCCAGTTAATCAAAAACGCCTTCTATGCTCTCCTCTGCAGGATCGGCTTCATCGTAGTATTCGCCATAGTATTCCTTATGGCAGAGGTCGAGATTGTCAGGAAACTTAAATGTCGCGTTCTGACGGTAAGGCAACGTCGGGTCAGCATATACCTGCTTCATAAACAGACCATAGATAGGCAAAGCCATCGACGCACCCTGCCCCATGGCCATGCCGTTGAAGTGGATGTAGCGCTCCTCGCCTCCGACCCATACACCCGACACAAGCTGTGGAGTGAAGCCCATAAACCAGCCGTCGGAATTCGAGTTGGTCGTACCGGTCTTGCCCCCCATCTGCGCCGTAAGAGCATACGGCGGTCTGCGAAGGCGGTTACCGGTACCTCCGTCAACCACGTTGAGCAGTATAGACAATATTTTATAGTATGCTTCGGTGCTTATGACTTCCGTATGGTTGGGAGCGAACTCCGATATGACATTACCGTTTCCGTCGGCTATGGCAGTGACAAACATAGGATCGACACGCATGCCATTGTTGGCAAAAGCAGAATAAGCCGTCACCATCTCCTTGACCGACACGTCGCATGGCCCGAGACAAAGCGCTATCACCGGGTCGAGATGGTTGGTGATGCCGAAATTATGCATATTGCGCACAAGCGTGGCAGGCGACAGCTGGCTCATAAGCCGCGCCGAAATCCAGTTATTGGAGTTAGTAAGCGCCCATCTTATATCGACCATCTCTCCCACTCTCGCGCTACCGGCATTGCGCGGCGACCACGGACGCCCCGCCTCGTCATATATGGTAGGCTGCTCGTTAAGAAACTCGTCGCACGGCGTGTAGCCCTCCTCCATGGCATATGTGTATAAAAACGGCTTTATGGTAGATCCTATCTGACGACGTCCGGTAGATACCATATCGTACTGGAAGAACGTAAAATTGGGTCCTCCCACGTAAGCCTTAACATGGCCCGTGACAGGGTCCATCGACATAAATCCGGAGCGCAGGAAATGCTTGTTGTACAGAATCGAGTCAAGAGGCGTCATAACCGTATCGACAGGTCCTTCATATGAGAACACTTTCATGTCAACGGGCGTCTTGAACGAAGCCATTATATCCTCCTCTGAGTGACCGGCCTTTTTCATCATTATATAACGGTCGGTCTGCTTTACCGCTTTCTGGATAAGTCCGTCAAGCTGCGACGATGACAGTTCCTCGCGGTTGGTCGTATACGGAGCACCCTTGACTCCTCGCTTCTCACGGAAGAAACTCGGCTGAAGCGTCTTGCCGAGATGGTCGGTCACGGCCTTTTCAGCATAGCGCTGCATACGGGAGTCTATTGTGGTGTATATCTTGAGTCCGTCAGTATAGATGTCGTATTTCGAACCGTCGGGCTTGGGATTCTTTTCAATCCAACCGAACAGCGGATTAGTGGCCCAAGCTATGGAGTCATCGACAAACTTCTGTTTCTCCCAGCCTCTGTATTCTGACCGCACAGGCTTCTTAGCCCGCAGTATACGCCGCAATTCCTCACGGAAATATGGAGCGAGTCCCTCCTTGTGGTCCACTTTATGAAAGTCGAGCTTCAGGGGCAGTTCTTTAAGCGAGTCGAGTTCGGCACGGGTAATCATGTCGTTCTTATACATCTGCTCAAGCACCACGTTGCGTCGCTCGCGTGTACGCTCAGGCTTCCTTACGGGGTTATAATACGAGGGATTTTTCACCATTCCCACAAGCATCGCGGCCTCTTCGACAGTAAGCTCATCGGGCTCCTTACCGAAATACACATAGGCCGCCGACTTTATACCGACGGCGTTATACAGGAAGTCAAACTGATTGAGATACATCTTGATTATCTCATCTTTTGAGTAATAACGTTCGAGTTTCACGGCTATCATCCACTCGATAGGCTTCTGCAATGCTCGCTCAAACAGGCCTTCGGATGTAGGTGAGTACAACTGCTTGGCAAGCTGCTGCGTTATGGTAGATCCACCTCCTGCATTCTTCTGACCGAGCAGCAACGTCTTGAAAGCCACACGGCCGAGAGCCTTCACATCAATGCCCGAATGCTCTTCAAACCGTGAGTCCTCCGTGGCAATAAGAGCGTCGATGACATGCTGGGATATATCGTCAAACTCGACATAAACCCTGTTGCCGGTATTGGCGAAAAAACGTCCGAGCTCGACTCCGTCGGCCGAATAAACTACCGAAGCAAACCGGTCTTTTGGATTTTTAAGTTCCTCGACAGGAGGCATGTAGCCTATCGCTCCGTTATATACCAGAAAGAAGAAAAAAAACACGGCCACCACGCAAAGCGCAAACAGAGCCCACATGGTTATAATGATTGCCTTGACATTTTTCGGAGATTTCTTCGGAGAGTTTTGTGCAATATCGTTCATGTAATAATAGACTGAATTAATGTGCAAATTTACTATTTTATAATTACAGGACCGATATTATCATCATAAATTTAGCAAAAAAGCCGCCGACGCGCGCTATCAAAGGCATATTTTTATGATGAATGACCGCACAATAATCCATAACAATTATATTTTATGGCTTTTTATTAATGTATCATTGAATATTTTTATTATTTTTGCGCATTAAAATAAAAGAACATAAGCTCACTCCCGGACTTCGGCCCGGTACCTGACATATACCAATCTATTTACACCAAGCAATGAGGATACCAGCACTTGTCATCATAGCGATAACATCATGTATCGCAATGGCCCAGAACAAAAAAGGCTTTGACATATTGGAGCAATTCGACCGACGGTTCGTACTGCTTGACTCCCTCATATTCAATAATGCCGACGAAAGCCACCCGGCGTCTCTTACCGTGGACGACGCATCGCAATACGCCACCGGCAACAACCGTGAAGCACTCAACCGTGCCATAGACCGACGGGTTGACGCCGAAATAGGCGAAATCAAAAGCCAGACCGGTCTACGTCTTACAGGGCAGACCTACTACCGACTTGACGGAGACCTTGGCATAGACCCGGAGGAGGACGCAGTGTCGCGCTACAATGCCAAGATACAGGCCGAAGTGAGATGGTATCCGTTTCAGAGTGCCATATTCAAGCGCAAAGGACGCATTGAAGAGCGCAGAATACAAGGCGATATCGACCGCATGGCTTATGACAAGGAGGACCTCGGCATGCTTGTCGAGCGACAGAAAGAGGCCTTCCGCCAATACAGCGACAGCCTGTTGAGCGGAGTATTGCTGCACCGCATCAAAAATCTGAACATGCTGAGCGGAGCTTACTCATATCTGCTCGAAAACGGCAATATAAGCAGCGACGACCTGCTCAACATACTCAACGAAAAAGCCGAGGCCGAACGCCGGCTCGCATCCATACCCGGCATGCACCTGCCGGCTCATGACCTGTCACGTCCGTCGGGTTACATAGTAGAGGTGGATACCGCCCAATTTCTTAAATATGTAAGACAGACACAAGCCGACCTCTCCACACTCCAACTACGCATGAAACTTCTGCAACAGCGCGAAAAAAACACAAGTTACTGGACCGAGTTCAACGCGGCTCCGTTTGTACGGTACTCATATTACACACGACCCGATTTGGCCAATTCGTCAAACGTCGACGCGGGAGTAGTGTTTACCATACCGCTGTCGTTTGAGTTCTGGAAAAAGAAGCAGACACTAAAAGCGCAGCGGGAGGTACTTGCCACCGAAGAGAGCCATATAGCCGACCGCATTCTTGAGGCGGCCAACGCCATACTGCTCGACATCGAGCGCTACAACCGTGCCTCCATAGGCGAATACCGCCGCATGGCCGAACTTAAGAAGTATCTGTCGATGCGTGGCGAAGCCTACTCCAACCGCGTAGGCGAATACAATCGCATGGCCCGCATGAAAGAATACAACAGCTATCTTATATGTTGTGAGAAATTCATTGAATTTCAATACAGCAAGGATTGCTGTATCGCCGACCTGCAAAAATTTCTGACCGACGTGTCGGTACTGCGTTTCTGCCGCGAGATACCGATTGACTCCACTCTAATAGACAACACACCGCAACAGCTATGAAAAACTTCACGTACCGTTCTCACGAAGAGAAAGAAAACATAGAGGAGATTCTCCGGCAGCGAAAGCGCAAGATCAACCGCCAGCAGATAGTGGCCGGCAGCGTGCTTGGTGTCATCATAGCGGTCATAGCCCTCTACATAGGCCGACAGGTATATTACACCGACTTCGACGGCTATATACATGTCGATGCCAACCAGATAAGGACACCGTTTGACATATTTCTCGACAGCCTCTATGTGGAGACCGGCGACGTAGTGCTTCCGGGCGACACGCTCTACTCATACTACATGATGGACATGATGGTCGAAAACGCCAACTACAATACCGAGCCGGCAATCGTGGCCCGCAACCGCGACCTCACGCTGCGTTACAACAATATACTCCAGCAGATACAGGTACTCAAAGTAAGGATAGCGGAGCTACGCAAGCAGATATCGTTAGAAAACCACAACATTCAGTTCGGGCTGAGCGACAACTCTCACAAAATGGACCTCGAACGCATGTTAAGCGAGGCACTCGCCCAGCTAAAAGCCTTACAGAACGAGCTTGCCATGCTCGGAGGCATGAGACACGCCACCGACCCGGTAAGACGAGGCATACACGCCTCAGGCATACACGAAAGCGGATCGCAGATATACGACAACATCCGGTCACAAGCGCTTAAAGACACCCGTAACTTCCGACTTGCCACCGACTCCGCCATAATAGTCAACATCGTAGCGCCGGACCGAATGGTATTTTTCGAGAAAGAGCTCCTGATGACCCTGCAGCACCTCAATCTGCTCGACAACAACGTGCATGTCGTAGCCTATATACCTATCGACCAGATAAACCGCATAACCTACAACTCAAACGTAGAGGTAATTGTAAACGAGAACATATCGTTTGAAGCGCATGTATCGCTGCTCGGCGCACGCACCGAGGTCATACCGGAGCATCTGCGGAGCTACTTCACAAAAAAGAACACGGCCCTCATAGCCAATCTTGAGCTTGACTATGACCAGACAATACCATTCTGGAGCGTGGCATCAGGACTGCCCGTGACCGTAAGGGTACGCAATATCGAGACATGGCAGAGCGAGTCGCCAAACAACTATCTGTGGGTGACTACCGGCGAGGGGGTACATCACGAGTCGCTCGATTCGTTTATCAAGCGCCGCCGTCACTACAGTGTAGCCGAACGGCGCCTTGAAGAGGCCCGCCAAGACTCCATAAGACGAGCCAAGGCAGAGGCATTACGCGACTCGGCTGAAGCCCATAAAGACCGTCAGACGGCTGAAGCCGAAGTAAATGCCGCAGTGCCCGACAGCATGAAAGTATTCCGTATCATGACCAATGTGTTCCGCAGCGAAACCAATGCCGACAAACGTCTGGAGGAGCTCCGCAAAAAACATCTTGACGGAAGCGGCAAGATGTTGCGAAGCGGGCGATGGTATGTTTACGCAGGTGCTTACAGCGACATAGATGAAGCGCGCGAGCACCTCAACAGACTCGCCAAGTCGTCGCACGAATTCCGTGACGCATGGATCCTTGACACACGTAAACCTGAACGAAATGATTAATACCGAATCCGATAAAAGCAGCTACACCATAGTCACCAATATCAACCGGCGCAAGATATTGGTGATAAACGACGTGGTCGACATCGACCACACACCGGAGATAGCGTTTGAGGACTTTGACGCCATATTCATCAATGTCATCAACTCGCTCCATGACTACAACATGCTCGCAATAAGGCTTGCCTCTCCGCTACTGTCGGAAAAATGCCGCTTCAAGCCTTTTTTTGCAAGCAGCCGCCTTATGGGATGGCTTGGCGAGGCCGATATAATAATCGACGGCTATGCACCGTCGCCCACCGACCGCAACATGGCCCAGAGCATCGACGAGATTTATGCTTCGATGCGACGGCTCAACTTCCTGCTCGGCACAGAGCCGGTCATCACCCACGCCGAAGAGATGTTCCGCCTTGTACGCTACGCCATATCCCGCAACCGCTTTTCGTTCAGCTCCGAGCCTGTACGCGGCATGAGCTCCGGCTATATGGCTCTTTACAATTACTCCATGTGGCATACCGGCCAAGACCGTATAGCAGCCCTCGAACGCGAGTTTTTCCACTCCGAGATGCTGCGTCTCGGCTATATACGCCACGGACGTTTTCTTGACAAGATACACGAATGCCCGCACTGCGGCGGCTCTCACCTGTTTTTCTTCGAAAGCTGTCCGAAATGCAAGAGTTCAGACATAAGGCTGCAGTCGGTCATACATCATTTCCGGTGCGCCAACGTGTCGCCGGAGTCAACCTATATGTGGGACGGAGAACTGCGCTGCCCCAAGTGTAACCTTATGCTGCGTCATATCGGGGTAGATTACGACAAACCGTCGGCCATCTATACGTGCAACCAGTGCGAGGAGTCGTTCATGTACCCTGACATGAGGGTACTGTGCTCCTCATGCAAGCGCACTCTGTCAACCGACGACCTCGTGGCCCGCGACGTTATTGAATACGAATTCACTCCCGACGGCATCCATGCTTTCGCCAACTACGATGTGGTCCACACTCTCAGTCAGGCGGGCTTCTACGGCTACACGTCGACCCGCAACTTCATGGATTATGTAAGGCTCTTTTCCGAGTCTGACAAAAGTCAGGGCGAGATTCTCGTTGTGGTGCGCTTTTATGTATTTGATCCCGATGCCGACGCAATGGCCGCTCTCGACGCCCGGCCCCCCGTAGTCAATGCCATGAGCCGCTTCTTTAACTACAAAAGCGCCTTGTGGGGCAACAACTACTACTTCATGAGCCGCGTAAGAGAGGGCGACGTCGCTCAGGTGCAAGGGCGTATGGAGTATGAACTCAAGGCCGAGCTCAACGACTACCGCGGCCAACACCGGGGATTTCAGTTTGAGCTTCTTGAGACATATCTGTATTATCCCAACACCGACCCCGAGCAGTTTGTAGGCCGACTTGAAGAACAGAGAAGGCATTGAACCCGTCGCGCGCGCATATATATAAATAGGTATATCATCATGATAGAAACTTTTTTCAAAGGACTGTTATCCGACATATTTCAGCTGCTTAACGGCATCATGGTATGTTTTTCCACCAACTTGTCGTGGGAAGTGGCCCTTACTACATTCTGGTTTCTGTTTATCATTGAGTTTCCCCGCTACTATATGCTTGATCTTATAGTAGCCTTTCAGCAGGTATTCACATGGAAAAGCCGGCGCAAACGCGCCACACTCGCCACCCGCATGCTCTATATAGAGAAGCCGCTCGTATCTATAATCGTGCCGGGCAAGAACGAGGGAAAACACATATATGACCTTGTGAAGTCACTCCGCGAACAGACCTACCGCAACTACGAGATAATCATAATCGACGACGGTTCAGACGACATGACGCCGCTCATATGCGAAGACCTGAAACGCGCCGGCTATATATCCAAATTCTTTCGCATGCGTCTTGGCGGAGGCAAGGCAAGCGCCGCAAATTTCGCCACCATTCACGCCTCGGGAAAATACATAATACATCTTGACGCCGACAGCTCGCTTGACCGCGACGCCATAGAGAAGATACTCATACCCTTTTACTTCGATCGCAGAATAAAGGGTGTCGGCGGGTGCATCAAGGTGCGCAATGCCCACTACTCGTTATGTTCCTCGGTCCAAGCTCTCGAATACCTCAAGACCATCATGGTAGGCCGTATGGGCACCAACATGCTGGGCATTTACCATATCATTTCGGGAGCGTTCGGAGCCTTTGAAGCCGAAGCCATACGTCAGGTCGGCTGCTGGGACATAGGACCGGGACTTGACGGCGACATAACGCAGAAGCTGCGTAAGGCCGGCTACAAAGTATGGTTTGCCAACGATGCGGTGTGCATGACCGACGTACCCACATCATGGGCCCGACTCTTCAAACAGCGCATGCGCTGGTCCAAGTCGCTTGTGCGATTCCGCATACGCAAGCACAAGGATATACTCTGGAGCGACCGCAATTTTTCATTTCTCAACATGCTTTCCAATATGGAGAACATCGTCTACGACTTTGCGTTCAACTACGTATGGTTTTTCTACATAATCATGTTGTTTTTCATGAACGTAGACCGCCTGTGGGAAATCATAGTCATCGGCTATCTTATACGCATAGCGTTCTCACTGGTGGCTTTTGGCGTGATAATGTTTCTTACCGAACGTCCGAGAGATGAATTCAAACTGTTTCCATATGTATTTGTTCTTACCTTCTATCACGGCTACTTCCTGAGGATAACCCGGCTTATAGCCCATACTGCCGAACTGTTTTTCTTTTCTTCATATAAAGATTCGTGGAATCCCAAGAAGACATCTTCTATTGCACGAGCCGAAGGCATATAACCGTAAACCATTGTATATATGATAATTACCCCCCCCCATTTAATCATGAATCATAGTCTCGAGGATATAAACATAGGCATTATCGGTTTAGGATATGTAGGTCTGCCACTGGCCTGTCTTTTTGCCGGAAAATATCCCGTGACAGGTACTGACATAAACGCAGAGCGCGTAGCCGAAATAGCCGGCGGCGTAGACAAGACCGGCGAATTGAGCAGCGACGAACTTGCTCGAGTTATTGGAAACGGCCTTAACGTGACTGACAAAATAAGCGCCATGACCGACTGCAATGTGTATATAATCACCGTGCCCACTCCGGTGGACATAGACAACATACCCGATCTGACACCACTGCGCGATGCCTCGCGGAGTGTGGCATCGGTGCTTCGTCCCGGCGATACGGTCATATACGAGTCCACCGTTTATCCCGGAGCCACTGAAGAGGAGTGTGTGCCCCTGCTTGAAGAGGGTTCCGGCCTGCGATATAACCTCGACTTCCATGTTGGATACTCACCGGAGCGTGTAAACCCCGGCGACAGAGAGCACCGCGTAGAGAACATCAGCAAAATCACTTCGGGCTCCTCGGCCGAGGCCGCCGACTTCGTCGACCGTCTGTATGCATCGGTACTAAAGGCTCCGACATTCCGCGCCGCATCGATAAAGACCGCCGAAGCAGCCAAAATACTCGAAAACACCCAACGCGACATCAACATAGCATTCATAAACGAAGCCGCGATGGTGTTCAACGCATTAGGCATCGACACGGCCGAAGTAATAAAAGCCGCATCATCCAAGTGGAATTTCGTACCGATCAGGCCCGGACTTGTGGGAGGCCACTGCATAGGCGTTGATCCATACTACTTCATATATAAGGCCCGCAAAAAAGGCATGGAGCCCCGGCTTATGTCAGAAGCGCGGAGGGTCAACAACTACATCAGCGAGTATGTGGCCGGCCGCGTGCGTCATCTGATGAAGAAAAAGGGCATACCGGTGAAAGACTCCAAGATACTGCTGCTCGGCTTCGCCTTCAAGGAGAACTGCACTGATGTACGCAATACGAAAGTGACTGACATATACAATGCTCTTTCCGACTTCACCGACAACATAGACATCTATGACCCGTATGTAGCTCCCAAGCGAGCCAAGGACGCAACCGGAATGACAATCATAAACGACTTCACTCAGGTTGAAAAAAGACAATATGATGCGGTGATATATTGTGTTGACCATGATGAATTTGCCCGGCTTGACATCAGGCGGATGTTGCGTCACAACTCGGTTGTATACGACGTAAAGAGCGCCCTTGACAAAGCCCTTGTAGACGAACGCCTGTGACGGCGGGTAGCCATAAACAACAATAACCTGACATAATGGCCTACAATATAGCCGATTAGTGCGCAAATAAATTTGCTTTTATTAAAATAATTTTTTATATTTGCACAATTCATTATCGCAACAAACAATTATATAATAACCTCAATCAAAGAACATCAGAATTACTATGAGTAAAAAAACTGTGTTTGATTTGCGCCCGTCACGCAAATGTACCTTAAAAATCGGTGTTTTCGCGATGGCACTTGCAGCTATGACCGGCTGTAAGGATGACGGAATAGACCAAGAAAACCCCGAAGGACCCGATGCGCCTGCAATCGAGGCATCCAACGGCGTAAAGGGCAACATCGTTACCGATCCCACCGCACTCGGTGCCATAATCAACAACTACAGCCTCGGCGCCACAAATGGAGGCAGAGCATCAGAGGCCCGTGGATTCGAGATGCCGGCAGCCCCTGCCATTCCGGCCGATGCCAAAGAATTCGACCAGAACATGAACGGCGGCAGCTACAAGCTGGAGGCGGCCGGTGAATACGGGCTCAACATGAACAATCAGTCGTCGCTCTACATTACCGGCAAGGGCATCACTATCAACATCAGCACATCCAACGGCAAGCCCAACAAGATCTACATCATGGAAGGCAGCGAGGTCACCATCAACAACGAATGGGGCATCAAGGGCGTGGAGATATATGCGTATGCACCCTTGACCTACACCAAGACCGACGCGCTTAATCTTACCGAAGAGGCTGCCCTGTATATTGACCGCGGCATAGACAACAAGGATTTTGCCGTATCGCTTGACAACAAGACCGCCCTCAACGTTGACGGCGATGTCAATGTTAAGTCAATCAAGCTCATGAACGGAGACTTTGCCGCCAACTCACTCACCGTAGAGAACGCCGAGATCGTGAATGACTTCTCAATCAATGTGGCCCAATACATAAAGGTCACCGGCGACAGGCTCAGCATCAACTCCAACGGTTCGATAGCCACCAAGTGCCTCGAAGTGCCCAACGGACTTCTTGACGTGCAAAACTGCGGCGAAATGATCATTGACAGCTACATCGTGGCCAAGGACATGAACGTACTGGCCGGCGGAGCTGCGATAAGCATGCAGGAGCAGTCGCTCGTGGACATCACAGGCACA
This sequence comes from Heminiphilus faecis, assembly GCF_008728965.1. Taxonomy (GTDB): domain Bacteria; phylum Bacteroidota; class Bacteroidia; order Bacteroidales; family Muribaculaceae; genus Muribaculum; species Muribaculum faecis. The sequence goes on along the minus strand of NZ_VSMC01000022.1, from coordinate 23,990 downwards.
CTTTTCATGCCTAACAAAAAAACCGGCTTCATATTTGCCGGCAATGAGTCAAGCAAGGTAAAAGCCGGCACATTCAAAGCTCAGGCACAGCTCAACAACAACCTGAATCCTCCTGTAAGAACCATCGACGACCTTCCCGGCCTGTTCAACGGAAATGTCGGTCTTAAATTCAGCTCCGTAATGGACAACGATGGCAATCCCGTGGCCTTTGGCAAAGACGTGACCTTCACTAACGGCGGCACGACAATACTTGAAGGCGACGAAGACATATACATACCGGCCGACAACGACGGATGCCGTCCTTCTGACGGTGACAAGGGCAAAGACGACGACGAACCCGAACCCGTTATCGTCATCGGCGGCACCGACGCCCACACCCACCCCATCTCGGCCACTTGCGTAGACCTTACGGGCAAACAGGCATTCGTGTCATGGCACAAGCGCGGCACCGGCACAGGCAGCGGCAGCAATCATGAACACGACGGCATACCCTACTGGGGCTGCATAGAAGTAATCGAACTCACTCCGGCCGACACCCTCGCCGTGACCTCTTACATGGAACTGAAGCCGGAAACCGCCGGCGGAGCATATGACTTCAACCATGTCATATTTGACGCCAAGACCAACTCGCTCCTCGCAATGGGCGACAACGACGCGAAAGGCGCCATCATAGGCAAGATCATGTTAGACCCGACCCACAACTTCGGCAACGTGACCAACAACTGGGCCGGCGACATGCTCGTGCGCGCACTGCTCCAGCCCGCCGGAGACAACCAAAAAGCACAAGGTATATCGGGCAACAGCGTCGTAATACGTGAAAACGCCGGTAAACGCACTCTATACATGGCTACCGCAGGCGGCTACCAGACCATGGAGTACGACACCGACTCTATCCTGATAATACCCGCCGACAAGCAGCACCCGACACCAAATGTAGGCACTTACTCACTAACCGGCGGTTCGGCCAAGCACATAGCCATCAACGACCGCCATGCCGTGACCATCGAGTACACCCAGCGCCCGGGCGACATCGAAGTGGAGTATGATGAGGACGACTTCACAACAGCACTGCCCGCCGCGATAACCGTATGGTCCATCGACAACTTCCCCACCGCCTACGAGACCCGCTGGGACATACCCGCCTTCGCTCCCGTATACGGCAAGAACGTGATAGCTATCGACGGCGACCTCATATACTCATGCCAAGGCAACAACGGAGTAGCCGTGTATGACCTGCAGGGCAACGAAAAGGCCCGCTGGGACATACCCAAAGCCAAGAAGGGTGCGGCAGCCAACGGTCTGTGCATAAAGGGCGGCAATCTATATGTAGCCGCCGGCGCAGCAGGTGTTTATGTACTTGACAAGGCCACCCTCGCGGTAAAGAAAAACAATGCCGGAGCCGATCTGAAGTACACCAAGCAGGGCAACGCATCGGCAAACTATGTCAAAGTTGCCGATGACGGCACAGTCTACGTGGCTTACGGCCGCGCCGGCGTGAAAGCTCTCCGCTTCACAGGCATGTAACCGGAGCAGGGCTTAAACATTATCACCGGTCGGGAATCGCAATGATTTCCGACCGGTTGCCTTTTAACATTTCTTTTCGCTTTTTGAGCCTCTAATATTGTATTATTAAATATAATTTGATTATTTTTGACGAGAAATTGCCTATTTATGGATTATTTGCATCGATAACCTCCCTTATTCATGAACAGATATAGTAGCATTTTGCGTGTAACCGCACTGATTTCAGCATTAATACTTATCGGGACAACCTCTGCCATGTCGGCGTCAAATGCCGATAGCGGACAGAAAAACATACTCGTACTGAACTCCTATAACGACGGAGCCGCATGGAACAACGAGTTGACCTCGCTCATACTGAACACCAGCGCCCACTCATCGGACTTCACCGTCAGCGTGGTGAACCTGAACTTCACTTACATCACCAACGACACAATCTATGAAAGGACCCTCAACGGTGTGCTCAGCCGTTTTCCAAAAGCACCCGACGGCATGGTCATACTCGGCGCGCCGGGCTTTACGCTTATGGAAAAACTTACGGCCAAATGGGGCAACATACCCACCATATTCATAAGCAACGACGACCGCATAGCCCCGGAAAAATATTATTATACCGGAGCTACGATTGAAGACGACGGCACACAGGATGATCTCGTGCCCTTGTCGGAATTGCGCGAAATCTACGACTTCACTTTTATTGAGTCGCCGATCATGTACAAGGAGACCATCGACCTTATGGTACGGATGAATCCGGGACTCGGCAGAATCGTGTTTGCCGCCGACGAACTCTCGATAAACCGTCATCTGAACACCAGCATACGCTCCTATATAGCCGCTACATATCCTGAAATAGATTATGAATGGCTCGTAGGCAATGCGGAAAACAACGGCAAGCTGCTCAGCTATCTTACAGGAGGCGAAAACGGCACGGCTCTGCTCTTCTCGTCATGGTTTTATACCAAAAAAAATGTCAACGGCTATCCGTCACTCGTAACGGGCGACTACATAATGGTCAAGCAGGCAAAACAGCCCATATATACCTTACGCGAGGCATACCTCGACAAAGGCATACTGGGAGGGTATTACCCCGACAGAGACAAACTCCACAACATCACGCAACGTTATCTTAAAGAGATGGTGGCCGGAATGTCAATGTCACAACTGCCGTTCTTCTATCCGGAGTATCCCGATGATTTCCACTACGTGGTAAACTATCCGCAGATGAAACTGTGCGGCTACTCCGAAAGCAACTGTCCCGACGACACAGTATATATAGACAAGCCTGAGTCGGCATGGAAAGCGCTGTTATGGTATCTGCTTGTAGGCGCACTCGTCATAGTGCTCGTGGTCATACTGCTTCTCATCAAGAACATAAAGACATCGACCAAGCTCAATGCTTACCGTGACCATGACGTACTCGTGCGCAACATGCCCATAGCCTACGGACATGCCACCGTACACACCGGAGCCAACAAAAAAGTCATGGCCATCGAACTGAAGTCAGACAACCAGTCGTTTGAACAGATAGCCACCGACCCCAATACATTCCTCAACATGGATTATGTAAAGCAACTCGTGGAGACAGGCATGGAGAACGGGCACTCGGTGACATTCACCCACTACTTCAAAGACAACGACACATATTATAACTTCCTGATAACCCAAGGCGCTCAGCCCGGCACAATAGAGATATTCGGCATCGACAGCACCAAGCAGAACAAGGCCGAGAACGAACTGCGCGAATCGCGCAAGCAACTCCAGATGACGCTCAGCGTGGCACGCATAATACCGTGGCAGTGGGATCTTGAGACACAACGCATATTCTGCGACTCGGGCGGAGTGTTCAGCCACATGAACTTCCAAAGCTCCTTTGACGAGAAGCGCGGGCAGAACATCGTTGACTCAAACGAGATATTTCAGCGCATACACAAGGAGGATCTGCCGCGCATAAGAAAAGCCTACCGAAATCTTGTGGATCGATCAGTAAACTACATAAAAGAAGAGTTCAGAGTAGTGACTCTCGTAAACGGAGAAGAACTGACCGACTGGCTCGAAGTCAACGCCACCGTCGACAATGTCGACACAAATGACCGTCCGACAGCGCTTACAGGCTCGTTACTGCTCATCACCGAGCGTAAAAAACAGGAACAGACTCTTATTCAGGCCAAGGAGCATGCACGCGAGTCTGACAGACTCAAATCGGCATTCCTCGCCAATATGAGCCATGAAATACGTACACCGCTCAACGCCATAGTCGGTTTCTCCAATCTGCTGGCCACCACCAACGAGCCGGAGAAAAAAGAAAAATTCATCGGCATCATCGAGAACAACAACCAACTGCTGCTGCAGCTCATAAGCGACATTCTCGACCTTGCCAAGGTTGAAGCCAACACTCTGGAATTCATATACCAGCCTACCGACCTAAACGAACTTATACGCAACTTGGAAAATACGGTGAGGCTGCGCCTCAAGCCCGGGGTAGTGCTTAACTTCACCCTCGGCGCCGCAGAGTGCGTGATAGAAGCCGAGCGCAACCGACTGTCGCAGGTGCTCATCAACATGCTGACCAACGCATGCAAGTTCACCGAAAAAGGCAGCATCACTTTCGGCTACGAGTTGCGCGGCAAAGACATATACTTCTTCGTACGTGACACCGGCATAGGCATCGACCGCGAAAAGCAGTCAAGCGTGTTCCAGCGCTTCACCAAACTCAACGACTTCGTTCAGGGCACCGGCCTCGGTCTGTCAATATGCCAGAGCATCATCGAAAAGATGGGCGGCACTATAGGCGTCGAGTCGCCCGGTCTCGGTCTCGGATCCACATTCTGGTTCACGATACCGTTCAAGGAAGTAAAGAACTCCGACCTGAAGACCGCACCCGCCATAGCGCAACCCAAGGAGACAATAAAGAAAGACAAACTGACACTGCTCGTGGCCGAGGACAACGATAGCAACTATCTGCTCTTTGACACCATCCTCTCCAACGACTACAACCTCATCCATGCATGGGATGGCGTGGAGGCCGTGGAACTGTTCAAGCTCCATCAGCCCAACATCATAATCATGGACATCAATATGCCCAACATGGACGGATACGAGGCAACTTGCGAGATAAGAAAAATATCCAAAACCGTACCTATAATCGCGGTCACCGCCTATGCATTCGCCTCTGACAAAGACCGCATAATGGAGAACGGCTTTAACGGATATGTGTCAAAACCGGTCAACGCCAACAAGTTGAAGTCGGAACTGAAATCAACCGTCGACTCTTCATTTATAATACTGTAACCCCATAATAAATGAGAAATATCGCTGTCATACTTGCGGGAGGCTCCGGACAACGCATGGGCGACAACACGCCCAAGCAGTTCATGAAGATTGCCGGAAAGAAAGTGATTGAGCATACAATCAATATGTTTCAGCTCAATGCCCGTATCGACGAGATATGCGTGGTCGTAAACAGCGACTACGAACGCGACATAGAAGAGATATGCCTGCACAACCGCTTCGGAAAAATCAAAAAAATACTTGGCGGAGGCAGGGAGCGTTACGAATCAAGCCTCGCCGCCATCAACGCATACGCTCCTGAAGGCGAGTGCAACATCATATTTCACGACTCGGTAAGACCGCTCGTCAACGAACGTATAATCAACGACGTCATCGACGCGCTCGGCAGCTATGACGCCATCGATGTGGCCGTGCCCACGACCGACACGATAATACAGGTCAACGATGATGACGAGATTGTGAAAATACCCTCGCGCCAGTTTCTGCGCAACGGACAGACTCCGCAGGCTTTCAAACTCTCCGTCATAAAGGAAGCATATGACAGGGCGCTGCTCGACCCTAAGTTCAAAACCACCGATGACTGCGGCGTAGTATTGAAGTACATGCCTGACGTGCCTATTTTCGTGGTCAAAGGCGAGCAGTTCAACATGAAGCTCACCTACAAAGAGGATATATTCCTGATTGACAAACTATTTCAGCTCAAAAGTCTTTCAGGCATGTCCTCATCCATAACCTCCGACGACAAAGCCTCGCTTAAAGGCAAGACCGTGATCATATTCGGCGGCACCGAAGGCATCGGCTATGAGATAGCCCGTCTGTGCCGCGACATGGACATGCATGTCCATGCAGTGAGCCGGCGCTCGGGGGTCGATGTCACCAATCCTGAGTCGGTGAGCGCAGCGCTCGCCGAAGCCGCATCCTCGACCGGCCGGGTGGACTATGTGGTCAACACCGCCGGACTTCTGGACCGCCAGCCGCTGAATGTAATGGACTACGATACGGTGCGCAAAAGCATTGACGTCAACTATCTCGGCTGCGTCAATGTGGCCAAGGAGTCATACCCATATCTGGAGGCATCAAAAGGATGCGCCATCTTCTTCACGTCAAGTTCGTATACCCGCGGCCGCGCCATGTACAGCCTGTACTCGTCGCTCAAAGCCGCCATAGTCAACTTTGTTCAGGCACTCAGCGAAGAGTGGTTTGACAGCGGCATCAGAGTCAATTGCATAAATCCCGAACGCACCAAAACACCTATGCGCGTCAAAAACTTCGGCAATGAGCCGGAAGGCACCCTGCTCGACCCTCGCACGGTGGCCGTGGCTTCGGTCAAAACCCTGCTGTCGCCTATGACGGGTGAGGTTATAGATGTAAAACGAGGGTAGCTCCATGATCGACAAAGCCATACAAGAGCAATTGCGTGAACGATTCAATCCCGACGGCAGCCCGTTGAGGGAATTTCAGATGCGTCTTCTCGACATACTCGTGTTTATCGACGACGTATGCCGACGCCACGGCATAAACTACTGGCTCAGTTCAGGCACATGCCTCGGCGCCATACGTCACGGAGGTTTCATACCGTGGGACGACGATATTGACATCGAGATGCTTGACACAGACTACAAGCGCTTCATTAAAGTCATGCAGACAGAGCATAACGACCGCTACATCCTGCAGACTCCGCAAAACGATCCCGGCTATCGGCTCACCCACGCCAAAGTGCGCGACCTCGCGTCATTTGTGGAGGAAGGCTGTGGCGGTGACCTCAATTTCCGCTACCGCGGATGTTTTGTGGACATATTCCATATATCACCGTCCGCCTCGCTTCAGCTCTACCGCCTCGGCTCACTGATACAGCGCAAGTATGTGGAAGCGCATTTCAACATGCTGCAAGGCAAAGGGAGCCGCGGCACATATATGCTGTATAAAATGCTGCGCGGCGCCACATTGCCGCTGTTTAAAAGCATATCGGCAATAGGCGCAGGCAACATATTGCGCCACTCAATGGGCTATTTCTGCAAGAAAGTACGTCATAAAGAGGATCTGATGCCGCTTGCCGAAGCTGAATTCGAGGGCCGCAAATTTCCCGTACCCGGCAATGCCGACTCATATCTACGGCTCATATACGGCGATTATATGGCGCTGCCTCCCATGGACCGCATACGGGTGCATCTCGACCGTTACGAGCTCCTCGACAAGATAAAAAAATGAAAAAACGCGGCATGACCGCCGCTATGTGGAAATATTTAAGTAACTTGCACCATATTTTCACATAGAATGAGAAATTTTACAAACGTACATGATATAGGCAATCTTGACGCAGCCGTCAAAGAAGCCTTTGAAGTCAAAGCCAACAAATTCGGCTACAAGCATTTGGGCGAGAACAAGACACTGATGATGATATTTTTCAACTCGTCATTGCGTACTCGCCTCAGTACACAGAAAGCGGCCATGAACCTCGGCATGAATGTCATAGTACTTGACGTGAACCAAGGCGCATGGAAACTCGAGACGGAGCGCGGCGTCATCATGGACGGCGACAAGCCCGAGCACCTGCTTGAGGCCATACCGGTCATGGGGTGCTACTGCGATGTGATAGGCGTACGCTCATTTGCCCGCTTCGAGTCGAAGGCCGACGACTATGAGGAAAAAATCATCAATCAGTTTATCCGCTACTCCGGACGTCCTGTATTTTCAATGGAGGCTGCCACCCGCCACCCGTTGCAGTCATTCGCCGACCTCATTACGATTGAGGAGTACAAGCCTACACCGCGTCCGAAAGTAGTCATGACATGGGCCCCCCACCCCAAGGCGCTGCCGCAGGCTGTGCCCAACTCCTTCGCCGAGTGGATGAACGCCACCGATTACGACTTTGTCATAACACATCCGCGCGGCTATGAACTCGCACCCGAGTTTACAGGACGCGCACGTGTCGAATATGATCAGGACAAGGCTCTCGAGGGTGCCGACTTCGTATACGCAAAAAACTGGAGCGCATATGCCGACCCAAATTACGGCAAGGTACTGAGCACCGACCGTTCATGGACCGTCACCGCCGAAAAGATGGCTCTTACCAACAACGCCTACTTCATGCACTGTCTGCCTGTAAGACGCAACATGATTGTAAGCGACGACGTAATTGAAAGTCCGCGCTCGCTGGTCATACCCGAAGCAGCCAACCGCGAGATATCGGCCGAAGTGGTCCTCAAACGCATACTTGAAAGCCTGTAACCACACACATAGCGATGGCAACAAAAACACCCGCTGAAGTAGCTGAAAGCGCCCTAACCGTAGGACTGAACAAACTCCGCCTCAGTCAAGGCAACTACGGGCGCTTTATAATACTGACCATTCTCGCCGGCATATACATAGCTTTCGGCGGCACATTGTCGCTCATCGTGGGCTACGGTTTTCCCGAAGCCGCGGCTGCAAATCCGGCGCTGCAGAAAGTGATGAGCGGAGCTATGTTCCCCATAGGGCTTATACTTGTGGTGGTACTCGGCGCAGAACTGTTTACCGGCAACAACGCGCTTCTCATGCCTGCATGGATGCTGCGCCGATGCTCACTGAAAGACGTAATAGTCAATTGGACGCTCGTCTATCTGGGCAACTTCGCGGGAGCCATGCTTTTTGTATATTTCATGGTATATATCACCGGCCTTACCGCTCCAGAGCCTTACCACAGCGCCATAATAAAGATAGCTCAAGCGAAAGTGTCGATGCCGTGGATTACCGTATTCATCAAAGGCATAGGAGCCAACTGGTGCGTGTGCCTTGCCATATGGCTCGCGCTGTCGGCCAAAAGCAGCGGCGCTAAAATGTTTGGCTGCTGGCTGCCGGTGATGGCATTTGTCGCCCTCGGATACGAGCACTCTATAGCCAACATGTTTTTCATACCCTGCGGCATGCTCGAAGGAGCCGAAGTGACACCGTTGCAGATGGTAACGGCCAATCTCATTCCCGCGACACTGGGCAACATAATAGGAGGCGCACTTTTTGTAGGCTGTGTCCACACCTATTTGCATCTAAAAAAACAAAAATAACTAAAACAATCGTATTAAAAATATGAGCAACTGGTTTGAAACAAAAGTCCGTTATGACAAAATGATGGAAAACGGAATGCAGAAGAAAGTCAACGAACCCTATATGGTCGACGCGCTCAGCTTCACCGAAGCCGAAGCACGCACTATCGAGGAGCTTACACCGTTTATATCGGGCGACTTCTCCATATCGGCTGTAAAGCGCACCAACATATCGGAAATATTCTGGGACGAAACGGCCGACAAATGGTATCACGTAAAGGTCAACTTCATAACCCTTGACGAGAAAACTGCCGTAGAGAAGAAAACGACTACACATATACTTGTAGCCGCCAACGACTTTCGCGGAGCTCTCGACAACTTCATGGAGGGCATGAAAGGCACAATGGCCGACTTCGAGATAGCATCCATAGCCGAGACAAACATTATGGATGTATACAAGGCCAAACTCTCCAAGACCGAAGCCGCTCCCGAAGCATAAGCGCAACGTTCATGGAGGTAATAGGACAACGTATATCGGCAATAAAAGCGTCACTCCCAGAAGGGGTGACGCTTGTGGCCGTATCGAAATTTCATCCCGCAGAGGCCATAATGCAGGCATATGGCTCCGGCCACCGCATATTCGGAGAGAGCCGCGCCACCGAACTTGTAAACAAAGCCAAGGAACTGCCTGATGATATACAGTGGCACTTCATAGGACATCTGCAGACCAACAAGGTGCGGGCCGTCATGCCTTATGTGACCTGTATACACAGCATCGACTCGGAGCGTCTGCTCCGCCTTGTCAACACGGAGGCCGAACGCATAGGCCGCACCGTCGATGTATTGCTTCAGGTGCATGTGGCCTGTGAAGAGACAAAGTTCGGCTTTACGCCAGAAGAATTTGAATGCCTGACATCAAGCGGCATATTAAGCGAATTATCTGCCGTCAGAGTCAGGGGTGTCATGGGCATGGCAAGCAACGTCGATGACAATGACAGGATAGCCGCCGATTTCAGACTCATAAAAAATATGTATGACAAACTTGTGGAAGTTCTCGAATCGTCTGACGGAGCGCCATGCGACACTATAAGTATGGGCATGAGTCATGATTACCGGCTCGCCATAGAGTGCGGAAGCAACATGGTACGCATCGGCACTACGATTTTCGGCGAACGCGAATACTGAAATCAAGCACCGCAATATGTTTTAGAACATGTCGATTTCCGACACTCAAAAAAAATAACTAATTTTACGAAATTAACCTAAACAACAATAACCAATCATTGAAATAGTCATGGGAACAAAAAACAATTCCAACGGACGACTCATAGCGATCATTGCAATGTTCTTCTTGTTTGCAATGATCTCTTTTGTCACAAACTTGGCCGCCCCCATCGGCACAATCTGGGGAAATGAATTTGAAGGAAACAGTGTATTAGGCATGATGGGTAACATGATGAACTTCCTTGCCTACCTGTTTATGGGTATACCCGCCGGCAACCTTCTGGTTAAAATCGGTTACAAAAAGACCGCACTCTGGGCCATGGCCATCGGTGTAATAGGTCTTTTCGTACAGTATCTGTCAAGCATCGTCGGCACAGAGTCGCCAGTGTTCTCGATGCAGTCCACCGTCGACGAAAACGGAGTGGCCGTTGTTCGCGAATTTACAGTCCGTTGGAACTTCATAATATATCTGCTCGGCGCATTCATATGCGGTTTCTGTGTGTGCATGCTCAACACCGTGGTCAACCCCATGCTCAACCTGCTCGGCGGCGGCGGCAACAAGGGCAACCAGCTTCTCCAGACCGGAGGCGCCCTCAACTCCCTGTCAGGTACCTTGACCCCGTTCTTTGTAGGCGCGCTTATCGGCCAGCTCACAAAGTCAACCACCATGCAGGCCGTAACTCCGCTGCTGTTTATAGCCATGGGTGTGTTCGTGGCCGCATTTATCGTCATATCATTTGTGGCCATACCCGAGCCCAACCTGTCAAAAGACGGTCATAAAAGCGTCAAATACAGCCATAGCCCGTGGAACTTCCGTCATACGGTACTCGGCGTTATCGGTATATTTATATATGTAGGTATTGAGATCGGCATACCCGGAACCCTCAACTTCTATCTTGCCGACCAGAAAGGCACCGGAGCCGGAGTCATCGGCGACGCATCGACCATAGCCGGTGCTATCGTGGCCATATACTGGCTTCTCATGCTTGTAGGCCGCAGTCTTAGCGGAGCCATCAGCGGCAAGGTATCGACCCGCGCCCAGCTCATCACCGTATCGGCAGTGGCCATAGGCCTTGTCATCGGAGCCATCTTCATACCGAAATCAGTCACTGTAAGCGTGCCCTCATTTGTATACAGCGGCATCAACGGCGAGGTTGCCACCGTGCCGGTAAGCGCTTATCTGCTCATACTGTGCGGTCTGTGCACATCAGTAATGTGGGGAGGCATCTTCAACCTCGCAGTTGAGGGTCTCGGCAAGTATACAGCACAGGCTTCGGGCATCTTCATGATGATGGTCGTAGGCGGTGGCGTACTTCCGCTCATCCAGCAGTTCATAGCCAAAGAGGCCGGTTACATGACCAGCTACTGGCTCATAGTGGCATGTCTCGGCTATCTGCTCTTCTACGGACTTGTCGGCAGCAAGAATGTCAACACTGACATACCCGTGACCGAAGAGGAGCAACTCTATCTGTAAAAACCAAACTATCCAACTATTTTACCTCATAACAGTAATTCATGAATAAAGATCTGATGAACCGCGCCGCCGACAACATAAGAGTGTTGGCCGCGTCTATGGTAGAAAAAGCGAAATCGGGACATCCCGGAGGCGCTATGGGAGGCGCTGACTTTGTAAATGTCCTTTACTCATCTTTTTTAGTGACCGATCCTGACAATCCCACATGGATCGCACGCGACCGCTTCTTCCTTGATCCCGGTCACATGTCGTCGATGCTCTACGCCGTACTTGCCCTTACCGGCAAATACACTATTGACGAACTCAAAGAGTTCCGTCAGTGGGGCAGCGTGACTCCCGGACACCCCGAAGTACATCCTGAACGCGGTGTTGAAAACACTTCCGGCCCGCTCGGTCAAGGCCACGTTATGGCTGTAGGCTGCGCCATTGCCGAACGCTTCCTTCAGGCTCGCTTCGGCGACTGGATCGCCCACAAAACATACGCTTTCATCTCTGACGGCGGTGTTCAGGAAGAAATCTCACAGGGAGCAGGCCGCTTGGCCGGATACCTCGGTCTGAGCAATCTCATCATGTTCTATGACAGCAACGACATACAGCTCTCGACCGAGACCAATGCGGTGACAACAGAAGATACCGCCGCCAAATATCGCGCATGGCACTGGAACGTTATCGAAGTCGACGGCACCGACCCGCTTGCTATGGCAGGAGCGCTCGAGGCTGCCAAAGAGGAGAAAAACCGTCCTACCCTTATAATAGGCAAGACCGTGATGGGTCGCGGAGCAGTCACCGCCGACGGCGCTTCGTACGAAGGCAAATGCTCTACTCACGGCAACCCGCTCAGCAAGTCAGGAGCTTGTTACGAAAAGACAATGGAAAACCTCGGCGCAGACCCTGCCGATCCTTGGCACATATGGGAAGACGTAAAGAAGCTGTATGACGACCGTGCAGCCCTCCTCCGCGAAGAGGTAAAGGCACGCCGCGAGGCCGAAGCTGCTTGGCGCGCAGCCAATCCCGAACAGGCAGCCGTTCTTGACGGATACCTTGCCGGCAAACTTCCCGAAATAGACTGGAAGGCCATAGCACACAAACCGAACATCGCAACCCGTCAGGCTTCGGCCGACGTACTCGCCGAACTGGCCAAGAAGGTAGGCAACATGATCGTAGCATCGGCTGACCTCGCCAACTCCGACAAGACCGACGCATTCCTTAAGAATACGACTCCGCTCGCCAACGGCGACTTCACAGGCGCATTCCTTCACTGCGGTGTGGCCGAGCTTACCATGGCCGCCCTCATGAACGGTATAGCCCTCCACGGAGGTGTGATAGGCGCCTGCGGCACATTCTTCGTATTCTCCGACTACATGAAGCCGGCAGTGCGCATGGCCGCCCTCATGGAACTGCCCGTAAAATACATATGGACTCACGACGCATTCCGCGTAGGCGAAGACGGTCCTACCCACGAACCCGTGGAACAGGAAGCACAGATACGTCTTATGGAAGAGCTCCGCAACTTCAAAGGCGAGCCCAGCATGCTCGTACTCCGCCCCGGCGACGCTGCCGAGACCTCGGTATGCTGGAAGATGGCCATGGAGAACGACAAGACTCCTACCGCCCTCATCCTCAGCCGTCAGGACATACCCGACCTGCCTGCAAGCAGCGGCGACCGCTATCAGGAAGCCCTCGGCGCAGAAAAGGGAGGCTATGTGGTTGTAGACACAGCAAACCCTGCCGTAACTCTCGTAGCCAACGGCTCGGAAGTATCGCTGCTCGTGGAGGTAGCCAACCAGCTTGCCGCTGAAGGCGTTGCCGCCCGCGTTGTGTCGGTACCCTCTATCGGATTGTTCGAGTGCCAGACTGAAGCCTACCGTCACAGCGTAATTCCCGCCGACGGCAAGGTATTCGGCCTCACCGCCGGTCTGCCCTCTACTCTTCGCGGCGTAGTAGGTGCTCACGGCGAAGTATTCGGCCTCGACCACTTCGGCGCATCCGCACCTTACAAGGTACTCGACGAGAAATTCGGCTTCACCGCTCCCGCAGTGCTTGCTCTCGTCAAAGCCTACATCAAGAAATAAGCGACTCCGCTTTTATCTCACGAAGGACCGGTCATCTGCGACCGGTCCTTTTTTCATAATGACACATTCAACAACAAGATTATGGGGTTCGATATATGACTGCGTCCAACTTTAGAAATAAGAGATAAGACCTCAGCGATACGGTATATCCCCCTCGTAAATATTATGAATTGACAAAAAAACGGCAAGACCACCAATACAATGTATTCCTACCTTCTTCTTTTAAAAGGCAGATGGATATCTTACAAGAGTACGGATATTGTGTGAGCTATCAACAATGAACCGGACTACAGCAACCATCGGTTTGATTATAACGCAAACAGAGTCACTAATTCAAATTCGAGACTACCTACGTGAAGCATAGGGTCAATGTAAAAATCGGTTGTTAAATTCCACGTATGCTTGTCGGGACGGCACCACAGCGTACGGCTGCAATCCGAATGGGCTTCTGCAAAATTTCCGCACAAATGGCATTCAGGATTCACCACGACATACGGCCCTCCTGATTTACGGGCGCCATACTACTGGCGCCCCTACATTTCTGCGGGCTTCCAACAGTTCAATCGGGTTTTGCAGTTGACCCGCTATTTGCCGGGGATATCGGTCGTGAAACTTTATGTTGAGGCATTATGTTAATTTTTAAAATATTATTTTGCTCATTCACTTGCATTAAGCCGGAAAAAGTCGTAACTTTGCCGTCGCTTTTTAAAAACTTATATTAAACAACGTAATTAGTATGAACCACTACGAAACCGTTTTCATTTTAACTCCCGTTTTGTCTGATGCTCAGATGAAGGAAGCGGTAGACAAGTTCAAAGGCGTTATTACCGAAAACGCCGGAACAATTGTCAACGAAGAAAACTGGGGACTGCGCAAACTCGCCTACCCCATCCAGAAGAAGTCGACCGGCTTCTACACCCTTGTAGAATTTGATGCAAATCCTGATGTCATCAAGAAGCTCGAGACTCAGTTCCGTCGCGATGAGCGCGTATTGCGTTTCTTGACTTTCCGTCTTGACAAGTACGCTCACGAGTATGCAATCAAACGCCGCACGCTTAAAGGTGCAAAACAAAATTCACCCGTAGAAGAAAAGGAGGACTAAATCATGGCACAGGCTCAATCAGAAATTCGCTATCTCACTCCGCTTTCAGTGGACGTAAAGAAGAAAAAATATTGTCGTTTTAAGAGAAGCGGCATCAAGTATATCGACTACAAAGACCCCGAATTCCTCAAGAAGTTCCTCAACGAGCAGGGCAAATTGCTTCCCCGCCGTATCACCGGCACTTCGCTCAAGTTTCAGCGTCGTGTGGCACAGGCTGTAAAGCGCGCCCGTCACTTGGCACTGCTTCCCTACGTAACCGACTTGATGAAATAATCTTAACAACAGACAGTAATTATGAAAATTATATTGAAAGAAGACATCACCGGTTTAGGCTACAAGGACGATGTCGTTGAAGTAAAAAACGGCTACGGCCGTAACTACCTCATCCCTCAGGGCAAGGCAGTGATAGCTACTGAATCGGCTCTTAAAGTACTTGCTGAAAATCAGCGTCAGCGCGCTCACAAGCTCGCAAAAATCAAAGCCGACGCAGAAGCTTTGGCTGCAGAACTCGAAAAAGTAGCTCTTACCATCACAGCCAAGACCAGCGCCGCCGGCACCATCTTCGGCTCGGTAAACGCCGCCACTATCGCCGAGGCTCTTGAAAAACTCGGACAGAATGTTGACCGCAAGCTTATTGTCATCAAAGGCTCCATTAAAGAACCCGGCAAATATTCTTGCACCATCAACCTTCACAAGGAAGTCGCTGTTGAGCTTCCCTTCGAAGTTTTAGCTGAAGAATAATCAATTCCAAAATACTATTCATAACGTACGGGAAAACGTCGCGATGACGTTTTCCCGTTTTTCATGTCAGCGCATATCATTTAACACGGCTTTTTGCGCCGATACTTTTTTGATTGATTTCTTTTTACTATCTTAGCGGCTATTATCATCACGATTTACTACAAAAATGGCATGGTACTACATCGTATTGATGGCAGCCTACATAGGTACGATAATAAGCCTTATCGCCGTGGTGCTGTCGGAAAACCGCAATCCGGTCAAGTCATTGGCTTGGATTACGGTGTTGCTGATGGTACCCGTCTTCGGTGCGGTACTCTACATATTCTTCGGAAGAAGCCTTAAAAACACCCGCATGATAACAAGGCGCAACCGCCGCCGGCTCCGCAAGCGTGAGTCGTTCAAAAGCATCGACATAGCCTCGCTGACGCTGACTCAGGCGAGCAAACAGCAGATCAAGATGGCCCGCACTCTGAACGGGTCGATATACTACCCCGGCAACAAAATAGACATATTCACATCGGGTCGCGCCAAATTTGACGCGCTCATAGCCGACCTTCAGAACGCGCACTCATACATACATCTCGAATATTACATATTTAAAGATGACAAAATCGGCAACACCATAGCCGACATACTCATAAAAAAAGCCGGCGAAGGAGTAAAAGTAAGAATCATTTACGACCACATAGGCTCTCTGTCGACCAAAACCAAGTTTTTCAAGCGAATGTCTGATGCAGGAATAGACGTCTACCCATTTTTCAGAGTCACATTTCCGGTATTTGCAACCCGCATAAACTGGCGAAACCACCGCAAGCTCGTCATAATCGACGGAGAGACCGGCTATATCGGAGGAATGAATATAGCCGACCGATACATCGAAGGTGTGCCATATGGAGTATGGCGTGACACCCACATGCGCATAACCGGACCGGCTGTAGGCGGCCTGCAATATGCATTTGCCGTTGACTGGAGCTTCATGGGACAGTCATTGCTTGACGAGAGCGCCAATACGTCACGTCGCGACAAGCCACGCTTCAACGCCGGTATCCAGATGATGACAAGCGGCCCCACAAGCCAATGGAGCAATATAGCCATGGTATTTCAGAAAGCCATAGCCAATGCACGAAAACGCGTATTCATACAGACTCCATACTTTCTGCCCACAGAAAGTCTGCTGCGCACGCTTCAGGCGGTAGCACTCGCCAAAGTGGACGTAAGACTGATGCTGCCGGCCAAAAGCGACTCCAAAATACTTACCTATGCCTCCTACTCCTACATCATGGAGTGTATGCTTGCCGGCATAAAGGTATATCTTTATGACGCCGGCATGCTGCATGCCAAGACCGTACTCGTCGATGACGAGTTTGCCTCGGTAGGTTCGGCCAATATTGATTTCCGCAGTTTCGAACACAATTTTGAGAGCAACATCTTCATATATTCACGGGAAATCAACTCGGAACTAAGCGATATATTCTTCGATGATCTCAACAACTGTACTCGCCTGAGCACTTCAATGTGGCGCAAGCGTCCGGCATGGCAAAAGGCCAAAGAATCAATGTTCAGGCTTCTCAGTCCCGTACTGTGACAGCGTATACCGTACATCGGTGATGATAAATTTTAAGCCAAAACTATTGTATTATAAGATATTTGTATTACTTTTGTAAAAATTTGGTATAAATGGCGAGCGATTTACAGCAGACACTGCAACGTATCAGCCGTAAAACGGAGTTTTTGACCGAGCGCTACAATGAAGTGCTCCGTGGGAAAACAAGCGCTGAAGCCCGCGTCAAAGAGTTGGAACAGACCGTGACACGTCTTAATGAAGAGATAAGACAGCTTAAAAGCCGCATCGAATATCTGACCGTTGTCACAATAGCTCACCCCGACCGCCGCGACGTAGAGTCAAGCAGGGCCAAGTTAACCAAATTAGTGCGGGAAATCGACAGATGCATCTCGGAATTAAGCGAATGATGCAATGAAAGATAAACTGAATATAACCATAAAGGTAGCCGACCTTGCCCACATAGGCATGCAGGTTACCCGAAAAGACGAAGAAGCCGTAAGACTTGCCGAATACTACGTAAACCGCGTGTGGAGCAAGTGGATGGGCGACAAGCCGCAGGACAAGACGTCAAAGGACGTGTTAGGAATGGTGGCCGTACACTTTGCCAAGCTCTATGTGCTCGAACAGCGCAAAAACGAGAACACGGACGAAGTGTTGCGTAAATTCGAGGAAGAACTCGACCGGATACTGCTGAAAGTCGAATGACTCCGTCATATGGTAGAGCATATTTTTTAACGTTTAACCGCACTTACAATCGGCCTTCAGGCAGGATTGTCAGTGCATTTTTATTTTATTGTGACTAATCATTAACTCACATATCATGTACAACATTTTTATATACATCGCAGTATCGGTGATAACAGCAATTCTTGCTGTAGTGATCACCGTTATAATTCAGAAAAGATCGGCACGCACTCAAGCCAAGATAATAGTTGACGAAGCCCGTCAGGAAGCGGAAATGCTTAAACAGAAAAAAATGCTTGAAGTGCGGGAGGAAGAGCTCCAGATAAAGGCCGAGGCGGAGAAGCAGGCCAATTCACGGCTATCCAAAATACAGCAGTCGGAAGCCCGCGTAAAACAGCGCGAACTCCAGCTTAACCAGCAGCAAGGCGAACTTGCCCGCCGACGCAACGAAATCGACGCTGCAAAAGCAGGTCTTGACGCTCAGGAAGCCGCCCTTGACGATAAAAAGGTTGAACTCGACAAGCTCACACGCAGCGCTCAGGAAGCGCTTGAGCACATATCGGGGCTGTCGGCCGATGAAGCGAAAGAACGTCTTATCGAGTCACTGCGCGACGAAGCAAAAACCGCTGCAGCCGGCTATATAAACGACATAATGGATGAGGCCAAGCTGACCGCCAACAAGGAAGCCAAGCGCATAGTAGTGCAGTCGATACAGCGTGTGGCTACGGAAACCGCCATTGAAAATTCGGTAACCGTATTTCACATAGACTCCGACGACATCAAAGGCCGCATAATCGGCCGTGAAGGCCGCAACATACGAGCTCTCGAAGCTGCTACAGGCATAGAGATAATAGTCGACGACACTCCCGACGCCATCGTGCTTTCAGGCTTCGACCCCGTGCGCCGTGAGATAGCCCGTTTAGCCCTGCACCAGCTCGTTGCCGACGGACGCATCCACCCGGCACGCATCGAAGAGGTTGTGGCCAAAGTACGCAAACAAATAGAGGAAGAGATTGTGGAAACAGGAAAACGCACCACGATCGATCTCGGAATACACGGCCTGCATCCTGACCTTATAAGGCTTGTAGGAAAAATGAAGTATCGTTCGAGCTACGGACAGAACCTGCTCCAGCACTCACGCGAGACAGCCAATCTGTGTGCTATAATGGCTGCGGAACTCGGCCTTAACCCCAAGAAGGCACGCCGCGCAGGACTACTGCACGACATAGGCAAAGTGCCTGATGAAGAACCGGAACTGCCCCACGCACTACTTGGCATGAAACTGGCTGAAAAGTACAAGGAAAAGCCCGAGATATGCAATGCCATCGGTGCTCACCACGATGAAATCGAACAGACCACACTGCTCGCACCCATAGTACAGGTGTGCGACGCCATTTCGGGTGCCCGTCCCGGAGCACGCCGGGAGATAGTCGAAGCCTACCTCAAGCGTCTTAACGACCTTGAGCGTCTTGCACTCTCCTACCCCGGAGTTGTAAAGACTTATGCCTTGCAGGCCGGTCGTGAGCTGCGTGTCATAGTAGGAGCAGACAAGATCGACGATGCCGAAACCGAACGTCTGTCAGCTGAAATAGCCAAGCGTATTCAGGACGAGATGACTTATCCCGGACAAGTGAAAATAACCGTGATTCGCGAGACTCGTGCCGTAAGCGTAGCTAAATAATCAAACCGCAATTCACCGTTATGGGAAAAGAAGATAAAGACAACTGCAACCAATGCCGCAATACACCGCCGCGGGGTAAGTTGCATTGTTACAACTGGCTCGAAGACATTCCCGGCGGTTATGCCGACTTTGACATGGTCGAAGTCCAGTTCAAGAATACCCGCAAAGGCTTTTATAAAAACAGCGCCAATCTTGACCTCGCCATAGGCGATATGGTAGCGGTAGAGGCATCTCCGGGCCATGACATAGGTCAGGTGACCCTTACCGGTCAGCTTGTGGCCCTGCAGATGAAAAAAGCCAATGTAAAACCCGATGCGGAGATACGTCGTATATTTCGCAAGGCCAAACCCGCCGATCTCGAAAAATACGAGGAAGCCAAGGCCAAGGAGAACGACACAATGATACGTTCCCGGAAAATAGCCGAAAGCCTCAAACTCAACATGAAGATAGGCGACGTCGAGTATCAGGGTGACGGCAACAAAGCCATATTCTACTACATAGCCGACGAACGTGTTGACTTCAGGCAGCTTATAAAAGTCCTTGCCGAGACATTCAAGGTGCGCATTGAAATGAAGCAGATAGGAGCACGGCAGGAAGCCGGACGCATAGGCGGCATAGGTCCGTGCGGACGCCAGCTGTGCTGCGCAAGCTGGATGACCAACTTCGTATCGGTAGCCACAAGCGCCGCACGTTACCAAGACATATCGCTTAACCCGCAGAAACTCGCCGGTCAGTGCGCCAAACTCAAATGCTGTCTCAATTTTGAGGTGGACACCTATGTGGAAAGCATAAAGCGTATGCCTTCGCGTGAAATAGCACTTGAGACAGCCGACTCTACTTACTACCACTTCAAGACCGACATATTCAAACGCGAGATGACATACTCGACCGACAAGTCTGTGCCGGCCAATCTGGTGACTGTCAGCGCCGACAGAGTCTTCGACATCATCAACATGAACAAACGTGGAGAGAAGCCCGAAAAGCTCAATGTCGAAGGGTTAGAAAAGCAGAAGGAGCGCACGGAGTTTGTCGACCTCGTAGGGCAGGACAGTGTTACCCGCTTTGACAAAGCCAAGAAGAAAAAGAAAAAAGGCACTCCGTCGCAGCAGCGCGGCAATAGTCAGCCGGGACAACGCGAGAACAACGGAGGCAACAGGCCGCCGAGAAACGATCGCTCCTCCCGCGGAGACAACAACCGCCGCCAAAATCAAAATGCGCAACGCAACGGAGAGACAGGCGCACAACATAAGGAAAACAAGAAACCCACTTCACCGAAAACCGATGAATAAGCTCCTCGGAGTGTATATGACGGTGCTGTTTTCAATCGGTCTGGGAGCATGTTCTTCCCGACAGAATGACTACAGCGAATTTCGAAATCTGTCACCGTCGGGATGGATTTATGACGACACTCTGTCTTTCATCACCGATATTGCCGACTCAGTAGCCACCGGTACACTTACAGTAGCCGTACGCCATAACAACAACTATCCGTACAGCAACCTGTGGCTCGAATTGACGCGACGAAGCGGAGTTCAAACAACAAGCCGCGACACCCTTAATCTGCGGTTGGCCGACATCTATGGCCGCTGGTATGGCAACGGCTTCGGAGCCACATACCAGTACAGCGACACCGTACACGGTATCACCCGGCTGTCAAGAGGCGACACGATAACAGTAAGGCACATCATGCGACTTGATACATTGCCCGACGTTGAACAATTGGGTATCACATTCGTTTCGACAGAAAGTAATTAATTTGACATCAATCAAAATGACACTACACGCTCTTACTCCGGCAGAAGAGATAAACCTCAGGATCGCGAGGCTACAGAACGCCATAAGGACCTGCGGCATGGATGCCGTGCTTATATCCGATAATGCCAATATATATTATACATCAGGCAGGGTATTCAGCGGCTATGTATACATACCGGCAACCGGCACAGCCACATACTTCATACGCCGTCCCGAAGGCATAACCGACGATAAAGTGCAATACATCCGCAAGCCGGAGCAGATCGCAGGTCTGTTGTCGGAAGCCGGAGTCGGGCTGCCCGCAGTTATGGGATACGAGTTAAGTTCGCTTGACGTCATAAGCTACCGACGGCTTGTAAACGCATTCCCCGGAGTAACACCTGTCGACGCATCGCCTATTATAAAATCGGTACGATCGGTAAAAACCGACTTCGAACTTGAACAGTTGCGTCGATCAGGCATCAGGCATCAACACGTGTATGACCTCATACCGCGCCTATACAGAGAGGGCATGACCGACATCGAACTTCAGATCGAAATCGAGCGCGCCTCACGACTTGAAGGATGTCTGGGCATATTCCGCATTGCCGGTGACTCTATGGAGTTTTTCATGTCAAACATATTGGCGGGAGACAATGCCGACTCTCCCACTCCTTACGATTTCGCGATGGGTGGCGCGGGCCTTGACCCGTCATTGCCAGTAGGCGCCGACGGCACGGTCATAACCCCCGGCATGTCGGTGATGGTCGACTCCAACGGCAACTTCACCGGCTACATGACCGATATGACCCGAGTGTTCTCCTGTGGAAAGCTTGACGATAAAGCCATGGAGGCCCACCAATGCTCGATCGAGATATGCCGTGCTCTGGAGAAAGCGGGAAAACCCGGTACACCGGCAGCCGAACTGTATGAACTCGCCGTGTCAATTGTAGAGCGACACGGTCTCGAACGTTACTTCATGGGACATAAGCAGAAAGCAGGCTTTATAGGACACGGGGTAGGTATCGAGATAAACGAGCTGCCCGTCATTGCCCCACGCAGCCGTGACATACTCGCAGAGCACAATGTCATAGCACTGGAACCGAAGTTTGTAATTCCACATGTAGGCGCTGTAGGCGTAGAAAACACATATATCGTGACATCCGGCGGTCTTGAACGCATCACCGATGCTCCTGAACAGATCATTGACTTGATATAATAAAATTTCTGCCAGATGCTGATTGCCGACAAAATAGATTCTCCGGTATTTCACACCGTAGCCTCGGTGGCCGACAGCATGTCGCGTCCCTGCTACGTCGTGGGCGGATATGTGCGCGACCTCTTTCTTCACCGTCACTCCAAGGATATTGACTTCGTTACGGTAGGAAGCGGCATCGAGGTTGCCGAAGCCGTAGCGCATAGACTTGGCAAAGGCTCGCACTGCAGCGTGTTCAGAAACTTCGGCACAGCTCAGGTCAAACACGGTGGCATAGAACTCGAGTTTGTAGGCGCACGACGTGAGTCATACAGCCATGACAGCCGCAAACCCGTAGTGGAAGACGGCACTCTCGACGATGACCTTGCCCGGCGCGACTTCACCATAAACGCCATGGCTGTATGTGTAAATGCCGACAACTTCGGTCAGCTTATAGACCCGTACGACGGCATAGGTGATTTGGACCGCCAGATTATACGCACACCGCTTGACCCTGACATAACATTCAGCGACGATCCACTGCGCATGATGAGGGCCATCCGTTTTGCCACACAGCTCGGCTTCACAATATATGACGATACATTTGACGCCATAGCCCGCAACGCCGGACGCATAAATATCATATCGCGCGAGCGCATAGCCGACGAACTGATGAAGATCATGGCTTCGCCCGTACCCTCGATCGGATGGGAACTGCTCGAAGCATGCGGTCTGTTAAGCTATATAATGCCTGAACTCCATGCGATGAAAGGGGTTGAGATTATAAACGGCCGCGGGCATAAGGACAATTTCCAGCACACGCTCACCGTGGTCGACAACGTAGCCCGCAAAAACGACAATGTATGGCTGCGATGGGCCGCGCTTCTCCATGACATAGCCAAGCCCGTCACAAAGCGCTGGGACCAGAAAACCGGATGGACCTTTCACAATCACAACTTCATAGGAGCAAAAATGGTGCCCCGCATATTTCGCGCCATGAGGCTGCCGCTTAACGAGAAAATGAAGTACGTGCAGAAGTTAGTCGAGCTGCACATGCGCCCCATAGCCCTTGTCGAGGACGAAGTCACCGACTCTGCCGTACGCCGCCTCCTATTTGATGCCGGCGACGACATCGAGGACCTCATGATACTGTGTGAAGCCGATATCACCTCCAAGAATCAAGAAAAGGTGCGGCGCTTCCTCGACAACTTCGTACTCGTACGTAAAAAGATGGAGGAGCTTGAGGAAAAAGACCGCATTCGCAACTTCCAGCCGCCGGTATCAGGCGAAGAAATAATGTCGTTCTTCGGTCTTGGCCCGTCGCGCGAGGTAGGCGTAATAAAGGAGCGCATCAAAAATGCCATACTTGACGGAAGCATCCCCAACGAACGCGAGGCTGCACTCACCTACATGCACAAAGTGGCCTTGGAGCTCGGTCTATCCGCCAACTAAAGCATCGACTTTCAAAAACGGACACAAAGCTGAAAAGGCTCCATAAGACCGCCACTGCACCTGTCGCCATACTTGACCAGATCAGGAGCCCACGCCGAACCTTTGAAATCATGGGTCAGCGGATTTTCCCGGTGGGTGGTAAGATGTCAAGAGTATAATGTGGCCAGTCTGAACATGAAGAATTTAATGTCACTGACTCCCCTGAATTGGGTACGGAATGCTTTTATCTTTGCGTTGAA
>NZ_VSMC01000021.1 GCF_008728965.1 Heminiphilus faecis | reverse complement strand
AGAATTAAAAGGGTAAAATAAAATTGACCCCTAACACCAGGACTTTAAAGGGTCAATCATATTATGGCCAAGGTGGGTAAATTCTGTTTGGCCAAAAGGGTCAAAGTAGAGTGGCTTTTCCATATGGCACTTACACAGGCAGAAAAGAACGAAATGCTCAACGCGATCAAAGCCGAGAGCCAGAGCATCGACGAACTACCCGTAGTATCGAGCCTCGAAGGAATCACCACACTGCCGGCAATACGCGGCACGGAGGTCGTAAGCGCCCCTGTGTCGCTGTTGCGCAAGCCGGCCGAGGACGCGGCCAGGACAGCCAACGCTGCCGCCACTAATGCTAATACAGCGGCGCAGGCAGCCAACAATGCCAAGGACGCGGCCGGACTGGCTGCTGTGGCAGCAAATACTGCGGCTACACAGGCGCGGGATGCCGCCACGGCAGCCAATGATGCCACATCGCAACTTCAGGTGGCCATTGAGGCCGCACGCCGGCACCCGGTCGTACTGGTCAACGACATACTCGGTGACAAAGACCGGGTGTTCGCCGACTGGTCAGCCGCAAAGGACGCCCTTGCGAATCTAGCACAATCCGATGGGGAGGAGTATATGTCCATTGGCTGCGTGATGATATTCCGCGGCCCGAAAGGCTGGGAGTCGTGGCAGTTTACCGGCGACCCGGACAACGACATATCCGACGCGACCAAGTGGATGCCGTTCGCCACCGCCGGGACCGGGAGCGGCAGCGGATATTACAACGTCACAGCCCTGCATCCGTTGAGAACCGGCTACTACACAAAGGCGACCGCCGTGGCCAAACTCGCCGAGGCCGACATAGACGATGACCATAAGCGCGGCATGATCATCACCTTCGAGAGCGCGGCCGGCAAATGGGAGGACTACCGTTTCATCGGCACGAGCCTGTCGACATTCACCAATCCCGGCGCGTGGGAAGAATACGGTTCGAAGAACACCGTCAGGAGCATCACCGTCAACGGCGAAAAGAAAACGCCGGACGCGGAGGGCAATGTCGGCATCACCATCGACGAGGTGGAGGTCGACGACAGCCTCAACGCCTCGAGCACCAACCCGGTGCAGAACGGGGTAGTGACAGCCAAGCTGTCGGAACTGGAATCCGGCACTCTTTTCAACAACGAGGTCATAGAGAACGAGGACGGCACCGTCACCGTGCAGCTCAAGAGCAAAAGCTCCGTCATTACCGAATTCAACATACCGGCTGGCGGGGGCGGCGGCGGAGAATCCGCCGGCACCAAGATAGTGCTGAACGCATCGCTGAGTGCGTCTACCATAAAGGAGGGCGGCTCCGCCATCCTTACATGGAGCTATGACCACCAGTTTACCGGCGAGGAAGCCGGAACAAGCACCGGGCAGAAGGCCACAGTGGAAATCACCGTCAAGCGCGGCATCGTCACCACCTACAGCGAGACCAGGCAGGATGTGAGCAAAGGCACCTATACCCTCGACCTTACGAAATACCTCCTTCTCGGCACGAGCGACATCTATGTCACCGCCACCACTACCGACCCTACCACCGGCAAGCAGCAGCGCAAGCCGGCCTACGTCAGCGTCAAGGTCGTCAGCCTTAACCTCTCAAGCTCATACAACGTGGCCGCCGGACTCGCGCAGGGCGGTTACGACCTACACGACAAGGTCGAGATACCTTATGCCGTGTCCGGTGCCGGCACTAAATCCGTAATACTGTATGTCGACGGGGTGCAGCGCAACCTCCACTCCGTGACCAGGAGCGGCACTACCAACTCCAACTTCACCCTCGACATGGCCGGGCTGTCGGTGGGGCGCCATACCGTTCAGATGGTGGCCGAGATGGAGCAGGACGGCCTGACGCTCCGCAGCGAGAGCATCTACTTCGACATCCTCAAACGCGGCAGCAGCGCGCCCTTCATAGGCACCAAGATCATACACCCCGACGGGCGCATACTCACCGGGGCGGCTCACTCCGTCCCGGTCATCGAGGCAGGGCAGTACGAGAAATGCACCTTCGACTTCGCCGCCTACGACCCCTCCGTGGTTCCGGCCACGGTCGAACTGTGGCACAACGGCACCCTGGCACGCACCGTCAGCGTGCCCAGGACGGCGCAGACCTACACCAACCGCTTCACCGAGAAAGGCCGTCAGACCCTGCAACTCAAGCTCGGCTCAGCAAGCTACACCATACAGGTCGATGTAGCCGAGAGCGGTATCGACATCGGCGAGGCGCAGTTCGGCCTCCAGTTCAAGCTCGACGCAGCCGGACGTAGCAACGACGAAAGCCCCGATGACCGCGCCAAATGGGAATCGAACGGCATTACAACGTCGTTTGAAAACGTGGACTGGGGCAGCAGCGGATGGATAGACGGGGCGTTGAAGCTCACCAACGGAGCGAGGGCCACCATCGGCTACAATCCTTTCGCCACCGATGTCAAGGCCACAGGCCTGACAATAGAGATGACCATGCGCGTCAGCAACATCATGGACCGCACCGCCCCCGTCGTATCCTGCCTTGACAAGGGCAAAGGCCTTTTGATAACCACCTCCGAGGCGAGCTTCAGAACCGGGCAGACCGTCACCTACACCAACGAGGACGACGAGCAGGTGACGCGCGAGATCAAACTCGCCACCAACATCGTCGAGGGAGAGTGGACCAAGGTCGCCCTGACAGTAGGCACGGCCGCACAGGACAGGCTGATGGAACTCTACATCAACGGCAACCGCAACGGCGCCGACATCTACGACTCCTCCTTCAGCTTCCGTCAGGACACGCCGCAGGAGATCACCATCGACAGCACCGAGGCCGACATCGAGATAAAGAGCATACGTGTATATAACCGCGCCCTCAGCGACGACGAGGAACTCGAGAACCGCATCGTCGACTGCGAGACCACCGAGGAGATGATGGGCGAATTCACCATGAACGACATCCTGGGCGACAACGGCGATGTCGACCTCGACAAACTGCGCGCCCAGGGCAAGGGAGTCCTGCGCATCGTCAGGAAGAACATGCTCGACGACGTTTACGAGACCAACAACAAAAAGACCGACTTCCTGGCCGACGTCTATTATTACTCCGCGCTCGGGCCGGACTACGACTTCATCCTCTCCAACTGCTACATCAGGATACAGGGCACGTCGTCGACCAAATATCCGAGCAAGAACATCCGCATCTACTTCACCAAGGGGAGCGAGAAACTCTCCATGACAGGGAAGAACGTGCTTGCCGGCAACAAATACGTCATGCGCCCCGGTGCCGTGCCTGTCCCCATCGTCTGCTGCAAGAGCGACTACTCCGATTCGTCGATGTCATTGAATACCGGCTGGGCAAAGCTGTTCAATGATACCATGAAGGAACTCGGGCTGCTCACCCCGCCGCAGCGTCACCAGTACGAGCAGGGCGGCAACAGCCTCGCGGCCATAAACGTGCGCACCGCCATCGACGGTATGCCCATAGACATCTTTTGCGCCGAGACCGCAGACGGCGAGAACGTCTATTACGGCCAGTACAACTTCAACAACGAGAAGAGCAAGAGCGGCCCGGTGTTCGGCATGGAGGGAGTGGAAGGCTTCACCCCCGAATGCCCCATAGCGCTCGAGACCCTGAACAACACCTCCCCGGTGTGCCTGTTCTCGACAAAGACCGACGCGGAACTCATCGAGAAATTCGACGGCGGCGCCGAGGTCAACTACGGAGTGGACTCAGCCGGGAAGGTACAGACCGACGGCGACGTCAAATGGGCCGGGCTGTCAACAAAACAGCAGCAGGCCATCCTCCGTCTGCATTCATGGCTGCGGTCATGCGTGCCGGCCGGAGCGACGTCATCAAACCTGTCAACCTATGTCAGTCCGAAATTCAAGGCCGAGATAGACCGATACTTCGACAAGGACTTCATACTCACCTACTATATAGACCGCGAATACGGACTTGGAGTCGATCAGTTTGCCAAGAACATGATACTGCGCACATGGGACGGGCTGATATGGTACATCACCTACTACGACGGCGACACCCAGTTAGGCAAGCGCAACGACTGCTTCCTTGTCTACCTCTACACCACCATGCGCGACACATGGGATGCCGAGGCCGGCAAATACGCGATGGAGGGCTTCGACAGCGTGCTGTGGAACCTCGTGCTGGCCAACCTCCAGGACGACCTCAGACGCTGCGCCGCCAACTACCGCGCCGTGATGACCGTCGAGCGCGTGCTGTCGATGCTCAACGACGAGCAGAGCGGCAACTGGAGCGACCGCGCCTTCAACAAGAGCGGCTACCTGAAATACATCGCCCCGGCCACGAGGGTCATGTACGGCAAGGTGTGGCCCTTCATCTACGCCCTGCAGGGCAGCAACAAGAGCCACCGCACCTACTTCATCAGGAACCGATTCGCCCTTCTCGACGCCAAATACGGCACGAGCAACTTCACCTCCGACAACATAGACCTCTACCTCGCCAGGACAGCTGGCGACGCCGCCGACACCGTGCGGATCACGGCCAACGAGCCCTACGCCTACGGGTACGGCACCAACAACAGCCCCAACATCGCCAACACCGGCATCGTGGATGCCGGCGACACCGCCATCCTCGACATCACCGGGGCCTATACCGTCAACGACCCCCTGCGTCTCTACGGAGCCAGCAGGATAAGGACCCTCGACATGACCGGGGCGGCAGGCCACCTCAAGAACGCCCTCGACCTCGGCAAATGCTCCGTGCTGCGCGAACTCAACCTCGACGCGCCGCAGGGAGGCGGCTCCACCGGGTGGTGGCTGTCGATAGGGAACTGCCGTCAGCTGCGTCGACTCAGCCTGAGGAACCAGGCCCAGGCCAAGACCGGCGGCAGCACGAGCACCGCCCTCGACCTGAGCAACCAGACAAGACTTGAGGAACTCGACGCGAGAGGCACGAAAGTCCAGAGCGTCAACTTCGCCAAAGGCGCCCCGTTGACAATAGCCCGGCTTCCGGGAACCCTGACCACCCTGCGCCTCGAGTATCTCTCGAAGCTCACCCCCGGCGGCCTGACACTGGAGACCTACGGCAACGTTCGCACCTTCATCTTCGACAACTGCCCCGGGCTTAACTGGGAGACACTGCTGAACCGCTGCGCCAATGCCGACCGCATCCGTGTCACCGGCATAGACCGCGAGGATGACGGCACATGGCTCAACAAGTTTATGACGATGGGCGGCGTCGATGCCGAAGGCAACTACACCGACACATGCGCCCTTGTCGGTACCGTACGGCTTACAAAGTATATCGAGAAGGGCCGTTACGAGCAGATGTGCGCCCACTTCCCCGAACTGAACATCGTTCAGCCCGAATACACCATGATCGAGTTCGACGACTCCGTCAGCGACGACGCCAACGTCAGCAACCTCGACAACGGCACAGGCTACAAATACGGCAACGAATACAGGCCCAGCGGCCATATTTCCGCGATACTCGCCAAACGCCACAAGACACTCGCCAAAGTGACGAAAAAGGCCACAACGCGCCAGGTCACCATCGCCAACGTAGAGACCACGATGAACAACCTTGACGGCGAGATGACATGGTTCCCCCTGCACGATAGCAACTCCAACTACTACGCCGACGCAGAGGATACAGCCAACTGCACCCCGGCGAAACTCGATTCCACCGAGGGCGATCTGATGATGTACGAACCCGGAATGTGGTCCAAGGGAATCAACGACTACCTCAAGGCCAAGCACTACTCCTGCTACAGCAACAACGCCAAAGACAAAGCCCCGGCGCGCCCTGAAGCCGATGTCCTCACCCTTGAGGATATTAAGACTGCCGGCGACTATCTGCAGGGGAGAAAGATCATGACCGGGAAGGCTACCCTTGCCGCCTCATACAGCACCGACAGTGCCTATGCTGTCTGCTCCGTCGATGTGTCAAAGCATAAGCGTGTGCGCTTCCCGACCGTTCCCGGAACAAACCTCATGGGATCCATCTTCTGCGATGCGCAGGGCAACAAGGTCAGCGAGGTCATAGTACCGACCCTTGCCAACAAGTTCGAGCCGGGCATGTACCTCATATCTGATGTGCCCGAAGGTGCTGTTTCGCTCCACTTCACCATACTGCCCACGGCAGAGTTTGACAAGGTCGTGCTGTCCAACTCCACGAAGATCGAGGACATGGAGCCGGACTGGTACTACGATGACGAACACCTCTGTGCCGTGGTAGGCACTTCCGAGGTCAACGGCAAGTTCAGAGCGGCCGTTGCCGGCAAATACACGCTGGCAAGTATGTCCTGGACCGACTTCCACTATTATAGCGCGCAGCGGGGAATGCAGCAGATAGACGCGCTTATGCACTTCCGCATCGCCAACCTCTTCTATGCCAAATATGGTCGCAGGGACGCCCAGGAACAATGCGGAGCCGGTTCCCATACCAACAACCGCACAGTCGGCGGTACAATGAAGTACGGCATGACCGACACCGTGGGCTACGAGGCGGCCAAGGCCGTCAACCCGAATGTCACCAACTCGCTTATCGATAACCTCGTTCACCAGTATGCCTGGTATATCAAGGAGGAGTATGGTTCAAAGACCGTCGAGCAGATGAACAATATCTGCTGTCTGGGCTATGAGGACATATACGGCCACAAGTACGACATGATGGACGGGGTGGATCTTCCGAACACAAACGGCAATGTCGGCAAGTGGCGTATATGGTTCCCCGACGGCACCACGGTAATGATCAAGGGCCATACCAACTCCGGCGCATGGACAGCAGCTGTGGCCCACGGCCTCTATATGGCAGTAATCCCCGTAGGCACCACCAACGGTTCGTCCTCTACGCACTACTGCGATATGTACTGGCTGACGACCGGCACAGGCCGTGTGGTCTATCGCGGCGGCAGCGGCGCGAGTGCGGGTGGCGGCGTGTCGTTCGCGTATGCGTATAACGATGCTTCGAATGCGTTCGCGTATGTCGGGTCGCGCCTGGCCTTCCGCGGCAAACTCGTCAGGGCGCAGAGCGTGGCCGCGTTTAAAGCGTTGGCCGAGGTTGCGTGAGCGGCGAAGCCAAAGCGGTCGCGCAGCGACCCAAAGCGAAAAGCGCAACACGAAAAGAACGGCCTTCGAATGATGTTCGGAGGCCGTTCAAATATAGTGGAGTGGAGCAGGGGAGAGCCGGAGTCGCGCCGGGGTCAACCCACAGACCCCGGCGAAGTCGGGCGAAAATTTTTTGAAAAATGGGAGAGTAGCGGCTGTAATAAAAAAGCGCACCGATGGTACGCTTCGTTTTGTTTGAGCCTCACGTTTCGTTTTATTTTTGGCACGTTTCGTTCTGGAGGCGTTGCACGCTTCGTTTTGCGGATTATACATTAGCGGCGGCAGCGGAAAGAAAAAATAAAAAGACGGAAATGTAGTCCAGCTGAGGATAATGTCCCGCACAGGGAACGGTACGGCATTGCCGATCCGTGGAAGTGAGCGGTCTTTATCCGCGTGGATTGAAATCAACGGGATGCGGGATGTGCAAATGCCGGGGCAGGTGAAAGGCCGTCTCTTACTTTCACTCTCACCGGTTTTGTATATCCGGCATACCGTTTGGCAACGAAAGATAAAAAGGACGGCCGGTGCAAACAGGTTTCGGCAATGCGATAAATAGTCCCGCAAAAGGGATAGTGACCGGATGATGTCCTCCCAATCGTTCTATCGGGAGGACGGCATACGGTCTCTATCCGCGTGGACCTGTCAGGCGGGACATGGGCTTGCAGTATGTCCGTGTCGGAACGTGGCCTCCCGGACACATCCCCGGCACGGTCTGATGCAAGCCGATGTCCCGCCACGTTTGCCCATGACGATAAAAATCGCTATCTTTGCAGCGTCTAAACGTGTCTTTTTCGTACTGAAAAAGAGGATGCGGTTACAAGGTTGAAAATTGGCCATAGTCCAAAATCAGACCTTGTGGGGGCAAAAAGAGGCAATTAAAAATCAAAAACAGATGTTAAAAATCAAAAATTCAAATTCCTCCGTTTGCGGCAACTTTCTCAATCAGTACGAATTAAGTACAATTACGTTTCATAGACGCGCTAAAATCCAGCAAGTTACGTCATATATCACAAATTTGAGTAAATTTACTCGGTTTGCAGCAAAAGGGAAGCGTATGGCATGCTATGGTGACATACGCTACTTTTGTGATTATTTGGACCAGAAAGCCGGGGTAAACAGAATAAGGACAGTAAATATCTCAAGACGTCCGGTAAGCATAAGAAAGGATAGAACCCATTTGGCTACGTCAGGCATACCTGCGAAGCCGCCCATGCCTGTCGTGTCGGAACTGAGCCCGATATTGGACACGCATGAGAACGAATTGAAAAACGAGTCAACGATCGGCAGCCCGAATGCTGTAAGTACAATGCCTCCAACCGATATAATCATGACGTAGATACACAAAAATGCAATCACTTTGTCTACTATGTCGGGTGAAACGATGTTGCCGTTTATGCGTACTGACCGAATGGCATTGGGGTGTACCGAGCGGTAAAGCTCATTGCCGGTGTTCTTAAGCAGAAACAGCAGACGGTCGATTTTGGCTCCTCCACTGGTGGATCCGGCGCATGCGCCAAAGAACATAAGTATAAACAGCAGGGCCATAACGAACGGACCCCAGTTTAAGAAATTGCTGGCGGTAAGACCTGTCGACGACATTGTGGTGATGATCTGAAACAGAGGATCGATGGTGACATCCTCTATGGTATGGGCCTGACCGCTCAGTATTATGGCTATGACAAACGTTATGTAGGCGGCTATGACGATTTTCACGTATGTCATGAATGTGTCATTGCGGTACAGACTCTTCATATCGCCGTGTATGGCCTTGAAAATGAGTGCGAAATTGACGCCACCGAGAAACATGAATATGGTTACTATGATTTTGATGTAGTCGGAGTCCCACTCGGCTATACTGTTGTTGCGTGTCGAAAAGCCTCCGGTAGACATGGTGGAAAATGCATGACACAGACTGTCGAAGAAGTCCATGGGGCCTATCCACAGCAGTATAAATACCATGGCCGTAAGCACGAAGTATATTGTCCATAGGCTTTTGGCTGTCTGGCTGATACGCGGGCGCAGTTTTTCATGAGTTATGCCGGTTACTTCGGCATTGAACATCTGCATGCCTCCTGAATGGTTGAGCATGGGCAGAACAGCAAGTGTGAACAGAATGATTCCCATGCCTCCGAGCCATTGGGTCAGGCAACGCCACAGGTTGATGCCGTGTGACAGAATGTCAACCGAAGGATATACCGTGGCTCCTGTGGTTGAGAACCCCGACATGGTCTCGAAAAATGCGTCGGTAACACTTAATGGCGTGGAGCACATAATGAACGGAAGCATGCCGAACAGTGAAAACACCACCCATACGAGTGCTGTAAGCAGAAAGCCCTCGCGTTTGGCCATCGAGGTGTTGGTCGGACGTATGCAGAATGTCATCAGTACGCCGGTGACGAGTGTCACCACTGTGCTTATGAAGAATGAAAGCCAGTCATCTTCGGAGTATATCAGGCAAGTTCCGAGCGGACACAGCATGAAAATCGACTCTATGATAAGGAGCCAGCCGAGCACTCGCAGAAGCATGGGGAAGTTGATATGTCGCGTGTTGTTGAAAATGGCCATTGCTATCGGTTGAACAGGCGTTCGATTTTGTGGATTGTCCCTGCAAGGCAGAATACTACGACATGGTCGCCGGCGCATATGCGGGTATTACCGTTTACGAGCATGCCTCGTCCGTCGCGTATGAGCGCGGCTATGGTCATGCCGTGGGGCAGGTTGAGGTTTTTAACGGCGTCGCGGGTTATCTTGCTGTCGGGTTTTGCCTCTATTTCGGCCACCTCCGCATCGGTAAGAGCCAAGCATTTAGATGACGATACGTCAAGGTCGAGCAGTAATTGAAATATCTTGCTTGACGCGAGGAGTTTCTTGTTGACTACAGTGCCTATGTTAAGACCTTCGGCTTCCGATATGAACTGTATGTCCTCAACCTCGGCTATGGTTTTATGGACACCGAATTCCTTGGCCGTCAGACATGACAATATGTTGGTTTCGGAGCTGTTGCTCAGCGCTATGAAGGCGTCGGTGTCGGCTATACCTTCCTCGCGCAACACGTCTATATCGCGTCCGTCGCCGTATACTATATCGCAATCAGGACACTTTTCTGGCAGCAGACGGCAGGCGCTCATGTTGTTTTCGATGATTTTTATCTTGAATTCATCGCCGGCGAGTGCTGCAAGCCTGATGGCAATGCGGCTCGCTCCCATTATGAGCACTTTTTTTATTTTTTTGCTTGTCTTGCCACAAAGATCGAGAAGTTCATTGACATGCTCGCGTGTAACGGCGAAGTAGAGTATGTCGCCGGCGAGTATGCTGTCGTCACCACGAGGAATGATAGTGTCATGATGACGCTTTATGGCCGCCACATGGAAGTTATGTTCGGTTTTGGCAAAGTCTTTGAGCTGCATGCCGATAATGCGGGCGTTATCGCGCAATTTCACACCGACGATTATGATTTCGCCGTCGTGCAGTTCAAACCAATGGCGTACCCATGAACGGCGCAGAGCGGTTATGATTTCCTGTGCTGCAAGCAGTTCTGGATATATAAGGGCATTTACACCGAGGCGTATGAAGTACTCCCGGTTTTCCGGGGTCATGAACTCATAGTTGTCTATACGGGCCACGGTACGTTGTGCTCCTATGCTTTTGGCCATTGAGCATGCTACGACATTACGAGTCTCGTCGGGAGTCACGGCTATGAACAGGTCGCACTTTTCCACTCCCGCCATACGCAGCGATTTGAACGATATGGGATTGCCGCGTACGGTCATGATGTTGTAGTTGGCGTCCATCATGGCAAGGCGTGCCTGATCGGAGTCAAGTAGCATTATATCCTGCTCTTCGCTTGAAAGCAGTTTGGCCAGATGTGAGCCCACTTCTCCCGCTCCTGCAATGACGATTTTCATTATTTGTCAGATTTATGAGCGTTAACGATAGCTTCATGTATGGCATCGGCGTCCATGCCGCACATTTTCATCAGTTCCGGAACTTTGCCGTGTGGGACAAATGAGTCCGGTACGCCGATTCTTGTCACTTGTATCTTATGGCCGCGGTCATTGAACCATTCTGTCACTGCAGAGCCGAGACCGCCCTCTTTTATACCGTCTTCGACGGTGATTACCGGGCATCCTTTGGCTGCGACTTCGGCAAGAAGCTCCTCGTCAAGAGGCTTGAGGAATATCATGTCGTAGTGGGCTACCGATATGCCGTCGGCTTCGGCTTGTTCTATAGCCGATTTTACGATATTGGCCATAGGGCCTATCGACAACACCGCCACATCACTTCCATCCTGAAGCCGTTCGCCTTTGCCTATGGCTATAGCCTTCATGGGTACTTTCCAGTCAGGATTTTTACCCTTGCCGCGTGGATAGCGTATGGCCATCGGACCGTTGTCGGCAACCTGCGATGTGTACAGAAGATTGCGCAGTGTTATTTCGTCGCGTGGTGCGGCTACAATCATTCCCGGAATGCTTCTCAGATAGCTGAGGTCAAATACTCCGTGATGGGTGACTCCGTCTTCACCCACTATACCTGCGCGGTCAAGACACAGGGTCACCGGCAGCTGTTGTATGGCCACATCGTGTATTATATGGTCATATGCTCTCTGCAAGAACGATGAGTATATGGCGCAGTATGGCCTCATGCCGTCCTTGGCGAGACCGCCGGCAAATGTCACGGCATGGCCTTCCGATATGCCTACGTCAAATACTCTTCCGGGTATCTCATGTTGCATTATGCTCATGGATGTACCTGAAGGCATGGCAGCTGTTATGCCTACTATCTTGGGGTTGCTGCGTGCAAGTTCAAGCAGTGTCTCGCCGAATACATCCTGATATTTGGGCGGTACGCCTTCATGCGGTTCCGACTGACGGTTTCCGGTCTGTGGATCAAACTTGCCGGGGGCGTGCCATGATGCCGGATCATTTTCTGCCGGTGTGTAGCCTTTACCTTTTGTAGTGCGCAGATGCAGCAGTCTCGGGCCTTCCATATCCTTTATGTCGCCGAGCACACGTACTATGCGTTCCACGTCATGCCCGTCAAACGGACCGAAGTATCTTATATTAAGTCCTTCGAATATGTTTTGTTGTCGTGTTACCAATGATTTTATACTGTTGTTGAACCGCAGTATGAAGTCTTTGGTGCCATCGTTGACGAGATGCATCTTTTTCAACAGCCTGTACAGCCTGTAGCGAAATGTATTGTATGCCTTGGAGGTTGTAAGGTGTGCAAGATATGAATTCAGTGCCCCGACATTACGGTCAATCGACATGTCGTTGTCATTCAGTATGATGAGCAGATTATTGCGGGTCATGGTGGCATTGTTGAGGCCCTCGAATGCAAGGCCGCCGCTTATCGATGCGTCGCCTATGACCGCCACGACATTGCGCTTGGGCGACTCGTGCTGCAGCGCCGATGCCACAGCCATGCCAAGCGCAGCCGATATGGAGTTGGATGCGTGTCCGGCTGTGAAAGTGTCATACTCGCTCTCCTCCGGGTTGGGAAATCCGCTCAGTCCACCGAGTTTGCGGTTGGTTCGGAACTTGTCGCGCCGTCCTGTAAGAAGCTTGTGCCCGTATGCCTGATGTCCGACATCCCACACGATGCGGTCGTATGGAGTGTTGAACACATAGTGCAGGGCCACGGTAAGTTCTACGGCCCCCATGCTTGATGCGAAGTGACCGGGATTGTTAGAGAGTGAGTTTATAAGAAATTGACGGATCTCCGCACACACCTGCGTCAACTTCTCCGCCGGCAGTTTCCTAAGGTCGGCGGGGGAGTCTATCGTTTCAAGCAGCGGATAATGCGCGGAAACACTGTCAATGCTATTGTCAGTTTTTTCCATTCCTGTCACGAAAGTACTTTTTATATACTGGTACAAATACGAGAACTCCCGACACTATCACTACAAACAGAGTCCATGCGTTGAACCCTCTTGTCGAGAGCATCAGCCAGCATAGTGCCAGCCAGAGCAGGGCAAGGCATACTGCCCGGAATATCACGTACCCGTTCATGATGTTTATCCTCCGAAATTATCGTACATCAGATTTTCAGACGGAACGCCGAG
Organism: Heminiphilus faecis; assembly: GCF_008728965.1. Taxonomy (GTDB): domain Bacteria; phylum Bacteroidota; class Bacteroidia; order Bacteroidales; family Muribaculaceae; genus Muribaculum; species Muribaculum faecis. Next base: position 40,708 of record NZ_VSMC01000021.1, on the reverse strand, counting down.
GTCCCAAAGCATGTTTTCTACGGCTTTGCTCATGGGGCCGGGGCCGCACATGTAATACTCGATATCCTCAGGAGCCGGATGGTCTTTTAGATATGTCTCATATATGACCTGATGCACGAAGCCCGGTGTATACTTGACGCCTGCCGCGTCGGCCGCCGGGTCGGGACGGTCAAGAGCGAGGTGGAACTTGAAGTTGGGGAAGTCCTTTTCAAGCTGTAGGAAATCCTGCAGATAGAAGACTTCGTTAAGGGCTCTTGCGCCGTAGAAGTAGTTCATCACACGGTCGGTGCAGTTAAGTGTTCGAGTCATGTGCATGATTTGGGCTCTCAGAGGGGCCATGCCGGCGCCGCCGCCTATCCACATCATCTCGGCACTGGAGTCGAATATGGGATGGAAATCACCGTAGGGTCCACTCATTGTCACCTTGTCGCCGGGCTTGAGGGTGAATATGTAGGATGACGCTATACCCGGCATGACATCCTGAAATCCTACTTCGGGTTTCGGTTTGAAAGGCGGAGTGGCTATGCGTACGGTAAGCATTATGCGGTCGCCTTCGGCGGGGTAGTTGGCCATAGAGTAGGCACGTATGGTGGGTTCGGTATTTTTGCACTTGAGTGTGAACAGACCGAATTTCTCCCATGCCGGCAAGTACTCGTCGCCTATGAGCGATTTGTCGATATCGGTGTTATAGTCCATTTCGTATGCGGGTATCTTTATCTGTGCATACGAACCCGGTATGAAGTTCATGTGCTCGCCCGGAGGCAGTGCTACAATGAATTCTTTGATAAATGTAGCCACATTTTTGTTTGATATGACTTCGCACTCCCATTCCTTTACGTCAAGTACCGAGGCAGGAACTCCTATGGCCATATCTTCTTTAACCTTCACCTGACATCCGAGTCGCCAATGGTCTTTCATCTGTTTGCGGGAGAAGTGCACGGTCTCTGTGGGAAGTATGTCGCCTCCACCTTCAAAAACCTGCACCTTGCATTGACCGCAGCTGCCTTTTCCGCCGCACGCCGATGACAGAAATATGTTCTGGTCGCCAAGAGTCGACAGCAGGGTTTTGCCCGACATGGCAAATACGTCTTTGTCATTGTTGATGTTTATGCGCACTTCGCCTGAGTGTACAAGAAATTTTTTGGCTATAAGCAGTACGATTACAAGTATGAGCGTGATTGCCAGAAATATCGCGACTCCCGACAACAGTGTGAGTGTGCCGGTGTCGGCAAGAGCTATCATTGCAAATGTATCCATATCCGTTACAGTTTAATGCCGAGGAAGCTCATGAAGGCTATTCCCATAAGGCCGGTTAAGATAAATGTTATGCCTACCCCGCGCAAAGGCTTGGGTATGTTGCTGTACTCCTGAAGACGCTCGCGTATGGCGGCTATGGCCACAATTGCGAGGAGCCATCCGAGGCCCCATCCGGCTCCGGCGCAGCATGCCGTCCACACATCGGGAAAGTCGCGCTGCTGCATAAACAGCGAGCCGCCGAGTATGGCGCAGTTTACAGCTATAAGAGGCAGAAATATACCTAATGACGAGTACAGCGACGGACTGAACTTCTCTACCGCCATCTCGACAAGCTGGGTCAGTGATGCTATCACGGCTATAAACATAATGAGCGACAGGAAGCTGAGGTCCACGTCGGCATATTCCGGACCGAGCCATTGCAATGCTCCGGCACGCAGGACATAGGTTTCGAGCAGATAGTTTATCGGCAGCGATATCACGAGCATGAATGTCACGGCCGCTCCGAGCCCAAGTGCTGTCTTGACGTTTTTGGATACGGCAAGAAACGAACACATGCCGAGAAAGTAGGCAAATATCATGTTGTCGACAAATATCGACCTGATGAATATATTCAGATTTTCCATTATATTCTAACTCTGTGTTGTGGTTATTACTCTTGGAGCTCTTTGTTGTAGCTGCGGTGAATCCATATTATGCAGCCCACCACTATAAGGGCCATGGGCGGCAATATCATAAGGCCGTTATTGGCATAACCGTGTTCGTACCAGCTGTCGGGTATGACCTGAAATCCCCATATAGTGCCGCTGCCGAGCAACTCGCGCACAAAGGCTACGATGACGAGGATAAGCGCATAGCCCACACCGTTGCCTATCCCGTCAAGGAATGACGGCCACGGTTTGTTGCCCATGGCAAATGCCTCGAGGCGTCCCATGAGTATACAGTTAGTGACGATAAGGCCTATGAATACCGAAAGCTGCTTGCTTACGTCATATTGGTAAGCCATGAGCAACTGGTTTACGATAACTACAAGACCGGCCACCACCACGAGCTGTACAATAATACGTATGTTGGTGGGGATGGTGTTGCGAAGAAGCGATATTATGACATTGGAGAATGCCAGTACTGCTATGACCGATATGCCCATTACAAATGCCGGTTCGAGCTTGGCAGTCACGGCAAGGCAGGAGCAAATGCCGAGTATCTGTACAATTACCGGATTGTCCTTTGACAGCGGATTGAGCAGGGTTATGAGGTTTTTATTGTTTGATGCCATGATTGTTATTGTCCTTTGTTGGTGAGACTTTCAAGAAAGGTCTTATAACCTGACAGGCAGTTGTCAAGCATTGAAGCTACTCCTTTGGATGTTATTGTGCCGCCCGATATTGCGTCGACATAGTCTTCTCCGTTCATGGGAGCCTGTCCGGCTTTTATGACGTTGACGGGTTTGAAGGCACCCTCCTTGAAGAGGTTCAGACCGGTGAACTGGTCGCTGAACGCCGGCTTCTCTATCTCTGCGCCAAGACCCGGAGTCTCGCCCTGATGAGCGAAGTATGCTCCGTATATTGACGAGCCGTCGGAGTTTACGGCTACGTAGCCCCATATAGGCCCCCACAGCCCTGCGCCGTATACCGGCAGTATGTATTTGACATCACCGGGAGTCAGCGTGCACTCATATACGGGGAGCTTGCGCTCTGCCTGCGGAAGTTTGCTTTGTGCCGATACGTTTATGGCGAATGCGTCGCCCTCGACTCGCTTGCCTTCGGCATCGATGACAAAACGGTCGGTGATATACTTGTCGAAGTCAGTTATTATGTCGCTTTTGGCGGGAGCGATATGGACTGACGCCAGTATCTGCTTCATCTTGTCGGCGTCGGCGTTGGCGGTCTGCAGCGGTTTAAGCGACAGTGCCGTAAATGCCAAAGCCGTGCCTACTATTATGACGAGCGCGACAATATATATGATAGTATAAGTGTTGCTTTGCTTGTTCATATCTGTTTATACTTTGGTTTTAAGGCGACGCAGACGGCGTCTGATATTGGATTGAACGACTGTGTAGTCGATAAGCGGGGCAAACGCGTTCATCAGCAACACGGCGAGCATGGCTCCTTCAGGATAACCGTTGTTGTAGGTGCGTATAAGCACTGCTATGACTCCGATAAGGAAGCCGTATATGTATTTGCCCGGATTTGTGCGCGATGCGGTGACCGGGTCGGTGGCCATGTATACGGCCGCAAATGCGAAGCCTCCGAGAGTAAGTTGCTGTAGCGGGGTAAGCATCGAGGCCGGGTATGAAGCCGAAGGACATGCGTGGGCTATGGCTGCCATGACGAACCCGCCGGCAAATACCGACAACATGATGCGCCAGCTTGCTATACCGGTAGCCAGCAGTATGGCGGCGCCGATAAGTATGCAGAGGGTAGAGGTTTCTCCGACCGAACCGGGTATCAGACCGACAAACATGTCCCATAACGACAAGGGCTCTCCGATGACGTTTGTCAGTGTGAGTGTGTCGCCGGTGTTTGATGCTATCTGTCCCAGAGGAGTGGCTCCTGAAAATCCGTCGACAACCGCTCCTTCTCCCAATCCGCATATGCTTCCTGTGGATACAAATACGCTGTCGCCGCTCATTTTTGACGGATAACCGAAGAATAGAACCGCACGGGTCACCAGAGCTACGTTAAATATGTTGTAGCCTGTGCCGCCGAATATCTCTTTTACAAAGATGACCGAGAATGCAGTGGCTACGGCAAGCATCCACAGCGGAATCTCGATAGGGCATATTAGCGGTATGAGAATACCCGATACGAGGAAGCCTTCCTGTATCTCTTCCTTGCGCCATTGTGCCACTACAAATTCAATGCCGAGTCCTACGATGTATGACACTAAAAGGCGGGGCAGCAGAGCGAGAAATCCGTATGCCATAAGCTGCCAGAACGGAAATTGAGTCTCGCCGATGGAAAGCCAGTGCTGATAGCCCACATTGTACATGCCGAACAGCAGACACGGTACAAGGGCCAGAACTACGATAATCATCACACGCTTTGAATCGAGACTGTCGTGGATGCTTACTCCCGACCGTGAAGTGGTGGTGGGAGTGAACAGGAATGTCTCAAAGCCGTCAAAGACCGACTGAAATGCATGCAAGCGTCCGCCGGGTTCAAACTGAGGCTTTATCCTGTCAAGATATTTTCTGAGCGATTTCACTTTTATGGAAATGTTATTGTGATTCTAATTGAGTTCTTTACGTATGTATTCGAGCCCTTCCTGAAGTATTTTCTGCAGTTCAAGCTTAGACGGATCTACGTATTCGCACAATGCGAAATCCTCGGGAGCCACCTCATAGATGCCGAGCTGCTCCATGCGGTCGATATTGCGCGATATGACGGCTTTTATCAGAAATTCCGCCATGATGTCCATCGGAAGGACTTTGTCGTATAAGCCCGACATGATCATTGCTCGGCGTCCGCCGAGTATGCGGGCATCGGGGCAGAACAGGCGCTTGGTGAAGTGGCCCGGAAACGAACGCGATACACTCATCTTCTGTGGCGACAGCGATGCCCAGCCCATGAACTCTGCGTGATCGTCGCCTTCCGGTATTACCGTTATATGGTTGTATGGGAAGCGGAGGTAGCTATCCTTGCCCACGGGATGACCGGTCAGCACATTGCCCGATATTATGCGGTGGTGCACATTGTCATCGTGGATGTTGCCTTCAGTCAGCGATGCTATGTCGGCGCCGGCTATGGTGTTGATGTATCCGGGGGTTTTTACTTCACATCCTGTCACGGCCACATCTACGTTCATGTCGAGAGTGCCGGTGTTGACAAGGTGTCCTATGCGCATGAGCGTCACGGCGTCAAGTGTCCACACCACGTCGCCTTTGTTGACAGGGTTGATGTTTGCTATCTGTATGCCTGCGTTGCCGGCGGGGTGGGGGCCGTCGAATATTATCGTTTCGGCACCTTTGATGTCGGTCAGGCAGCTGCCGCGGCGTATACCTATATATATATTGCCCTTTGTGAACTTGCCGAGGAGCCTTACAGCCGCATTTATATCCTCTTTGTGCCCGTCGAGCGACATCTCATAGTCAGGAGCCAGAGGTGACGAGTCAAAACCGGTCACCATTATGTCGCGCGGCTCTGTGCCCGGGGCCGGTACTATATTGAAAGGTCGCTGGCGCATCCATGCCCAAAGTCCGGAGTCAAGCAGTAAGCGCTGCGCAAGTACGCTGTCATCGATGCCCGACGTGTCAAACCGTTTTGACTCTTCGGGAGTCTGCGACGGGATGATGACTATGCGTTCAAGTTTGCGGCGTTCGCCTCTTACGACGCTCTGTATGGTTCCCGCCACAGGCGACACTACCTTGACATCGGGGTACTGCTTGTCATGAAACAGCACCGAGCCTGCAAGCACGGCGTCGCCCTCCTTTACATCGATTTTCGGGGTTATACCCTGATAATCGTCAGGTACCACGGCGCATGAAGCCGGTATTATCCGCTTCAGTCTCTCTGACGGAGCGACTCCGTGGATCCTTATGTCAAGCCCTTTCTTAAGTTTTATAGCTTTTGCCATGTGGATTATACTATAGATATATTTAATAATGCAAAGTTAACTGATAATTTTGGTTTGTCTTAACTTTGGTTGTGAAAAATTCACGGAACGGCCCTCCGGTAACGATAAATTCAGATATTATGTGGCGTATTTTGTTAAATTATGCTTTGTAACATATTAAAAAATTAACACAGCATCTGTAAAGGATAAATTAATAAAAATCACGGTACAAAATTTGGTTTGTAAAAAATATAATAATAAATTTGCATATCCAATCACGGCAAAAGCCGTTGTTGGAGCAAATGTTTATAAATCGATACCGGTTGCAGTTTGAACATGAATCACAGTTTTATGGCCTTCATCGATACGGCCCGATATAGTAAGCACGAGGCGTTTTGCGTAGGTAATGAGCCTGCCGACAGTTCGCTTCGGTTTTATGTATACCGATCACACCGGCTTGATTGACGCAGCATTTAACCATAAATCAAAATAATTCATTATTAATAACATTATTCATTCTATTCAAAAATTATGGAAACTCAAAAAACCAATGTTGGAGCCGCTACGGCTAAACAACCTAAGAACGAAGGTTCTAACGTACGTGGTATCAAGAACGCATTCTTGGTTATCGTAGTGTGCTTTATCGTAGCATTATTGTTGTTCATCTTCTGGTTTGGTCATGACATGCACTTCGACGAAGCCGGCCATCCTCAGGATCTTTGGGGTACAATCTACAAGGGCGGTTTCATCGTGCCTATTCTTCAGACTTTGTTCCTTACCGTTATCGTTCTGTCTGTTGAGCGTTGGATTGCTCTTTCAAGCGCTAAAGGTAAAGGCAGCATCTCCAAGTTTGTTGCTAACGTAAAGGCTTGCCTTAAGAAAAATGACATCGCCGGTGCTCAGGCTCTCTGCGCTAAGCAGAAGGGTAGTGTGGCTGCCGTCGTTTCTGCCGCTTTGGTTCGTTACGAAGAAATGGACAAGAACACCGTTCTTTCCAAGGAGCAGAAGATCGCCACTCTTCAGAAAGAAGTTGAAGAGGCTACCGCTCTCGAAATGCCCGCTCTTCAGCAGAACCTCCCGATCGTCGCAACTCTTACCACTCTCGGTACTCTCGTCGGTCTTCTCGGTACTGTAATGGGTATGATCAAGTCATTCCAAGCTCTTTCTGCTTCAGGTGCTCCCGATGCTACCGAGCTTTCTACCGGTATCTCCGAGGCACTTATCAATACCGCATTCGGTATCGCAACCGGTGCATTTGCTGTAATCTCTTACAACTTCTACACCAACAAGATCGATAACCTTACTTACGCAATCGACGAGATCGGTTTTTCAATCGTTCAGACTTTTGCTGCTACTCACTAATCCGTTGTCTTTCGGAAAATAAACGATTTTATTAATCAACTCAACGAAACACAATGGGTAAAGTAAAAATAAAGAAAAAGAGTACCCTCATCGACATGACCGCGATGAGTGACGTGACTGTTCTTTTGCTTACTTTCTTCATGTTGACTTCGACCTTCCTTCAGAAGGAGCCGGTAACGGTTATGACTCCGTCCTCTGTGTCGGAAATCAAAGTGCCGTTTACCAACTGTACGACAGTGCTCATTTCTCCCGAAGGAAAGGTGTTCCTTTCGGTTTCAGGTGACGCCGACTCGACCTTCTCAAGTGAAAAGGTGCGTGCCGAGCTTATCCAGACAGCCGTAGCAGAGTATAACAAGACCCATAGTAAACAAGTACAGCTCACTCAAGAACAGGTTTCAAAATTCTCCAAGTTGAACATGTTCGGTGTGCGTATAGCTGACCTCCCCGCATTCCTTGACCTTCCTCAGGCCAAGCAGGATGAAGTCATTGCCAACCTCAGCGACCCTGCTGTAGGTATACCCGTCGACGACAACAAGGACCTTACGAAACCTAATGAGTTCCAGATCTGGATGCGTGCCATCTACAATTCATCCAATCCCAATCTTGAAGCAGCTATCAAGAAGGGCGAGGGTATTGCAATCAAGGCCGACAAGGACACTCCCTACAACACCGTCCATGACGTTCTTGACAACTTGCAGACATTGAAGATGAACAAATTCAGTCTCTTGACTGCGTTGAAAACTGAAAACGATTAATCATTATGGCACAGATAGAACAATCCGATAACGGCAAAAAGAAAAAAGGCGCCCAAAAGAAGATGTCGATCCACGTGGACTTTACGCCTATGGTGGATATGAACATGCTTTTGATCACGTTCTTCATGCTTTGTACCACGATGATTAAATCGCAGACTTTGCAGATTTCACTCCCTTCTAATGAGAAAGTGGAGCAAGAGCAGCAAAACAAGGCTAAGGAGTCGCAGGCTGTTACGCTCATCCTCGACACCGAACGTGACGCCGATGGAAACGTAAAGTTTGATCCCGAAACCGGCAAGCCCGCTCACCTGATATACTATTATTTCGGTAAACCCGAGATTGCCGATGAGGACCATGACGGTCGTATCGACAACTCTAATCTTCAGGTAGAGAAGTTTGTAGGTAATGTAAACGGCGAGACCCAAGGTATCCGTAAAATCCTTCATGACAAAAACAAGACCGTGCTCGAAAAGATCGCTGTCCTGAAAGCCGACTGGAAGGATAAGAAGATTTCCGACGATGAGTATCAGGCCCGTGCCAAGCAGATTCGTAATGACTCTCTCATTACCGATCGTCCTGTGGTGATTATCAAGGCCGGACCCAACGCATCTTGGGAAAGTTTGATCGGTGCTCTTGACGAGATGCAGATCAACCAGATTTCTCGTTACCAGATCGATAATATCAACGATGTTGACTCTTTGATGATTTTCGATTATCTTGCTAAACATCCTCGCAATTGATGATGAGTGTCTATATGTTTAACTATTAAATGACAGAAGAAAATGGCAAAAGATGTAGATCTTTCATCAAAAGAATGGCGCGATATAGTCTTTGAAGGTAAAAACAAAGAATTTGGCGCATATGAATTGCGTAAGGAGTCTGACGCCCGTCATAATAAGGCTATGATAGTTGTAGTTATTATCATTGCTATAGCTTTCATCCTCCCGCTTATTGTTAACACTGTATTGCCTAAGGCCGATGAACGTCCTGAAGACGTGACAGAACAGACCATGGTTAACCTTGGTGAGGCTGTCGAGGACGAACCGGAGCCCGAAGAGGAGCAGCAGCGTTACGAAGAGGAGAAGCCTGAAGTGCTTCCTGAAGAGGTCCTTAACACTGTTAAGGTTACCGAAATCGCTATCGTGGACGACGATAAGGTGACGGCTGAGGATGAAGTTAAGGACGCTGACGAACTTAAGGAAACCACTACCGCATTCGGTCAGAGCGACTTCGATAAAGGTACTGACGACCGTAACGTACTGCTTGAACATAAGGACGAAATCGTAGTTGAAGAAAAGAAGCCGGTTGAGGACAACAAAGTGTTTACCGCTGTTGAGCAGATGCCTCAGTTCCCCGGTGGTGACGGAGCGTTGATGAAGTATATCGCAGACCACCTCAAATATCCTCCTGTAGCTATGGAGAATAATATTCAGGGTCGTGTCGTGATACAGTTCGTGGTAACGAAGACCGGTAAGATTGGTGAGGTGAAGGTGGCCCGAAGCAAGGACCCCGACCTTGACAAAGAAGCTGTTCGTGTAGTAAAGACTCTTCCCGATTTTATCCCGGGTAAGATGAACGGTCAGTCGGTTAACGTTTGGTACACACTGCCCATCACATTCAAACTTCAAGGCGTATAATCTTGATATAACCTATAGCTTAAAGGCGCATCTTTCAATGATGCGCCTTTTTTATTTAATGCTAAATTTTATGAAATTTTATTTATAGCGTCACCTTGTGTGAATACTTTTCATTAACTTAGCGATATTATTAATCATAATCTGAAAAATCATGGCTGCCGATAATGACTTGCAATATGATGAAAATGAAGCGATAAAGTTTATCCGCGACTATATGCCCGAAAATATTCGGGACAATTATACCGATGACGAGATACTAAACGTGCTTGATATGATATGGGACTATTATGAGGACAACGGTTATCTCGAAATTCCCGCGGCCGACACCGATGAGGGGCTTTCCTCTTCACCGGCTGCCGATGACCTCCTGAAGTACGTGAATAAGATGCTTGGCAAGGATAAACTTGCCGTTGTTGACAGCGATGACGTTCATTATATCGTGGAGGGAGAGTTGGCTTATGAGAAATCCATAGGTCTTGAGGATTGACAGATCGTGATATTATGTCTGTAAGCCGTTACATATATTTGCTTCTCGTAGTAGGTCTGTTGACTTGTTCGGTGCCTGATGCCGGTGCACAAAACATATTCGGGCGTCTGAAAGACAAATTGTCGGGAAAATCAGCCGCCGGTGAAAGAGCTTCCAAGAAAAAGAGTGATAAGTCGGTCACGGCCATTGATCCTGCCGAGTTGTCGCTTGATGAGAATGTGATGTTGCCTCGTGTCGGCGACAAGCAGCATAAGGCTGTGGCTGATTACATGGGGCAGCTTGCCAAGAAACTCGCTTCGCGTAAACTGGCGCGTATAGAGCTGACTCGCGGAGGTGAGGTGGTTGTGGCCACTATAGGCACCGACCAGCTTTTTGCTCCCAATGACACGGTGTTGCGCGATAATGCGCAGGAGTTTCTGCGTCCTTATGCCGATCTGCTGAAGCAGGTAGGCATGTATAAGATAATAGTAGTGTGTCATACTGACGACACCGGTTCTGAAAATTATACCGATCGTCTTAGTGAGGCGAGGGCTTCGGCCGTATATGATTACCTGTTGAAGAATCAACTGGAGAGTGTGGACCTGCTGTCATATGCTCTTGGTGCCGCGGAGCCTTGTGTGCCTAATGATTCTCGTGATAACAGGGCTAAAAACCGTCGTGTGGAGATTTATGTCGTTCCTGACATGCTGATTCTTGAAATGGCCAAATCAGATAAATTGCAATTCCGAAACTAAATTATATTTATGAGATTTTCAATTTTGCTATTGGGTGCCGCGACACTGATGACGGTATCGTGTGCCCGCAATCAGTCACAGGGCGAGCCTTATACCGTGACTGCGAAAGTATCGGCCGATGACAACGGCAAGTGGGCTTATGTGGTTAATTACGACAGTGGCGAGCGTATTGACAGTGTGCTTGTGGCTGATAGTGTGCTATCAATTTCAGGAACGGTGGAAACTCCTGTTCTCGCACGTCTGCTCGTAGGCAATCAGCGCAACGGTACTTTTGTACTTGAACCGGGCAATATATCATTTAATGATGACCGCATGCCCGCGGGTACATCCGGCAATGACCTGTTTGTGAAGTATACGGCTTCACTTGACTCGCTTGTGAAGGCATATCAGACAGCGGAAAGCGATTCAGCGCGCAATGCCATAGAGGAGGCCTACAATGCAGCCAATGACCGCACTATCGCCGAAAACAGTACTAATCCTGTAGGATACTTTGCTTTTGTAAACGTGGCTTATGAATATGATGCCGCACAGCTTGACAGTGTTCTGGCATTGTATCCCTCTTACGGAGAGTATAAACGCATCAAAGAACTTGTGGAGAAGCATAAACGTGCTGCTGCTACAGCCGCCGGCAACAAGTTTGTCGATTTTACGGTCGAGGGCGATTCTGTTCAGAAACTTAGCGATTATGTAGGCCGAGGCCGTTATACGCTTGTCGATTTCTGGGCCAGCTGGTGCGGACCGTGCCGTCGCGAGATGCCTGTCATAAAAGAACTTTATGACGAATTTAACTCAAAAGGCCTTGATGTGGTTGGTGTTGCCGTATGGGATGAACCTGAAGACTCTAAAAAAGCCATGGAGCAGCTTGAACTTCCTTGGCCGCAGATACTGAATGCCAAAAGCGTGCCTACCGACCTTTATGGTATATCGGGTATTCCTCATATCATGCTTGTCGACCCGGAGGGCTTGATCGTGGCCCGTGGTATGCAGGGCGACTCGTTGCGCCGTGTAGTGCGCGAGACTATGACTGCCGGTCTCCAAAAATCCAACGATTGACTTTTGTCCATAGGGCATAGGCTATAAAAAGTCCGAGCAACGCTCCGGCTGTATCGGCGTAAAAGTCATATATGTCTTCGCCACGGCCCATGTCCATCGACCCTTGGACAAGTTCTATGGCCCCACCGAAAGCTGTTGTGGCTATACAGAATATTATTAGAAGTGCCCCGGGTGCCTTTGTGCGTCCGGGGTGCTTTCGTAAATAGTCCAGCGCGAGGCATCCTATGACTCCGAGCATCATTATGGCATGGACCACTTTGTCGGCGCCCGGAAACAGGCTTATGTCATTGTCCGGAAGCGGATCGGGCATTAGGGTCAGATAAAGCACTGCAAGTACTACCGTTATCGTGAAGACAAATGGAGGAAGACGTTTTATTAAGTTAGTTATTGACATTTTCTTGAAATTTTTGCAAAAATAATCACAAAAAGTATTATTTGGAAATGTATCGTGCTACATTTTGTCGCTTTTTGATTACTTTTGCAGACTAAATAATAAACGATATGGCCACTAAAGCACAATTTGGCAGTAAGATAGGTTTGATAGCCGCCACGGTAGGTTCGGCTGTGGGACTCGGCAATATATGGCGTTTTCCAGCAGAGACGCAGAGCAACGGAGGCGCTGCGTTTTTGTTACTCTATATAGTATGTGTGTTTATACTCGGTATTCCGGTTATGCTCGCTGAGTTTTCACTCGGCAGGGGATGCCGAAGCGATGCTGTAGGAGTGTTCAGGCTTTTGTCGCCCGGTAAAAAGTGGTGGATAGTAGGAGCTGTAGCCATACTTGCCTCTTATCTCATATTGTCGTTTTATATGGTCGTGGCCGGATGGACGGCCGAGTACTTGTGGCAGTCGGTCACGGGAGCGCTTTACGAGGTAGGTCCGGGAGCCGCATCGGCATCCCCTGAGGCTCTTGACGCCCGTTTTCAAGGCAAGATGCAGGAGTATATTCTTACCGATGTAAGGCCTATTGTCATGACCTATATTATGCTGCTGGTGAATCTCGGCATACTTCTTATGGGAGTGCGTAAGGGTATCGAAAAGATGTCCAATATTCTTATGCCGGTGCTTTTTCTGCTGCTGTTGCTTTTTGCCGGGGTGTCACTGTCCTTGCCCAAGGCTTCTGAAGGCCTTGAATTTTTCCTTAATCCCGATTTCTCTAAAATTACGCCTACCGTTGTTGTCAATGCTCTCGGTCAGGCATTCTTCTCTCTATCGCTCGGTATGGGCATACTTGTCACGTATTCAAGCTATTTCCCTAAGGAGACAAAGCTGACCAAGACTGCTGTCACCGTATCGCTTCTCGATCTGCTTGTGGCCATAATGATGGGTATCATTATATTTCCCGCTGTCAAGACATTCGGTCTTGACAATCACGACCTTGCGGGCACAGCTCTCGTTTTTGTCACTTTGCCCGAGGTGTTTGTCCAGATGCCGTGGACGCAGTTCTGGTCCATCTTGTTTTTCACTCTGTTGCTTGTGGCGGCTCTTACATCCACCATATCTTTGGCGGAGGTATCCATTGCGTTTATGCAGTCGCGGTTTGGTATGAAGCGTTCTACCGCTTGTCTTGTGGTCATGTTGCCGCTTTTTGTGCTTAGTGCGCTTTGCTCACTGTCGCTTGGTTCTCTGTCCTCATTTACCATTGCGGGCCTTACATTGTTTGATTTTCTCGACAATACGGCTACCAATATCATGTTGCCTTTGGTGGCTATCTCGACGTGTATATATATGGGCTGGTTTGCGCCGAAGAAGTATTTCCGTGAAGAACTGACCAATGGCAATGCAGTTTCGCGCAGATTTTACAAGCCGGTATTGTTTGTAGTGCGTTATGTGGCTCCGGTATTGATTGCCGCTATACTTCTGGCAAAGATATTTTAAATATTATGAAAGAGAACAGAGCACAGTTTGCAACCCGTCTCGGAGTTATAGCCACCACGGTCGGTTCGGCCGTAGGACTCGGCAATATATGGCGTTTTCCGTATGAAACCGGTGTTCATGGCGGGGGAGCGTTCCTTCTTATATATGTAGGATTTATTTTTATTATAGGTGTGCCGGTCATATGCGCTGAGTTTATTATGGGGCGCAGTACACGCAGCAATATATTCGGAGCCTTCCGCGCACTGCACGGACGTCCTCAATGGGCATGGATCGGATATATGGGCATTCTGGCCTCGATATTGATATTGTCATTCTATTCTGTCGTGGCGGGATGGACCGTGGAGTATTTCGTGCAGTCGGTCACCGGTACTCTCGCTTCGCTTGATGCAGGGAGCAGACATGAGGCTTTCGACATGTTCTGTACCGGATGGAAGCCGGTTATGTGGACTTTGGTCTTCCTCGCTGTGAATGCTGTGATTCTGCTGCGGGGCGTGAAAGGCGGTATAGAGAGGGTCTCTAATGTGCTTATGCCGGTGCTGTTTGTCATTCTGATTATATTTTGTATAAATTCGCTGCTTATGCCGGGAGCATCGGAGGGACTGGCTTTCCTTTTCCGTCCCGATTTTTCTAAAGTGGACTCCGGAGTGCTTCTCGGGGCGCTCGGACAGGCTTTTTTCTCGTTGTCTCTGGGTCTCGGTACGATGTTGACTTATGCAAGTTATTTCTCTGACCGCACTCCGCTTGTTAAAAGTGCTGTGGTTACTTCGGCTCTTGACACATGTGTCGCGGTTCTTGCGGGAGTCATTATATTTCCCGCGGTATTTACGTTTGGCGCAGAGCCTTCTGCCGGGCCTAAGCTCGTTTTTGAGATACTGCCCGACATTTTCCACCGGTTGCCGTGGGGTGCATTATGGTCGTCATTGTTTTTCTTCCTGCTGTTCCTTGCCTCATTGACTTCGACGATATCAATGAGTGAGATAGGCATAGCCTTCTTTTGCGAGCAGTTCGGACTTACCCGAAAGAAAGCTACTCTGCTGAACTGCCTTATAGCCATGGTGCTTGGCACTCTGTGCGCTTTGTCGTTCGGACCGCTCAGGGATATGACTGTATTCGGACTTACAGTCTTCGATCTGTTTGATTATGTGTCAAGCAATATCCTGTTGCCTCTCGGTGGTATGATGATTTCTATATTTGTAGGCTGGTTTGTTGATCGTGGAATATTGCGGACGCAGTTGCGCGGTACCGGATCCATAAAGGAATGGATACTGAGGGTGATTGTGTTCTGCCTTCGTTACGTGGCTCCTGCCGGTATTGCTTTAGTTTCCCTTTCCGGCCTTGGTGTTATCTGACCGGTCGGTGCATTTTATATCGATTATGTCGCTCATGCGCGAGGTGTATAACCGCGGTGTGTGCTCTTTCATGGCTATTGACTTTGACGGTATTGACGCTACATGTACTTTGTCGTGGCTTGTGAACTCGCTGTTTATTTTGTCAAGAGCCGACATGAGCCGCTTGCGTTTTTTCAGGTCGTCATGGTCACTGAACAGACTCTGTTGAAGGCCGTTTCCGTCAATGATTTGTGTTGCTGTGACGCCTGCACGTTTGTATCCGTATCCGGGGCGGAATATCGTGGCAAGTGCCGATTTTGCCTCTTTGCACAGTATGGATGTGTCGTTGGTGGCTTCCGGTATACGATGTTGTGCTATGTTGGAGTAGTATGACTCCTTGAAGCGGTTGGTGGCTATGTATACTGATATGGCCGTGCAGTGGCAGTCATGTCGTCGTAGCCGTTCAGCCACGTATGCCGCATACTGCGCCACAGCGTCGTTGAGTTCATCGATGGTATAGACTTCTGTTGCGAAAGTCCGTGAGCATGTAAGTGATTTCTGCGGACCGTCGATGCTCTCTTCGATGCCGATGCAGGCTTCTCCGTTGAGTTCGCGCCACACTCTTTCAAGGTTTATGTTGTATCGGTCGCGTATAATCTCTTTTGGCAGTTGTGCGAAGTCAAGAGCCGTGTTGAGTCCGTGTGCCTTAAGACGCTCCGAAAGCCTCCGTCCTATGCCCCATACGTCGCCTATACCGGTAAGGCAGAGAGCTTTTGTCATCTTGTCGGAATTATTGATAAGGCATGCTCCTTTGTAGCCCGGATACTTTTTGGCAAACCGTGCCGCTATTTTGGCAAGTGTGCGTGTAGGGGCCATGCCGAGCGACACCGGTATGCCCACATTTTTCCTTATCGTTTTTACTATCGACTGTCCGTAAGCCGGCAGTTCATCGTCATCGACAGCATCAAGGTTTATATACGCTTCATCGATTGAACTTATCTCAAGCCCGTCGGCGAGCGATGCCAACGTCATCATGACACGCGATGACATGTCTTTGTACAGTCGATGATTGCCCGAGAGTGTGGTTATGTTATGTCGCGATACAATGTCACGAATCTTGAACAGAGGTATGCCTCGTGTTATGCCGAGAGCTTTGGCCTCGTTGGACATGGCTACTACGCATCCGTCGTTGTTGCCCAGTACAATGACCGGTTTGTCGCGCAACTCGGGACGAAAGACTCTTTCACACGATACAAAAAAGTTATTGCAGTCAATAAGGCCTGTCATGGAGGAGCACTCACCGCTTGCGGCGGTTTTTCTTGATTGTATAGGTGACTATGCCCCACACGGTGAAATCGTCATCTGCGGTGACTTCGATCGGTGCATAATGCCTGTTGGACGGCATTAAAAGTATGCGATGTCGTTCGACTTTGAGGCGTTTGACGGTAAATTCTCCGTCAATACAGCATACGGCAAGGTCACCGTTGGTCGGTTCAAGCGACCTGTCGATGACCACTATGTCGCCGTCGTCAATACCCTCCTCACACATTGAGTCGCCGGTCACCCGGCCGTAAAATGTCGACGCCGGATGGGTCACTATCTCTGCGTTTAGGTCTATCGACTCGTTCATCGACGACTGCCCCGGTGACGTGAAGCCTGCCTTTATGCCTCCATCGGCATAAGGCAACGGCATGGATGAACGGCTGTCCACACCATACAGCTCCAAGTCGTTTCGCGGTTTTGTCATTCGCTTTATTTCAGGTGGTCAATGAGGGCCGTAGTATCAAGGGTATCCTGCTCACCTGTGGCCATGTCTTTCAAGGTGATTTTACCTTCCTGAAGTTCGCTTTCGCCGATCATGGCCACGAAAGGCACTGACTTGGCATTTGCGTAGGCCATCTGCTTTTTCATCTTTGAAGTCTCGGGGTATATTTCGGACGAGATGCCGTGACTGCGAAGTTGCTTGATGACTTTCAGCGATTCAGCCTTTTCCGCTTCGCCGAAGTTCATGAACAGCACTTTTGTCGAGCGTGATGTGTCCTCGGGATATAGGTCGAGTGCATTGAGCACGTCGTATATGCGGTCGGCGCCGAACGATATTCCCACTCCTGACACATCGGGCATGCCGAATACACCCGTGAGGTTGTCGTAGCGGCCTCCGCCGGTTATGGAGCCTATCTCCACGTCGCGGGCTTTTACCTCGATTATGGTGCCGGTATAGTAATTCAGGCCGCGGGCGAGCGACACGTCAAGGTCAAGTTCGGCACGAAGTCCGAGTGCGTCGGTGTTTCTTACCACTTCTTTAAGCTCCTCGACGCCACGGAGTCCTGTGGGTGATGCCGACAGCACTTCTGCAAGGCGTTCGAGACGTTGATTTACCGTGCCGTCAATTGACAATATAGGCTCAAGGGCGGCTATCGCTTCAGTTGACAGACCACGTTCTGCAAGCTCGGCTTTTACGTTGTCCATTCCTATTTTGTCGATTTTATCGATGGCTACGGTTATGTCTACTATCTTTTCGGGTGCGCCTATAAGTTCGGCTATTCCGGCAAGTACTTTTCGGTTGTTTAGCTTGATCGTGATGTTGATCTTCAGGCGGCTGAACACTTCATCAATAAGCTGAAGCAACTCGACTTCGTTGACAAGCGAGTCGGAGCCTATTATGTCGGCGTCGCACTGATAAAACTCTCTATAACGGCCTTTCTGGGGGCGGTCGGCACGCCACACAGGTTGTATCTGGAAGCGCTTGAATGGAAATTGCAGTTCCGCGCGATGTTGTACGACATAGCGGGCAAAGGGTACGGTAAGGTCATAACGCAGACCCTTTTCACAAAGTTGTGCCGTGAGTTTGCCCGATGCTTCTCCCGAGTCGAGCAATTGGCGGTCAGCTCCTCTCAGGTAGTCGCCGGAGTTAAGTATCTTGAACAGAAGTTTATCGCCTTCCTCTCCGTATTTTCCCATAAGGGTCGTCAGGTTCTCCATGGCGGGGGTCTCTATCTGATTGAAGCCAAACAGATTGAAAACTTCGCGGATGGTATTGAATATATAATTGCGACGTGCCATCTCGGTGGGTGAGAAGTCGCGTGTACCTTTGGGTATGGAAGGTTTCTGTGCCATATGTATAAATTGTATAGTTTATTTTAGAATGCAAATTTAAGGCATTTTTCGCAAATACGTCATTTTATTGCTCCGATAGTTATTATATGGCGGTTTTTGCCATGTTAAGTCAGGATGTTGTATACGAACTATTGTCAGTACCGTATGTTTATATTGTATTCAAACCAAACTTAATTTATTATGATTAAAGTTACCTATATGGACAACAGCGGATTCATCCTGACTCTGTCCGACGTTATTCTTGTTTTTGATTATTATCGTGACCCGGCCCACGCTCTGCATAAGGCTCTTGAAGCCAATCCACAACTGCCGGTGGTGTTCTTTGTAAGTCATCATCACCATGACCATTACAACAAATGTATATTTGACCTTGCCCAAAATCACAAAAGGGTATATGTGCTGTCCAATGACGTTTACGGGCAGGATATACCGGGAGCTGAGCGTATAGCCGGCATGAGCGCCGGCGACGTGCTTGAAAATCTGCCGGGCGATATAAAAGTCAAGGCTTACGGTTCTACCGATGCCGGAGTAAGTTTTCTCGTAACGACTTCCGGCGGCAGGAAGATATTTCATGCCGGCGACCTCAACGACTGGCACTGGCAGGATGACTCGTCGGAACGCGAAGTGCGCAAGGCCGACGAACATTTCAACGTCATACTGAATCGTATAGCCTCGGAGAATCCGTCGTTTGATATAGCCATGTTCCCTGTCGATACAAGACAAGGTTCCGATTTTGAACGTGGGGCGCGACTGTTTCTTGAGAAGATAAAAGTTACAGAGTTTTTTCCGATGCACATCCACGGTGACTTCAAGGATGCCTGTGACTTCCCGGCTTATGTTGACGAGAGCGTCACGGCATGTCATTGTCTTCACAATCCGGGCATGAGTGTCGAAGTGGATTGAACCCTTGTTGTTTTGTCCGATTCATAATGGTAAATTGACCGATTTGCACTAAGGTTATTAGAATTATTTTGCTAAATTTGCAAACAGATAATTAACCTGAACAACATTTAAAGATACCATTATGAAAATGAGAGAGACAATACGTGAGCAATTCAGCCAGCGTTTTGGAGGTAACGGAGTATTTTATGCATCGGCGGGTCGTATAAACCTGATAGGCGAGCACACCGATTATAACGGCGGCTTCGTGTTTCCGGGAGCCATCGACAAAGTCATCATGGCTGAAATAAAGCCTAACGGAACGGATAAAGTACGTGTCTATTCGGTCGACATCGACGAGTATGCCGAGTTTGGTCTTAATGAAGAGGATGCACCTACCCAACAGTGGGCGCGTTATATATTCGGAGTATGCCGCGAAGTCATCAAGCGCGGCGGTTCTGTAAAAGGTTTCGATGCCGTGTTTGCCGGAAATGTTCCTCTCGGTGCCGGACTTTCGTCGTCGGCAGCTCTTGAGAGTTGTTTTGCCTACGCGATGAACGATCTGTTTAACGACGGTAAGATCGACAAGTTTGAACTTGCCAAGATCGGCCAGTCGACAGAGCATAACTATTGCGGTGTCAATTGCGGCATTATGGACCAGTTTGCATCGGTGTTCGGTAAGAAAGACCATCTTATCCGTCTTGACTGCCGGTCACTTGAGTATGAGTACTTCCCCTTCAGACTTGACGGTTACAAACTGGTGCTTGTTGACTCGAAGGTAAAGCATGAGCTGGTCGACTCTCCTTACAACAAGCGTCGTGCGTCATGCGAGCATGTAGCCAAGGAGCTCGGAGTTGATACTCTGCGTGATGCGGAGATGGAAGACCTTGAAAGAATCAAGGACCGCATATCGCAGGAGGACTACAACCGTGCCAAGTATGTCATAGAGGAGAAGCAGCGTGTGCTTGACGTGTGCGAGGCCTTGCAGAAAGGTGACTACGATACCGTAGGCGACCGTATGTACAAGACTCATGAAGGCATGTCGAAGCTGTATGAAGTAAGCTGCGTGGAGCTTGATTATCTCAATGACATAGCCAAAGAGTGCGGAGTCACCGGTTCGCGCATTATGGGCGGCGGTTTCGGAGGCTGTACCATCAATCTTGTAAAAGATGACCTTTACGACAACTTCATCGCTACCGCAAAGAAGAAGTTCGAGGCCAAGTACGGTCATGAGCCTCGGGTATATGATGTGATTGTTTCCGACGGAGCACGTAAGCTGGATTAACACTTGAATTGTAAGAATATGAATATACAGACAAAGAGAGTTGTGTCGCCGAAAGGTGACATAACTCTCTATACATTGACCAATGCGTCGGGCGCGTCAGTGACGTTGTCAAGTCTTGGCGCCGGTATAGTAAGCATAGTCGTTCCCGACAGTGAAGGAACTATGGCCGATGTTGCACTCGGTTATAAAAATCCGGTAGATTATTTCGGTGACGGCCCGTGTGCCGGAAAGACTCCCGGCCGTTATGCCAATCGCATATGTAAAGGCCGCTTCTCGCTCGACGGTAAAGAGTACAGCCTTGCCATTAACAATGGACCTAACGCACTGCACGGTGGTCCCGAAGGTTTTATGAACCGCATATGGAAGTCGGAAGCAGCCGGCAGCCATGTCAAGTTCACTTACAACGCAGCTGACGGAGAGGAAGGCTATCCCGGAGCGGTGAAGGCTACCGTGATATATTCATGGAATGAAAAAAACGAACTTACTATCGAGTTTAAAGCCGAGAGCGACGCCAAAACGGTAATCAACCTTACCAATCATGCTTACTTCAATCTTGACGGTGAAAACAGCGGCTCGGTTCTCGATCATGAACTTCAGCTGTTTGCATCGAAATATCTGCCTACCGACTCCACGCAGATACCTACCGGCGAACTTGCCGATGTCAAGGACACTCCTATGGACTTCTTGCAGCCCAAGACCATAGGCCGCGATATCAACGCCGATTTCGAGGCCCTGAAGATAGGCAAGGGCTACGATCACTGCTGGGTGCTTGACAACTGGCACAAACACTCTCTCGGGAAAGCGGCTGTGCTTACCGCCGCCAAGAGCGGCAGGGTGCTTGAGGTGCTTACCACCCAGCCGGGTGCTCAGGTATATTCCGGTAACTGGCTCGGAGGATGTCCCGAGAGCAAAAGCGGCCGTCCGTACAATGACTACGACGGTGTGGCTATAGAGTGTCAGGGATTTCCCGATGCTCCCAATCATCGTAATTTTCCGTGTCAGCTTCTGTGTCCGGGAGAAGAATACAATCAAACTATAGTATATAGATTTACAACAAAATGAAACCAACATTATTCGTTTTAGCCGCCGGCATGGGTAGCCGGTACGGAGGTCTCAAGCAGCTTGATTCGCTTGGCCCCAATGGAGAAACCATCATGGACTACTCGATCTATGATGCCGTTAAATCGGGATTCGGAAAAATAGTGTTTGTCATCAGAAAGGATTTCGAGCAGGATTTTCGTGAAAAGATCATTTCCAAATATGAGGGTCATGTGCCTGTGGAGGTCGTGTTTCAGTCTACCGACGCTCTGCCTGAAGGATTTACCTGCCCGGCCGACCGTACAAAGCCTTGGGGTACGAACCACGCGGTTCTTATGGGCAAGGGTGTGATCAATGAGCCGTTTG
This sequence comes from Heminiphilus faecis, assembly GCF_008728965.1. Taxonomy (GTDB): domain Bacteria; phylum Bacteroidota; class Bacteroidia; order Bacteroidales; family Muribaculaceae; genus Muribaculum; species Muribaculum faecis. The sequence goes on along the minus strand of NZ_VSMC01000021.1, from coordinate 18,981 downwards.
CCGTCATCAATGCCGACGACTTCTATGGCCGCGATGCTTTTGAGGTGATAGCCAAGGAACTCAGCCGTCCGCGTGACCGCAAGGGCGACTATTGTATGGTTGGTTTCAGAGTAGGCAATACAATGTCGGAAAACGGTTCTGTGGCACGTGGCGTGTGCAATACCGAGAACGGTCTTCTTACGACTGTCACCGAGCGTACCGACATAGCTTACGACGATAACCATGACATAACCTTCCATGATGAGAAGGGTGAGGTATGCAAACTCGACCCCAAGACTCCCGTGTCGATGAATTTGTGGGGCTTTACTCCCGATTACTTCGAATATAGCGACCGCGAGTTTGTCAACTTCCTGAAAAAGGATATTGACACTCCCAAAGCAGAGTTCTTTATTCCTATTGTAATTGATACTCTCATCAACTCCGGCGAAGCTACGGTAAAAGTGCTTGACACTGACTCCAAGTGGTTTGGCGTTACTTATGCGGGCGACCGCCCCGGCGTGGTGGCAAAGTTTGCCGAACTGCATAAAGACGGCACATATCCTGAAAAACTCTTCTAAAAAGCGTTTTATAGGATAGACGGCTATTTACGGTAGCTATAAAACTTTATAAAATAAACACATAGCGAAAAAGTGAATTAGAGCAAAGCGTAGCGAATTAGCTGATAGAGCGTTCGTTACGCTTTGTCTTTCTATGGGGCAGAGCCAACGAAATACCACCTCGAAGCCAAACGGTGCAGAAGTTCAGTTACCACCTCGTTACTCCCGTAACGGGTGCAGATTTCTTGCTAAAAGGTTCTCACGGGTTTGGCGTATTCGGACGTGAAGAACCTCACCGCCGACCGCCTGCAAACATTCTTTGACGTCAATCTGTGGATAATCACCCGAAGAAAGAAGACCAACACCGAATCGAACATCCGCCTTTTGGACGTTCCCAAGCGTATCATAGAGAAATACAAGGGACTGGCTCAGGACGGCCAAGTTTTCACGTTCCGAGTAACGGAAGCTGCAATAAGATACTCAAAGAGATAGGCAGACAATGCGGCTTCAAGGTACTTTGACCTATCATATATCGAGGCATGCACGACCGCACACATCGAGCGTTTCATCATACCGAAGAACGCCGACCCCACACGCACGCCCCTAAATCGCAGGCTCATCGACTAACCCGACGGGGTGAAAGACCGTTCGGCTGTTCAGAGAAGACTGGAAGAAGCAGGGCTGACACGCAAAATCGGAAGCAACCAAGTACGGGCAACCCGCATCAACGTGTCGGGAACGCACGATGACAAGAAGCGGATAGAGGAAGAGGGGCGTTTGGACGAGTGGTGCGCCGACAATCTGAAATACTTCGCCGACACGTTCGGAAAGGAAAACACCGCCCTGCATAGGGAGATAGCCGACCACGAAGAAACCATCGAAGTCCTGTAAGATAGAATACAGACCATGCAGGCAGACCACAGCCGGGAGATATGGGAAATGCAGCAGAAGCACGGCAGAGAGCTCGCAGACAAAGACACAAGCAGGAAATTTTAGTATCTTTGCAGTCGAAAAAATAAGACTGATACACGTTAAAAATGGATTATAAAATTATTGTTTAGATTATGAAATTGATTTTATCTTTTGCTTTGTTCTGTATTGCATTCTGTTTGAACAGCAATGCGCAGGCGGACTTTTATTCTTTGCAGGCTCTGGGAGACAGATACATCTATGATTCCAAATATTTTAATGATCCACGTGAAATTCAAGTATATCGATGTGGAGTAGACGCTACTTTAGAAAGTGATTCCTTGTTGACCATTTATGTGTTTGATGCTCAATATCCACCTACATTCAATCTGTTTTGTTCTACCTTCGAGTTGATATATCCCAATGTGGCTTGTGTCATAGTTGGTGTTTCCAATCCTAATAGGCAGAGTGAACTGACACCTCCTTATACCGATTTTGATTCAGTAAGCGGATATGATAATCCCGGTAAGGCAGATTCTTTGTTGTTATCATTGAAAAACGAAGTAATTCCTTTCATAAAGAGCAAATATGGTACTTCTTCACGAATTATTTTAGCTGGGCATTCTTTGGGAGGAACTTTCGTGACATATGCTATGCTTGCTAACCCTGATTTATTTCGGTGCATTTTAGCTGTTTCTCCTAACTATGTGTATAGCCAGCGGATGATGATTGACCGAATTACCTGTTTCGCAGATGAATGTCATGAGAACGGTTCACTTTATATTTATCTGGCAAATGGGAAGAAAGACAAGATGGAAGCATCTTTCACCCCCGAAATAAAGAAAGCTGCCGATATATTTTCAAATTGTTCGGAGATAGTTCTGAACTATGATTCATTGAACATAGAAAAACATAGCCATACCATTTTTGAAGGATATTACAGAGGGTTGCTGAAATTGGACAACTATATAAAACAAGCTAATTAGCTTGAAAAGAATATTTGCCCGATTATCTAACTTTATTATGTGTATAATAAGTACAATTTATAAAAACAGAAGAGATAAAATGCAACTTCATCATAAAAAACAGAGGATGAGCGTCACAACTTATCCTCTGTTTTTTTATGATGATGAGCGTTGCGGTTATAGCGGGCGCGCCTTGTAGACATTGCTGGCCGACGCCGGTATGACCGTGCCTTGCAAGGTGATGTTATAGGAGTGGAAGTTGGGCGTTATCACAGCTGTGGCGTAAGTGCTTCCTGAAGGCAATGATATGTGGACCGTTGCCGATATGCCTGTGCCGGACACACTCATGGATAGGCTGTAGTTGCCTTTTTTGTCAACTGATTTTTTTACGTACGATGGGGTTCCTTCAACTGTTATGCCGCCGATGCCGTTGATGCCCGGTATTGATTTGAATACGGCAATCTGTACCGTGGCCTTTCCGTTGACTACTGAAATAAAGTTGGTCGATGGCGATACATAAGCCGAACGGCCGCGTTTGAAGATCAGTTTGCCGGCCTCGAGTACGAAGTCAAGATTGTCGAGCGATTGTACGGCCACTTCGTGAGCTATTGAGTCGCGTATGGCATTGATGCGTTTTTCCTGCTCTCGGGCCTCTTTTTGTTCTGGACTGAGATTGGCTGTCGATGCACATGAGCATAACAGCGCGGCGAGTAAGCCGATTATTAGCGTGAAACGTGTCATAACGTAGTGCTTTTTTAGTTGATTGATACTCTTTTGAATTTTCACTAACATACGGAACTGTTCCGTAGCCCTCTTGTTATATAAACGCTGAAGTGGCCGCGACAATCTGTTAAATAATCTTAGAAGAGAGTAAAAAATAGCGAATATTTTGACTCCGGCTGATAAATAATGTATCTTTATCTGTTATTGGATTAAACTACGCATTAAGATGCGAGTCCAATGATATAAAACTGTATAATTGTTTATTTTTTAATTAAGGAACCAAGTCTTATGGTAGGTAAAAAACTTTTATTATCGATGGTTATGCTGGGTGCGGGCATCATGTCGGTTGCAGCACAAGGATACTATGATGACGACATATACTACGATCCGGCAAAAGACACAAAGGCGAAACAGGAAAAACTTGAGCGTACAAAGCGCAAGCAGGCTGCCGCTGCGAGTCAATACTATAATCAGTATAATTATGATCCGACCTTGGGCGGACATGATTATGCGGGAGCTGACACTTATAGCGTGACCGGTACATCGACCCGTGACGTGGACGAGTATAACCGGCGCGGAAAATACGCTCCGGTCGATACTGCGGCCGGCCGTCAGGCCATGAGTGATGATTTCGCCTATACACGTCGTATAGAGAAGTATCATAACAACGATATTATATCGGATATAAACGATCCGGCTTTGGTTGAATATTATTATTCGGCACAGCCTGATGTCAATATCATAATCAACAGCCCCGGGTGGTATTCGCCGTGGGCTTGGAATTATTATGACTGGTATTGGGGCCCGTCATGGTCGTGGCCATACTCTTCATCATGGTGGTGGGGTCCGTCATGGTCATGGGGCTGGGGCGGTCCGGCTTGGGGCTGGGGACCCTCTTGGTCGTGGGGCTGGGGCCCGTCATGGGGTTGGGGACCCGGCTGGGGCTGGGGCGGTCCTGCGTGGAGACCCGGATGGGGCCCGGGTTGGGCTTACAATCCCGGTTCATATACGCCTAACGGACGTCGTCCGGTGGGTGTGCGTAACGGATATACCGGAGTGACGAGCAATCATTACCGTCCGTCATACAACGGAGGCAATCACCGTGGTTTCGCCACCGGTTCGACAGGCAATTTCCGTCCCGGCTCGACATCGGGCAATCGCGGTAATTACGGTCGTCCGTCAAACAACAGCCGTCCGTCAAACAACGGCAGCTATGGCACGACTACCGGTAATCGCAACAGTAACAACCGCAACAACAATTACAACTATAACCGCAGCAACAACAACTACAACCGCTCCTACTCGACACCGAGCTATGGCGGCGGTTCGCGCGGCGGTTACTCCGGTGGAGGAGGCGGTGGCGGTTCACACCGCGGCGGCCGTCGCTGACATGCGGGGTGAGTGTGAAGCAATGCATAATCATTTTTCAATACTATAAGAATATGAGAAATATCAAGCATTTATTTATAGTTGCCGCTGTCGGGCTTGTGCCTGTAGCCGGTATGTCACAGGCGGCTGTCGACCTATACAATCTGTCGCGGCCCGACTTGCGCGGTACTGCCCGGTTTATGTCGATGGGCGGCGCATTTACCGCGCTTGGCGGCGATATATCGTCGCTTAACCAGAATCCCGCGGGTATAGGTGTATACCGCAGCAGCGAGATAGGTATGACACTTAACCTTGACTTTCAGTCGACATCGACTGAAGCTCAGGGCTCCAAGATATCAGACTCGCAGACGCGCTTCAGTTTCAACAACTTCGGTTATATCGGTTCAATCAGTACGATGAGCGATGTCATGCCGACATTCTCATGGGGAGCCACATATGCCCGTACCGCATCGTTTGACCGTATATTTACCGGCGGTATCGGCAATCTGAACGGGGCGTCGCTTAGCAATTATGTTGCCGCGCTCACTAACAGTGAAGGTATTGAACCCGGTGAAATGCTCAGCGGCGATAATTATAATCCGTGGCTTGACGGAAACGCTCCGTGGCTGAGTACGTTGGCTTATCAGGGTTATATGATAAATGACAGTGAAGTCGACGGCAAGGTTAACTATTCCGGGCTTATGGGTAACGGCACTACCGGCAGCGCTTCTTTCCAAGTTAGAGAGAAAGGATATGTCGACGAGTATTCGATCAACTTCGGCGGAAACCTGTATAACACGGTTTACTGGGGTATCGGTCTCGGTATAACCGATATAAATTACACACAGCTTAGCTACTATCAGGAGAACCTTGACAATGCTTATATCGCGGCAGAATCAAAGGTCAACGGTGAATACAATATCGTCAACGGCAAAGCCGACTATCGCCTGTCCAACTATCTTAACTCCAACGGCAGCGGCTTTAACCTAAAGCTGGGAGTCATTGTGAAGCCTATCAATGAGCTGCGTTTCGGTTTCGCTGTACATACTCCGACATGGTACAGCATGACCGATACATACTGGGGCACGGTGGCGTACCGCTATACCCCTCAGGACCAGAACTCGTTTTACGACAACATGACTGACCGTCAGAACCCGGCTCCGGAGACCAACGACGGCTATGACAGCTGGAACGACTATAACATGCGTACTCCGTGGCGCATGATGTTTGGCGTGGCCGGAGTCATAGGCGGACAGGGTATATTGAGCCTCGATTATGAATATCGCGGCACATCATCGACCCATATATCTGATGTTCAGGGCGAGGGTTATATAAATGACGACATGAAGACCTACTTCAAGGGCACCAACATACTGCGCTTGGGTGCGGAATACCGCATAACACCGCAGTTCAGTCTGCGTGCAGGATACAGCTGGGAGTCGTCGCCGGTAAAGAAGGAAGCCGCCAATGACGGTGAAGTCATATGGACTGCCGGTACAATACCGAGCTATACGTTTGACAAGACCACACAGTACATAACCGCCGGCCTCGGTTACCGTTACAAGGGTTTCTATGCCGACCTCGCTTATGTGCACAAGAACCGTGAGTCGACATATCACGCATTCTCGCCTGTGCTTGAGGATACGGCTCTGTTGCAGGGCTCGCCTTCGGCCAAGGTCACTGACAACAACAATCAGGTGATATTGAGTCTGGGATATAAATTTTAAAAATTATTTTATAACTTTGTGCCTGAGGGTGCCGCCCGAATCTTTGTCCGGGGACGGCGCCCTCGGTCTGTCATATCTATGGTCATGGAAAAGGAAGTCAGCATCGATCTTGAAAATCCGGAATTTCAGAATGTGTGGAAACTTATTAGATTCACCCGTCAGTCGGTATTCCTTACCGGAAAGGCCGGTACGGGCAAGTCGACGTTTCTAAAGTACATATGTGATAATGTGCGTAAGGAGCACGTTGTGCTCGCACCAACCGGTATAGCCGCCGTCAATGTCGGTGGAGTGACGCTGCACTCTTTTTTCAGAATACCTTTCAAGCCGCTGCTACCCGACGATCCGGAGTTTGACATGAAACGTATGCGCGACCGGATGAAGTACCCTAAGGAGCTTATAAACCTTATTAAAAACGTGGAGCTGATCGTGATCGATGAAATATCGATGGTACGGGCCGATATAATAGACTTCGTCGACAAGATACTGAAAGTGTATACGGGAAACTTCCGCGAACCCTTTGGCGGCAAGCAGATGCTTTTTGTCGGTGACATATTTCAGCTTGAACCGGTAGTCACCGGCGATATGCGCGATGTGCTTGCCCGTTATTATCCGCAGCCTTATTTTTTCAATGCCGGAGTGTTCGGCGATATGAAGATTGTGCCTGTAGAGTTGCTTAAGGTATATAGGCAGACCGATAGCGATTTTGTAGGACTGCTTGACCGTGTGAGGGTAGGGCGTCCGTTGCGCGACGACATTTCGAGGCTTAATGCCAAGGTTATACGGCGCGATGACGGACGTATGGTGATGACGCTTGCCACCACACGCGATATCGTCGACAATATAAACTCACGACGTCTTGACGAACTGCATGCGTCGGAAATCGTATACACCGGCATGGTCAAAGGCGATTTTCCGATGAACTCGCTCCCTACATCGATTGAACTTGTTCTGAAAGTGGGGGCGCAGGTGGTGTTTATAAAGAATGATCCCGACAGGCGATGGGTGAACGGTACAATAGGACGTGTATATGACGCGCAGAACGACAGACTCATGGTCGAACTTGACTCGGGCGAGTGCCATAGTGTGGAGCTTTCAGTATGGCATAACATTAAGTACGAGTATGATGATAAAAACCGCAAGGTTATCGAAAAGGAGCTCGGGTCGTTCACCCAGTTTCCCGTAAAACTGGCGTGGGCATTGACCATACATAAGAGCCAAGGGCTTACGTTTAAGGATGTTGTGGTTGATGTAGGGCACGGCACCTTTGCCGGAGGCCAGACTTATGTGGCGCTGAGCCGATGCCGCAGCCTTGAAGGACTGTCGTTGCTTAGCACGCTTAACGAGCGTGATATATTTGTTAATCCGTCGGTAGTCGATTTCAGCCGTTTGTTCAATGACAGTTCTCTTATCAAGGAGGCTCTTGACAAGGCAAAAGCCGATGATCTTTATACCGCGGCGTTGGATGCGGTCGGAGAAGGCGATGTAGAGCGGGCCTTTGATTTATTTGTCGAGGCGTCGGACTACCGCGACGAGTGGCACAACCCAGCGGTACGCCGTCTTATACGGCGTAAACTATCGGAATTGGGCGGTTTCAGCCGTCGTTGCCGGGAGCTGGAAGACCGTCTGGAGGAGGACAGGGTTAAGTTTCGCCGTCTTGCTGCGGAGTATGTGTCTATGGGCGACGAATGCCGTAGGGAGGGCATGGAACCCACTCCTGCCATAGCCAATTATGACAAGGCTCTGTCCATATATGCCCGATGTTACGAGGCGTGGACAGGCAAGGGCTTCACTTATGCTGAAATAAACGACCGTGACGAGGCTATAAATGCGTTCATGAATGCCTATCGTATTGATGCGGCTCGGTTTACAGCCCCGTGTGAACTCGGGCGGCTGTATTTTGCCGCCGATAATTTGGCTGAGGCTCTGAACTGGTATCTTATAGCACTTGACATTGATGACCGGTCGGTATTGCTTCATGAATATATGGCCGACCTTTATGAGAAAGTCGGAGATGATGAAGCGGTTTCGCGTCACAGGTCTGAAGCCGCCAAACTGCGTAAAAAACAAGGACGCCGCAAGCGTTGACACCTGCGGCGTTTATTTCGTGAACTGCCGGCTTGTTAGCGTGGAAGCACTTCCGTTTTAAGCGAGTTGTAGGCGCGTTCCGCTTTTTCGCGTGCGGCGTCGACAGTGTCGGCGGTGGCAAGTATGACACCCATACGGCGGTGGCCCTTGACTTCGGGCTTGCCGAATATGCGTATCTGTACTCCGGGCTCTTTTAGGACCTCTTCAAGATTGTCGAAAACCACTTTGTCGCTGTCGCCTTCAACCACTATGGCGCGTGAAGCCGAGGGGCCGTAGAAGCGTATGTCAGGCACGGGAAGTCCGAGAAGCGCGCGGGCGTGAAGACCGAATTCGCTAAGGTCCTGCGATATCATGGTCACCATGCCGGTATCATGAGGGCGTGGTGAAACCTCACTGAATATGACGTCGTCGCCCTTTATGAAGAGCTCAACTCCGAATATGCCGTAGCCTCCCAGTGCGTCAGTCACCTTTTTAGCTATCTGCTGTGCTTTTTCAAGTGCAGTGGTGCTCATAGGCTGGGGCTGCCAAGAGTAGCGGTAGTCGCCGTCAATCTGTATGTGTCCTATGGGCTGGCAGTATGTGGTTCCGTCGCAACTTCTTACGGTCAGCAGAGTTATTTCGTAGTCAAAATCCACAAAACCTTCCACTATTACACGTCCGGCACCGGCGCGTCCGCCCTCCTGCGATATGGCCCAAGAGTGTTCTATGTCATCGGCCTTGCGGGCTACGCTCTGTCCGTGTCCCGACGAACTCATGATCGGCTTTATCACGCACGGCAGGCCTATTTCTTCTATGGCTGCCTTGAACTCGTCGTAGTCCGATGCGAATTTGTAGCGTGATGTAGGTATGCCGAGTTCTTCAGCGGCAAGACGTCTTATGCCTTCGCGGTTCATGGTGAGCCAAGCGGCACGTGCTGTCGGGGTCACGTTGTAGCCTTCGCTTTCAAGAGTGCGAAGCATGTCGGTGGCAATCGCTTCCACTTCCGGAATGATGTGGTCGGGCTTCTCGCGTTCGATGACATCGCGCAATGCCTCGGGGTCAAGCATGTTGAACACGTAGCTGCGGTGAGCTATCTGCATTGCCGGTGCATTGGCGTACCGGTCGCATGCTATTACTTCCACTCCGTAGCGCTGCAACTCAATCGCCACCTCTTTTCCTAATTCTCCACTGCCGAGAAGCAAAGCCTTTCGGCCGACGGGGGTCATTACTGAACCAATCTTAGCCATCTGTCTAAATTTCGGTATTAAAATTTATTAAACGTGTTTTAACGGAAATCGCAGAAAGAGACCGTGTTAAGCGGATGACTTCCTGCGATTGTATCTTTGAGCCACAAAGGGGGCTCGAACCCCTGACCTTTTCGTTACGAATGAAATGCTCTACCGACTGAGCTATTGTGGCTGATTGCGAGTGCAAAGATAGTAATTATTTACTAAATATCACATCGACTGGCGGCTGAAAGTCAATTTTATTTTTGCTTTGTCGACATTGACTTTGGCCATTGCCGGAGTATCTACATACGGTACTATGGCCACTACGACCGTTTCGTACTGGTAATAACCGGTTTGGGTGCTTTCTGTAACCAATGACACCGGTACAAGTACAAACTCGCCGTCGGCGGCTGCGATATTGTCTTTCTTGCTCATCTCCAAGAAGTATTGGCGCATGGAGCTGAAGTTGTAGCTTTTTCGTGTGGCGTCGTAAGCAGCGTAGAACGAACTGATGTTGTCATTTATCTGCTGGTCGGCGAAAAACTCTTCTTTTTTATCTTTTCTGACAAGCAGCACATAGGCCGGCGGCTCTATATCGTAGTTGTTGGTCACCTCTTCTACAGGCACCTCGAGGGTCATGCTGTTGATGACGGTAAAGCTGTTGTCCTGTTTGCTGTATTTTTCCACCATGTCGCGTATGGGCAGCTTCACTTCCACGTCATATCCTGTGGGTGCTACCAGCATGGGCGATGATGCGGCCATTGTCTTTACTTCCTGACTCAGGGCCATGTTTATGTTGTTGTTGTTGATCACCTCGGGGGTCACGGCCAGAAATGCCTTTAGAGTGTTGATGGTCGTGTCTTTGTCATTGACCTTGGTGTCTTTTTTGTAGTAAAGATACATGAGCGTGGAGTAGAAGCGCATCACGCGTCCCGAACCGAAACTGTTTTTTATATACAGGCCGGGAAACCATTGTGAGAACTTGACCGGGTCATTATATATCTCGGGGTCGCTCTTGTACTTGCGGTAGAATTCGCGTCCCATCTCGACGGGCAGTTTTACGTCTACCACGCGGGCTTTGGCTCCGGTGTATATGCCGGCTATACTGTCGGGTAGTCCTATGACCGTGGCTGAATATGTGGTCGATGCCACCTTATCCTGCTCCGAGTAGTACGGGGTCGGATCGAAGTCGCTGTATATGGGTGAGGTGAGTCCGCGGTTGAGTTTATATACTTCAAGGCCCATCGGTATGATGGAGTCGCCTATGAGTGCTCCTTCGTTCATGAACATGCGCAGTTTTATCGAGTCGATGCTTTCAACTGTCACGCCTACGGTATCAAGTGTGGTCGCGGGCATGAACTGGGTTATGAAGTCGCTCGACAGTTTGCCGAAGCCTTTTGCGTCGATGTTGCCGAGAAGCTGGTTGTCGGTACGTGATTGTATGACAGGATTGGCTACGGAGTATCCGCTTATAGTAAATGTCGAGTCGATGATTATGTCGACCTTATCCTGTATGATTGACGAGCCTATGGTGCTGTTTTCTTCACAAGCCACCGCCGACAGAAGCAGACATGCGGCAGGGATCAATCTTAAAAATTTCATTGCTGTAACAACAAAGTGATGAATTATAAGGAGTGGTAAAACTCTGCGTAACGGTCGGTGTAGTCCGTATTGCCGGGGTAGGGCATGAACGGCTTTCCTGACGCCTTGATATATTCGAGAAGTTCCGGGTCGATTTCGGGCGATGCCTGTATCACGGCGTCGGAGTAGTCGATGGCCAGCTTGTTGAGCGCTGTGGCGTCGACGGGAGCCGCGGCTATTGACGACAGGTCCTCGTCGGTGAGTCCTTCCATCTTGAGCTTTTCGAGAAAGCGAGGATCGAGGGTGCCCTCAAACTTGTCATCGAATATCGAATAAACTATTTTTGCGTTTTTAAACGACGGATCGTCGGCATATATGCGCTTCAGATATATAGGGGCCAATGCCGACACCCATCCCGAACAGTGGACGAGATTGGGGTCCCAGCGCAGTTTCTTTACCGTCTCCACGACTCCGCGCACATAAAACATGATACGCTCGTCATTGTCATCCGGCATTAAATTTATTTCAAGGTCCTTGGCTGTCTGGCCGCGCAGAAAGAAGTCTTCGTTGTCGATAAAGTATACTTGCATGCGGGTGGGCTGCAGGGTTGCCACCTTTATTATAAGCGGATGGTCGGCGTCATCGATGATGATATTAAGCCCCGACAGTCGTATTACTTCATGCAATTGGTTGCGACGTTCCTTTATGCACCCGTACTTAGGCATGAAAGTGCGTACCTCGATGCCTTTTTCCTGAATGCCCTGCGGCAGTTTCTGACTAAGCTCGGCCATAGGGGTTTCAGGCAGATAAGGGGATATTTCTTGCGAAATGTAAAGAACTTTATTAATGTCCATTAAACTGATAATTGCTGTATAATAAATGCAAAGTTACGAAAAAAATCTGACAATAACGCTATTTTTGTAGTAATTGAGCATTAATCTATAATATCAAGACGCTTAAGTGCGTTGAGTATGCCGTCGTTGTCAACGCTGTCGGTGACCATGTCGGCCTCTTTTTGTACATCGGGAGCGGAGTTGCCCATTGCTATGCCAATGGCCGCTTCCTTTAGCATGGATACGTCGTTGCCGCCGTCGCCGAAAGCTATCGATGATGACAGGGGCACGCCGAGGCTCTCGAGCATCACGGTCACGCCGTGGGCTTTGGTGTTGCCCTTTGCCGTCACGTCGACAAATGCCGGATACCAGCGGTTGAACTCACATCCCGGCATGAGCGGAGCTATATCAGCCTCCGCTTTTGCGTCGAAGAATGGCGTCATCTGATAGATTTCGCTATTAAGCGCCTCTTCAAATGTAGTTTCCGCTATCTCGTCAACGTTGAGATATTCATTGAATATCATGCGTACCTGTGAGTCCGGGTTTACAACTTTCAGCTCTTTCTCGGTAACAATTATACATGGATAGCCCCGTTCGGTGCATATCTGTCCGAGTGTAGTCACATCAGCGGCCGGTATCGGATTCTTGTACAGTACTTTGTCGCCGGCGAAGCAGTATGAGCCATTCATCGTTATGTATCCGTCTATAAGATTGCGGTCCTGTAGCGGTTGCAGATTGTTGATTATGCAGTAAGGCCGTCCGGTCGATATTATGATTTTATTGCCCCGGTCATGGGCTTTCTGCAGGGCCTCGACAGTCGATTGAGGCACTTTGTGTGTCTCGAAACTGACAAGTGTGCCGTCGATGTCGAAAAATAGTACATGGCTCATGATTCAATACTCATTGTAAATTACTCTGCAAAGGTAAGTCATTTGCCCTTACCCGCCAAAATCGGGCCCTCCCTTTCAGCTATATTAACATGCGCCGTACATTGCCGTGATGTTATTAAGATTATCATAGCTACAATCAAAGGGGGCTCAAATTATCTGCGACTTCTTCATAAAGTGCAGGAAGCGGCTGATTGTGCCAGAGGATTGAAATCGGGCGGGAATTTCGGTTTTTGGATTTTTATGTGTAAATTTGTGTCAATAAATTATAGGATATGAAACATTCCCGTCAGGAGAAAATAGAGGCGTTGGGGCGCGTGATCGATACGCTTGACCGGCTTAGGGTGGAGTGCCCGTGGGACCGCAAGCAGACCAACGAATCGTTGCGTACAAATACGATAGAGGAGGTCTATGAGCTTTGTGACGCTTTGCTGAACGATGACAATTCCAATATATGCAAGGAGCTTGGCGATGTGCTGCTTCACGTGCTGTTTTACGCCAAAATCGGTGAGGAAAAAGATGAGTTTGACATAGCCGAAGTGGCCGACCGCCTGAATAAGAAACTGATATTTCGACATCCCCATGTGTTTGGCTCTGTGCATGTCGACGGCGCTCATGACGTGGAGCTGAACTGGGAGCAGATAAAACTGAAGGAGAAAGACGGCAATAAGACGGTGCTGTCGGGTGTGCCGGCATCGCTTCCCGCCATGATAAAGGCCGACCGCATACAGGAGAAGGCCGCCAACGTGGGTTTTGATTGGGAGGAGCCCCGTCAGGTGTGGGATAAGGTCAAGGAGGAGGTTGCGGAGTTTGACCGCGAGATTGACCGCATGGACCGCGAAAAGATGGAGGAGGAGTTCGGCGACGTGCTCTTCAGCATGATCAATGCCGCACGTCTGTACAAAATAAATCCGGAGAATGCTCTGGAAAAGACCAACCGCAAGTTCATATCGCGCTTTAACTACGTCGAGGCCAAGGCTAAAGAGTCGGGACGTCAGCTGAAGGATATGACACTTGAAGAGATGGACCGGTTGTGGAATGAAGCTAAACGCATAGATGCGATAAAATAATACATCCGTTATGGAAAGCAAGAAAAATAACAGAGTTTGGATTTTCGGACTTGCAGTGATGTTTCTGCTTGTCACCGCATTTGTATCATATGCCCGGAGTGAGCGCAAACCCCGCTATAGCCTTAGCGACGGCCAGCACTTGACTCTCGTCATAGACAGCATAGATTATCGCGCCGACCTGACCCGCATGTACGGTAAGTTTGTAGGTCGCCCCCATACTTCTCAGCAGGTGAAGTCTATAACCCTGCACAACGGCTCACGCAGTTATGCGGCTACCGACATTGACGGAGTGGACTTCGACCGTTGGTTTCAGTGGGAGGAGGACGGAGTGATTGCGGTTGAGATCGATTTTGACAAGATGCCCGAGATAAAGACAGGCAGACTTGTCATAGTGACTCCTCGCGGCACTGACAGCTGTACAATGACCAAACAATAATTGCGGCGCCGGTGAAACTGTGTATTACCGAGAAACCGAGTGTAGCCAAGGACATCGCCGCCATATTGGGCGCCGACCACCGTTGCGAGGGCTATTACGAAGGGGGTGACTATAAGGTCACTTGGACTTTCGGCCACTTGTGTACCCTGAAAGAGCCGGCTGACTATACCGACCTGTGGAAGCGCTGGTCGTTGGGCGCGTTGCCCATGATACCCGGACGTTTCGGCATAAAACTTATAGCCGACAAGGGCATCGAGAAGCAGTTCGGAATTATAAAAAATCTTATAGGCGAGGCCGACGAGGTGATAAACTGCGGCGATGCCGGTCAGGAGGGTGAGCTCATACAGCGCTGGGTCATGCAGAAAGCCGAGATAAAGTGCCCTGTGAGGCGCCTGTGGATAAGTTCGCTTACCGACGAGTCGATACGCGAAGGCTTCAAGTCGCTAAAGCCCGAACAGGATTACGACCGGCTGTATCATGCCGGACTCTCGCGGGCCATAGGCGACTGGATACTCGGTATGAACGCCACCCGCCTGTATTCGCTCAAGTACTCTGCTCCGGGCAATGTGCTGTCGATAGGCCGTGTGCAGACACCCACGCTTGCGCTTATCGTGCAGCGCCATCATGAGATAGCCAACTTCAAGCCGGAGGATTATTGGGAGCTGAAGACCCTATACCGCGACGTGACATTCAATGCCGTGTCGGGACGCTTCAAGACGCAGCAGGCTGCCGAAGAGGCGCTCGCCATGATTTCCGATAAACCGTTTTCCATAGTTGACGTGGCTGACAAGCAGGGGCGCGAGGCGCCTCCGCGACTGTTTGACCTTACGTCGCTTCAGGTTGAGTGCAACAAAAAGTGGGGGTGGACCGCCGACGATACACTAAGGCTCATCCAGTCTTTGTATGAAAAGAAAGTCACGACCTATCCGCGTGTCGATACGACTTATCTTAGCGATGACATATACCCCAAGGTTCCCGTCATATTGAAGCAGATGACTCCCTATGCCGGACTTACGGCCCCGATTGTCGATAAAAAACTGCCTAAATCAAAGAAAGTATTCGATAACTCGAAGGTGACCGATCACCATGCCATAATACCTACCGGACAGTTGCCGTCGTCGCTTGTAGGTGACGAACGCAAGCTATACCACCTCATAGCCCTGCGTTTCATATCGGCGTTTTATCCCGACTGCACGTTTCGTTCGACGACAGTCAACGGTGTGGCCGGCGATGTCGGTTTCAAGGCAAGCGGCAAGGTCATTGTGGCTCCCGGATGGCGGGCAGTATACGCCGGCAAAGATAATGCGGAGCAGGATGGTGCCGACAAGGATGACGACAACAAGATATTGCCTCCCTTTGAAGTCGGTGAGAGCGGCCCGCACGAACCGTCGCTTCTGAAAAAACAGACGCAGCCGCCCAAATTGTATACCGAAGGTACGCTGTTGAGAGCCATGGAGTCGGCCGGAAAGACTGTCGACGACGAGGAGTTGCGCGAGGCTATGAAAGAGAACGGCATAGGCCGTCCGTCAACGCGAGCGTCGATAATCGAGACTCTGTTCAAGCGCCGTTATATATATCGTGAACGTAAAAACATTCAGGCCTCACAAGCCGGAATAGACCTTATAGCCACAATCAACGAGGAGCTGCTGAAAAGCGCCAAGCTGACAGGCTTGTGGGAGAACAAGTTGCGGCGCATAGAACGTGGCGAGTTTTCAGCCGCCGAGTTTATCTCGGAACTGAAGACACTTATAGGCGATATAGTCATAAATGTGTTGAGCGACAATTCGTCAAGACAGATTGAAGTCAAGAGCGAGGAAAAAGTGCAGCCTGACAAGCCTAAGAAGAAGCGTACACGTGCGCCCTCGGTCAAGAGTATTGAAGAGATACTGTGTCCGTTATGTGGCAAAGGCCATCTGCTGAAGGGCCGAAGCGCCTACGGGTGCAGCGAGTTTCGCAGCGGCTGCGCATTGCGTATCGATTTTTCGGAATGCGGCGCCGACCTCACTCCGGCAAAGGTAGCGGCTTATATAAAGAAAAAATATAGACATGATCAGTGAAGAATTGTTTCCCATAGTGGATGAAGTCGGTAATGTCACCGGAAGAGCCACCCGGAGCGAGTGTCACGGCGGCTCTATGTTGCTGCATCCTGTCGTGCATCTGCATGTGATGCGTGAGGGCGGCTTTCTGTATCTTCAGAAACGCGCTATGGACAAGGATATCCAGCCCGGCAAATGGGACACGGCTGTTGGCGGACATGTCGACTTCGGCGAGTCGATAGCCGAAGCCCTTTTCAGGGAGGCTTCGGAAGAGCTCGGACTGCGCGGCTTTGTTCCGACCAAACTGCCGCCTTATGTCTTTACGTCAGACAGGGAGCGGGAACTGGTTAATCCTTATTATGTCATTGTGGCGGAGGATGAGGTGCTTGCACCCGATCCGGGAGAGATAACCGAAGGCCGCTTCTGGCATGTTGATGAGATAAAGGCCAATGTAGGGCGTGATGTGTTTACTCCCAATTTTGAGAATGAGTTTGAACTTATAAAAGATTATATAAAGTGACTGTTTGCTGGACTTCGACCGATTTTCTGCTGCAATGGATGTGGGTGGCGTTGATTGTAGTGTGTGCTGTCATATTGGCCGTAAGGCATTTCCGTAAATCATGGCTACGTGTACGTAATGCCAGATCTCCGCAATGTGCCGATTGCCCTATTGCCGATACATGTGTCAAAGACGACGCACGTGTATCGGAGTGTGCTGACAAGGACGGCGACAGTGGATGCTGTTGCTGACGGCCGCCGTTATCATTCGTCCTGTACAAGCTGTGACAGTCTGTGCTCAAGGTCGGTCGATGACATGCGGCTTGTGATTTTGCCTTTGTAGGCAAACGATATCCCTCCCGTTTCTTCACTGACTACTATCGCGGCGGCATCGGTGGCTTGACTTATGCCGAGTGCCGAACGGTGTCGCAGTCCCATTGACCGTGGAATGTTTGTGTCATGGCTTACAGGCAGTATGCATCCCGCAGCTTTTATGCGGTCATGGGCTATGATGAGCGCGCCGTCGTGGAGTGGCGAATTCTTGAAAAAGATGTTTTCTATGAGCCTCGAGTTGATGGCTGCGTCTATGATGTCGCCGGTCTTTTCGTAATTCTCGAGCGGAATGGACTGCTCTATCACAATCAGCGCTCCTGTCTTGGATTTGGACATGGACATGCATGAATACACTATAGGCATGACCCAGCGTCGGGCATCGGCGCTGTGGTCTTTGTGGCCGCGGTGATGTCGTAGGATATTGCGCAGGAAGTGCCATCTCTTGTGGTTGCCGAGCTCCACGAGAAACCGTTTTATCTGATCCTGAAACAGTATGACAAGTATTATAAGGCCTATCGACATGACTTTGTCGAGTATGGTGCCTATAAGCCTCATCTCGAATATCTCCGATGCCACAACCCATACTATGATAAACGCGAGCACACCGAAAAATATATTGATAGTGCCCGATTCTTTCATTATGCGGTACAGGTAGAAGAGCAGCAGGGCCACTATGATTACGTCAAGGGCGTCTTTTATGCCGAATGGAGTCATAGACCTGAGTTTGTTAGGGTTAATGATACTGTCTTTATCGTGTCGGCAGCTGCTTTCACGTCATGTACACGAAGTATCGACGCTCCTTTTATGAGAGCTATCGTATTGGCGGCCACGGTGCCGTACAGCGCATTGTCCGGTCCTGTTCCGAGGGGCTTGTAGATCATCGACTTACGCGACATGCCTGCTAAGACAGGACGCTCGAATACTTGAAACAGTTCGAGGTCGTGAAGCAAACGGTAGTTCTGCTCTACCGTTTTGGCAAACCCAAATCCCGGATCGATGATTATGTCATTGACGCCGAGCAGGGCGAAGCGGTTTATTTTTTCTGCGATTTCGGCAAGCACGTCGGCGGTGACATCGTTGTACTCGGTAAGTGTGCTCATGGTCGATGGAGTGCCCCGCATGTGCATGAGTATGTATGGCACGTTGAGCCGTGCCACCGTAGCGGCCATCTCCGGGTCAAGATCACCTCCCGATATGTCGTTGATAATGTCGGCTCCGAGTTGGGTGACGGCATATCGGGCTACTTCTGCCCGAAATGTATCGACACTCACTATGATGTCTGGAGCCGTTTTTCTTATGGCTTCAATGCCTTCGGCAAGCCTGTCGAGCTCTTCTGAAGGCGATACATCGTCGGCCGAAGGACGTGAAGAGTAAGCCCCGACATCTATCCATTCGGCTCCGTCGTTTATCATTTCCGCGACACGCCGGCATACAGCCTCACGTTCTATAACCCGCGAACCGCTGTAAAATGAGTCGGGAGTGACGTTGACTATGCCTGCTATGACCGGCCGGTCATATATTATAAGTCTGCCTTGTAGATTGATTGAAAACGGCTTAAACTCTCTCACGCTGAAAGATTCGTTAAAATTGTATTAATATATGTGCGAATATACGTAAAATCCGTTTAACGGCAAAAAAACTTTTCTTGCATTTAGATGGTGTAGAGTCAACAAGCAAGTGCAAAATTAAGTCAATAGTTTGAAGAACTCAATACGAGGCGCTGAGAAACCTAATTTTTCTCGCGGTCTTCTGTTGATTTTTGCTTGTATTCTGTCAAGTTCTGCCT